>CAZRWW010000083.1:6768-16699 GCA_964603725.1 uncultured bacterium
GGTGCAGCGCGGCGCCGCGCGCTATCGCGCCGGGAAGACCGGCGGAACGCTGCGGTCCGACCGGCCGGCGTGGTCAGAAGACCCGCCGGCTGTCAGAGTCCGGGGCGTTCGAGTTGAGTATACCCCCGGCGGGACACGGGTGCACGCGTGGAGGCGGGCTCCCCGGGGGATTCACGGCCGGGCGCAGAGCGCTCTGATCTGCCGCTGGGCACCGGCCCGGGGTGTCGCGCCATGACCCCGGGGCTACTCGGATGCGCTGTCGATAGCGGCGATGGCCCGCTGCAGCTGGGCGTCAACGCCGGCCAGAAGCGACTGGCGATCCAGGCCGGCCGGGATGTCCGGAATGACGCCGTGTCCCTCGAGCACCGTTCCGCCCGGCGTCAGCGACTGCGCGATCAGGTACATGAACGAGGCCCCATTGGGCAGGGGCTTGATCTCCGACGGCCCCACGAGCCCCGGGCTGCGCTCCCCAATGACGAGCGCCCGGCCAATCGACTGCATGCAGGCGGAGAATCTCTCGCTGGCCGAGCCGTTCATGACGTCGAGAAGGATCACAACCGGACCGTCGTAGGTCGGCGGATTCGGCTGCAGCACGACCTGCTCGGTTCCGGCCCGGTGTCTGAAGATCGAGAACGGGGTCTCCTCCCGGACCAGTTTTCCCGCGATCGCCTCGCCGACCTCGTGGCTACCCCCGGGGTTGCCGCGGATATCCAGGATGAGTCCCCGCAGGCCGGTCATGGAGTCGATGGCCGCGATGAACTGCTCGTCGATTGGCGGCAGGAAGCCGCTGAAGCTGATGTACCCGATGTCGCCGGGCAAGCGTCGGGCGGTGAAGTCCACATAGAAGGGCGGATAGTCATCGGCCAGGATCGTCTTGCCCGTCCGGGCTTTCATCTCAAGCGTCACCTCGTGCTCCGCATCGGCGGCATCCCGGTAGCCCAGTTTCACCGCGGTTCCCACCGGCCCGAAGAAGCGGCCGGCGATCGCATCGGCGACCGTGTTGAGCCGGCCCCGTTCGTTGAGGTGCGGGGGCAGATCAGCGGCGGCATCCTCGATGAGTCGGCTGACCGGCACGTCGTCGACCCTGTCGATCACGAAACCGGGCCGCAAGCCCGCCAGCGCGGCGGGGTAGCCCGGCCTGACCGAGCAGATGACCGCCTCGCGGGCGAGCCAGCGCGTGTCAAGGCCGAGGCACCCTTCCGAGAGCAGCGGCGATCCCGCCGCCGCCCTCTCTTCCGTGCGGAACACGGCGTAGTGGGACAGGCCCAGCTCCTGCAGCATCTGGTTCATCAGCCGGATGAAGTCCCGGTCAGCCCGCAGACTGCCCAACCGAGCACGGTAACGCGCGTGGACTGCCTGCCAATCGACGCCGCCGAAAGTCGAATCGTAGTGAACCGCGTTGACCGTCTGCCAGATCGTGTCGAGACAGGCGCCGGACATCTCGATGCTGATCAGCCGCTCGCCATCCGCGGCGGCATGCGCAGGGAGACCGGCCATCAGGATGAACGTCACGGCGGTCCGGAGCGGGCTCATGGAACACGCCCCTCCTGCGGATAGCAGGTCGATGGATGGGGTGGCGTGATCGCTACTGTGGCGGCTGCGTCCATGCCTCCCTTCTACGGACGGTCGTGGTGACGTGTTCCTGAGAATCAGCTGTGGCGCAACCCACGACCTGCCGAGCCGGCGCCGCCTTGCGGGCATCCCGAAGATGATGCACGATGGGTTGGCTCCCGTCGGGCCGATCGAACCCTTCGGCCGTACCGGCCGCACCGGCGGCCCGGCGCAAGCGCCCCGGCGGGCGCGGCCCAGATGGTGGCTCACGGATGAGGTCGAGCACATGCACCAGGCCTCGGACAAGCGGCGGGATCCCCAGCCCGACCCGCAGCTCGGCGTGATCGGCACCACCCCCCGGCGGGTCGATGCGCTCGGCAAGGTCACCGGTCGCGCCCGCTACGCCGCGGATCTGTCGGCACCGGGCATGCTGTGGGCCGAGGCGCTGGTGGCGGGCCGCCCCCACGCGCGCATTCTCGCGCTCGACACCTCACGCGCCCGCGCGTTGCCCGGTGTGCGCGCGGTCCTCACCGCCGCCGACATCCCGGGCGAGCACACCTTCGGTGTCGTCATCCGCAATCAACCGGTGCTTGCCGAAGACCGGGTGCGCTGCTGGGGCGACGGCGTCGCCCTGGCGGTGGCCGAGTCGCCCGAGATCGCCGCGCGGGCGCTGGCCGCGATCGCAGTCGATTACGAGGACCTGCTCGCCGTGTTCGATCCCGAGGAGGCGTTGCGGCCGGGCGCTCCGGAGGTGCATCCCGCGCCGGTCGCTGCTCCAGCCTCCGCCGGCGGGACGACCCACGCGCCCGGGCCGCCGGACGACGCCGCTGCCGGCGGGGCGACGCACGCGCCCGGGCCGCCGGACGACGCCGCCACGCGCGTGAGCGAGCCTCCCCCGCCCAATCTCTGCACCCACCACCGCATCCGCAAGGGCGACGTCGCCGCGGGCTTCGCGGCCGCGCACCTGGTGCTCGAGCGCACCTATCGCACGCAGCATGTCGACCACGCCTACCTCGAGCCCGAAGCCGTCTTGGCGGAACCCGCGGGCGACGGCGGCGTGCGCGTGACCGGTTCGATCCAGAACATCTTCTCCACCCGCCGCTCGCTGGCCGCGGTCCTGAAGCTGGATCTGGCGCAGGTGACGGTCGTGCAGGCGACCCTGGGCGGCTCCTTCGGCGGCAAGGACGAGGTGATGACCCAGATGGCCTGCCGGTCGGCGCTGGCCGCGCTTGCGACCGGTCGCCCCGTCAAGATGGTCAACACGCGCGAGCGTTCGCTGGCGGAATCCTACAAGCGCCATCCGTATGTCCTGCACTACAAGGCCGGCGTCGATGCCACGGGTCGCCTGACCGCGATCGAGGCGCGCATCGTGGCCGACGCGGGGGCCTACGCCTCGATGTCGCCCTTCGTCACCTGGCGCTCCGCCGTTCAATGCACCGGGCCCTACGCCTGCCCCAACGTCGCCGCCGACGTCTACGCCGCCTACACGAACAACGTTTACACCGGGGCGATGCGCGGCTTCGGCGCGCCGCAGGTCAACTTGGCGGTCGAATCGCTCATCGACGAGCTGGCCGAGCGTCTGGATCTCGATCCGCTCGAGCTGCGGCGGCGCAACGCGTTTCGAGAGGATGACGAAACGGCCACCGGGCAGAAGCTCACCGGGCACGTCGTGTCGATCCGCGAGGTCCTCGACCGTGTCGCCGCCGCGGCGCGCTGGCATGAGGTGCGCGCGGCGATTGAGCGCGAGCGCGCCGCGGCCGGGAGCGAGGCGGAGCTGGCCGCGAGCGGCGGGCGGATGCAGGCATCCGGCGACGGATCCGGGCGGCCGCCAGCGGCCGGCGCTCGCCGGCGCGGCATCGGGCTGGCCTGTTCCTACCGCGGCGTCAGCCTGGGTGCAGAGGGCGTCGACGCGACCGGCGCGATCGTGTCGGTGCAAGCGGATGGCTCGGTGCTGGTCAGCCTCGGGCTCGTCGACATGGGTCAGGGCCTGGCGAGCGCGATGGCGATGATCGCCGCCTCCGTCCTCGGTGTCGACACGACGCGGGTCAAGGTCTTCAACGTGCACACCGGGCGGGTGCCCGATTCGGGCCCCACCGTCGCCAGCCGCTCGACCGTGATGGGCGGCCAGGCGGTGCACCGGGCGGCCGAGGCGGTGCGCGAGGTGCTCCTGGGCGTCGCCGCCGAGGAGCTCGGCCTGGCGCCGCAAGCGCTCTGCGCGCGGGACGGGCGCATTGCCGTTGCCGGCGGTCGCGGGCTCACCTTCGCCCAAGCCGCCGACCTCGCCCACCAGCGCGGGCGGCCCCTCCTGGGCTTCGGCTGGCACCGCGCGCCCGCGACCGACTGGGATCCCGAGCGGGGCGTCGGCCAGGCATACTTCACGTTTGTCTACAGCGCCAACGTGGCCGAGGTCGAGGTCGATGAGGTCACGGGGCGCGTCAACGTGCTGCGCGTCACCGCCGCCCACGACGTGGGCCGGGCGATCCACCCCGCCATGGTGCGCAATCAAATCTGCGGCGGCGTCGTGATGGGCGTGGGCTACGCGCTGCTCGAGAACTACGAGCTGGCCGCGGGCATGCCCGCCGTCGAGAACCTCGACGCCTATCTGATCCCGACCGCCCTCGATGCGCCCGAGATCGAGGCGGTGATCGTCGAGAACCCCGATCCGGCCGGGCCCTTCGGCGCCAAGAGCATCGGCGAGCCCGCGACCGAGATCACCGCGCCGGCCATTCTGAATGCGATCGCGCACGCCACGGGGCGCAGGATCACCGCGCTGCCGGCGGATCTCGAGATGGTGCGGCTCGGGCGACACCTCCACCCGTCCGCGTCGGGGCCCGCATCCGGGGCGGCCGGATCGGGCTCGGCGATGCCGCCCCTCACCCCGGCGACACGGGGGCGGGCCCGCGGCCCCGCGCGCTCCAAGGAGGATCGGTCCTAGTGCGCCGAATCAGCTTCCACAGCCCCGCGACCCTGGAGGAAGCGCTGGCGCTCAAGGCCGAGCACGGCCCGCGCGGCCGGTTTGTCGCCGGGGGCACCGACCTGCTCATCGAGCTGCGCCGCCAGGGCGCGGATGAGCCGGCGCTGGCGGTCATCGACATCACGCGGATCGAGGCGCTGCGCGGGATCGCCCTCGACGCTCCCGGCGGTGCGCCGGGCACGGAGAGGGACCCCGGCGCCGATCCGGGCTCGGCCCACGAAGGCGCCGCCACAGGCTGTCCTGACGCGCGCGCGACGCTGCGCATCGGTCCGCTCGCCACGCACGACGAGCTTGAGCGCGCCGCGCTCATCCGCGAGCGGGTCCCATTGCTCGCCGACGCGGCCGCCTCGATCGGCTCGCCGCAAGTCCGCGCCCGCGGCACGCTGGGCGGCAACCTGTGCACCGCCGCCGCGTGCGCCGACACCGCTCCGCCGCTCCTCGCCCTCGATGCCGTGCTCACCCTTCGATCGGTGCGCGGGGCGCGTGAGCTGCCGCTGGGCGACTTCCTCGTCGGGCCCCACGCGACGGCAATCGCACCGGACGAACTCCTCACCGGCGTGCGCTGCGTCCTGCCGGCGGCCGGCGCCGGGATGGCTTTCACCAAGCTCGGGCGCCGCAACGCGCTCTCGATCTCGCGTCTGAGCATCGCCGTCGTGCTGCGAACCGGCGAGCGCGGCGCGATCGCTGACGCGCGCGTGGCGGCCGGATCGGTGGCGCCCGTGCCGCGGCGCTTCACGGCGGTCGAGTCCCTCCTGCAGGGCCGCGCGGCCGAGCCCGGGCTGTTTGCCGGCGCCGGCCGCCGGCTGGCGCAGGAGATGGTGCGCCTGACGGGCCGGCGCTGGTCGACACCGTACAAGGAGCCCGTGGTGGCCGCGCTGCTCGAGCGGACGCTGGCGCAGGCGGCGGGAAGCGTCGAGGTTGGCTGAGATGCACGACTCAAGAGACTCTCGATCTGGGCTCGCGATCGAATTCACGCTCAACGGCCGCACGACGCGCGTCGTCGTGCCACCCGAGACGACCCTCCTGCAGATGCTCCGTGACCATCTGCACCTCACGGGCACCAAGTGCGGGTGCGAGATCGGCCAGTGCGGCGCCTGCACGGTGATCCTGGATGGCCTCGCGGTCGCGAGCTGTCTCGTGCTCGCGGGGCAGGTGGCGGGTCGCTGCGTAGAGACGGTCGAAGGCTTGGAGCGGCACGCCGGCCGCTCGCCGGGACCGCGCCTGCATCCGCTGCAAGAGGCCTTCCTCGACCACGATGCGGTGGCGTGCGGCTTCTGCACGCCCGGGATGTTGATGTCGGCCAAGGCTCTCCTCGATCGCAACCCGCATCCCACCCGCGTCGAGATCCGCCGGGCCATCAGCGGCAATCTGTGCCGCTGCACGGGCTATCAGCCGATCGTGGACGCGATCGAGCACGTTGCCCGCGGGCGCGCGCCAGGGCGGGAGAAGTGAGGACGAAGCGATGAGCGATCGGCCGACCCAGCAGTCCCGCAGCCTGGCGGTCCGCGTCTGTGACCTGGAGTTCGAGAACCCCTTCATCCTCGCCGCCTCCCCTTGCACGGACGAGTTGGAGATGGTCGCGCGGGGCCTGGCGGCGGGCTGGGCCGGGGCGGTGCTGAAGACGACCTCCGTCGCCGGCACCCGCGTCGAGCTGGCCTATCCGCTGATGACCCGTCTCGACCACGCCGGCCGCCGGCTGATCGGCATGGGCAACATCGACCTCATCAGTGTGCACCCGGTGGAGGTGGTGGCGGAACGCGTCCGGGAATTGAAACGCCGCTTCCCGCGCAAGGTGATCATCGCCTCGATCATGGGCTCCCGCCGCGAGGCGTGGGAAGCGCTCGTGCGCCGGCTCGAGGACGCCGGCGCCGACATGATCGAGTGCTCCTTCTCCTGCCCGCAGGGCAGCATGGGCGAGGACGCCGGCCAGATGCTGGCCCAGTCGGTCGAGGCGACCGAGCGGGTGGCGGGCTGGGTGCGCGGAGCCGCGCGCCGCATCCCCGTCTCGATCAAGATCACGCCGCAGGTCACGGACATCGTCGCCGTGGCGCGCGCGCTGGAGCGGGCGGGCGTGCACGCGATCAGCGCTTCGAATTCCCTGCCGGCGCTGATGGGCGTCGACCTCGAGACCTTCATCCCCTACCCCTCGCTCGGCGACCGCTCGACCTACTCGGGCCTTACCGGTCCGGCCATCAAGCCCGTGACGCTGCGGACGATCGCCGAGATCGCGCGCAACGTTCCTCTGCCGATCCTGGGCACCGGCGGGGCCTCCGACTGGCGCGACGCGGTCGAGATGATGCTGGTGGGCGCGCACCTCGTGCAGTTCTGCACCGCGCCGATGTGCCATGGGTTCGGCATCATCGAGAAGCTGAAGGAGGGTCTCGCCGACTACCTCGCCCGCCAGCGCCTCTCGAGCCCGCAGGCGCTGGTGGGCCGGGCGCTCGAGCACATCGGCTCGCACGACGAGCTGCCGCGCCATACCGTGCGGGCGCGCGTCGTCCCCGAGGTCTGCGTCGGCTGCGGGCGCTGCCACATCGCGTGCCGCGACGGCGGCCATGAGGCGATACACTGGCCGGGTACGGGCGCGCCGCGGATCGACGCGCAGAAGTGCGTGGGCTGCGGGCTCTGCCTGCTGGTCGCGCCGAAGGACGGCTGCCTGGAGCTCGACACCTTCGATGCCGCCGGACGCCGGCAGGCGGGGCAGGTGGCGGTGGGTCGCCGGCGCTCGGAGGTGTAGACGCCGGGAGGCGCGGGCGGGCGGAGGCGTGACCGGCTGGAGAGCATGCGGCCGGATGCGCCGAGGCCCGGCGCAAGGAGAACGAGCGTGCAACGCCAGCACATCACCAATGCGCTCTTGTACACCGGCGACGAGGTGTTGCCGGGAGCCACGGTGACCTTGGCGGGGGACCGGATCGTCTCGGTGCATGACGGATCAACCGCGGCCGACCGCGACGCCGTGGGCCCCATTCCCCCTGAGCCTGCCGGCCCTCCCCCATGGCTCGAGGCCGACAACCTGGCCGATGACACCGTGCGCCTCGATGCCCGCGGCCGCCTCGTCACGCCTGGCCTCGTCAACGCTCATACGCACGCCTACTCGGCCCTGGCCCGCGGCATCACCCTCAAGGATCCCGCCCCTGACACCTTCGTGCACACGCTCGAGCGGATCTGGTGGCGCCTCGACCGCGCGCTCACGTTGGAAGACATCGATCTCAGCGCTCGCCTCCATGGGCTCGCGTGCCTGCGCGCGGGGGTGACCGCCATCTGCGACCACCATGCCTCGCAGCGCGCGATCGCCGGATCCCTGGCCGTCCTGGCCAACGCCTGCGACGAGGTCGGCCTGCGCGCGTGTCTGTGCTTCGAGGTCTCCGACCGCGAGAGTCCGGAAGCGGCCGCCGCCGGCATTCGCGAGAACCTCGACTTCATCGCCGCAACCGCCGCGGCCGATCCCACCCGCCGGCAGGCGCGCTTCGGCCTGCATGCCTCGCTGACGCTCTCCGACGAGACGCTGGCAGCCTGCGGCCGCGAGCCCGCCGCGCTCGCGGCCGGCTTCCATGTCCACGTGGCCGAGGACCTGGTCGATCAGGCCGATGCCCAGCGCCGCGGCGCGCGCAGCGTCGTCGAGCGGCTGGCGCAGGCGGGGGTGCTGGGGCCGCGCACCGTCTGCGTGCACGGCATTCATCTCGGCGCCGCGGAGATGCAGATCCTCGCCGGCAGTCGCGCCTGGCTGGCGCACTGCCCGCAGTCGAACATGAACAACGCGGTGGGCGCGGCGTCCCTACGTCGCTTGCACGCCGCCGGCGTCCGCCTCGCCCTCGGCACCGACGGGTTCACGGCCAACGTCGTCCGCGAAGCGCTCGCCGCGCACCTCCTGCACAGTCATGCCGAGGAAGATCCCCGGGCGGGCTACACGATCGTGCCGCGCCTGCTCTTCGGCGCCAATGCCGCCTTGGCCGCCGAGACCTTCGGGATCGACCTCGGGCGTATCGGTCCTGGGGCGCCGGCGGACCTCGTGCTCTGGGATTACCTACCTCCCACGCCGCTCGACGCGACCAACATCTGGGGGCATGTCATGTTCGGCCTCAGTGAAGCGCGCGCCGCCGAGGTGTGGGTCGCCGGCCGCCGCGTGCTCGCGGGGGGGCAGCCGGTGGGCTGGGATGAGGACAACCTGCTCGCGCGCTGCCAGGCGGCCGCGCGGCGGCTGTGGCAAAGGTTCTAGAAGTCAGGGGGGCGATTGTTGGAAGAGCGCGCGCGATACTCCTACATCCGCGTCCTGCGCTGCGTGACCTGCGGGCGCGACTTCGATCCCGACGAGCACGCTCAGACTTGCCCGGCGTGCGGGCCGCTCGCCGGCACGCTGGATGTGCTGTACGACCTCGAGGCCCTGCGGCCTCGCTTCACGCCCGAGCTGCTGCGTCGCCGCGCCGAGCCGACGGTGTGGCGCTATCACGAGCTCCTCCCCATCCGCGATCCGGACCATCCCCGCGCTGCCCCCGTCGGCCTGACGCCGCTCGTCGGGCTGGGCCGCCCCCTCGCGCCCGACGTGCCCGCCGGCCTGTTCGTCAAGGACGACACGCGCCTGCCGAGCGCGTCTTCGAAGGACCGCGCGACCGTGGTGGCCCTCGCCCACGCCCGCGCGCTCGGCGCGCCGGCCATCGCGGCCGCGTCCACGGGCAACGCCGCAGCCTCGCTCGCCGCGCTGGCGGCCGCCGCCGGCTTCCCCGCCTGCGTCTTCGCGCCCGCGTCCGCGCCCCCGGCCAAGCTGGTGCAGATTCGTATCCACGGCTCGACCCTGCTGGCGGTCGAGGGCACGTACGACGAGGCCTTCGACCTCTGCAGCGCGGCCTGCGAACGCCTGGGTTTTTACAATCGCAATACCGCGGTCAATCCGTACCTGGCCGAAGGCAAGAAGACGCTGGCGCTCGAGATCTGGGAACAGCTCGGGTTCCGCGTTCCGGATGTCGTCGTCGTTCCGGTGGGCGACGGTTGCATCCTGGGAGGCGTGTACAAGGGTTTCCGGGACCTGCGGGACCTCGGGCTGACGCCGCGGCTGCCGAGGCTGATCGGCGCGCAGGCGGAGGGCTCCTCGGCGCTGGCCCGGGCCTGGCGCGCGGGGGCAAAGCGCTGCACGGCGGTCGCGGCGGCGACGGTAGCCGACTCGCTCTGCGTCGCGATGCCGCGCGATCAGATCAAGGCGCTGCGGGCGGTGCGTGAATCGCAGGGCGCCTTCGTCACGGTGAGCGACGACGCGATTCTGGAAGCGCTCGCCCTGCTGGCGCGCGGGGCGGGCATCTTCGTCGAGCCGGCCCCGGCCGCGCCCCTGCCGGGCTGCGGGCCCGGGGCGCCCCCCGGGTTGACCGGCCCAAACAAAACCGGGGAATGGGGACACCCGGGCCCGGTTATAAGACA
>CAZRWW010000083.1:16709-24166 GCA_964603725.1 uncultured bacterium
GGCCGCGGCCGCGGCCCTGGCCGGCTGGCGGGCAGCGGCGGCCGCCGGCGTGCTCCGGCCCGACGAAAGCGCGGTTCTGCTGCTCACCGGGCACGGTCTGAAGGACATCGCGGCGGCCGAGCGCGCGGCGGCCCAGAACCAACCCCGCCCCGTGCGGCCGGATCTCGACGCCGTGCTCGCTCGGCTGCAGCCGTAGGTCGCTGCGCGGGTTGACACTTCTCTCTGCGGGGCGTTACGCTTTCTCTGTCGTCTCGAGGCTTTGCGTCGACTCGACGCCCTTTCGTCCGGGATGCCTGTTCGCGTGGCGATTCGTCCCCCGGGACCAGCGCAGGCAAGGCTGTCCGGGGCTCCGCCCGTACCGACTCGCAAGGGCCGCGCCAAGAGAAAGGCAGGATCCTATGAGTGCCTCACGCTCCCGTGCCCGAGGTCTCCCGCGCGCCATGCCCGCCAGCCGCGCCATGCCCGCCAGCCGCGCCATGCCCGCCAGCCGCGCCATGCCCGCCAGCCGCACCATGCCCGCCAGCCGCACCATGCCCGCCAGCCGCGCCACGACGGTTCTGTGCGCGCTGGGCGCTCTTGGCGCCCTGGCCGGCGGGTTGGCCGGCGCCGACTCCAACGAGCTGAACGGCGCGGTTCTGGTGGCCCACTACGTGGCCGGGCTTTCCTACAGCGCCGATCCACCCGCGGAGGGCTGGTGCGCGGCGTACGCGCCCCACGCGATCGACGCGCTGGGCGAGGTCGTGCCGTCCATCTACGGGCAGGACGTGCCGGCGGTCTGGTACGTGCTGGCCGCCTGGGAGCACGAGGGCAAGACCTGGTGCGGGTCAGAGTTCGGTTTCGGCGCCTACGACGCGGCCGGCTTCAACTTCGCGTCCTGGGGCCCCTGCTATCCGATCGCGGGCCTGGAGCTGCCGACCCCGGCCTGGCCCGGGCCGGGCGAGGGCACGGCGCTCGTCACGACCGGCACGCCCTGGTCCGGCAACTGGCAGCCGGTGTACTACTTCGCGGGCTATACGAGTCCCGCGACCCTCGTACAAACGACGATCCCGCTGTCCGTCGATCCGCCCACCGGGTTCGCCGGTCTGGCCAATTGCCTCAATCCTCCCACCATCTTCGCCGTCGAGTCGACGCAGCGCGGCGCACTGGGCATCAACACGCCGGGGATGACTCCCAGCTTCCCTCCCCCGGCGGAGGCGGTCTGCTGCCTGCCCTCGGGCGCGTGCGAGATCCTGACCGAGAGCGAATGCCTCGCGGTCGCGGGCGAATGGCTGTGGTGGTTCAACACCTGCGACCCCGATCCCTGTCCGGGCGAGGCTCGCGTCTGCTGCTTCGTCACCGGCGGGTGCAGCCTCGTGGAGCAAGAGATCTGTGACACTGCCGGCGGCGCCTGGCATCCCGAGTGGTCCTCTTGCGATCCGAACCCCTGTCCGCAACCCTTCGTCTGCTGCGTCGCCGGCGGGTGCACGATCGTCATGAGCCTGCAGGCCTGCAACGATCTGGGCGGCGTGTTCCACCCCGAATGGAGCACTTGCACACCCAACCCTTGTCCCGCCGTCTGCTGCTTCAGTGACGGCTCCTGCCAGACGCTGAGCACGGGGAACTGCCACGCCCAAGGCGGCACCTGGCACGGCGAGTGGAACAACTGCGAACCCAACCCCTGCCCGCAACCGGCGGCCTGCTGCGCCTATGGGACCTGCTGGCTGGTCTATTCCCAGGGCGAGTGCGAGCAGCACCCCGGCGGCGTTTACCACCCCGAGTGGGCGAGCTGCGACCCCAATCCCTGTCCGGTTGAACCCTACGTCTGTTGCTTCAACAGCGGTGCCTGCCAAGTGCTCCTGGCAGCGGCCTGCCTTCAGGCCGGGGGCACCTGGCGCCCGGACCTGGGCCAGAGCTGCACGCCGAATCCGTGCCCCCAGCCGCGCGTCTGCTGCATCTACAGCCAGTGTCTCCTGGTCTTCTCGGCGGCGGAGTGCACGGCGCATCCGGGGGGCGTGTATCACCCCGAGTGGACGTCCTGCGATCCGAACCCCTGCGCGCTGATCCCGTACGTTTGCTGCTTCAGTGATGGTTCCTGTCAGCTCCTCACGCAGACCGCGTGCGTTCAGGCGGGGGGAAACTGGCGTCCGGGCCTGGGTCAGAGCTGCACGCCGAATCCCTGCCCGCAGCCGCGTGTGTGCTGCGTCTACAACGAGTGCCTGCTGGTGCCGTCGAGCGCCGCGTGTGCGGCGCACCCGGGCGGCGTGTATCACCCCGAGTGGACGTCGTGCGACCCCAATCCCTGCCCGCAGCACGCGTACGTCTGCTGTCTGGAGGGCGGCGCTTGCCTGCTGCTCATGGAGCCCGAGTGCCTCCAGGCCGGAGGAGTCTGGCGCCCGCACCTGGGGCTGAGCTGCGCGCCGAATCCCTGCCCGCAGGAAGCGCGCGTCTGCTGCCTCGAGGGCAACGAGTGCCAGCTCCTGACGCAGCCCGAGTGCGCGCAGGCCGGCGGCCAGTGGCGCCCCGATCTGGGCGAGAGCTGCGAGCCCAATCCGTGCGGTCTGCCGCCGGGACCTCACAACCTCGCGGACGGCGCCCTGTTCGTCCACTACGTGCCCGAGCTGGCCTACTCCACCGACCCACCCGCTGAAGGGTGGTGTCGAGCGCTTGAAGCCTATCCGGTCTCGGGCGCCGGCGATCTCAACACCCGCATCGATGTGCAGGACCGCCTGGCCGCGACCTGGTACGTCCTCGCGGCCTGGGAAGGTGAAGACCGCACCTGGTGCGGCGTCGAGTTCGGACTGGACGACTACGATCCGGGGCTCTTCGTCTACGTGGAGTTCTCCGCCTGCTATCCGAGCACGGGGCTCGAGATTCCAACCGTCGGATGGCCCGGCCCCCGGGAAGGCACGGCCCTGGTGACGACGGGGCTGCCCTGGCAAGGCAACTGGCAGCCGGTCTACTTCTTTGGCGGCTACGCCTACGGCTACGCGGCTCCGGACCAGATTCCCGTCGCGCACGATCCCGCCACCGGATTCGTCGGGTTCTGCAATTGCCTTACGCCGCCCCAGCTGTTTGCCGTCGATCCCGCGCGGCGGGGGATCATGGGAGTTAACACCGATGGCTACCCGCCCAGCGGCCCGGCGAACGAGAAGGCCTGCTGTCTGCCGGCGAGCGAGTGCCTGCTCGCCGGGTTGTATGAGTGCAACTTGCTTGGCGGCGTCTGGCACCCCGAGTGGAGCAGTTGCGATCCGAACCCCTGCCAGCCGGAAGCCTTCGTCTGCTGCCTGGAGGACGGCTCCTGCGCGCTCCTCACCGAACCGGAGTGCGACCAGGCCGGCGGGCACTGGCGACCGGAGCTGGGGCGTAGCTGCGATCCGAATCCCTGCCCCCATCCCAGCATCTGCTGCGTCTACGGCGAGTGTCTGGTCGTCTTCAGCCCCGGGGAGTGCTATGCCCATCCCGGCGCCATCTACTACCCGATGTGGGAGAGCTGCGATCCCAATCCTTGCCCGCAGGAGTCGTACGTCTGCTGCCTGGCGGGTGGCGCCTGCGCGGTGCTGACCCACGCCGCCTGCCTGCAGGCCGGCGGCGAGTGGCGGCCGGATCTCGGGCAGAGCTGCATGCCGAACCCGTGCAACGGAGGCTATGCGGTCTGCTGCCAGGAGTTCCTGTGCACGATCACCTTGCCGGGCGAGTGCCAGAGCATAGGCGGCGAGTGGCACCCGGAATGGACCACCTGCGATCCGAATCCGTGCGATCTGTACAACCCGATCGAACGGGCGACCTGGGGGAGGATCAAGCGGCTGTTCCGATGAGTGCGATGCCGGTTGCCGGTGGACTCGGGGACCCAAATGCGCTTCAATCACCTCCGGTCGGATGCTGGAATCGCGGGAGGTGAAGCGTGACGAAGTTCTTGCTTTGGCTGCTCCTGCTCGTGTTCTGCTGGCCATTGGCGCTCCTGGCGCTGGTGCTCTATCCGCTCGTCTGGCTGTTATCGATCCCGTTCCGACTGATCGGCATCACCTTTGAGGCGGTCTTCAGGCTGCTCAAGGCCATCCTGTTTCTGCCCGCCCGCCTCCTGGGCGAGCGTGGTGACCGCAAACGCTAGCGGCGGCATTGATCCGGGTCCCCCGTGCCCGTCATCCGCTATGAGCACCATCCGGACGCGGCGCCCGCCCGGCGAGGGCTTATCGAGGCGGTCTCCCGGCCGTGTCGCCAGGGTTCCCGCTTGCCGCGCCCGCTTCGACCCGGACCAGCCAAGGCCGTCCGGGACAACCAAGATCCACCTCTCGGGAAACACGGCAACTGCGACACCGGCCCCCGCCCGGGAATCCACGATCGTTCGCGGCAGGTGTCTCCGGTCGTCAGGCCCCGCTGACGTGGCGCCGGAAGAAGTCCGTCATTCGCTGATAGCAGATGGCTCGATTGGCCGGCTTGATCACGTCGTGTCCCTCGTCTTCAAAGGACAGGACCTCGACGTCTTTGCCCATGCCGCGCAGGGTGTCGGCGTACTGAAGGGTCAGATTCGATCGCGTCCTCGGATCCGAAGTTCCCTGTATGAACAGGACAGGCCCCTCGATCCGGTGGAAGTGCGTGGTGGGAGAGCATTCCACGAGGCGCCGCCGTTCTTCCTCGATGGAGGGATCGCCGACGTTCCGGCGAATGAACCCCCTCACATGTTCTGGCATGCCGTCGATGAAACCGATGAGATCGCACAATCCGAACAGGTTCACGCCGGCTCGGAACACGCCCGGATGGCGTGACATGAGGCACATCGTCATGAAGCCGCCGTATGACCTTCCCGCCACCCCCCTCCGCGTGGAGTCGATCCGCTGATCGCCTTCGAGGTGCTTCAGCCCGCTCAGGTGATCTTTCAGATCCTGGCCGCCCCAATCCTTGTGGACCCGGCTCATGTAGTCGATTCCGTATCCAGAGGAGCCCCTCACGTTCGGGACGAAGACCGCGAAGCCGTTGAGGGTCAGGTACTGGATGAGGGGCATCGAGAACCAGGAGAAATCCGGCCTCTCTTGGCTCTGCGGTCCACCGTGGATCCACAGGATGAGGGGTCTCTTCCCTTTATGACCGAGTCTCGGGGAGGGCAAGTAGAGACGAGCAGAGATGCGCAGACCGTCAAAGCTGTTGTACGACGCGTCCTCGCCGGGCGACAGTTCGGCAAGATCGATTCCCGTGATTCGTTCCCGTGTGAGGAGACGCGGAGCTGGTCCGGCGGCCAGGTCGACGTGATAGATCTGAACGGGGGACGTCGCCGTCGAGAAGGAGAACGCGGCCTGCGGCGCGCCCCCCTCGAGCCGCGCGAAGGAGATGCTGTGCAGGACACCGCCGGCCAGGTCAGACTCCCCCATGATCTTGTGGAGGATGCGCAATTCGAGTCGATTCGCGTCGAGCGTTCCAATATACCCATGGGAGCAGCCGTCGATGTTGTACTCGAGGAAGTAGAGGTCCTCCGACACGGGGTCGAGGCGTTGAAGCTCCCCGCGGCCCGCGTGGGAGAGCCCGCACACACGGACCTCCGCGAAGGAGTGACCCTCCAGGCTGAGAAGGCAGGGGGAATACGTGTCCGTGTAGATGTTGCCGGCGAGAAGCGCGGCACCGTTGCTTGGCAGGATATGAGGTTTCCTGACCGACAGTTTGCGATAGGACGGGTCCCTGCTTTCAGGCGGCCGGCCGGCTAGCAGCCGCCGCTGGCCGGAGGCTCGCTCCGTAAGGTAGAGCACATCGTCACCCCAGGAATGCAGGTCGGAGGTGATGGCGACGGAACCATCGGCGCTCGCCGTGACCCAGTAGGCCAGCGACCTTCGCCGCGCGAGCAGCTCGATCGCCTGCGTCCTGAGGTCGATGGCGAGGATCTCGTGATTGTCACGCCGCTGGTCGCTCGCGTGGAAGTAAGCGACTGTCCCCTGGGGATTGATACCAAGAGGGAGGAGTCTCTCCGCCGGGGACTCTCCCGGGAAAACAGGCTCCGGCGAACCCCCGGCGAGCGAAAGGAGATGAGGCTGGTAGCGCTCGTCGCCACTGCGATCGATCGCCACCATGATCCGGCCCGCGTCTGGCATGATGAAGAAGGGACTCGCGCCCATCATCTGAGCGGGGTTCTGCAATGCGATCTCCGGCGGCAGCAGCAGTTCGGGCTCCCCGCCCCGCAGGCGCATGCGATAGAGGCTCAGATGACCACCGAGGTCACTGAGGAAGTAGATGAGGTCTCCATGGATCCGGGGCGAGACCGCCAGGTGGGTCCCTAGCAGGAATTCAATGCGGACAGGCTGCGGCTGCGACACTGGCTAATCCCCCTTCTCGAGGTCGAGTAGGACGACGACGGGGTCACCGGCTGGTCTTATACCATGAGTATTCTGATCATGATACCTTTGCGCGCAACGATCCCGAGAACGTGGATGCAGAATCACCGCCGGTGAGCACCGAGAGCGCGCGTACGCCAGCCGGCGGGGAGCCATTCCTGGTGATGCGGCTCGCGCACGAGGGCCCTGGTCACGCCATGGACACCGAGCGTGACCGAACGTCGGGCGCGTCACGCCCGACCTGAATCGTTCCCACCCACTGCCGGCGCCCCTGCCTGGGGCGCCTCCGGCGCGCGGGCGACCTCCTCCGCAGCGGCCCAGCGTCCCCGGCCGGTAACATCAAGATGGACAGCCATCCAGCTCTTGGTGCAATCTGGCGTCCGCGAAAGCGTTTGCAGTCTCGTTCCTTGCCAACATGATCTATAGGGGGGCATGTGTCCATGTCCGGGGTCCTACTGTCCGAGTGCTGGCGTCGGCGGGTACCGCACATCCTGGGTGCTTACTTGGTTACCGTAACGGCCATGATCCAGTTCGTGGACTGGCTCGGCCGGCGGTACATGTTCTCTCCCCATTGGACCGACCTGGTCATTGCGGCGGCCGCCTCGATCATCCCCAGCGTCGCGGTCGTGAGCTTCTACCGAGCGAATGTCAACCTGACCAAGGGCGGCAAGCGGGTCAAGTTCGTGGTCCTCGCCAACGTCCTTCTGGCCGTGGTGTTCATCATTCTCACTTTCGGGGCCAAAGACCTCGGGGCAATGACGACCCTCGTGTCTGTCGAGAACGAGCAAGGGTTCTCCACTCAGCGCGCCGTTCCCAAGTCCGAATTCCGCAAACGGATTGCCCTCTTCTATTTCGATGGCCTCGACACCGAGGAGACCGGCTGGCTGCGGTATGCAATCGCCAATGCCATCATGCTGGATCTTTTCCAGGACGGTTTTGTCGATCTGCGCTATCCGGTGCACTTTCGGGAGCGGCTGCGGAAGGCGGGATTCCAGAATCTCGTCGGCGTCCCCCTGGCCCTGCAGCGCGAGATTGCCGAGCGAGAGCAGCGGGAGTGGTTCCTGGGCGGCAACGTCTCGGCGACAACGACTGGCTTTCGCATCCAAACCCGCCTGTATCAGGCTCGCAGCGGCAAGCTCGTTGAAGACCGGACCTACGAGGGTT
>CAZRWW010000084.1:0-23261 GCA_964603725.1 uncultured bacterium
GAGCAGATCGTCCACGTCCGCGTGGGATAGGTCGGCGTACTCGATGCGTCCGGTCACGGTGTCGATCCGCCCGGGAATGCGCTGGTCGGCATCGATGAGCAGCGTCGCGACGCGCCCGGTCGCCGCCGCGGCGGCGACGTCGGCCAGGTCATCCATCCCCAGTCCTTTGCTCCGGGCCTGACCGAATCTCTCGATCAGCGCGGCCAGTTTCGCCAGATAGCGGGGCTCGATGACCCGCCAGGCGCGCTCGCGCAGCGCGTCGGGCGTCAGGGCATCCGGATGCGTGTCGATGCCTTCGGCCACGAGGTGTGGGTTATGACTCACGTGACGGAAGAGGCCGTGGTGCTCCGGCAGCGCGGCCAGCACCAGCGGCAGGCCCGCGGTTCGCGAGTGATGCTCCAGCACCGCCCGATCGACGGCGCGGAAGAACCGCTCCGTGTCGATGTCCACTTCCTCCTTCTTGCCGCCGTGGCCGTGATACATGCCCGGCCCCCCGAGGCCCCCGTACGAAGCAACGCGCAGATGCGGCTCGGTCAACTGCTCGCCCAGCGCGTCGGTAATGGTCCGCGGAACCCCCCGGGCCAGCTCGGCTTCATCCAGAACGTCGCGATTGCCTTCGAAGAGCTTGACCTCGCGGCGGTTCAGACCGAGGACCTGGTAGCGGTCGGCGGATTGCTGGATGCGCAAGAGCGGTTTGACATGAAAGCTCATGGCCACGACGGCAAGGGCGGGAACGGGCCGCTGCAGCCGGTAGACTCGGAAGAAGTCCGGCGCGGCCAGCACGGCCAGGCCGTCCCGATTGTGGCTCCAGAATTCGTGATCCTCGACGAGCTTCCGGAAGGGACCGAGCAGCCGCTGGACTTCTCGGTCGCCGTGGTCCTTTCCCAGCGACGCCTCGAACGACTTCAGGAGGTTCCGGAAGCGAATCGGATCCTGCTGGTTCTCGGGGAATCGCCGATGCGTCGGCTGGTAGAGCGATAGACAAGGACCCTGGCGTGCAGCGAGCAGTTCCACCGCGTAGTCGCGCTCGAGCGAATCGACCATCGTGGCCTCCTGGCGAGATCTGGCTTTCCGGTGTGATCGGGTCCGGCAGTCGCGATGCCGGTGCCTTCATGCTGGCCTGCGGTCCGTTCCCTTCGCCTTCGGCATCGCCCCACATTCTATTCGTACCGCGGGCCATGGCCACAGGTTTCATCAGCGGAGAGGCACAGCCCGCGGTGGGACGGCAGGTCGCCGCGGGTGCGAATGGGGGGAGGCCGTCGGCCGCCGGCGCAAATGGATGGCCGCCGGCGAGGATCTCCCCCGCCGGCGGCCATTTACCCACGCGCCGGAACCCTACCGGCCATGGCTACCGGAGCACCACCAGCGCCTGCCGGCGCGTGCCCTCCTGGGTGGCCAGCCGGCAGTAGTAGCAGCCGCTCGCGACCGGATGGCTCGCCTCGTCGCGGCCATCCCAGTCGGCGACGTGCGCGCCGGCCGCCAGCTCCCCGCTCAGGAGCGTGCGCACCAGCCGGCCGCCGGCGTCGAAGACCTGCAGCTCGACCCGCTGGGGCGCCGGCAGCGCGAAGGCGATGCGCGTCGCGCCCGTGGTCGGATTGGGGCGGCTGGGCGCGAGCGAGAGCGCCACCGCGCCGACCGGCTGCTCCTCGGCGCCCGAGACGCCCGCCAGACCGACGATGACGATGTCGTCGATGAACCAACCGTCTTCGGCGGCGGCGTAGTCGGTGCCGAAGCGGAACCGGAAGCGCACCTCCCCGCTCACGCCGGCCAGATCGAAGGTCACCTCACGCCAGTCGTAGGTGCCGGAGAAGAACGGGCTGCCGGTCGGGAAAGGTCCTGGCCCGGCGAAGCGGTTGCGAACGATGTGAGTGTAGCCGCCCACCGGCTCGATCAGCTCCCAGTCGCCGCCGTCGACCGACATCTCGACGCGGCCGCCGTCGTAGGCCTGCCCCGGGTAGGTGCTGCTCGCCTCGGCGTCGATGCGGTGCCAGAAGATGAGCTGTCCCTGGCCGCCGAGCGTCACCACTTGCGTCTCGAGCGCCGCATCCATGTGGTCCGCATAGACCCCGGTGCCGGTCGACCCGCACTTCCAGCTTTGGCTGCCGTTCTGGGTGTGGTTCTGCTGCGCCGTGATGTGCCACTGGTCGTTCCAGCCTTCCTGCGCGGCATAGTGGATCCAGTCGCCCGGGCCGTTCTCCACGGTTTCGAAGAAACCGCCGATCGGCACGATGACCTCGAAAGACTGGGCGTAGCTGTAGCTGCCGGTAAGAGCGAGCTCGAAATCGCCCTCGTACTGGCTGAACGCCGCATCGACCGCCACCACGAAGGGCGGCGCGAGCACCTTCGTCTGTCCTTGCGCGAGGCCCGTGGTGATGGCCCCGCTGCCGGAGATGACCTGGATCAGCGGATGGACGCAGGTCAGCGTGCCAGCGAGGGTCTCGAGCGCGCCCGTTCCGGCGTTATTCAGCCAGACCGTAACCGTCGCCTGCTCGCCGGGCTCGAGCCGGAAGTTGCCGTTGCCTCCCACCGAGTCGTCGACGTCAATGTCCGCCACCGAGATCACGGGAGCGTGCACGATGAACTCGAGCGGCGCGTTCCAGCTCGGGCGGCCGTAGCAGGTCATGGTCAGCGTGAGCTGCACGCGGTGCAAATCGGGGCAGTTCGGAGCGATGTTCATCTCGAAGGCGCCGTTGCCCCAGGACTCGGCTCCGGGAGCGAGGTCGGGATAGGGGCGCACGGGATTGAGCAGGGTGACGTAGGGATCGGCCGTGCTCACGGTCGTGGTCACGCCGGTCGCGGTGTTCGGCCCGACGTTGCGCAGCAGCACCCGCACGTGGGCCGGCTCGCCGGCGTTGATGATATCGCTGCCCAAGGGATCCAGGCAGGTCGTCGCGGCCGCGACCAGGTAGGGGCCGGAGGCCGGCGCGGCCGGCACGTCCGCTGCAGCAAGCAGGTAGTCGGGCTTGATCGCCTTCAGATGCAGCGTGCCCGGCACGACCTCGCCCGGATCGACCGCGGCGAGACCGTCCTGGTCGGTCACAGCGCTGCCCCACGACGCCAGGTCTTGCGAATAGAGCGTCACCGTGGCGCCCGCCACCGGCTGGCCGCCCGAGCGCACCGTGACGTAGTAGATCCCCTGCCCCAGCGTGTACGACCCCTCGTGCTCCAGGGCCAACTCGCCGCGCATGTCACGCCACTGCATCAAGGCCGGATCACCGAGCAGGCACAGCTCGTAGTGACACCAGAGCATGTAATCGTCGAGCATCCAGATGCAGTCGACCTTCGAGTCGGCGTTCATCCAGCCCAGGGTGACGATGTCCTCGGCATAGCAGGCATCGACCCACTGGCGATCGAAGTGCTGCGAAGGGCCGCCGGTGCTGCCCGGGCTGTACCAGCCGTAGCGCGTGCAGCCCAGAAAGGCCGCGGCGCCGTTGTTGTCGCAGAGGAAGGCTTCAGAGATGGCATCGGGACCAGTGTTGTCAAAGTTGTTGGCGTAGCAGCCCTGGGTGGAGATGATCGGGAAGCTGCTCGTGATGCCGTCGTTGGTCAGGAACTGCACGTCGCTGTTGTTCATCTTCATGTTGTAGGTGGTGTTCGAGTGGCCCAGGTGGTGCGAGCTGGGATAGCCGGCGTTGAAACGATTGATCACGTGCTGCGCCGTGTAGGTAGTGTCGCGGTCGTAGAGCATCGACTTGTGGTACGTGCCGGGGTAACCGCTCGTCGTGTAGCCGTGGGTCGTGCAGTAGTCCTTGACCTCGTCCATGTAGTTGCCGCCGTAGGTCACCGTGTCGAGCTGCTCGCCCAGGAAGAGCGCCCGGTGGATCTCGCTCACGACGGGAGCCTCGGCATGCATGGCGTTCTTGTGCATCCAGTTCGAGAGCTGCTGGCTCGTGTCGATCGAGGCCCGGCCCACGACCACCTCGTTGTAGAGGTCGGCTTCGGGGAGCTCGCCCCAGCGGTCATCGCCGTCGTCGTTCCAGGTGCCGTCGAGGCCCTCGTAGTAGCACTCGCCCGGGAAGCGGTCGATCGTGCCGCCCGCGTTCACGTACAGGTTGCGAACCGGGATGATGCTGCGATCGCCGCCCAGGAGCACGTACTGGGTGTTCCAGAAGAGGTAGGCGTCCAGGATGAAGTAGCGGATCTGCTCGGCCAGGTCCACGCCCTGGTAGTAAGGCGTGATCTCGTTCAGCGTCACGACGCGGGCGCGCAGGCCGCGCGAGCTCTCGAAGACCGCCAGTTCCTGGAACGCGTTGGCGAAGGTCTCGTTCGTGATGATGACATAGGGGTAGTAATCGGGCGAGATCCGCCCGCCGTCCGTCGCGGCCGGCTCGGCGGCGTCGTAGAGCGCCAGGTCCTCGGGATTGGCCACGATGCGCGCGATGCGGCCGCGGGTGGCTTCATCCTTGCGCAGCAGCGCGATGCGGCTCCCGTCGACGCCGGGGCTGAGGCGCGTTTCGACCTCGACCGTCACGCGGCCGTACCAGGTGAGCTCGCCCGACAGCGGGCGCCAGGCGGCGGGATAGACCTGCAGAAAGGCCAGGCCGTGACCCGAGCCGCGCTGCACCGTCACCAGGCGGGCCGCCTGGGCGGGATAGGCCTCATCGCTGCCGTAGACCGCGGGATCGGCCGGCGTCAGCGGCCAGTCGCCCGCCAGGCTGATCGGCCGCGGCGCCTGGGCATGCGGCACGTGATAGGCCTCGCCCAGCGCCGCGCCGCTCTCCGCGCGCGCGTTGACGGCGGCCACTTCCTCGCCGGGGGGCAGCAGCACCACCAGGCGCCGGGCGGGCATCAGGGGCAGCCCGGGCGCGCCCAGCGTGACGCAGTCGTCCATCTCGACGCGGGCCTCGCCGGCCCTCACCGTCACGTCGGGGGCCGTGAAATCGAGCGCGACTGTGATCGTGCGGGCCGCGGCCGGGGCGCCCAGGATCGTCAACCCGATCAAGCCAAGGCCGATGAAGGCCAGCGCCAGAACGGCGGGCCGCTTCGATGCGTGCACCATGGTCTCCTCCAGATCAGATGCGCGGAACCGATCGCCCCGGAGAGGGTGCAGCGCGCACACCCATCCCGGGCCGGCCGACCCGGGGGGCCAGCTCGGAGGTGGATCCTGTCTTCCGAACAAGGCATCCGCTGGCCGGAGGGTAGGTCCCGCCAGGGGATTGCTTACAATTGTAGCCTAATCTGCGGGTGGAATGAAGTCTGGGTTCGAGGTCAGTCTAAGGTCTCTGCCTGGTTTCCCAGCCTTTGGACGGTAGCCCCCAGCCGGGCCGCAGGTTATATCATCCTCCCTGGCAATCCCCTGGCCGAGGCAGGGGCACCCAATGCCTCCAATGCCACACCCTCCGAGCGGGGGGCTGACCCGGCCTCACTTCTCCAGCCGCCTATCTGCCGAAGACACTGAATCCCGCCCAATAGAACGGGTGGTCCCAGCGCCCCCGCACATCGCCCTGAGCCGCCGCCAGCGCCGCCGCAGCGTCGGCCGTCCTCGGCCCTCTCCCGCCGTGGGCCAGATAGCGGCTGTAGAACGCCGCGATCAGCGCCCGAGTGGCTTCATCGTGTATCCGCCAGCGGGCTGCGAGCAGGCACTGTGCGCCCGCGGCCAGAAAGCCGTGGGCCACACCCGAGAGATCGTCTCCTGGGCCGAGGTGCGCCTGCCCGCTCTCGCAGGCGCTTAGCACAACCAAGTCGGCCTGCAGCGATAGATCCAGCAGATCGGCCAGGAAGAGCGCACCGTCCGCCGTGCTGAGACGCGAGAAGAGGGGGTTGTCCGCCCGAAAGGCGCCGTGGGTGGCCAAGTGAACGATGCGACTCCCGGGCAAGTGCCTCAGCATCGCGCGCCGGGTCGGATCACGCAGCACGCGGCGGCCGCGGGAGGGGAAGTGAGCTGCCACGGCGTCCAGCTCGTCACCGGCAAATGCTGGCCCAGACTCAACGACCGCACACAGGAGCGCCTGACCTGAGGGGAGCGAACGCCGATGGTCTCGAGCGAGGATGAAGTCGCCCCCCGGGCAGCGCACGCACTCGACGCGTTCGCTCAAGTATGCACGCTCCCCGTACAAACACTCGAAGGGCACTTGGTGGAGCCACCCATGGGGCACGAGGAGCAGGCGCCGAACAGCCCCGAGCGCCACTGACAGCGGGGCAATGAGGTCCTTGTACAGGACAGCCAAAGCCTCCTCGGCTGAGTCCCGCTGGAACTCGAGGCGACCGGGGTGCGGATGGCGTGCTGCCAGGGCAGCCGCCCCGAAGAGGAATTCAACGCGCTCCAGGTGTGTCCGGATCTCGGCGGCCGAGGTCGGCAGCAAGAACACCCTTCGGCGCCCTCGCCCCAAGACGAGCGCCAGCACGCGATCCTCGATCAGGAAGTACTGCAGCAGGATCTCATCCTCGGCGAGCCGGCGCTGCACTGCCCGTGCGTGCGGAGCCCCGCCCCACAGGTCGGCACGGTCCGCGCGCGCCGTCAGGCGCCGGATCTCCTCCGTCACCTCCCGCTCCAGCGCCAGCATCTGCCGGCGCAACTCGGCCACGGCGCGCGCACTGGGCGCGCCCTGGCCGCCGGTCTCGAGCTGCTCGAGGCGGTGCGTGATCGAAGCCAGCTGGGCCTGCCGAGCGGCGAGCCGCTCGCCGCGCTGGCTCAACCGGCGCGCCCGCGCGTCGCCTGCGGTCTGCCGCTCCGCCCAACGCTCACGTCCGGCGCGCAGCCGCTCCCCGAAGATCCGCGCGCGGGCCGACTCGGTGAGGTGGTAGACGGCTTCGAAGCGCGGGCGAGGGCTGTCGAGCGCAAGGCCCAACAGGTCATGATAGACACCCACGTGCCGTTCGAACGCCCGCGCGCGCAACTCGGGGCCCGGCACCAGGTGGCGCTGCTCTTCCAGCAGGCGCGCCGCCCGGCGCAGGCGCGCCGCGGCTTCGGCCGGACGGCCCGCCGCGCGCGCGACGCGACCCGCCAGCCACCAGGCTTCGAATCGCTCACCTAGTGACAGGCTACGCGGACGGGCGAGCAATGGCTCAAGCGAGCGACCGGCGCTGGCGGGCCTGCCCTGGGCCAAGGCGGCCTCGACCAGGACTCGGCGCGCCTCGACCACGCTGCGCGTCAGCCCCAGGGCCTCGCCAGTGCGCAGAGCGCGCCGCGCCAAGGACGTCGCGGCGGCCGCCTGGCCTCCGGCTAGCTCGGCCCACGCAAGGTGCAGCAAGGTCACAGCCTGTCGGGGGCGCAGCTTCCGGCGGACAAAGAAGGCATGAACTTCGCGCAGCAATTCTTCGCAGTGAACGATCTGGTGGAGCGCCAGCCGGCAGCGAGCCTCATCGATTCGGGCGAGGGCAGCATCGATCACCATGCCCTCGGCCGCGTAGACCTGCGCGGCTGAACGCGCGATCTCGAGCGCCTCGGCGGGCATGCCGAGGTCGAGGTAGATCTCAGCGCGGGAGCGCCGCGCTGAGGCTAGCATGTCCCGTGACCCCAAGCGCTCGAAGCACGACTCCGCCTCTTCCAGGAGGTGAATCGCTACGCGATAGTCGCCTCGCAGACTCTCCAGGAAAGCACGATTGAGGCGGGCCATTGCCCAGAGAGCATCGAGGTTCAACCGCTCGCATTCCTGCTCCGTCTTCAGGAACAGCGCTCGCGCCTCTGCGATCCGGGACAGGTTGGTGCAGGCAATGGCCTGGTTCATCAGAAGGCCAACCCAGGTCGCGTCGCGCATCCCAGATTGCTCGAAAACCCGTGTGGCTCGCCCGTAGGCGCGATACGCGTCCTCATAGCGGTCGCGCTGGTAGTGGGCATTGCCCCGGTTCATGTAGAGCTTGCCCAGATAGACAGCATCTCCCGCGCGCCGCAGCAAGCCTTCGGCTCGTCGGTCGAGGCGACCGGCCTGGGCCGCTTCGCCGAGCAGCGAAAGCAGGTGGATCCGACCCACCAGGATTCGGCCCAGTAGCAGGTGGGCCTGCGCTCGCGCTGCCTCGGAGGTGGCACGTTCGTAGGCTGAGCGGGCAGCCGCCAGACGCCCGGTGAACATGCAGGCCTCCGCCCGGCAGCGATAGGCCGTCGCGCGCACCACCGGTTCCGTCCGCGCCTCACAGCGCCGAACCGCACCCAGCAGGGCGCGCGAGATCCGTAGGGAGAGCTGCGGATCGCTCAGTACGAGCGCCGCGGCCCGATCGCGCAGGCCGTCTGCGCATTCGGCACCCGCAACAAACCCCGAGTGGCTCAGCAGGCGCTCGATTGCCTCCACGGGTGCCACGGACCAGAAGGCTGCATCGGGCTGGGGCTGAGGGCCTGTCACGCCTGCCTGCGACCCTGGGTTGGGGCTGATCATCGGCCTGGATCTCCGCGCGGCAACCGCCAGCCGTGGCTCATGCGCCCCCGGCCGGCAGAACATTCATGATGGCGCCAGCCCGAGCGTAACGCAAGTCGGGCCGGCGACCCGGGGCGCCGCGTACCTACCGCGCAGAGTGCAGATCTACTCGAACCAGGCTCTCCCCAACCGCGACGGCGAGTTCAGGCAGCCCATCGACCCGTCCGGGACAGACAAGACTGAACTCGCCGTGGTCAGACAGAGCGGCGAGCTCTTGGTGGTCGCCCCAGCGCACCATGGCCACCCCTCCCGTTGGCAGGCTGGGTGCGGCCAGCGGCGTGACCTGCCCCCGGATCCTCAGCGCACCATCGCCCGGTCGGGGCTGAAGCGCCAGGGTGATCGAGAAGGCCTGGGTCTCGAAGAGCAGCATTCGGGGTCGGTCCTCGACGGCCGCCGCCCGCAAAGCGGGGCTCGCGGCCCAGGAATCCTCTAGGAGCTCTGCCGAGGCTTCCTCCAATGCACCGACCGCCGCGCTGATCCAGCCGGCCGCGGCGAGAGCGGCTCGCGGCCAACCCCAGCGCTGGAGTTCAGCGCGGATGCTCGCGGTACCGGCCTCGATCTGCAGTGGATCGGGAAGCTGGTGCCGCGCCATCTCCAGGCGGGCCAAGAGTCGCGCGGCCCGCTCGGCCAGGCGGGCGCACGCGGGACACTCCTTGAGATGCGACTGCAGGCGCTCAAGTTCGTTAGCCGGCCCAGGCGCGGGGCGGCCCTCAACGTAGTCCAGGACACTCTCCCAGTCGGGGTGTTCAGCGGCCATCTTGGGTTCCCTCACTTCGGCGGCGCCGTTTCCCGGTCCCCAATTCCTTGCGGTTCCCACGGGTAGACGCAGATGCACAGGGGTTTGATAGACTCTCGATCAGGCTTCGCAGGCGCTCCAGACATCGGGCCCGATTGGGCCCGATGCTGCCCACCGGCAGGTCTTCGCGGCCCGCCAGCTCGGCGTAGGACAGGCGCTCAAGGTACAGGCCGGTGACCAGACGACGGCAGCGCGCGTCGAGACGATCGAGCGCCAAGTAGAGCTGCAGCACCTCTTCCCGCCGCACAAGCTCATCCTCGATGCTGGCTGCTTGCACGAGATGGCGCTCAGGATGGCTGAGACCAGCCAAGCCATGCGACCCCACCTCTCGCTGCCGAAGGCGTTTCACGTCGATCGCCTTGCGCCATGCGATGTTGTACACCCAGGAGGAGATCCGCTCGGGACTGCGTAGGGCGCCTATGGAGCGCACTGCCGAGGCGCACGTTGCTTGGAAGAGCTCATCGCGATCATCGCCCAGCAGACCGAAACGGGCAGCGACTGCATTGATCAGTCCGCCGTACTCGGACACAAAGCAGCGCCACGCGCCCTCGTCGCCAGCGACCATGCGGGCCACCAATTGAGGGCGGGTCAGCGTACGAGCACCAGGCGCGCATCGGTGCCGCGGCCTGCTCCGATCAAGCGAACGTAATAGACCCCGGTTGGCGATGGAGTTCCACGCGCATCGCTGCCAGGCCAAACGACCGTGTCCCCGGAGAATCGGAGGTTCGACACGATGCGCCCGGCGGCATCCAGCACCACGGCCGCGGGAGAATCCCCGCCGGCGTGCGTTGCCAACCGCAGGCGAACGGATCCGCGGGAGGGATTTGGCGCTGCTAGCACCCGTGGGGTGCGCGCGGCAGATTCACCGACATCTGCCGCCCACCCGGTCAGGGCCGCCGGCAAGAAGATGCGCCCGCTGCCGAGCTTGCCTTGATAGGTCTGATTGCCGGGAATCTCGTAGATCGGATCGACCGCGCCCGCGAGCCGCAAAGAGACAAGCTCCCGCTCGAGCCCGGGTTGGGACCCCAGTACCAGCGCCACTTCCCCCGTCACGAACGGCGCAGCAAACGAACAGCCGCTGCCAATCGCCCAGCCGTCGCCCGGGTACACGCTCAGTACGCCGACACCGGGTGCCGACACCAGAACGTGCGGGTGGTAGTCGGCGAAGTCCGCCTTCACGTCCATGGAATCCAAGGCGGTGATCATGAAGACGTTCGGATCCACGGCCGGGAAGTAGGCCGGCTCCTCGCGATTCTCGTTGCCGGAACCTGCAACCACGCAAAGATCAAAGCGGCAGGCAAGTTCAATCTGCTTCGACAGGATCGTCACTCCGGCCGGCATCCCGAAACTGAGGTTGATGATATCGGCGCCCGCCAGGACGGCGAAGATCATGGCGCGCGCAATGGCAAAAACCTCGCCCTGCCCTTCATCATTCAGCACGCGCACCGGCAGGATGATCGCCTCGGGCGCCACCAGCCGAACGATGCCGGCTACCATGCTGCCGTGGCCATAGCCCTCGTCTGTCAGTCCGTCGCCGTCGTCGTCGATGCCGTTCGCGCACTCCCAGGGTTCGCCATCATTGTCAACAAAGTCGAAACCGAACGGCGCCAGGCCTCCGGTGAAGACCTGATGCCCAGGGTCTACGCCCGTATCTAGCACGGCCACGGTGACCCCCGTACCGCGCCCATACAGGTGGGCCTCATCCAATCCGATCCGCTCGGTGATCTCTTGGTCCGCGAAATCCTCCCAACTCGCGCCAATCGCGCCCACGACCATCTGGCGCACCGCTTCAGGGGTCTGAATCCGGTAGTTCACCTCTGCCACCTCGACGTCGGGATCACCCGTCATGGCGGCGGCGAATTCTTCGAGGTCTTCGATGCCGGCGATGAACACGAGATAGAGGTTCGCCTCGGGCAGCGCAGTGATGGTTTGCGTGCCCCACCGGGCATTGACCTGGTGGATATTGGCACCTGGCTCTAGCGTGACACAGATCTGTCCGTCCACGTAGTCTGCCCCGCTCGCGCTCATGCAGGAGCTTAGCCAGGCGACCAGAACCGGCAGGAACAGCAACGCTAGACTTAGTCGGTGATTACGGCTGGTCGGGTTCATCGCTCACCTCGCGACGCAGGCAGGAACGCGCGCGCCTCCCTATGATGCTAGCGTCTGTAAGATGCGCCTGTCAAGCTGGGCCGGGCTTTCTGGGCGTCCGATCAACGTAGGAGCACCAGCCGGCCCCCCCGTACAGGCGCCCCCAGGCCCCGGACGCGGCAGAGATAGAGACCCGCCGGCGCCCGTGTCCCCCTATCGGTGCAGCCGTCCCAATGGACTGTCAGCACCCCTGACGACCCATCGCCAGGGAGCACCGGCAGCCGGCGGATCATCCTGCCGTCGGTCGTGATGATGCATGCCTCCACGGCAAGAGAGGCGGCGCCTCCCAGGCCGATCCCGACTAGGCCGGCACCGGTCCAACGGATCATCAACTCAAAGATGCGGCTGGGGTTCTGGCGGGGAAACAATTCCGGCATGCTACCGGCCACCGGCTCGGCAATAACACCGCTGAGGTCAGCCTCGCGCCCGTATAGGTAGCACTTGCCGCCCTGGCCTTGTCCCCAAGCCCCCACACTGAAGTCCGCAAGGAAGCTCCCGCTGAAGGATCGGGCACCGTGCGCCGCCGCGCCCGCCACCGCCCCACCGAACTCCGCCCCTGAGCCTTCGCCGTACAGGTTGATGTATCCGGCGGGTGAAATGGGGTTGCCGCCCGGACAAAGCAACACGCGCCCGCAGAAGCTGCCGGCGTTGTCGTAATCGGGTGCGCCTATCACGACATGACTGAATCCGCTCCCGGTCACGTCCCCACAGCCTCCGACCGCTGCTCCCAAATGCTCTTCGGCGCGCTGGCCAGTGAAGATGTGGTCGGGCGATGCGTCCAGCCCGACGCCACCGTGGAAGAGGTAGGCCGCACCGACATCGAGCAGCTGGCCGGCGTTGCGATAGGGCGCGCCGACGATCAGATCGGGAGCGCCATCGCCATTGACGTCGCCAGCCGCCGCGAGACTGGTCCCGAACTGGTCGCCCGCATCCACGCCTACGCAGATCCAGTCGGGAACCGCATCCAGCGCTGGGCCGCCCGAGAAGAGGTACGCCGCACCGCACCAGAAGCCGCCGGTGCTGGCGCGCGGCGCGCCCACGAGCAGGTCGTCCCCCGGCAGACCGTCGGCGTTCCCGGCACTGGCCAGTGCCTCCCCGAAGCGATCGCCTTCCGCTGCTCCGTGGAGGATCAGGTCCGGCGTCGAGTCGGGCGAAGCAGAACCGAAGTAGATGTAGACACTGCCGTTGGCAGTGCGCGGGGCCCCCACGCACACATCGGCACGCCCATCGCCATTGAGGTCTCCGCCGCCGCATACGGCTCGCCCGAAGTAGGCCCCGGCGGCCGGTCCCAGCAATGCCAGCGCCGGCGCTAGGCTCATGGGATTGCCGCCCAGGTAGAGATAGGCCTGACCCGCGTTGACCCCGGCCTGGCTGTCGCGGAAGGCCCCCACGAGCAGATCGTCGTATCCATCGCCATTGACATCACCGGCCCAGGCGACGGCCGAACCGAAGAAACTGCCCGGATTGCCGTAGAGCTCGAGATCGGGGACGGCCGAGGGTAGCGCTCGGCCGAAGTAGATGGAAACCTTGCCCGCGTTCTCCCCGCCAACATCGTTCGCGCTGGCCCCCACCGCGAGATCGGCCCACCCGTCACCATTGGCATCGCCCCCCAGCGCCACGCGGATGCCGAACTGCTCTCCGACCTGCTGGCCGTCCCACGCAGCGAGCAAGTCCACCTGCGCCCGCGCCGCGGGAAGGGCGCTGAGCGCGAAGAGGACCAGAATGGATGTGTTGCGCCTGCGATGCATGGTACTGCTCTCCCTTGCGCCGCGGTCGGACCCGTCCGCTCCGGAGCGATGGACGGCAGCCGGACAAAAGACAGGCAGGAGGCCTGCGGTGGCACCCGGCCGCGGGCCCCCTACTGCTGGGCCGAGACTAGCGCAGACCGATGGCCCGAAGCTCCTTCGCCACGGTGTTGAGCAGCTGCCGGCCGTTTCTGGCCGAGCCACCGCTCTCACAGTCAAGGATCTCCAGCTCGGCCACCGCCTCGACGATCCCACCACTGTCTTCGGCGGTCGCGGTCATGGTCAGGATTCCCGGGGGAGCGGGCGGAGGCACCATGAAGGTGAACTCACGGGCGATCTGCTCGCCAGCGGCCAGCGGGAATTGGGCCGTGAATGGCCCCACGGTGAATTGACCGAACTGCACGTTCACCGTGAAGATGACCGTCTCCGCGGTAGTGCCCACATTCTCGAGCGCGAAGAAGAACTGCACCTGGTCCCCCGGGCAAACCTGCGCCGGGTCGAACCCCATGTCCAGTTCGAGCAGCGCCGACGCCCGGGCGGGCAGCAGTAGCGCCAGAACGGCTAAAGCTAGCCCCGCTTGGATCAAGATTCTCCTCATACCGCTTCCTCCTCTCCGATGTCCAATACCCTGCGGACATGCGATGGGCCGCGATGCCATTGGGTAGACGGGGGAATGGGACAGAAAATAGCGGATAACGATGCACCTCGAAGGGAACTGGCGGAGGGCGGACCGGCTGACGCCGGGCCGCCCTCACTCGATCCCATATCGCTTGAGCTTCTCGTAGAGCGTGCGCTCGCCGATGCCGAGCTGCGCCGCGGCGCGGCTGCGGTGGCCCCCGTTCTCGGCAAGCGCGCGGCGGATCGCCTCTTCCTCGATCTGCGCCATCGTGCGCCCGCCGGCGCCCGCCGGCGCCGCCGTCGCGTCGCCCAGGCCCAGGTCCCCCGCGCGAATCCGCCCGCCTTCGGCCAGGATCGCGGCGCGCTCGAGCGCGTTGGCCAGCTCCCGGATGTTGCCTGGCCACGGCGCCGCCTGGATCCGCCGCTGCGCGCTCTCATCCAGGCGAAGCGGCGGCCGGCCCAGCTCGGCGCAGATGCGTGCCAGCAGGGCATCAGCCAGCGGCAGGATGTCGCGCGGCCGCTCGCGCAGCGACGGGAGCCGGATCGGAAAGACCGCCAGCCGGTGGTAAAGGTCCTCGCGGAACTCGCCGGACGCGACCATCGCGGTGATGTCCCGATTGGTCGCCGCGATCCAGCGCACGTCGACTTCGATCGTCCGTGTCCCGCCCACCCGCTCGAAACGTCGATCCTGCAGCACGCGCAGGAGCTTCGCCTGGAACTGCGGGCGCAACTCCCCGATCTCGTCCAGAAAGAGCGTCCCGCCGTCGGCCAGCTCCAGACGCCCGCGCCGCGCGCTGACCGCGCCTGTGAAAGCGCCCTTCTCGTGGCCGAAGATCTCGCTCTCCATCAGGTTCTCGGAGATGGCCGCGCAGTTCACGGGCACGAACGGCCCGTCGCTCCGCGCGCTGCGCTGGTGCAGGATGCGCGCGGCGATCTCCTTGCCCGTGCCACTCTCGCCCAGGAGCAGCACGGTTGTGTGGGTGGGGGCCACGCGCTGGAGGGCGGTGAGCACTGGCTCCATGACCGGGTCGCCGTAGCTGAGGGGCGGGGTCGCCGCCGCATCGCGCGCGGAGCGATCCTTGAGCGCCAGCAAGCTGCGGCGCTCCAGGGCCCGCGCCGCGACGAGGCGCAGCTCGCTCGGGCTCGACACCGGCTTCTGCAAGTAGTCGAAGGCGCCCAGCTTCATCGCCTCGACTGCCGTCTCCACCGTTCCATAGGCGGTAAGAACGATCACCTCCATGTCGGGCTCTTCCGCGCGTGCCGAGCGCAGCAGGCCCATGCCGTCGGGGCTGCCGGGCATGCGCAGGTCGGTGATAAGCAGATCGAAAGCTCGCTCGCGCAGGAGCCCCAGGGCCTCGGCCCCGTCGGCGGCCGCCACCGTGTCGTGCCCGGCATCGCGGAGCGCTTCGGCGATGAACTCGCGGATCCCGCGCTCGTCGTCGACGATGAGGATGCTGGCCATGCGCCTAGCCTCGCTCGCCGGGCAGCGCCAGCCTGAACAGGGCGCCCCCTTCGGCGTGATTGGCGGCGGTGAGCTCGCCGCCGTGCAGCTCGACAATCCGCCGCGCCACGGCCAGCCCCAGGCCCGTGCCGCTGGCGCGGGTCGTGAAGAACGGGTCGAACACGCGGTCCTCCTGACCCTTCGGCAGCCCGGGGCCGAAGTCGCGGATGGTGACGATCAGGCGCTCGCCCGCGACGCTCATGCTCGCCAGCGGCCGGCGGGCGCCGGCGGGTGACGCCTGCCGCGCGTTGCGCAGGAGGTTCGTCAGCGCCTGATGCAGGCGCGGGCCATCTCCCGGCCAGCGCTCGGGCGCGGCGGCCAGATCGAGATCGAAGCCCGCCGGATCCACCTCGTCGGCGGCCGCCCGCAGGAGCGCCCCCGGGTCGGCCGGCCGGCGATCGAGCGGCCCGATACGCACGAAGTCGAGCAGGTCGGCGGTGAGCGTCTCGAGGCGCGTCGCCTCCAGAACCACGCGCTCGGCCTTCTCCCGGTCGGAGGTGGCCACCGCCCGGCGCTCGGTCTCCTCGCGGTCGGAGGCGGCCGCCGAGAGGCATCCGGCCTCTTCGCGGCCGGAGGCGGCCGCCGCCAGGTGCTCGGCCAGGAGCTGCGCGTGGCCCTTGAGCGACGCGAGCGGATTGCGAATCTCATGGGCCAGCACGGCCGACATCTCCCCGATCAAGCTCAGGCGCCGCTCGTGCTCGAGCCTGCGCAGGGCGCGCTCGTAGCGCCGGGAGAACTGCCAGGAAACGGCCGCCACGAACATCAGCAGGGCCGCGGCGGCGAGTCCGAAGGCCAGCAGACGGCCGGCGCGGGCCATCAAGTGCATCGCGATCAGCGGCTCGAACTCGAAGACGATCCCGCCGAAGCGCCGCTCCCGCGCGGGAACGTCCGGCGGCGCGGGCCCCCGCGGGCGGGCGAGCGTGACCCGCACGCGCGAGCCGACCAGGCTCAGGGCGTGTCCCGGCTCCTCGCCCGGATCGGTCGCGCCCGTCGCCGGCCCCGCGAGCGCGGCGCCCGCGCTGGCGGCGACGGCGCCCGATCGGTCGAGGATCGCGACGTAACGCAGACCTTCCGAGGACTGCTCCGCGAGCAAGCTGTCGAGCACGGCCGACGCGCCGGCCGGATCCGTCCGGGAGTCGCTGCGGCGCAGAGCGCTCATGATCTCGCGCTCGAAGATGCGCGCCTCGCCGATGTGGAGGGCGTGCGTCGCGCTGCGAGCCCCCTGGTGGTTGGACCAGGAGGCGAGCACGAGCACGGCCGCCAGCGCGCAGGCGCTGACGAGCAAGCCCCACTGCGCCCACGCCCCTTCGGCGAACAACCTCCTCACGCCGCGCACTCCCTTCTGCGGTCGCTACGACAGACGGCCGGCGGGATCGAGGTCGCCGACGTAGTAGTCGAGCAGCCGCTCCTGCCAGAGCAGATTGTAGCGCGCCCGCACGCGCTCGCTGACCGCGCCCACCCAGTCGGCCCGGGACAGTGTCACCTCGTAGAGCGTGGCCGCCCCGACCGCGTAGCGCTCCTGGTTCGCCTCGAGTGCCTGCTGCGATGCGCGCATGCGCGCGTCCGCCGCGCGGAGCTGCTCGCGGGCGGCCTTGACGTCCAGCACGGCCCGCCGCACCTGCAGCGCCACGTCCTGGCGCACATCGGCCAGGGCCAGCCGAGCGTTGGCTCGATTCACGCGGGCCTGCTCGATGGCGCTGCTCGTCGCCAGGCGATCGAAGAGCGGCAGCGAGAGCGACAGCCCCACCGATCCCGACTGGCGGTCCCCGAACTGGTCCAGCAGGTCGCCCCGCTGGGAGTCCGAGTAGCCGGCGCCGTAGCTGGCGGAGAGCGACACGCTCGGCCAGCGGCCCGCCCTGGCCGACCTCTCCCGCTGGCCGGCCGCCTGCTCGCGGATCCCGGTGGCATTGAGATCCGCCCGCCCGGCCAGAGCGCGCTCCAGCAGCGCCACATGGTCTGGTTCTGTTCCTTCCCCTTCGGCCTCGGGCAGCGGCGGCACGGCGAAGTCGTAGGCCGCGGTCGGATCGAGCTGGAGTTGCTGGACGAGGTCGAGGCAGGCGAGCTCATAGGTCCGGCGCGTCTGAACCAGCGTCAGGCGCGCCGCGGCCACCGCCGCCTGCTGCTGATAGAGGTCGGAGATCGGCCGCGTGCCGCCCTCGACCAGGGCCCGCACCTGGCGCTCCTGCTCCTCCTGCGCCGACAGGTTCTCCTCGCGGACGCGGACCTGCTCCCGCGCCTCGATCATCGTCAGCCAGCCGGTCATGACCTGGAACACGACCGTCTGACGCGCGCGGGCGAGCTCGAGCAACCCGGCGTCTTCCTCCAGTCGCGCCCGCTGCAGATCGGCCACATTGGCCAGGCCGTCGAAGAGCACGAGCCCCGAGGAGAGCCCGGCCCGCACCGAGCCGCTGCTCGCCGACGCGGGCTCGCCCTCCACCGACGACCAGGCATAGTTGCGCGAGCCCGTGGCGCTGAGGCGCAGGTCGGGCACGAAGCTCATCCGCGCCTGCGACACCGCCGTGTGGTCGAGGGCTGAGGCGTTCTCGGCGCGCCGCAGCGCGCTGTTCTGCGCGAGCGCGATCTGGATCGCCTCGGACAGCTCGATGCGGCGCGGCTCGCCGACCTGCGCGGCGCACTGTTGGGCGAACCCCATAAACCCAACCATGATCCCAACCGCGATAGCAGCGGCGCACAGAACGAGGCGCGCCTCGGGCCGCTGCCGTCCGTGACGTTGTCGTGAGATGGAGATCACCCCGGCCGCTGCCGTCACCCCCGTGGTCTTGGTCATGCTGCTCCTCCTGCCCCTGCCGCCGCGGCCGCCCGTCCGGCGCCCTCACTCGTAGCGCAGCGCCTCGATCGGATCGAGCGCGGCCGCGCGCCGCGCCGGGTAGTAGCCGAAGAAGATGCCTACCGAGGCGGCGAAGACGAGGGCGATCAGCACCGTGGCGGGCGAGATCACGGTGCTCCAGCCGGTGAAGACGCCGATCAGCGCGCTCCCGCCGAAGCCCACGGCCACGCCGATCAGCCCCCCCGCCAGGCTCATCACGACGCTCTCGACCAGGAACTGCGTCAGCACGTCGCTGCCGCGCGCGCCCAGCGCCAGGCGCAGGCCGATCTCGCGCGTGCGCTCGGTCACCGAGACGAGCATGATGTTCATGATGCCGATGCCGCCGACCAGCAGCGAGATGCTGGCGATGGCCGAGAGCAGCAGCGTCATCACCTTGGTCGTCGCCTGGGCGGCTTCGGCCAGATCGTCTTGGTTGCGCACCTGGAAATCGTCCGCCTCGTTGTCGCCCAGGTCGTGCGCGTCGCGCATGATCGCCCGAATCTCCTCCTGAGCGGCCGGCACCTCGGAGGCCGACGCGGCGCTCGCCAGGATCTGCGCGATGAACTGGCGGCCCGCGAGCCGGGTGTTGACGGTGGTGTAGGGGGCGAGGATGACGTCGTCCTGGTCCGAGCCTTCAGCAGTCTGCCCCTTGGACTCCAGGACCCCGATGATCGTGAAGGGCACATGACGCAACCGAACCTCCCGGCCGATTGGATCTTCGTCCGGGTACAGGGCCTCCGCGACGGTCTGGCCAAGCACCACGACCTTGCGCATGCCCCGCGTGTCGCTCGCGGTGAAGAAATCTCCCGCGGCGATCTTCCAGTCGCGGATCGTCTGATAGTCGGGATCGACCCCGTAGACGAACGTCCGCCAGTTGCCCGACGCGCCGACCGCCTGCGTGCGGGTCACGATGACCGGCGAGACGGCCGCCAGCAAGAAGCTCTGGCTCTTGATCGCCTCGGCATCGGCCAGCGTCAGGCGGTTGAAGCTCTGCGCCCCCTGACTCACGCCCTGCTGAGAGGTGAAGCTGGGGGTGACGACCAGCATGTTCGTCCCCAGATTGCGGATGCGCTGCTCGATCTGGTGCTGGGCGCCGGCCCCGATCGCCACCATCATGATGACCGCGCCGACGCCGATGATGACGCCGAGCATCGTCAGCAGCGTGCGCATCTTGTTCTTGAGGATGCTGCGCCCTGCAATCCGGACCAATGTGATCGCCTTCATGACACACCTGCCGGTTGCGTGTCCGTGATCCGCCGGGCGTCGTCCGCCGCGTCGCGCCGATCCCTGACCGCCACATCGCGAATCACCCGGCCGTCGCGCAGCTCGATGATGCGCCGCGCGTACTGCGCGATGTCGTGCTCGTGGGTCACGATCAGCAGCGTCGCACCCTCGTCGTTGAGCGCCTGGAACAGGGCCATCACTTCCACGGAGGTGTGCGTATCGAGGTTTCCGGTCGGCTCATCGGCCAGGATGATCGCCGGCCGCGTCACGAGCGCCCGGGCGATGGCCACACGTTGCTGCTGCCCGCCCGAGAGCTCGCCGGGCTCATGCTCGGCCCGATCGGCCAGCCCGACGCGCGCGAGCGCCTCCGCCGCCAGGCGGCGCGTGGCCAGCCGCTGGCCGGAGCGGTCGTAGAGCAGGGGAATCTCGACGTTGTCCAGGGCGCTCGTGCGGGCGAGCAGGTTGTACGTCTGGAACACGAACCCGATCTTCCGATTGCGAACGTCGGCCAGCTCATTGCGGCTGAGGCTCTCAACCCGTATGCCGTCGAGCAGGTAGGAGCCCGACGTCGGGCGGTCGAGGCAACCGAGGATGTTCATCAGCGTCGACTTGCCTGATCCCGACGCGCCCATGATGGCGATCATCTCGCCCCGTTGGACCTCCAGATCCACGCTGTGCAAGGCCCACACCTCGTTCCGGCCCATGCGGTAGACCTTGGCGAGGTCCCGCGCCTCGATGACGTGCGGCGTGTTCATGGCGCGCCTCCTACATGCCCGGCGGCCGCGGCGGGCCCTGCTGCTGTTGGTTCTGGAAGGGGTTGGCCGTGGTCGTGGCGCTCGACCCACCCGTCACGGCGGCGATCACCTGCAGGCCTTCCCCGATGTCCGGGCCCTCGACCTCGGTGAACTGGCCGTCGGTGATGCCGGTGCGGACGGGCCGCGCGGTCACCTTGCCGTTCTCGTCGAGGAACCAGAGCATGGAGCGCGTGCCCGACCTCGAGCCGGGCCGCCCCGTCCCCGGCGCGCCCCGCTCCCCCGTCGCGGTTTCACGCGCGCCGCGATCGCGCGCCCCGAGCCCCCGTCCTGCCGGCGCGGCGCCGGCCGAGTCGGTCGGCGCGCCCGCACCCCGTCGAGCCATGCGCGCCTCGCGCTGCGCTTCCAGCGCGGCCGTCATCTCCACCGTCGGCCGCAGCCGCAGGGCGGCATTGGGCACCCTGAGGACATCGGTCGCCTGGGCCACGATGAACTCGACCGTGGCGGTCATCGCGGGCAACAGACGTCCATCCGGGTTCTCGACCGCGATCACGGCCGTGTAGTTGACGACGTTCTCCTGGACGCTCGACTGCAGGCGCACCTGCTCGACCTCTCCGGTGAAGCTCTCCTGCGGGTAGGCCTGCACCGTGAACTTGACCGGCTGCCCCTTGTAGATCTTGCCGATGTCGCTCTCATCGACGGCGGCGAGGATCCTCATCTTCGCGAGGTCCTCGGCGATCAAGAAGAGCTGCGGCGCCGAGAAGCTGGCCGCCACGGTCTGCCCGGCGTCGACGGCCCGGTTGACGACGATGCCGTTGATCGGCGCGCGGATCTCGGTGTAGCTCAGGTTCTGGCGGGCCCGTTCGAGGTTGACCTGTGAGGACTTGAGCGAGGCCTGAGCCACGTCCACCCTGTACTGCGCCGTCGAGTACTCGCTCTCGGTCGCAACCTGGCGCTCGTAGAGACGCTGGATGCGCTCGAAGTCCCGCTGGGCCTGCGCCAGGTCGGCCCGGTTGCGCTCCATGTCCGCCTCGGCCGCCCGCACGGCCTGCTCCAGGAGCAAGGGGTCGATCCGCGCGATGAGCTGGTCCTGGACGACGTGATCGTTGAAGTCGACGAGGATCTCGGCGATCTTGCCCGAGACCTGCGTGCCGACCTCGACCGTCGTCGTGGCCTGGAGCCTCCCGGTGCTGGAGACGACCGACTGCACGTCCCCCCGCGTGACCTCGACGAATCGGTAGGTCACCTGCTCGCCGCGCCCGCGGATGGCGAACCACCAGACGAGCGCGGCGGCCACGACCAGGACCGCTGGGATGATGACCTTGCGCATGGAGATTCTCCTCCTGTGGGCGACCACCCGCACCTTCCCGGGCGCGCCGCCGCGACACTTCTGTTTGGGCAGGAAGCGTGCCGGAGCGCAAGATACCATTCTGCAAGCAGTTGAGCCAGTATGGTCAAGAGCGAGCAACCGCGGAATCCGCATGATCCTGCCGATTCCGCAGAACGAGTGCAAATAAGAGAGGACCCCGCGCGGCGTCGGGGAGTGCGTGCCCCCGGGGCGTGAGGGTGGCGCAGCGGCGGCCTAGCGGGCCAGCACCACGCTTCTCCCGGCCCGGCCCGACGGGGTCTCGAGCCGCAAGAAGTAAAACCCGGCGGGAAGCGCCCGCCGGTGGTCGTCGACGATCTCCCAGCCCTCCACCCGATGCTCGCCCGCCGCGCGGAAGCCGTCCACCAGCGTCGCCACGTGCCGGCCGTCGGCGGCGTGGAGGTCGAGCCGCACGCGGCCGGCCTGTGCGACCGAGTAGGCGATGGTCGCGGGTGCGCGGCCGGGGCTGGGGAAGATCGCGAGCGCCTCGCCGCGATCGGCATCGGGGCCGGCGGGGGGCACAGCGCTGAACGGCGCGTCACAGCCCTCGCCCAGGGCCCCGATCAGCCCGCAGCCGCCGCTGTGCTCGGGCAGGCAGGGCGAGTCTTCTCGCAGGGTGAGATCGCGACCGGCGCCGTCGCAGAGGATCGGATCGACCGAGGTGTTGCAGTTGATGCCCAGCTGCCCGGCGATGGCGCCGACCCAGTTCCCGCCCTGATTGCCGTAAATGTCGCAGCGCGAAATCGTGACCGACCCGGCATTGACCGCCAGGCCCTGCCCCTCGGGCGAGAAGGCGATGAGATCGCCTTCGACCTCGACCGTGGAGGCGGTCGAGACCAGCAGGCCAGCTCCGATCCATGCGCGGTTGAAAGCCAGCGTGCACGCTTCCACGCGCCCGAGCGAGTGGCTGTAGTAGATACCGCCCCCGTAGCCGCCCACGGAGGGGTACGGGTAGTCATTGTCGAAGAACACGCAGCCCGCGAAGCGCACGCCGCTTCCGGTTCCGCAGTAGCCGCAGTAAGCGCCGGCGCCGTCGGTGGCCAGGTTGTCGCGGAACGTGCAGGCGAGGAATTGAGCCTCCGCCTGATAGACGAAGGCGCCGCCGCCGGCCTCGGCGCGGCAGTCCGCGAACACGCACCGTTCGACCACGACCGATCCGCCCGGCGCCAGGCCGCGGACCGCCAGGCCGCCTCCGTAGCCCGGCAACAGGTCGGGGGGCAGGAGATTCGGGTTGCCCCCGCGCAGCGTGATCGCTGTCAGGCGCACGGCCGTGCCCGGGACGCTGTAGATCATGAACCCGCGGCCATCGCCCTCGAGATCGATGATGCAGACCGCGGGGTCATTCGCGGCGGAGCAAATGGTGATCGCCATGCCGCCGAGGATCAGGTTGCGATTGCCCGTCCCGCTGAAGATGCCATCCCCCAGGCGGATCGTGTCGCCGGGCTGCGCGGCGAGGGACGCCTGCTGGAGATCCGGGTAGGGCCCCGTGCCGTCGGCGTGGACATCCAGCACGGCGCCCCGGGCGCACGCGGACAGCATGAGCGCGGTGAGCGCCAAGAGCATCGGGAGAACGAGCCTGCGGTGCATCCCAGGACCCCTTTCGTCTGGCGTGCGTTCTTGCGCGGCAGCGACTCCACGATGGTTTGCCGAGCCGCCTGAGGAGCTGTCAGCTTAATCAGATCTTACCCCATCCGGCGCCCGGGCGGGGAGACCGCTAGACAACCCCGTGCGGCAGGTCCACGCAACCGCGGGCGGCAAAGGCGGTTCCCCCGGTGACAGTCCGCTCCGCCGCCGGTGTTCTTCCCCGATGACGACGGCGACGGGCCGTCCGCGTGGCCGGCGGGTCTTCCGCGGCTCGCTCGATCCGTGCACTGAAGCGTCGAGGAGATTCTATGAATAGGCCCCCAACCCGCAGCGGTTGACCGCCGAGCATGGG
>CAZRWW010000085.1:0-22949 GCA_964603725.1 uncultured bacterium
TCCCGCCTCCGAGTCGTTCACGAGCACTTGGGCCAGCGGGTTGTGTTGAACACCAGGGTTAGCTTAGCAGGAGGCGCCCCGGACGGTCAAGCTGGACATTGTTCGGGATGAACGCAAGGACGGGCCTTCGCGGCTCGGCGGCCGCGGCCATTACTACAAGCGTACGGTCGTCATCCTGTACAATCTTACAGCAACTTCCTTCCGGGATATGAGTGCGCAAACCCAGCACCATAGTACAACACGCGCACGACCCAGAGCACGATCATGCCAGGGAGGAACTATCCACGCAGCGGCTCAGAGGTGGCTACGGTCCGGGTCCCCGACTACACGCTCGACGCGTCCATCCGATTGCGGCTGAAGATGCTCTTGGCAATCGCCATGGCCATGTCGGGGTTTTCCTTCAGCCGCCGGATGCTGTAGGCGTACCACTCGCGGCCGTAAGGCACGTAGAGGCGGACGAGGTGGCCCTCGCCGATGAGCTGCTCCAGGGTGCGGCGCACCGGCACGCCCAGGAGGGCCTGGAACTCGAGCTGCTCGCGCACCGCGGCCGGCCGTGCGTCGATCTCCTCCTTCAGACGCGCGATCAAGGGCACGTCATGGGTCGCCAGCGCCACGTAAGACGGCCCATCCATCAGGATGCGGGCCGCGGCGATGAAGGCCTCGTTGATGTCGCGCATGCGCGTGTGGGCGACGGCGGCGGGCTCCTTGTAGATGCCCTTGCACAGGCGGATGTTGGCGCCCGCCGCGGCGAGCTGGCGCGCATCCTCGATCGTGCGCAGCAGGCGCGACTGGAGGACCGTTCCCACGCGCGGGTAGATCTGCTTGGCGCGATGATAGAAGTCGAGCGTCATATCCGTGACCGAGGAATCTTCCATGTCGATGCGCACGAAGAAGGCGTGTCGGGCCGCGACGTCCAGCAGGCGCTTGATCTGATCGAAGGCGATCTTCTCATCCAGGCGCAGGCCGAACTGGGTGAGTTTTAGCGAGATGTTGCGCTCGACCCCGGCGCCGGCCAGCGCCTCCATGAGCTGGACGTATTCGGCCGTCGCCGCGCGGGCCTGATCCAGGTGAACCGTGTCTTCCCCGAGCTGATCGACGGTCACATGGTAGCCCCGCTGCGCGAGCGCGCGGATGAGCTCGATGGCCTTCTCCCGCGTGTCGCCCGCGATGTAGCGCCGGGCCACCTGATGGACGATCGGGCGTGGAATGGCGGGCATCATCCAGATGACAAGCTGGTTCAACATCGGTCCAATCCTCTCTTCGCCTCGTTCGACATCCGCCGATGCCGCCCGCGGCCCTCCGGCCCCAGCCGGCCCGGGAGGCGCGAGCCTTCCACGCGGTCCGGGCTTCTGCTCCCTAACTTGCTCCGGCAAAAGGAGCTGGCGGGCTCATCCTGCGACCTCCGCCGGTGGCGCAACAGCGACTGAAGAAGCTACCACAGCCGGCGGGCGGGCAGAAAGATCGAGATTGTCATGCAGATCATCGGCTTTGCTGTTGATCCGCGCCGGGGTCGGGCGGCCTCCGCTCGAACCGCTCCCCGGACTCCTCCTCGGGCCCCGCCACGGGCCTCTCCTCGGCCAGTTGCCGCAGGAGGTCCTGGGCCCGGCCCCCCTCGGCCGAGTCCGCCGCGGCGGCCTCCAGGTGACCCACCGCCTCCTCGCGCCGGCCCAGCTCGAGCGCGCAGTAGCCGAGCAGCAGGCGCACCCGTGCGTCGCGGGGCGCCAGCCGCGCCGCCTGCTGGAGCGCCTGGTAGGCGTCCGCGGGCCGGTGAGCCGCCAGGTAGGCCGTCGCCAGGCGCTCGGCCGTCTCGATCGAGCTACTGTCGCTCAGGGCCTGCTCGTAGAGCCCCGCCGCCGCCAGGGGCACCCCCGCGGCCGCGTAGAGGTCGCCGAGCTGGATCCGCTCGCGCGCCGAGAGAGGTCGCAGGTAGCCCACCAGGGTGAGCGCTCCGGCCGCGCGGCGGTAGTCGCCTTGCTCGGCCGCGTGCTGCGCGACCAGCAGCCACGCGCGAGGATCGGCCCCGAACTGCTCGAGCATGCGCTGGAGGGATGCTTCCGCCTCCTCCCGGTGGCCCTGCTCGAGCTGCGCGGCGATCAGCGAGCGGTGCCAGTCGAGCTGCGGCGGTCCGTGCGTCCCCGCGGCGAGCTCCGCGAGAATCGGCAGCGCTCGCGCCGCGTCCCCGGCGAGCAGCAGGCTGGTCGCCGCGTAGTACAGCGCGGTGGCGGCGAGGCCCGGGGCGCCGGAGGGCGCCACGCCGGGCGGGCCGGCCGACTGGCCGCCGGGAGCATCGCCGGGTGCATCGCCGGGAGCATCGGCCCCCGGGCCGGACGGCGGGCCGGCGGGGGATTCGGTCGGCAGCAGTCGCTGGCCGGCCAGGAAGCCCTCCGCCGCCTCGGCATACCGCCCGAGGTTGTAGTAGAGCTCGCCGATGCGCAGCCGGTGCTGCGGCTCATCGGGCTGCGCTCGGACGAGCTCCTGGTACGCCGCCAGCGCATCCTCCGTGCGTCCGACCTGCGCGAGGGCCAGGGCCAGATGACCGCGCAGGATCGGGTGGTCCGCGGCGCCGCTCTCGCTCAGGTAGCCCTCGAGGACCTCGACCGCCCGCGCGGGCTCGCCCTCCTGCAGAAACCCCTGAGCGCGGAAGAGCGCGCGGCGCGCGGCGGAGGGCAGGCTGCTCGCGTCCGCCGCGGAGGTGGCCTGCGCGGCGGCCTCGGCAGCGGTCCCGGCCAGCAGAGCGGTGAGCATCGCCGGCGCCAGCGGCGCGGTCCCCAGGACGGCCGGTAGCGCCAACAGCATCGTCATCGCTCGCCGCAAGTCGCGCGCCCGCCACCTCGGGAGTCGCATTCCCCGGCCGGGAATCACTCGCGCCCTCCTCCACTCAGCTCGAACCGGATGGTCGTCTCGATCCAGGATGCCACCGGACGGCCATCGATGCGGCCGGGATCGAAGCGCCAGGTGCCGACCGCCCTGACGACCGCGTCGTCGAAGAGCCCCGGCGGCGAGGCGTTGAGCACCGTGACATTGCTCACCCGACCTTGATCGTCGACCAGGAACCGCACCTCGACGAAGCCCTCGATCTCGCGCATCTGCGCCTGGGTCGGGTAGAGCGGCGCGGTGTGGACGATGACGCGCGGCGGCTGGTCGAGGTCGGCGGCCTCGAAGACGAACCCGCCGACTGCCGGCAGACCGGTGCCGGCCGGCAGCGGAATCCGGATCGCGGACGGATCGATGGCCAGCGAGCGGACGAGCGGCTCGAACAGCTCGGGCACGAACTCAGGGGCGGGCTCCGGCCTGGGCGGCTCGGGCTCGGGCAGCGGCTCCGGGGCCGGGCGCTCGGCGGCCGGCGCCTGCACGAGCGTCACCGGCACCGGCTCGGTCACGTCGCGCGCCCCGTCGCGCTCGCGGGCCAGGAGCACGGCCACGCTGAACAGCCCGACGTTGACCGCGGCGGACACGACCGCCGCGATGACGAAGCCCGGCACGCGTGACCTGCCCCGGGCCATCTCAGCTTCCTTCCGCGTCCGCGCGGCGCGCGGCCAGGCTCACGTTGGCCGCCCCCGCCAGGCGGCACTGGTCCATCACGCCCACCACGATCCAGGTCTGGCTCTGCCGGTCGGCGACCACCACGACCCCGCTTTCGGGATCCTCGGCCAGGGCGCGCTCGACGTGCGCCCGCACGCTGCGCAGATCGATCGCCTTGCCCTCCCAGTAGATCCGCCCGTCGGCCGTCACGCCGATCAGGATGTTGCCGCGCTCCTTGATCTCGGCCGTGGCCGCGGTCGAGCGCTGCACGTCGATGCCGGCCTCGCGCACGAAGCTCGTCGTCACGGCGAAGAAGATCAGCAGCAGAAAGACCATGTCGACCAGCGGCGCCATGTTGACGTCGACGCCGCGCCCGCGGCCGCCGCGCAGGGATCTGCTCACATCCAGCATGGCGCCTACTCCTCGCCCGCCGCGCCCGCCGCGCCCGTGCTCACGTGGCGCTCCAGGATCGTGCGGATCTCCACCAGGCGGCGCTCCAGCCGCGCCGCCTGCCGGCTGAGCGCCGCGCTCGAGAGCAGGCCGGGGATGGCGACGACCAGCCCCATCTGCGTCGTGATCAGCGCCACCGACACCCCGCCGGCCAGGGCCTTGGCATTGCCGGTCCCGAAGAGGGCGATCACATCGAACGTGCGGATCATGCCGAGCACCGTCCCGAGCAGCCCCAGCAGGGGCGCGACCGCGGCCAACACGGCGATCGCGGTCAGACTGCGCCGCAGCTCGGGGCGCAGGCGGTGGGCGCACTGGCGCAGGATCTCGCGATCGAGGTCGGCGTGGCCCGTGCGCTCGCGCAGGAACTCGCGCACCAGGCGCGCCCGCAGACCGCGCGCGGCATCGGCCAGGTGGCCGGCGCGCAGCGCACCGACGGCGCGCTGGATGTCGATGTCCCCGCCCGTCAGCCGCACCAGCGCGAGCACGCGCTCGAAGATCAGCGCCCACATGACGAGCGAGACCGCCACCAGCGGCGCCATGATCCACCCGCCCTGGCGGAGGTACTCAAGAATCCGCGCGGCCAGCTCCATCTCGGCGTCGTTCCTTCTGGATGACATTCACCAGGCCGATCGCCTTCTCCTCCAGATCGCCCACGATGTGGTCCACGCGCCGCGACAGAAACGCGTGCAGCAGCATGATGGGGATCGCCACCGCCAGCCCCAGCTCGGTCGTGACGAGGGCCTCGCTGATCCCGCCCGACATGAGCTTGGGGTCCCCGGTGCCGAAGACGGTGATGACGCGGAAGGTCTCGATCATGCCGGTGACCGTGCCCAGCAGGCCCAGCAGCGGCGCCACCGCGCCGAAGACGGCCAGCACCGACAGGAACCGCTCGAGCCGCGGCAGCTCGCGCAGGATCGCCTCCTGCAAGACGCTCTCAAGCGTCTCGCGGTCCTCGCCGCGCGCCGTCAGCCCCGCGCTGATCACGCGCACGACCGGCCAGGGCTTCGCGCGGATCTGCGCGAGGAAGCCCTCGCAGCCGCGCCAGTCGCCGCGGGCCGCCAGCTCGTTGACGCGCCCCATGATGCGATCGGTGTCGCCGCGCACGCGCCGGAGCCAGACGGCGCGCTCGATGACGAGCCCCAGGGCCACGACGCCGATGGCGAGGATGGGCCAGACGATCGGGCCGCCGGCCGCGAGGTGCTCGCGCCAGCTCTGGCGCTGCGAGAACTGGCGCAGCGCGGCGCCCCCCGAGAGGTCCACGGGCACCGTTTCGCTGCGACCCGCCATGTATCGCGCGAGCTCGCGGCGCACGCCGGCGGGCGGCAGCGCCGAGATCGCGAACAGGTGGCGCTCCTCGGGCGCGTAGCGCAGAAAGCCCACCTCGCCGCCCAGGCGATAGGCTGCGGTGAATCTTCCCAGCGTCAGCACGTCCCCCGGCGCGGTCTCGCCGGCGCGGTCGACGATGGGGACGGCGCTGCGCAGCGTGACCTCGCCCGAGCGGGTCGCCTCGTCGAGGAACAGGCGGGACATGAGCGCGAGATCGTCGATGTCGGGGAAGTATCCCTCCTCCAGGAGCGGCGCGATCTGATCCAGCCGCTCGGGCGCCGACGCGGTCAGCAGCGACGCGCGCAGCAGCGACTCGAGGTCGCGCGCCGCGACGCGGGCCACGCCCGAGATCTCCCGGAAATCGAGCTCGCGCCGCGACCAGGCCTCGGCCAGGCGCTCCCGCTCCCGGTCGAGCGCGGCGGTGCGGCTCTCGATCGCCGCGATCTCGCGCTCGAGCCGGGCCGCCTCGTTCTCCCGAGCGGTCGTGGCCGCCGTCAGGCTGTCGCGATCGGCCAGGATGCGCGCCTCGGCTTCCCGCTGTTCGCGCAGCGCCGCCTCCCGATCCTCGCGCGCCTTGACCGCCGCGGCGCGAATGTCCTGCGCCAACGCCGGTGGCGCGGCGCACGCCAGGCAGGCGATCACGAGCCAGAGCAGCGGCCGGCACGGATCCGCGCCAGGCCTGGTCGAGCGGCGGCGCCGCCCCTGCTGTTCCGCGGTCGACTGGCGCCAACGGGGGCGCCGCGGGCGAGTCGGGGCGGCCTTCATGGATGGACCCTCCCCAGCGGCAGCGACACCAGATCGACGGCGCGCCGGTGCTCGGCCATCTCCATCGCCTGGCCGATCACACGCTGGTGCTTGCCCGGCAGATCGACCCACGCGCCCGCGGCACGATCGAATTCGCCCGCGCGCGCGCCGTCGGGCGTGCGCCAGAAGAGCGACAGGCGCCCCACGCGCAGCACGTCGACGAAGAGCGAGTCGGCGCCCACCAGCACGCGGTCCTGGTAGACCTCGACGGTGCCGCCGTACTGGGCCTCGATCTGGAAGGCCTCGAGCGTGCGGCGCAGCTTCTCGGAGGGCGGAACTTCGGGGCGCGCGAGCTCCTGCCGCAGGTGAGCGAGGCGCAGGTGGCGTTCGGTCGGGAGGAACGGCAGATCGGCCGCCACCCAGGCTTCCAGACGAGCGAACATCACCCCCAGCGTGTCCTCGAGGCCGGTCTGCAGGCGGTCCGACTCATCCAGGCGGCGTGCCAGCTCCGCCACGCGAGCTTCGAGTCCGCCGAGGCGGTCCTGCGCCAGTCGCCGGCGCTCCCGCAGGTAAGTGATGCTCGCTTCCGCCGCGCGATAGCGCTGCGTCAGGGCCGCGCGGTCGGAGGCCCACAGGTCGGCCTGTTGCTGCGTCGCCTGGCGGATGCCGATCGTGCCGTCGATCGTCGCCTCGACTTCAGTTGCGGGGTCCGGCTCCTGGCCGAACGGCGAGCGCGGACAGCTCGACAGCATCACCAGCAGCAGCACGCAGATCGCGACAGCCCTGCCCATAGAGTTCTCCTTTGTCGGGAAGTCGCAGCGGAGTGTAGTCAGGTGCTGGCCCGCAAGCAAGATACCTGGGCCCGCCGGCACGATCGCCTCCGGCGGGCATGGCCATGACGATGTCTGGCTGCTGCGCACCGACGAGAACGGAGTCGCGCTCCGGTCACCCACCTGCGGCGGCTGCGACTGGGATGCCTGGCTCGTCTGCGCGGACCAGGGGGGCAAGGAGGTCTGGCGGTGCGTCTTCCCGGGCTATTCCGACTGCTGGGAATACGGCCGCGGCGGTAGTCCCGGGGCCCGCGGTCCCCTGGGCCGGTAGGGGTCGTCCGCAGATCACCAGCCGCCGGCTCAGGCTCTCTATCGGGGCGCCTGGCCCAGGTTTCTCTCCGCGTAGTCGATCGCGTTGTCCAGCAGGTCCATGACGTACTCGGCGTTGTGGACGCCGCGGCTGCCATCGCTGCTCACGAAGACCAGCGCATAGGCCGCTTCGCGATGCCAGACTTCGACGCCGGCCGCTCGGCTGTTCCAGCCGGTCCCCTCGGCGAAGAACGCCTCGGCGCTGGGAAACCCCAGCAGCGCCGCCAGCTCATCCATCTTCTCTTCAACGATGGTCTGGATGTTGTGATAGTTGAAGTCGGTCATGGTGTGGCACGGCTTGCAGTTTCCCACCGTGGGCTCAAACGTGTGGAAGGCGTGATCCTGCAGTTGGCCCTGTCGCTCCGTCTCGCGCACCATGTGGCAATAGACACAGGCGTTCGGCACGCCCTGATGCGCGGCGGAACGATCGTAGCTGTAGCCCGGGATCTCGTAGCAACCGGCGCCCAGGAACGTGTCCATCTGCGGGCTGCCATGCGGACCGAAGCGCTGAGTTCCGTTCCGGATCTGGCCGGCAACGTTGTTGTTGTCCCGCCGCGCGTGATGGCATTGCGCGCAGCTCTGGCCGGTGCCGCCGGTCACGAGCCGCGGAACCTCGGGGTCGCCGGGCGACAGCCCCGGCGCATAGGCCACCTCGACCGGCTGCATGGATCGGAGTTGGAATACGTTCCCGCCATCGGCCCGGCCGGCATGCGGATCGTGACAGGTCGGGCAGCCGATGAAGTTGTACTCCTCGAACTCGTAGGACGCGATGGTCGGATCGTTGGCCTGTGCGAAACCCTCCGATGTGTGACAGGACTTGCAGGGGGATCCCCCGAACTCGGCATTGAAGTCGGCCAGGTCGATGCCGCCGACCTTCCCGTGTCCCGAGTCGAGCCACTCCTCGAGCTGAGTCTTGTGGCATGGATAGCACAGCGAAATGGAGATGTCGCCATCGATCCCTGTGGCGAGCGACAAGAGCGGACGGTGATCGTTGAAGTCAGGTCCCATCGGGCCGTGGCATGACTCGCACTGGACGCCCTGCAGCGCCTCACGCCGCATGGCTGCCTGCTCGGTAGCCACGCCGAAGTAGTCGTCGTAGCCGTACAGGTCCGGACCGCGGTTCTCCTCCGCGATCCGCGTGTCTCCGAAGCTGACCCGCGAATCGAAGCCTGTCGTGTGACACTGGAGACAATAGGGCCTGCCTCGACTGGCGGCGTCCAGGTCCTCGAAGGCCCGCGTGTGCTTGGTGTGGGCCACCGCCTCGACGATGCGAACATGGCAGTGCCGGCAGGCCTGCCCCTGCTCACCGAGGTAGGTGTACTCGGCCTGCTCGTTGCCCGGTCCAGCCGGGCCGCGCGGGCCGCGTTCGCCCTCGCACCCGGGAAAGACGAGAACGCCGAGCGTCCATAGCGAAACTCCGATGAGCACTCGGGGGATTGACTTCCTAGCCATCGCGCGCCTCCTCTGAGGACCGGTGAGTGGCTCAGTGGCCGTTCGGGAAGCTGCAATCAGGGAAGTTGTGATCGCATGGAGCCAGCCTATCCAATCGGGACCGCGGGGACAAGACCGGACTGCGATCCCATACGGACCCCGTGCGCACTCGCCCGTGTCATACAGTATAAGATGCAACGTGATGGCGCGCCTTGCCCGGAGCGGCGGAGCCGCGTGCGCATGGGGGAGCACAGCGCGATGGTCCGAGGGCGGGCTTCCTGCTGTTGCCGCTTCACTCGTCGCGCCGCATCTACTAGAGTCCGTTCGTCGGGCGGCTGGCTCCGCCCTCTTGCTGGTGGCAGGAGCCGGCCGGCTTGCGCGCGCTCGGGGAGAGGCCGGGGAGGTTGAGAGATGAGGCGCACCCCGCCAGCGCTGAGCTTCTCGCTCCTGGCGACCACGCTGCTGATGGCCCAGATCTCGGTATGGACGTCCGGAACGCCGGCTGGTCCGCCTTCGGCCTTCGCCCAAGGTCCGCGCCCGGAGCCGGCAACCGCCGCATCGCCGGAGGGCTCCGCCGAGGCTGGAGCGGACGTCACCATCCATGGCGAGCGGTTCACCCTGGATTGCGGCCGCTGCCACACGCCCGCCGGGTGGTGCCGGCTGCGACCGAAGCTCGACTTCGACCATGCGCAGACGGGGTTCGTCCTGCGCGGGGCCCACGTGCAGACGCCTTGCCGTGACTGTCACCGGGATCTCGTCTTCGCTCGCGTCACCAGGGAATGCGCCGGTTGTCACGAGGATGTGGCGCACCGCGGCGAGCTCGGGGCGGACTGCGCGCGCTGTCATGACGAGCACGATTGGCGACGTTCCGCGCACGCGCGTCTGGAACACCAACAGACTCGCTTTCCTCTCCTGGGGCGCCACGCGCTCACAGACTGCGATGGGTGTCACGGGAACGCGGAACGCGATGAATACGCCGGCCGGCCGCTCGACTGCGTTGAGTGTCACGCCGGGGATTACGCCGGCGCACAGGAACCGGATCACGAGCTGCTCGGCCTCTCCCAGAAGTGCGATCCCTGCCACTCGTCAACCCACCTGCAGTGGTCCGATGCGCTCTTCCAGCACACGAGCGCGTTCCCGCTGATCTTCGGTCACGCCCTCGATGTCTGCAGCGCCTGCCACACGCCGGCGACGCCTCGCCCCGACGGACAAGCCTGCCATGCCTGCCACGCAGCCGACTACGCCCGCACGACGCGTCCGGCCCACGCAGCGGCCGGCTTTCCCACCGACTGCGCGCTCTGCCACCGGCCCACCGGCTTCGCGGACGTTGCCTCCTACGGCCACCTCGCGTCGGGATACCGGCTGCTGGGCCGGCATGCCGATCAGATGTGCTTCGCTTGCCACTTCTCAGGTGTCTACCGCGGTCTGCCGTCCGACTGCTACGCCTGCCATTCCCTGGACTACCAGGTCGCCCGGAGCCCGGACCACCGGCGCATGGGCTTCTCGACCGATTGCGAGGAGTGCCATTCGGCCGCGGATCTCGGCTGGCACCAGCCGCATGGCTACGATCATGCGACCTCCGGCTTCCCCGGCTTCGGCCGGCACGCTGCGCTGGAATGCGGCGCCTGCCATGGCTCGGGGGTATTCGCGGGTTTGGCTTCGGACTGCTACAGCTGCCATCGCGCGGACTACGACGCCACGCAGTTTCCGATCCACGCTCGGGCGGGCTTCCCGACGACTTGTGAGAGCTGCCACACGCCGATGGGTTGGGACCGAGACGCCCGCGTCAAGGGAGAGCCACGCCGATGATGCCGTCCCGGAAGGGGTGCCGGGCGAGAGCGGCGGGCTGGACGCCTCTGCGGGCGCTGCTGGTCGCCTGGCTGTGTTGCTCGGGCGCCGCCACGGGGCAAGACCTGGCCGACGGGACGGTCCTCGACGTCACGCGAGGTGCGGTCATCGTGGACCGGGGCGAGGCTGACGGCCTGCAGCCGCTGGCCGAACTGCGCGTCTTTCGTGGCGGGCGCGAGATCGGGCGTCTCGCGGTCGACTACCTGGCTCGGCACTCGGCGGCTTGTACGATCATCGCCGCCGTTGCTCCCCTGGCACAAGGCGACGAGGTCCGTTTCGTTCCCGCGCTTCCCCAACCGCCGGAACCGCAGGCGCTGGAGTCCCCGGCACGGGAACCCGAGGCACCGGAGTCCTCGGCGCTGGAACCCGAGGCGCTGGCGTCGCCAGCGCTGGAGCCCCTGCTCCCCGAGTCGATTCCCGCGAGGCCCCGCCCACGCGCCCACGCGGCGATCCCGCGCGGCGGTGAGCCGTCGCGGCTGCGCGGCCGGGCCGCCTTCGAATGGACCTACTTCGCTGACGCGAAGGACACGCGTCGTGACTTCGAGCAATCCGCCATCGTCATGCGGATAGAGGGGCGCCGGCTCTGGCAGCGTCCGCTGCACTTCCACTTGCGCCTGCGCACGCGATACGACCATCGCCGGCAGCCGCTGGGCAGCATCCGTCCTGAGACCGAGTGGCTGCACCGCGTTCATCAACTCAGCCTGACGTATCATGATCCTCGCTGCCCCGTGATCTTGGCCTTCGGACGGCTCTTTGCGCCCATCGTGCCGTCCATCGGCAATTGGGATGGCGCGCTGCTCGAGTGGCGCGTGAACCACGTCTGGCAGCTCTTCGCTCTCGGCGGTGGGGCGCCGGGGCTGACGGAAGGCGAACCCGACTTCGACCGCCAGAAGCTCGCCGCCGGCCTCGCGCTCGCGGTCGGCGAGACGGGCCGCGGCCGGTTCGAGGGCGCGCTGGCATTCGCCGGGGAGTACGCCTCGGGCGATGCGAGTCGGGAATTCATCGCCCTGGGCAATACGCTCTCCATCGGGCGCGCCCTAAGCGTTCGCCAGAGTCTCGAGCTGGACGCGAATCGCGGCTGGCGCAGAAACGCCACCGGCGAGAGCTGGACATTGAGCCGCTTGAACGCCGATATACTCTTTCGGCCGGGAAGGCGCCTCCAAGTCAACCTAGGCTATGCGGGGTATCAGAGCGTCCCTCGGATCGAGTCGCGCGATGTGCCCGACAGCCTGCGCGTGGACGCCAAGCTCGCCGGGATGCGCCTGGGGGCGCGGCTCAAGCTCTCACAATCGGTCCGCGTGGGTGGGAGCATCGGCTACCGGGATCGCAGGGGCGAAGACGAGCGCCCAGTCTTCGGCAACGTGGATCTCAGCTTCTCCGACGTTCTGCGCAGCAGCATCGACCTGGTTGTACAGCACGCCCACGCGGACGGGCGCTTCGCCGACAGCCGCGTTCCCAGCCTTGACCTCCAGCGCCGCTTCGGGCCCGCGCTGGTCGTGGGCCTGGGCCTGGGCGCCCAGAGCTACGAGGGCTACCAGGCCGAGTCCTTCTCACTGCAGGGTCGCTGGTTCACCTTCCGGGGAACCTATCGCCTCTCGCGACCCCTGGACCTGAGCTGGCTCTGGCGCCGGAACACTGGCGACATCGGCGCCGGAGATAGATTCCTGCTCCAGATCGGCTGCCGCTGGTAGGCCGGGCTAGGGCCGGCGCCTCCCGGGGTCGGCGGCATCTGGCCGTCCGCCCTGATGCGTGCTCGCCGGCGTCGCGCGGTCATAGCGCAGCCTGCGGTGACAGCCCGTGCTGCAGGAGCCTCCGGTCTCCGTCTTCTCGTAGGCGATGGGGAGCGGCCACCGGCTGGGCCCGAAGGGCGCGCTCCGGCCCACCAGCTTCGGAACGGGCCCGCCGTGGCTGGCGTGGCACGTGCCGCACGTCCGGCCGCGCTCGCCCCGCACGTGCAGGTAGTGCAGATTGCGCTCGCCGTTGCGGAAGCCGGTGTGCAGCCCGCGCTCTTCCTCGATGATGTCCCTTTCGTGACAGGAGAAGCAGAGCGCATAGGTGTCCGCGGCGTAGGCGGCGTAGTTGCCCTCGGGATAGCTTCCGGCCAGCAGCTTCTGCTCCGGCGAGGCATGCGACCGATGGCACGCCGCGCAGCCCGCCTCCGCCGGCTTGTGAACCGCCCCGGCAGCTAGCTGGGCTTGGATGTCGGGGATCCGGCGTTGCAGATCGACGCGAATCGGCCGGTCGTGGCAGCGGAGGCAGAGCCGGCGCGACGGCTCTCGCAGAAGGTGCGCAAAGCGGCTCGCGTGGGCGGCGTGGCAGGATCCGCAGGCTTCGCCCTCGTGGACCCGACCGTGGCGGCTGCGCGCGGCCCCGAGGCGCTTGGCCATCTTCTCGCCGTGGCAGCCGTCGCAGAGCTTCCGGGGCGCGTCCCGCAGCATGCCGGCGATGTCGCTGCCATGGGCGCGATGGCAGGCGCCGCAATCGCTGGTGATGGGCTTGTGCACGAGCACGAGCTGAACGACCCCTGGCCCCGAGCTGTCGGCGGGCGCCTCCTCGGGGAACGGACTGCCGTGGATCGGCCCACTGACGTAGTAGAACGCGCTGTCGGGCACGGGCGGCGCGGGAACTTGCCCGCGCTGCAACAGGCCCACATCGGCGAACCGGGCACCGGCCGGCAACGGATCGGGGATCCGATACTCTTCACCCCGGCCGTCGGTCGCTCGCATCGCGGGCAGCAAGTCGAGATGGCACCCCGTGCAGAGATCCAGTTTCGGTTCCCGAACAAGAAGTCCCTCGTGGTCGGACTCGTGCGCCTGGTGACACCGTCCGCACTCCCCCCTCTCGACCGGCTCGTGCGGGAAGGCGGCTCGCGCGGGGACGGCGACGATCACCTGGCCGTCGTGCTCCTTCCCATCGTGGCACTGGCCGCAGAGCGCCGCCAGGCTGGGAGCGGGGATGAAGTCCTTGTCCTCTCCGCCGTGGGGATTGTGGCACCTCACGCACTGGCGCTTCGCGAACGGCGCGTGCTTGACGGCTCGCGGCTCCCCGAGGCGGTGGCATACGGTGCACAGCTCGTCCATCGGGCGAGTCATCCGGTAGCGATGCAGCTCGGGCGGGCCGTCCTCCACGTGGCACGTTTCACAGGCGCCACGGGCCACGGGTGCATGGATCCAGCGGGTCGCGCGCTTCTGCGCGTGGCAGCCCTCTGCCAGGCAATTCGCGCTGAAGTCGCGACGGGACTCGTCCGGCAGCGGCGCGCCGGGCGGCGCGGCCAGAACCAGGCCCAGGCCCTGTCCCAGGCCGAGGGCCTGGCCCAGGGCCAAGCACAGACCCGCGCACGCCAGGAACCCTGGCCCACCCCAGGGCATGCCCAGCACCCGAGCCCGCGCTCTTCGTGCAGCCCACCCGCCTCGCGCGGCCCGCACTCCTGCGCTCAGCAGCCGCGCCCTGGATGGCTTGTCGGTGTCGGGCGAACGCATGGCTCCCGCAGCTCCCCGCCTCAAGGTTCCTTGGCAAACACGGGGAGGACTCCGCCCCGCGCGTCGTGACAGGCCCGGCACTTGCCGCTGAGGGGCCGGAATCGGCGTACCGGCCGGCCGCCAGGACCCTCTTCCACGCGATGGCACGCGTGGCATTCTGCGCGGCGGTGCTGGCCCTCCAGGGCAAACGCCGCGTCTCGCTGGTGGTCGAATAGCCTCGGCCGCCAGTCGTCCGGTGTGTGGCAGCCCTCGCACGGTTTCTGCCCGAATTGCCCGTCGTGGACATCTGCGTGGCAGGCGGCGCAGCGCCGGTTCACGCCAACGTAGTGAAGGCGCTCCCGGGGCGTGCCCTCGTCCACCTTCTTGTGACAACGGACGCAGGCCACCGCGATGTGACGTCCCGCCAGCCTGAACGAGACCCTTTCGTGGTCGAAAGCTGTCTGCCGCCAGGACGCGACAACGTGGCAGTCCTCACAGGTGAATCGTTCGGCAATCTCGACGATGTGACCGGTCGGTGGTTGGGTGTGGCAATCGGCGCACCGGCGGGCCGCTATGTCGAAGCGCGGTGTCTCGACCCCATCGAGCAACTCGCGCTTGTGACAGGCCCGGCAGGAAACGGCCCGATGGGCGCCCTCCAAGGGGAAGGCCGTGTCGCGGTGTTCGGTCACGCCGAAGAGCACGGACCGGAAGCCGAGGACGTCGTGGCAGGCCTCGCAACGCCCCCCGTCGCGGCGATCGCTGAATTGCCCGCGATGCGGATCGGCGTGGCAGTCGCTGCAGGCGCCGTTGGGCAATCCGGCGGCGCCCTCCCCCGGCACGTGACAGGTCCGGCACACATCCCGCCCAGCGTGGGCTGGGATACACGTGTGCAAGCCGATGAGGGCGGACTCGGCCGCGGCGCCCACGAACCGAGCACCGGGAAGCAGCTCGTCCCAGCCGCTCACGCCATGGCATCGCTCGCACTCCCGTCCCCGGGAAGGGGTGTGCACGTCCGGGTGGCAGCCCGCGCAGGCCGTGGGCAGGCCCAGAAAGCTCTCCGCGGGGACAGATCGCCGCGAGACTCCGGCCAGCATGAACCCGGGCTGATGGCACCGGCGGCACTCGATCTCGGCATGGGCTCCGTGCAGAGGATAGTCCGTCAGCGCGTGCTCGAAGGCCCGCCTGCCCGCCTCGTCCCGCCAGACGGCCAGCTTGTCCTCGGCCCCCCGGTGTTCCCGATGGCAAGACGCGCACGGCCGCCCTTCAACGATTGCCACATTGTGGTGGTACCCGCGACGGCGATCGATTGCCGCCTGGATTTCGGTGTGGCAGTCCAGACACTTGCCATCGTTGGGGGACTGCGTTTCGTCGTGACAACTGCGACACGACTGCCGCGCCGCGAGCTCCGCGTGGACAGACGAGCGAACGGCGGAAGGATCGGGTGCCCAGGCTTCGCGCGGCACGGTTCCATCGGCGCTGGCGGCCTGCGCCAGGGCGACCGCACAGGCAGCCGGGACCAGCCACACGAGCCAGGGATGGAAATGCCGCCTCACCACTCCTCCCCCCGTGTCGACCGCCCCCGGCCGGAAAGGCACTGCGAGATCCGGAGCGCCTGCACGTCGGAGCATACGTGCCGGCTGTCGAGCAGGCAAGCATCCGCGGAATGCACGCGGCGCGCTCGTCGCGGCGCACGTGCAACTGGGATATTGCCGAGGGTTCGCGGAGCGCCTACCATGACGTCGGAGTAGTCGGCCGGCTCTCCCAGGCCGAGGCGAGGTTGCTTCATGCAGCGTCTGAAGTCCTTCGTCAGGTTGCTGACCCTCAGCCCAATTGCCGTGCTTGGAGCCGCCCTCGCCACGTTCGCCTTCATCGCTTACCTCGCCCTTGCCTTCGGCGAGATCTTCCTCTTCCGCGGCAATCCCTACTGGGGGATTGTTCTCAACGTCGTGTTCCCGGCCATCGCCGTCGTGGGACTCCTCTTGATCGCGGCCGGCCTCTTCTTCAAGGCCCGCGCCCTGGGATCGGGATTCTCGCTCTCCGCCCTCTCCGCGTTGGCCGATCGGCAGCAGATTCGGGGGTCATATGCGTGGCAGGCCGTCGTCGCGTTGACGGCGGTCAATGTCGTGATCTTCAGTCTCTTCAGCTACCGGGGGTATCACTTCAGCGAATCACGCGAGTTCTGCGGGGAGCTGTGCCACACGGTGATGGAGCCCGAGTACACCGTGTACAGGCTGTCGCCGCACTCTGAGATCTCCTGCACTGAATGCCACATAGGGGCAGGTGCAACCTGGTTCGTGAAATCGAAGCTGAGCGGCATGCGCCAGGTCTACGCGGTGTTGACCAAGAGCTACTCGCGACCCATTGAGACCCCCGTCCATAATCTTCGCCCCGCGCGAGAGGTTTGTGAGGTCTGTCACCGCCCAGAGATCTTCCACGGCGATCGGATCCGCGTCATCGAGCGTTTTGCCTCTGATCGCGAGAACACCCGCACTTATACGGTGCTCAATGTGCGGGTGGGTGGCGGGGGAGAAAAGACCGCTCCGCACGGGATCCACTGGCATGTCAGCCGGGAGCACGCCGTCCGCTACTACGCCTCTGACCGCAAGCGGGAGAAGATCGACTGGATCGACCTCACCGGCCCGGCCGGCGACCGGCGGATCTGGACGCGCCCCGGTCAGGAGCTGGCCGGAGACACGATCGATCCGGCTCAGATCCGGACCATGGACTGCATCGACTGCCACAACCGACCCACCCACATCTACCCAGCCCCCGAAGACGCGCTGGATGACCTGCTCGCCCGGGGCGTGATCGATCCAACAATCCCCTGGATCCGCAAGTACAGCGAGGAAGTCCTCGTCAAGGCCTACGAGACCTCGGAGGCCGCGATGCGGGGGATTGCCGGGCTCGCGCAGATCTACCAGGAGCGCGAGCCCGAGGTGTGGGCCGCCCGTCCCCGCGAGATCGAGTCCGCCGTCGGGCGCCTCCAGGAGACCCACAGCCAGTATGTCTATCCATACATGCGCGTGCGGTGGAATACGTATCCATCGCTGATCGGTCATCCGGAAACCACCACCCTGGGGTGTTTCCGCTGTCACGATGGGATCCTGCGTGACCAGGCGGGGGAACCCATCACCTCGGATTGCGAGGCCTGTCACCGCGTCTTGGCCCGCGAGGAGCGGGACCCCGTGATCCTGCGACTGCTCTCAGGGCGATGACCGCCCCGACCGTCCCCCGCCGCTATCGGCGCCGGAACAAGTGGACGTAGGCCTTGCTGCGGTCGTAGAGCGCCGCCCCATCGCGGCACGAGTACCCCGTCAGCCAGTGGTAGGGATCCTCGTTGAAGTCGGAGGCATACGACTGGAACACGTGCGTGAGCGCGGCGCACGTCCCGGCGCCATCCACCTTGTAGATCAGGCTGTTCTCATCCCAGTCGTTGAGCGGCAGCGCGTGGCCCCCCAATTGCCTCAGAATCACGTTGCCCCCGACCGACCGGTAGCGCACCCGAGCGTACCACTCGCCCAAGCCGAGCGTGGTCGGATTCACGCGGATCACGATCGTGTCCTCGGCGCCGTAGGCGTAGAAGCCGTCTCCGTGCCAGGCGACATCCGCGGAAATGAGGATCGGATCATTGACGATCGGCCCACCCCAGTTGTACATGTTGTCAGTCTTCACCTCGATGATCACACCGTCCAAGCTCGTCACATCGATGGCGCCGGGGTCGAGCACGACTCGCACCGTGACGCGCACCTCTGCCTGGCCCGTGTGGCCCGCGGCAGTGCTGTACGGCCGGGAGACCATGACCAGGATGTCCTTGCAGGCCGCGCGCACGTGCGGCCAGTCGCCGACCGTCAGGCTGTCGGCTCCCGCGGCCAGCCTTACCGGCAACCCATCTTGGGGGCGCCCGTAGACGGTCAGCGAAAGCGACTCGCCTGCGCCCGACCGCGCGCCGGCTCCCGTGGCCGCCCGCGCGCCGGCTCCCGTGGCCGACCGCGCGCCGGCTCCCGCGCGGGCGGTGACGGCCGCCCTTACCGAGAGTGCGGTCAAGGGATCGGGCTCGTCACCGGTGAGGAAGAACTTCGCGATCCCCGAACCCAGATCGGGCACGGTCACGTCGGCGAACTTGGCTGCGCCGGCTTCGCAACTCAGGAGGTCGTTGATCGGCCAGGCCCACCAGATCACGCCATTGGGATCCTCGTGGTAGATCCGGCCCTCGACGAGCTGCCGGTGCATGTCGAGACACCAGCCGGCCACCGGCGGATTCACTACCGCGTCGATGGCATCGGTGACGTCGCCGCCGGCGTCGAAGCGCCGATAGAGCTCAATGATCCGATCGGTCCCCTGCCCCGCGAAGGCAGGCTCGATCAGGTACTTGACGAACGACGCCATGCCGTAGCCGTACAGGGAGCGCTTGAGGTCAGGGTGGCCGGCGATCCCAGCCAGCGGGGCGATGTAGCTCGAGTCGGTCATGCCGGCCGGGTAGTAATCGTCTCCGCCGTGCGCGAGCGTCTCCATGTAGGCGGCCGTCGCCTCATCCAGCCACAGACGCTCCTGATTCAGGGTATTCCATTGCTCGGGCGGCCGCGGGTCGTAGAAGGTTTGGGCGCTGTGCAGCACCTCATGGACGACAACCGGCACCAGATTGAACCCCGGGGCGAAGAGGTCGGGGTGGATCTGGAACCGCCCCCGGCCGTAAGCGCCGGCGATGTGGCAGGCGATCGAGGTCACCGGCTCCATGACGTAGATGTCGAGCGGGAACACCGTGTCGGGCCGTTCGTACTGGAAGCCCAGCGCCAGGACTCCCTCGTAAGCGGACTCGAAGGTCATGAGGGCATCAGCCGCTTCCTGGTAGCCCACCTCCGACTTGCGGTAGATGATCTGGAAGTGACCGGCCGTGTGCTCCAGGATCTCGACGTCCTCGGCCGGAGCCGCCCACAGGTCGCGGGTCGCCCTCGTCGTGGACCCAAGCGCACCCCGCTCGAGAGCGGCCACGCACCAGCCGGCGCTGTCCCGCGCGGCAGCGAGCTCCCAGCTCACGCCCCCGTCCCAGTCGTGACCCTCGCGCAGCTCGCCCAGAAAGAAGGTCAGCGAGTCGCCGGGGCCAGGGTCGAAGCCGTGACGGATCCTCAGCTCCATCGGCGCTCCGAACTTGCCGGGCAAGCCAGTCAATCGGTAGGCGGGAGCATCGGCCACGCCGAAGGGGTGGCCGCCGTCTTCCCTGTAGATGGCGAGCTGGGTGGCGCCGCTCAGCGCACCGGGCGGCACGATCAGGACGATGTTGCCGTGCACCAGTTCCCCACCCCCGGCATCGATGGTGCCGGAGACCAGGGGCGGCGGCGGTCCGGCGTCAGGGGGCGTGCCTTTGTCGCCGCTGCAGCCGGAGTCCATTGCGGCCAGAGCGGCCATGGGGAGGATGGACGCGAACAGAAGCCGGTCGCGCTGCCGGGACATGCTGGGCACCTCGCCGGTCGGTCGTCGCTCGAGAGCGCCGTCTGCTCGGATGATTCTCGCTCATCGGTCCGGGCGTGTCCATCGGCGCCCGCCGGCCGCGCGGCCCTGCCCGGCGCGGCCCTTCGCGGCGCGGCTCAGCCGCCGCTCTCCAGCAGCCGGCGCGCGCGCGCCAGCAGCGGGCTGCGCGGGTCGCTCCGTTGCCACGCGCCGATCATCTGGTCGCACCGGCCCGTCCCACCGTGGGCGGCCATGATCGCGACGGCGCGATAGAGGTAGGCGCCCGCCTCGCCCACCCGCTGCGTCTCGAGCAGGCCGATGCCGACCTGGCTGAGGAGCGCCGCGTAGTTCAAGCACAGGCTGCCGACCGCCTGCTCGCGCCGCCAATCGACGAAGGGATCGTGCGCCCCATCGAAGCGGTAGGTGGTGTCGATCAGCTCGCGTGTGCGCTCGAGGTCCACTTGCCCGATCTCGACGCCGGACGGTTCTCGTTCCCGGGGTGCATCCCCCGGCCGGCGGGGCTCGCCCGTCGCGGGCCCTGCCCCGCCGCGCTGCGACTCGCCCGCGCTGACCCGCCGGAGCAGGCCCTCAAGCACCAGCGGCGCGTCGGTCGCGATGTTGCTCTCGTACACCGTCACACAGTAACAGAGCGGCCTGGCGCCGGCCGACCCGCTCGTATTGGCCACCATGTGCCGCTGCACCTGATCAGCGATCTTGTCGTCGCGCCGGGGCCGCAGCTCGTCGATTTCACCATCGCTCAGCGTGATCAGCGCCCCGCGATCGCGCCAGTGGCGAATGTACCAGGTCGTGTTGAGCAAGGAGAGGTTCACGATGGCCACGTCCGGGCGATCGCCGGTGATCACCTGATAGGCGAGCGGCGGATAGGTGTCGTTGTCCCCGTTGGTCAGAATGACCGCATTCGGCGGCGCCCCGGCGACCATGTTGCGGCCCCACTCGAGCAGCGGCCGGGGCATGTCTCCCAGCGCCACCACGCGGCGCAGGCACTCGGCCGCCATGGCCTCGTCGCCGCTGCGCAGCGAGGTCGCCCAGAGGGTGTAGTAGATGTCGGCGCACTGCGGATCGCCGGCGGCCGCCTGGAGCAGGTTCTGGTAGGCGAGCCGCCAGACGCGCTCCCGCTCGTGGTGGATGTACTGGAAGCAGTGGGCCGCCGCCGCGGCCGCATTGGAAGAATCGACCCCGAAGGCCTGCGCGTAGCGCTCGACGCCCTCGTCGTACCGGCCGGAGTAGCGCAGCGCGTCGCCCCATTCGACCAGCGCCCGCGCGTCGCGCGGATGGGCCTGCGCGTAGGACTGCCACTGGCGCGCCAGATCCTCGTAGGCGCCCTGGTCCAGGATCTGGTGGCGCCACGAGAGCACCTCCGGGGGCCGACCTGCCTCGGCGACCGCCGGGCGGTATACCCAGGCGGGCAGATCGACGCACGTGAGCGCCGGCAACTCGTCCGCCCCGGCGCCGGGGGCAGCCGCCAGCGCAGCCAGAACCACGAACGCCGCGGTGTGACTCAGATCCCCGCGCCGGGTGCCGCGCGGGCCGTATCGATCGGTGCGCCAGGTCATGGATGCCTCCTGCGGGTTCTTCCTGGCGGCAGCGCCAGGTCAGGCCTCCCGGGGACCCGGCACCGCGCCGGTGCCGTCCCGAGATTCAACGCGCCGCCCCCCCTCGGCGTTCGAACCGCGGGGCCTGTTGCGGCGTTATAGTCTGGGTAGTGGCGCTCGCGGGGCGCCGGGGCGGTGGACCGGCAAGGGCGGAATCGGCCGTGGATGTTTCGGCGCAGTCGGTGCTGATGCTCCTGGCCATGATGCTGGGCATCGTGGCGCTGGCCGGGCTCATCCAGCTCGCCCGCTGGGGGCGGCGCTGCGCCGCGGCTCGCCGGGCGCGTGCCCTGGGTGCGATCGACCCGGAGGCCTGGGCCGAGGAACCACCGGCCGCAAGCGACCGGACCGAACAGCTCTGCCTCGAGCGCTGGCAGGCGCTCCTGGGTGGCCGGGGCCCGAGAGCTCAGTGGACCGGCGCGGAGACGATCGCGCCGGCGCCGGTGGGCAGCTCGCTCGCGCGGCCACGTCGCCGGCGGATCCTGATCGGCACCCTGATGGTGGCCGCGCTGCCCGCGGCGTACCTGTCCTGGACGCTCCTGAAGCAGCCCCCCAGGGGGCGCGACGATCCCGCCGACATCATCGAGCTCGCGGCGATCGACAAGTGGGCCGATGCGGTGAGCATGTTCGAGGACAAGCTGAGGGTGCGCTTCACGTACCGCAATCGCGGCGCGCGCCGCGTCGACGCGTTCAACGCCTACTTGCGCATCGAGGAGCCGTCCGGCGGCGTGGTGCTGCAGGACGTGATCAGCGTGAACAACCCCGTCGCCCCTGGCCAGGCTGCCACCTGGACGCAGACTTACTGGGAGACGTGCAAGCAGGTCCGCTCGCCCGAGGACTGGGCCGGACTGCTGCAGCGCGATTTGGGCTCGTACCGCGTCGAGTGGCACCCGCTGGGATTGGTGTACGATGACGGAGAAGGGCGTATCAGCATGGCCGGGCCTCCCCTGGATTCTCTCCGGGAGATCGGACGATGAACTCGGCCGGCGAGACCAACGGACCACGTGAAGCCAGCGATCTCGACCTGCTGCGGGGCATCGCGGCGGGCTCGCCCGAGGCGTTCCGCGGCTTCTACCGGCGGTGGGCGCCGCGCCTGGGCCCCTTCCTCACGCGCGCGGCGGGCTCGCCGGACGTGGCGGAGGATCTGCTCCAGGAGGCGTTCCTGCGCATCATGCGCGCGGCGCCCGGCTTCGAGCCGCGATCGGCGGTGAGCGCGTGGGTGTATCGGATCTGCGCGAACCTCGCCTACAGCCACTGGCGCCGCGTCGCGCGCTCGCCCTTTCAGGAAGGCGATCCGCTGGTCATGGGGGCGTTGATCGCGGACGAGCGCGCCGAGAGCCCTGCCGACCGGCACGAGCGCCGGGAGTTTCGGGCGGCCCTCACCGCGGCGCTGGAGCGCCTGCCGGCCAATCAGCGCTTGGTCTTCCTGCTCAAGGCCGATCGCGGCCTGACCTATGAGGAGATCGCGGCCGTGCTGCAGTGCCCGGAGGGCACGGCCAAGTCGCGCTTTCACTACGCCGTGCTCAGGCTGCGCGAGGAATTGCGGCCCTGGTGCGGCGGGCTCCAGGAACGCGGCGCGCAGGAGGCGGCCGAGATCTTTCTGCGCCATTCGCGGAGCTGATGCCTTTGGCGGAACCGATGTCACACAACGCGGGCGAGAGGCAAACGCCATGAACTGCAAGGAACAGACCCGCTGGCAGGCGATGATCATCGACCGGCTGGCCGATGAGCTGAGCGAAGAGGACGCCGTGCTCCTCGAGCAGCACCTGGGCGAGTGTGAAAGCTGCCTGCGAGAGGCCCGAGTGCTGACGGGCGTCATGCAGGCGGCCTCGGCCGCCGAGGCCTGGCGGCCCAACCCGGCCCTCGAAGGGCGCCTCGAGGCCGCGCTGCGCGAGCCGCGGCCCAGGGCGGGCGTGGCTGCCGGCGCGGCGCGCACCACCGGCGTTCGGCAGGCCAGGGGCGAGCTGATCGTCATG
>CAZRWW010000086.1:0-3656 GCA_964603725.1 uncultured bacterium
CTCAGGCAGGAATCGACGCCGAACTACGATTATCCGCTGCGGGTCCCCGCGGGATAGAAGACGCCCACCCAGTCGGCGAAGCTGTAGCCGGAGGTGCCCACGCGGATCGGTCCCGGTTTGCTGCGGGCCTGGGCGCCTTCGGGTTGAGGGTGAGGGCCAAAGAGGTCGGGTTGCCGAGAGCTCAGTGGCCGCGATCCGGGGCCCGCGCCCTGCGATCGCGCGGGCGCGGCGCGGGATCGGGCGCCGGAGCGCAAGGGAACTGCCGGGCGAATGCCTGCCCGCGCCCGGGGGGCGGAGGTCAGGACCCTCCAGCGGAAAGCAGCTGCTTCTCGGAGCATGGCGCGCCTCCGGGGTCAACGGCGCGAGCCGGCGCCGGGACATCGGCGGCAATGGGCCGCATCGCACCCGCCGGCTGAAGACTCGCCTCGCCGTGCTCGCGGCGAATTCGGTCGACCGTGTCCAGGTACTCTGCGTAACGGCGATCTTCGGGGAAGAGCCCCAGCTGCTTGCGTCCCTGGGTGGCGATGAGGTTCCCCGCCGTGAGGCCGATCAATCTCAGGGCATCGCCGCAGTAGTTCCTCAGGAAGAGGTCCTTCGCCACTCGGTAGAGGTCGCGGGTTTCCTGGGTGGGGGCGGACAGCGCTCGCTGGCGCGTCAGCGAGCTGAAATCGCTGTAGCGCAGCTTGATCGTCACACACCTCCCCGCGAAACCCTCCTCGCGCAGCTTGCCCGCCACGCGCTCGCTCAAGGCCAGGAGCAGCGCCAGCCCTTCGTCGGGCGACTCGATGTCCCGGCTGACCGTGTGCTCCTGCCCCAGCGACTTCGCCGCGGGCGCGTCGTGCGCGGCCACGACCACAGTGGCGTCCTCGCCCCAGGCCATGGCGTGCAGCGCTTCGCCGAAGACGCCGAAGCGGCTGCGCAGGAAATCGACGGGCGTGTGGGCGAGATCCCCGATCGTCTCGATTCCGAAGATCATCAGCGAGGACGATGTCTTGCCGCCCACCCCGAAGAGGTCATCGACCGGTCGATGCCAGAAGCGGCCGCGGAAAGCGTCGCTCCCCAGCAGGGTGATGCCCCGCGGCTTACGGAGCTTCGAGGCCATCTTGGCGATGAGCTTGTTGGGCCCCCCGCCAATCGAGCAGGTCAGGTTGAAAGCGCGCTCGATCGATCCCGCGATTTCTCCCGCCAGTTCCTGGGTCGCGGACCAGGAGGGCTGCCCCTCCGGATCCTGTGCGAGCAGATCGGTGATATCGAGAAAGGCCTCGTCGATGCTGAACATCTCCACCTTGGCGGTCACCCTGAGCAGGTGGCGCAGGATGCGGCGCGAGGTGTCGATGTAGAGCACGGGATGACAGGGAACGAACTGCGCTTGCGGGCACATGCGGCGCGCCAGGGCGGCGGGCATGCCGGCGCGAACCCCGTACTCGCGCGCCTCGTAGGACGCCGACGCCACCACGCCGCGGGAGCCGGGCAACGCTCCGACCACCACCGGCCGACCCTTCAAGAACGGGCAGGCCTGCGTCTCGAGCGCCGCGAAGTAGGCGTCCATATCGAGGTGCAGGATGCGTCGCTCGGCCCGCATGGGCGCCACTCCTATCCGAGCTCCCGGAAGACACCCACGACCTTGCCCAGGATCCGCAGCTCGGGCGAACTGGGCGTCACGACGATCGGCTCGTAGGCGGGGTTTTCCGGCTGCAGCACGATCCGCCCCGCGCGCTTGAGAAAGCGTTTGACGGTCGCTTCATCGCCGATCATCGCCACGACGATCTCACCGTTGCCCGGCTCGGCCACCGGCGCCACCATGACCAGATCGCCGTTCAGGATGCCCGCGTCGCGCATGCTGTCGCCGGCGACCCGCAGCGCGAACGAGGCCGAACCTCCCGTGAGTCGCTGCGCGTCCAGGAAGCCTTCGATGTTCTCCTCCGCGGTCACCGGTCCGCCCGCGGCGATGCGCCCGACGATCGGCAGCCCCGGCGTGAGGGCCGTCTCGGGTTCGGCCCCCACGAGCTCGGAGCTGAGTTGGATACCCCGGGCATGGCCTTTGCGCCGCTGGATCATGCCCTCGCGCTCGAGCAGGTCCAGGTGATAGCAGACGCCGTTGGTCGAGCGGATGCTGAAGCGATCGCCGATTTCGCGCACGGTGGGAGGAGCGCCGTGCTCGGCCTGGAAGCGAACGATGTAGGCCAGGATGGCCTCGGTTCTCTGCGGGATCTGCATGGCCGCTCCCTCCCGTGCCGGCATCGTCCCTCTCGTCTTGGCTCCACAACCGCGGCGCCCGCCGACATGCCCGTCGAGCGGCGGGCGGCCCGCGGTTGCGGATCCCATGAACCAAGCGACACCCCTGCCGCTCAGCAACACGATCATCTTACTGAACAAATGTTCAGTCGGCAAGAAAAAGATCATGGCCAGGGGAAAAATCGCGGCCAGTGACCGCTAATTCACAATAATCATAGGGTCTAGGACGCGCGGTCGACCCCGGCCTTCAGCAACCGCCGGCGCGCAAGGGCCTGGGCCCCCTTCCGCGCCCACAGCGCTTCGGCCTGCCGGGCGTGACCGGGAACAGCAGGACCCTGCCATCCTTCGGACTACTCGAGCTCCTCGAAGACGCCGGTCTTGCGATTCTTGCGCACGTTGTCCCAGTTGAAACACCGCCCGTTCATCGCCACATAGACCCCCGGGGCCAGCGTCTGGGCGAAGGCGATCGCGCTGCCCAGATTGAACAGCCCGTCCGAGGAGCCGAAGGTGTAGGGAATCATCGCCCCCGTGAGCACGACCGTCTTGTCCTGGATGGTCTGACCCAGGAAGCGGGCGGTCTCGGACATCGTGTCGGTGCCGTGAGTGATCACGATCCGGTCGGTGCTGCTCTCCTGGCAGCTCTTGCGAATGATCTCACGGTCGATCTCGTTCATCTCGGTCGAGTCGATCATCATCAGCGTGCGCACCTCGAGGTCGATGTTGCAGCGGCCCAGGCGCAGCATCTCGCGCACGTGCGTGTCCTTGAAGAAGAGCTGCCCGGTCAGCTCGTTGTATTCCTTGTCGAAGGTCCCACCCGTCACGTAGATGCGAATCTGCACGCCCATCTCTCTTTCCGTCTCCCGTCCGCGCGGTCCGGGCTTCTCGCCGGCCCGGCGTCTCGTCGCGCGCCGGTGCGCCGGCGTCATCGGCCGGGCAGGATGAAGACCACATCGTCCGGATTGAGCTCGCCGGTGCCCGGGATCCGCGACCCCGCCAGCCGGTAGTGCTGCGCGCCGCTGGCCGCGCCGAACGCCTCGATCACGAGCAGCACGGCGATGATCGCCGCCGCAACCCCCGCGGGTTGCCGCCGCCAGCCAGCGGGCCACGGTACCATTTCGAGCAGCGCCAGCAATCCCGTTCCGGCCAGGATCCAGACGACCGGCGCCAGCAACACCCCCAGCCGCACATAGCCGAAGAACGCCACGATCGCCAGCAGGGTCGTCCCGGCGTGCGGCAGCAGAAAGGCCCAGGCGGAGCGGGCCGCGGCGCCCCCGGCCTCCGCCGGCCTGGCCGCGGAGCCCCCGGCCAGGCCGGCGGAGCCCGCGGGCTTGCCCGCGCGCCCGAAGGGATGGCCGTGAATCCAACGCGCCAGGCCCAGCGCCATCAGCGTGGTCACCAACGAACTGCCGCCATAGCTCACC
>CAZRWW010000086.1:3666-22694 GCA_964603725.1 uncultured bacterium
AGGGATGGCCGTGAATCCAACGCGCCAGGCCCAGCGCCCTCAGCACGAGGTGGATCCACAAGAGCCCGCGCTGGGCGGGCACGAACTGGTCGACGGGTCGCCGCTCGCCGCGCAGCCCCGAGGGGACATTCGGCTGCAGGTAGCCGAGCGCCAGGGCGTGCGAGGCCCGCTCCAGCTTGCGGAAGATGAGCCGCAGCGCCTCGCCCGGATGGGCTGCCATCCACGCCAGGCCCACGCGGTAGCCGTCGATGTAGAGCCGATTGATCTGCGGATCGGCCAGGTCCAGTCCCCGCCCTTCGCGCTGCGGCACGAGCCGTTCGACGAGCCCGGTGTCAAACGTCCCCGTGGCGTAGCTGTTGTTGGCCGTGGCGAAATTGAGGGGACCATAGCCGGTCACCAGCACCAGGCGCGGCAAGGGTCGCGGCAGCCGCTCCGCGTTGGCGGCATTGACGGCGCCGATGCCGCGGTAGGCATGGATGGTCCAGGGCAACACCGTCAGGGCGCAAGCGGCCAGAAAGACGCCGATCGCGGGCAGCGCCCGGCGGCCCGCGCTTCGCCACCAGATCGCCGCGAGCAACAGCATCGTCAGGAGGAACTCCGCGCGGGTCAGGGCCGCCCACCCGCCCAGCAGCCCCAGCAGCGCCGCGAACCCGAGTCGCAGATGCGCGGGCGTCACGACCATGCCGCCCACCCGCCAGCCGGACCGAGGCTGCCCGAAGAGCGCCTCGCCCGCGGCCAGCGCGGCGGCCAGGCGCAGCACCCCCAAAGTCACCGCCAGGACCAGTGGCAGGAACAGCGCCTCCGAGCACAACGCCGTGGACTGCACGTAGTGGCCGAACGAGAAGAGCGCCAGCGGCAGCGCAGCCAGCGCCGCGGCGCGGCCCGCCACGCGCCGGGCGAGCAGATAGAAGAGCGCGCACGCCAGCGCGCCCAGGGCGGCCATGCTGAGCTTCAGGGCCACGGCCGGCAATCCCGCGCCACCTGACAGGCCGGCACCGCCCGCGGCGGGGTGGTAGCCGAACAGCGCCAGCAAGATCCGCAGCAGGTGCGGATAGGCCGGCGGATGGAATGGAATGCCCTGGTCGTAGGGCTGCCCGGTCAGGAGCCCGTGCGCATAGGCCAGGAAGGCCGCGGTATCGCCGTGGAAGAGCGTGCTGAAGGGGTGCCCGTGATCGGCCTGTCGCAGGAGGAAGAGCATCCGGGCAATCCAGCCGGCAAGGAAGATCCAGATGAAAGCGGGCACGGCCGCAAGACCGGCGGAGCTTGGCCGGCGCCGGGCGGTCGCCCGTGGCTTCTCTGCCCGCTGCCTGGCCACGCCCGCAACCTCTCCTCTCGCCGTCGGGCTGCCCCGGGGCGCGGCAGCGCGCCCGCGGCGGGGCGGCTACAGCGACGCGAGCTTCTCCTCGGCCAGACGGGCTTCGCGCGTACCGGGGTAGTGCTCAGTGACGTACGTGAGATACCGCCGCGCCGTCACGTTGTCGCGCAGATTGATGAAGCACAGAGCAATCTTGTAGTGCGCGCCGGGGACCTTGTCCTGCCCGGGATACTCGTCGATCACCTTGCGAAACTCTTCGATGGCTTGATTGAACTGGCCCTGCGCGTAGTAGGCCTCGCCGATCCAGTACTGGGCGTTGTCCGACAGGCGGGTCTGCGGATAGTCCGCCAGGAAGTCCCGGAAGTTGATCAGCGCCAGCTGGAAGTTCTCGCGCTGCAGGTCGCGGTAGGCGGTCTCGTAGAGGCGTTGGCCTTCCTCGGGCGGCTCGGGGATACGGGCGCCGGCCTCGCCGGCCTGGCGCAGCTCCTCTAGGTCCATCGGCTCCCGCGCAGCGGGCGGCACCTGACCGGCCTCGCCCGGCCGCGGCGGCGGCGCGTCCGCGATCTGGGCGGGACCGGGGCCTGTTCCCAGCCCCGCGTCCGGGAGCGACCCCGGCGGGGCGGCAACGGCCAGCGGATCCGCCCCCGGCAGGCCGAAGACGCTCACCGAACCGTCGCTCGACCCCACCTCCGGCGTCGCCGCGGCCGGCCCGACGCCGGGCGCTGTGCGCCCGAACGCGCTCATGGCCGTCGCCGCGCGGCTGAGGAGCCGTTCCTGGGCGCTCACCCTGGAGTTGATCGTCGCGACTTGCGCCTGGATGTCTTCCAGCCTCGCGCCCAGCTCGGCGTTGAGACGCCGCACCTGCTCTTCCAGTCTGAGAACCGAGCCCTCGAGCTCGGTCAGGCGGCGCATCGTCTCCTGCTCGGCCGGCGTGGGCTGGACCGCCACGGGCGGGCCGCTGCGGGCCGCTGGCGCGCAACTCGCAGCCACCACCAACCACCCCGCCCCCAGGAGGGCGAGGCCGGCCAGCGCAAATCTGCTGGAGGTCACGGGCTTCCTCACGGCGATGAGCGACGGCACCCGGGCCGCCGTGGCGGCGGCCCGTCGCGCCTGGTTACTGCTTGATCACGAAATGAGCCCGGCGGTTCTGCTGCCAGGAGACCTCGTTGCTGCCCATCGCGAAGGGGCGTTCCTTGCCGTAGCTGATGGTCTCGATGCGGGAGGCATCGATGCCGTAGCGCACCAGGAAGTCCTTGGCCGCGCGGGCCCGTCGATCCCCCAGCGCCAGGTTGTACTCGCGCGTGCCGCGCTCGTCGCAGTGCCCCTCGATCAGGACGCGCACCGCGGCGTGGTCGGTGAGCAGCTTGGCGTTGTGGGTCAGCGCCGCGACGGCGTCCTGCCGGACGTTGTACTTGTCGTAGTCGAAGAACGCCGGCTGGAACGTGAGCTCGACGGGCGGCGGCTGCTGCGACGGCGCCGGCGTCGTGGGAGCCGGCTCGCTGGGCCGAGCGGGCTCGACCTGCGGCGGCACCACCGTGGGCGCGGTCTTCTTGGAGCAGCCGACGGAGCCGGCGACCACGGCGGCGAGCGCCAGGACCAGAGCGAACTGAATCAGTCTCTTCATCAGGGACTATCCTCCTGGATTGAGTAGGACTTGCCGTTCCCTGGCCGGTAACGACCAAGCCGGATTATAGGTATCCCCTTTCAGGGCTGTCAACCTTCGCACGCTGGCGGTCTCGACGTCAATGACCATCAAGCCACGGCCCGTGCTTTCCGTGCGCGCGAACACCACATGCCTGCCGTCGGGCGCCCAGCGAGGGTTCTCGCACCCGCCGCCGACCGTGAGGCGCCGCCAGCCGGTCCCGTCGGCCTGGATGACGGCCAGCTCGAACGAGCCATCGATCCGGATGACGTGGACGATGCGATCGCTCGTGGGCGACCAGTCGGGCGACCCGCACCAGGCATCCTCGAACGTGATCTGCGCCAGATCCGAGCCGTCCGCATTGACCGTGAAGAGCTGGGGCTTGCCCCAGCGCCCCGATGTAAACACCAGTCTGCGGCCCGAGGGCGACCAGCTCGGCTCGGTGTCGATCTCCGGATCGAACGTGATCCGCCTGGGCCGCGAGCCATCCGCCCGGGCCACATACAGCTCGGCATTGCCCTCGTCGGTCGCGGAGTACACGATCGACTTGCCGTCCGGGGCGTAGGCCGGCGCCCCGGGCGTGCGCGCGCTGCTGACGATCCGCAGCTCATTGCGCTCGAGATCCTTCGCCGCCAGGGCCGGCTGTCCCAGATGGAAGCTCGTGAAGGCGACCCAGCGCCCCGACGGGTGCCAGAAGGGCGACAAGACGATCGCGCCCAGCCTGGTGACCTGCTGCTCGTTGTAGCCGTCCCAATCGGCCAGCCAGATTTCCTTGGCCGCGCTGCCCGCCCGGACGAAGGCGATGCGCGTGGCCGCGCACCCGCGACTGCCTGTCAGGTAGTAGGTGACGTCGTCGGCCAGTCGATGAATGCCCCAGCGGTCCGCCTCCTGGCGGGCGGCATCCCAGCCGATCTCGTAGCTGCGCTCGAAGACCTTGGAGCCGGAGCCCTCGTCCACGAGCGTGGCCCTGAGTTCCAACCGCTGGCCATCGCGCTTCATCTCGCCGCGGATGCGGGCACGCACGGCTCCATCGACCGGCGCGCCTTGTACATCCAGAACCGGTCCAGCCGAGCCCGGGTTCCCAGGAGATCGGCGAATTGGGCGAAAAGCGTCGGTGTAGACGAGGTCCCACGCCAGGACCAGCTCGGCACCCAAACCATCTCCCTGGAAGCGAACGGGCTGGAAATCTCGCCACGTGAAATCCTCGATGGCAATGGGCGTCTTGACGAGCTCGCCCTTGCGGATCTCCGTGTACACCTCCGCCTGCCCTCGCGCTTCCGCGCTCAGCGCGGCCCATGCGACCGGCACCAGCAGGAGCGTCCACGCCCACCAGCGCTGGCGGGCGCCGCGCGCCGCGCGCCGGCCCGCGGCGGCCGGCCATCTCTGGTTCGTCGTGATGCTCATCTCTCTCCGCCGGTGTTCAACGCCCGCGCAGTCCGGCCGGGCGCGGTTCGGTGTAGATGAAGCGCAGGTGAACCGTCAACCACTCACCGCCGTAGGCCGGCGGCAACGGCGGCAGCGGCTGCGCGCTCATCACCGCTTGCTGGGCGCTCATATCGAAGAGCGCCACGCGCGAAGGGTCCTCCACCGCCAGCTCCGTGACCGCGCCGCTGCGGCGGATCCGGAACTTGATCGTGGCCGCCGGGCCCTGGCCCTGCCCCGAGATCCCCGCGGGCTGCTGCCAGGCCGCGGAGATGCGGCTCACGATCTGCGGCAAGTAGTAGTCGAAGGTGAACGCCGACTCATCGACCCGGGCGGCCATCTGCAGATTGACCGCGGCCGATGGCTGCGCCTTGAGCGTGTCGGCGCGCGCCTGCTGCGGCGCATCCGGCTGGGGCCGCGGCGGCGTCTCGCGCGGCGCCGGCCTCGGCTGCGTCTCGGTCTGGGCGGGCTTGCGCTCCCGAATCTTGGGAACGTCTTCCTTGGGCTTCTCCTCGACCTTCGGCTTCTGCTCGGGAGGTCGCTGTGGCTTGGCCTGGACAGCGGGCTGGGCCTTGGCCCTGGCTTCCGGCTCGAGCGGCGTCACCAGTGAGACCACGAGCGGCGTCGGCTCCCAGCGCGTCTCGCGCGGCTTGGCCGGCAAGACCCCCACCAGGAAGATGCAGACCAGGTGAACGACCCCGGAGATCACCACGAAGCGCCGCAGCGGGCGATCCTCACGACGGACGTAGGCGCCGGCCCCTTCGCACAGCGCCCTCAGGCGCGCGGGCAGGCGGCGTTCCACAGGTCGCCAGAGCAATCCGAGCCCGGCCAGCACCAGGCGACCCACCAGAATCGCCACGAACACGATCGGCGCCGTGAAGACGTCGAACAGCGCCGGCCCGCGCCGCCGACGGCGGCTCGCGCGGCGCTGGCCGCGCCCCGCCTGGCCCGGCCGCAATCCTGTCCTGTTTCTCAGGCGCCCCATCGCAGGCGACCCTTCCCTACCGGCGCTCGCGGATCAATCCGCCGCCACCGCCAGATCCCTGAGCCGGTTGAGCATGGCCATGACCTCAACGGCGCGCACCTCGGCCAGATCGCCGCGCGGGAATCGGCTCGACCGGTCCAGCACTTCATCCGCGCCGTCGCGCAGCATCCGGCGCACGTCCGCGGCGGTCACGCCGCCGGCGGGCTCGGTCCACAGTCCCGCCCGACCCCGGCTCTCGAGCAATCGCTCGAGGATCTCGGCCAGCGCGCGCACCTGCGCCGGCGAGATGATCTGCTCACAAGCGCCCAAGTCAACCTCTTCGCGCTCGACCAGGATGCGCGCCGCGCCCTGGGCCTTGATGCGCGGGCCGCGCGGCCCCGCCGCCGCCCGGTAGCGCGCCAGGCCCAGCCCGCGAGGCGCACCTGCCCCGGGAAAAGGCTCCGGGGATACCGGCCCGGGAGGAGCGATCGCGTGCGCCGCGGCCGTCACATCCGCCGGCACGTAGCTATCCATCTGGATCACCCGGTCCGCCACGCGGAAGTACTCGCCGCTTCCCCCGACGACCATCACCGTTGAAACCCCCCGGTCGCGGTGAAGGTTTCGCACGCGGTCGAGGAACGGGGTGATCGGCTCCTGCCCGGGCTTGAGCAGCCGGCGCATGGGCTCGTCGCGGATCATGAAGTTGGTGGCCGAGGTGTCCTCATCGACCAGCAGGGCCCGCGCGCCGGCCTCCAGCGCCTCGATGATGTTGGCCGCCTGCGACGTGCTGCCGCTCGCGTTCTGCGTGCTGAACCGCCGCGTCTCGCGGCCAAAGGGCAACTCGCCGATGAAGGGGCTGATGTCGGTCGCCGTCACCGCCCGGCCGTCTTCCGCCCGGATCTTGACCGCCAGGGGGTCGGTCGCCACCCGCTCGCGGCCGTCGCCCGGAATGTGCGGATAGATCCCGCGCGCGATCGCCTCGAGCACGGTCGACTTGCCGTGAAAGCCCCCGCCCACGAGCAGCGTCACGCCGGCGGGGATCGCCATCCCGCGCACCGGCCCCGCGTGCGGCAGGCGCGCCTCGCAGGCCAGCGAGGCGGGAGCGCGGAACGGGACGACCGGCACGGCGGGCAGCGCGATGGCTGGCGTCGCGGACCCGGCGCGCGGCTCGACGGCCGGCGGCTGCTCCTCGAGCGGCCGGTCGTCGTGCCCGCCGCGGCGCGGGAGGACCGAGCCGTCAGCGATGAAAGCCACCCACCCGCGGTCCAGAACGAGCCGCGTGAGGGCGGCGTGGTCTTCGGCGACATCCTGGTGGCGCCGCAGGGCCGCCAGGTCGGCCGCGGCCGCGGTCGCGGTCGCCGGCAGCGCGAGGGCGGCCGTCAGGAGCCCGGGCAAGTCCGCCAGCAGGAGGCGCTCGGCGGCGCGCCCCAGGATCCGGCGACCGGCCGCGGGCAGCTCGACCGTCAGGCGCGCTTCCAGGCCGAGCGCCTCGCGCGGGCGCACGCGGACGATCGTGCGCAGCAGCACCTGCTGGCCGCAGCGATCGACGCCGATCGGGCGCAGCACCCGGAGGCGGATCTCGGCCGCCAGGCGGCGCGCGAGGAAGTCCTCGAGCGCCCGCACGCGCGGCATGGCACCCTGCGCGTGCGGCTCGAGCCCGATCGCGCCCAGAGCGCTTCGCGCGTGCACGCGCGAAGGGGGCGCATAGGGGTCGCCCTGCACGTGAGCGATCTCGATGCGCCACGGGCCGAGCTGGTACTCGCCGCGCAGATCCTGGTAGGCCTTGTAGCCCCGGCCGTCGATGCGAGCGAGCGTCTGGCGCAGGTCCTCCTCGCCGGCCGCGCGGCCGTTCTCGCCGCCCGCGCGCATGCTCATCCCCAGTGGGCGCTCATCTGCCCGGCGTCACGGCGGGCCTCGGTGAGTGTCTGATACTCGGGGCACAGCTCGCGGAAGACGCAGCGCCGGCAGGTCTGCGGCGACGGTGAGGCGGGGAAGTCCGGCTCGCGGGCCACGTTGTTCTCGACGTCGGCCAGATGCGCGCGCATGCGCGCGATGCCCGCGCTGATCTCGGCCCGAGCGTTTTCGATGTGGGCGGCCGACAGCACCGCGCTGCCGACCGCGCCGGTGTGGATGTTCGCCTCGATCACCTGGATCGCCTCGGGCGCGATGCCCCAGGCCTCGCTCGCGTAGAGCGCGTAGCAGCCGAGCTGCAGCCCCTCGGGCTGCGGCCGGCGCTTGCCGGTCTTCCAATCGCAGATGACCGCGCCGCCCCCCGCGCGGCGGTGCGCGAGGTCCATCTTGACGTAGACCTTGGCGCCGTCGATCGAGAAGTCGAGGAGCTGCTCGAGCGTGAGCCAGTCCTCGGGCGCAAGCTCGCGCGCCGCGGGCAGGAACGGTCCCTGGGCGAAGCCCAGGATCGAGCGGCGCACCATCTCGGCGAACCCGCGCCACTCCTCGTCGCTCACCGCCTCGCGGTAGTGGTGCTCGACCAGGCCGACGGCGCGCTTGGGGTCCTCCAGGTAGGCCCCCTCGCGCGAGGTGCGGAACTCCGCGCGCATGCGCTGGACCGCCTCCTCGGCCACCGCCGCCGCTTCGGGCTCCGGCAGCCGCGCGCGCACGCGCTCGAGGATGCCGGCCACCGCGTCGTGCACGATGGCGCCGGCCCACAGGTAGCGGTTCTTGAGGTTGCGCAGGATGTACAACCGGCGGGCGATCGGATCGGCGTCGGCCGACCAGCCGCCCCAGTAGGCGTAATACTGGTAGTAGTAGCGGCGCAGGCACTCGCGGAAGGTCTCGTTGCGGCTGTGGCTCCAGCTGAACTCGTTGCGCAAGCCCCCGCTGCGCTCACCCCTGCTCGCCATGTCGCTCTCCCCGCCTCAGGACGTCCTTTGCCCGCAACCGCAATAGAATCAATCCGTTGCAGGGAGAATCGCCGCGCGGGCGGCGGGGGTCAAGGGCAATCGCCCGACGCGAAGAGAGCTTTGATCTGTCCCCAGGTGGAGTTCTCGGGCGGCCCATGGCTCCAGGCGGCTTGTGCGCCCGGCGAATCGAGCGTCGTCAGTTCCCGATGGGCCACGATCAACCAGATCGGATCGCCGGTCCGGGGCTCCACGCGGGTCTCCTGGCGGAACCAGAAGCTGGCGGCACCATTCTCGAGCCTGTAGGTTCTCCGCTCCCCCTGGATGTCGCGGCAGCGCACCTCGAGATCCACATTGGCGATGGGAACGACCGACAGGTACTCACCGGGTCGCGAGGGATCGGGCTTGCTTTCGTCGAGGGACAGCGCGCCCACGCTGAAATCGAGCCGGATGTGCTCCACCCGCTCGCAGCCGAAGAGCCCCCAGTGAGCCAGCAGATCCTCGCCCCGGGTGAGCTTCTCCGCGATGCGGTGGTCCTCCTCGGAGAAGCAGAACTCGTAATCCGCGGCCAGCAGGCTGTCGACGTCGGCCGCCCGCCGGTGCAGGTAGGCCTCGCGCAGGCTCTCGAGCACCGCCTGCGGCGACGAGCGGTCGATCGCATCCGGCGGCTGGTTGCGCGTGGGCGGATCGCTGTCCGAGCACCCGGCGCTCAACAGGCCGCATCCCGCCGCGGCCGCGATCCCCAGCACCACGAAGAGCACGGGCGCCCAGGGTTTCGGCCTCGTCGGCATGGCACACTCCCCCATGGTGACTCCGCGCCGGCGAAGACCGGGTCGCCGGGGTTGAGCCTAGTGGAACAGGCCCTTGACCTGTCCCCACGTCGAGTTCTCCACCTGCGCGGCGCCGCGCGGCGCCCCCTTGACCAGGTCGTCCGTCGAGATCTCCCGCCACTCCACGATGGTCCAGATGGGCTGGCCGGTCCCGGGCGTCAGGCGCTGCTCCCGCCGGAACCAGAAGCGCTCGACCGCATTGTCGACCCTGTAGGTCTTGTACTCGCCGCCCTCGGTTCGCCGCAACTCGACATCCGCATTCGTCATGAGGACCGTCCACAGGTGCGGGTTCGCTCCCAACGTGTCGGGTCGGCCGGCGTCGGGCGCGGGCTCGCCCAGCGTGAAACTCAACGCAATGTTCTGTACATCGGCGGAGCCGAACATGTTCCGGTGCACTTCCACCTCTTCGCTGCGCGTGTACTTCTCCGCGATCCAAAGATCCTCTTCGGAGAAGTAGAACACGAAGTCCGCGGCCAGCAGGCTGTCGTAGTCGGCCGCCCGCCGGTTCAGGTAGGCCTCGCGCAAGCTCGCGAGCGCTGCCTGCGGCGAGGAGCGGTCGGGCACGGCCGGCGGGGATTCGTGGCGGGTGGGCGGATCATCGTCCGAGCAGCTCAATCCGGAAACGAGCAGGCCGAGGCAACCCAGTGCGAGCAACCCCAGCGCGAGCGAACGAAAACGACCCCGGAACGCGATTCGCATGGTAAGGCCCTCCCATCGCCGTCGCTCCGCGTGGTGGCGCCGGCCAGCGGCGCCACATCCCGCGTCACATCAGTCAGCCGTGGTCCTTCAGTGACCGTCAGTGTAGCACAATCACGGGGCGCGCCGACACCTGCCCATGCATCTCGAGCCGCACGAAGTAGACGCCCGCCGCGAGACGCCCGCCGCCTTCTTCCTTGAGGTTCCAGACGAGCTCGTTGTGCCCGGCGGCGGAGGTTCCCTCCAGCAGGATCGCGAGGCGGCGTCCGCCGGCGTCGTACAACCCCACGCGCACGCGCCCGGAATGCGGCGCCGCGAAGGTGATCGTGGTCCGGCCGCGGACGGGGTTGGGCGCGATCGACACGAGGCGCGCCCCGCGTCCGTCGGGGCCGTAGGTGCCGGTGACGACGCCGAGCAGCAGCGTCGCGTCGTGCGACGCGAAGTTGACGGCGGCCAAGTCGAGCTGCTGATCGTTGTCGAGATCGCCGACCGCGAGGGCCACGGGCTGGCGACCGGCGCCGAAGAAGCCACGTCCCACGAAGGTCCCGTCCCCCTGCCCGAGCAGCAGCCCGACGTTGTTGGACCCGGAATTGGCGACCGCCAGGTCAGAGACGCCGTCGCGGTCGAAATCCCCGATCACCAGGTGGGCCGGCGCCTCGCCGGCGTCGTAGAAGGCCGCCGCGGCGAGAGTCCCGTTGCCGCGGTTGAGCAGCACCGCGACGTCGTTCGACATCTCATTGGCCACGACCAGATCGGGAACGCCGTCGCCGTCGAGGTCTCCGGCCGCGAGGGAACGGGGATGCCGGCCCACCGGCGCGAATGACGGCGGCCGGAAGGTCCCGTCACCCCGGCTGAGCAGCACGGCCACCTCATCGGTAGCCTGGCTCAGGAAGGCCAGGTCCTGCATGTGATCCCCATCGAGGTCCACGATCGCGATCGCGCTCGGATCGCAGTGCACGGGCAGGGCGATCGCTCGGCCGAAGGCTCCCGTACCGCTCCCCTTGAGCAGCATGACGCTCCCCGAATAGGCTCCGCCCACGGCCAGGTCCGGGTTTCGGTCCCCGTCGAGATCCCCCACCGCGACCGACGCGGGCACGTCGCCCACCGGGTGGACCTGGGGCGCGCGAAACCCCCCGTCCCCCCGCCCGAGCCGCGTGACCACCTCCATGGCAAGGGCGTCGGCCACGACCAGATCCGGGATCTCGTCCTGGTCCAGATCCCCGATCACGACCCGGCGCGGGGTCTGCCCCGCCGCGATGAAGACCGGCGGATTCAGGGTCCCATCGCCTCGACCGAGCAACACGGCGAGGCTGTCAGCCGCCGCGCTGACCACGACCAGGTCCGCATCGCCGTCGCGATCGAGGTCGCCCAGGTCGCACGAGATCGGCGTCCCGCCGACCCCGGCGGCGGCGGCCACGGCGAAACCTCCATCCTCCAGGCCCAGCAAGACCCCGACGGTGCCCGCACCGTAGTTGGCGACCGCCAGGTCGGGCACCTGGTCGCCGTCGAGATCCGCGATGCCGGCAAAGACGGGCATCTCTCCGGCGGCGTACCGGCCCGCCGGCGCGAACGTGCCGTCGCCCAATCCCCGCAACACGCTCACGTCGCCCGACCCGTAGTTCGCGACCGCCAGGTCTGGGCGGCCGTCGCCATCGAGGTCGCCGGCGGTCACGCGGACCGGATCGCTGCCCGCCCCGTAGGAGACCGGCGAACCGAAGGCGCCGCCGCCGGCGCCGAGCAACACCCTGACGCTGTCCGCGCCGACGTCCCCCACGATGAGATCTGGCCGCTGGTCGCCGTTGAGATCGGCCGCGACGACCGAGTACGGCAAGCGGCCGGCCGCCACGGAGACGGGCGCCGCCAGGTCGCCGCCCCCCGACCCCAGGAGCACGCTCACGTCGCCGGAGCGCGAATTCGCCACCGCCAGGTCGGGCAGCCCGTTGCCATCGAGATCCGCAATCACAACGGCGCGGGGATCATCGCCGGCGCCGCGGGTGATCCGGGCGCCGAACGTGCCGTCACCCAGTCCCGGCAGAATGACCACGCTGTCGTCGAAGGTGGACGCGACGACGAGGTCGGGCGCTCCATCCTGGTCGAGATCGCCGATCGCAATGCCGGCGGGGCCGGCGCCGGCGTAGTAGGGCACGGCTGGCGCGAAGACGCCACCCCCCACGCCGAGCAGCACGGCGGCGTCATCGGAGGATTGGTTCGCCACGACCAGGTCGGGGATCGCGTCCCCGTTGAGGTCGCCGATCGCGACGGAGCGCGGGCCGGCGCCCGTCGCGTGGGCGATGGGCGGGTCGAACGTGCCGTCGCCGCGGCCCGCCAGCACGTGCACCACGCCGCGGCTGCCGTCGGTGACGGCCAGGTCGAGGGTCAGGTCGCCGTCGAGGTCGCCGATCGCCATCGACGTGGGCCCGTAGCCGGCGCGGGCATCGAGGCGCGCGGGCCAGAAATAGGCGTCGGCCCGGGCGCCGGCCGTCAGGACCGGCCCGCCCGCGAGATGCGCGGCCAGGACGACCGCGGCGGCGCGGGCCATCCCGCCGGGAACCGCGGCGGCGGGCGGGACGGCGGGGCCCCGCCGTCCCGGCAGGGAGAGAGAGATACGGCGCGCAGGGTTGGACGGCATGCTTCGCGCTCCCCTTGATCGGCACCGACCGCCTTGCCCGGCGCGTGCCCAGGGGCAATAGACGGCGGATTGGCCGGCACGTCCCAGGTCGAGCGAGCCTTCTCGGGCGAGCCTTCTCGGGCGAGCCTTCGGCAGTATAGCGCCCGGCGGTGCGGCTTGACACCTCCGGAGGGGCGTCGATAGAGTCCTTTCTTCCGGATCTCAGGCATCACCCGGCGACACGGAGGGAATCATGATCGAGCGCCACGACATCGAGAAACTCTTCGCCGAGCACCTCGGCGCGATCAAGGACGAGCAGCTACGGCGTCAAGTCGTCGACGTCTGGCACATGGGCTGCCAGGAAGGCAACTGGCAGAGCGTCGAGCAGCTCCGGCAGATGCCCTTCACGCTGCTCACCGACGCGCGGGGCGTGAACTTCATCGAGCACACGCTGGCGGTGACGGAGGGCGCGATCGCCCTGGCCGAGGCGATGCGCAAGCACTACGCGCGCCTGCCGCACGCGATCGACATGGACCGCCTGATCGCGGGCGGGTTGCTCCACGACGTCGGCAAGCTGGTCGAGATCGAGCCCGACGGCAAGGGCGGCTGGCGCAAGAGCCTGAGCGGCAAGTGCGCGCGCCATCCGATCTCGGGCGCCATGCTGGCGGCGCGGGCCGGCGTGCCCCAGCGCGTGATCAACGTGATCGCGTGCCACGCGAAGGAGGGCGAAGGCCGGCCACAGGTAATCGAGACGGTCCTGATCCACCAGGCCGATTTCGCCACCTTCAACCCCCTTGTGATGATGAACGCCGGCACCCTGATCGAGGGCTAGCAGCGAGGAGAAGAATCCATGGGTCAGACGATGATCGAGAAGATCCTCAGCCGCCACGCCGACCGGCCGCTCCAGGCGGACGACATCGCCGACATCCGCATCGACGCGCGGGCGGCGCGCGACTTCGGCGGGGCGAACGTGGTGAAGAACATCCAGGCCGCGGGCCTGGGCGTCGCCGATCCCTCGCGCACGATCTTCACCTTCGACTGCTATCCGGGCGCGACCGACGCCAAATACGCGACCAACCAGCAGGCGTGCCGCGTGTTCGCCGAGGAGCACGGCGTGCGCGTCTCCGACATCGAGCAGGGCATCGGCACGCACATCGCCATCGACCAGGGGCTGGTCGTGCCCGGCGAGACGTTCGTCTCGACCGACAGCCACGCCAACATCCTGGGCGCGATCGGCGCCTTCGGCCAGGGCATGGGCGATCAGGACATCGCCCACGCCTGGGCCTACGGCACGACCTGGTTCAAGGTGCCCCTGTCGGTGCGCGTGATCTTGAAGGGCCTGCCGAGCAACCAGGCCACGCCCAAGGACGTCTCGCTCGCGCTGCTGCGCCACTTCGGCGCCAATGGCCTCCTGGGCCTGTCGGCGGAGCTGAGCGGCCCGTACATCGACTCGCTGCCGCTGGCGGGGCGCATCACGATCGCCTCGCAGGCGACCGAGATGGGCGCCATCATCGCGCTCATCGCCCCCAATGAGGAGGTGCTCGACTACTGCAGCCGCAAGCGCGGCCGGCGAGTGGAGGCCGTGCTGCCCGACCCCGACGCCGAGTACCTGCGGACCATCGAGGTCGACATCACCGACCTGACGCCGCTGATCGCGCGCCCCGGGCATCCCGAGGACGTGGTGCCGGTCGCGGAGGTGGCGGGTCGCCGCGTGCACTCGGGCTTCATCGGCTCCTGCACGAACGGGCGCTTCGAGGACATGGCCGCGGCCGCTGCGCTCCTCAAGGGGCGCAAGGTCGCGCCCGGGGTGGTGCTCAAGATCGTCCCCAGCACCGACGAGGTGTGGCGCCGCTGCCTGGATGAAGGCATCTTCACGATCTTCAAAGAGGCCGGCGCGCTCGTGAGCAACCCGGGCTGCGCCGGGTGCGCGGCCGGCCAGGTCGGCCAGAACGGGCCCGGCGAGGTGACCGTCTCGACCGGCAATCGCAACTACGCCGGCAAGCAGGGCAAGGGCGAGGTCTACCTGTGCTCGCCCGAGGTTGTCGCGGCGAGCGCGATCGCGGGCCAGATCTGCACACCCGCGACCCTGGGCCAGATGCTGGCCGCGCGGCCGCCGAAGACCCCGAGGCCGACCGCGACGCGCACCGCACCAGGAGCCACCGGTCCGGGAGCGGGCGACAGCGGCGCGGGCGGCCGCCCGACGGTGATCGAAGGCCGCGTGTGGGTGATCGGGGTCGACAACATCGACACGGACATGATCTTCCACAACCGCTATCTCGCGATCACGAACCTCGCCGAGATGGGCCAGTACACCTTCGACAACCTCAAGGGCTGGGAAGATTTCGCCAAGAAGGCGCAGCCCGGCGACATCGTCGTGACGGGCAAGAACTTCGGCGCCGGCAGCTCGCGCCAGCAGGCGGTCGATTGCTTCAAGGCGCTGGGCGTGAGCCTGCTCATCGCGCAGAGCTTCGGGGCGATCTACGAGCGCAACGCCATCAACGCGGCGCTGCCGATCATGAACGCCGACCTGGCGACCACCGGCATCCAGAACGGCGAGCGGATCCGCGTCGATCTGGCCACGGGCGAGATCACGCGCCTCGCGTCTGGACAGAAGATCCAGGGGCAGCCTTTCCCGGCCGCGCAGATGACCATCTACCAGCGCGGCGGCTTGCTGGTGGGCTGACGGGACCTGCCGCGAGCGGCACACGGGGCGGCGCGCCGCGCACGGGCGCAGGCCCGCGCGGCGAGCGAGCGCGGGCCGGCTTGCCGCGCGCGAACGGGCGCTCTCAGCGAATGAGCAGGATGGAGCTCACCAGGCTCTCCTGCTCCACCCGTAGGTGCAGGAAGTAGAGCCCCGCCGCCAGGGGCACGCCGCGGCCGGACGTTCCATCCCAGGCGATCACCTGCTCGCCGCCGGGCGACGGCCCGTCGGCGAGCGTCCGCACGACGCGACCGGCGGCGTCGATCACCCGCAGCGTGGCGCGCTGGCCCACGCGATCGGCCGGGACATGGAAGCAGACGCGCGCGGCGCCGCTGAAGGGATTCGGTTCCGCGACAGGGCGCGTCAGGCGCAGCTCGGTCCCGGCCTCCGCGGGCGTGGCGGGAACGCCGGCGCTCTCTTCCCCGGACCCGCCGCACGCCACCGGCCAGGCGCCGATCAGGCCGCACCAGGGATTCTGCTCGGGCGCGCAGGGAGATTGCGCGCGGATCCCGTAGGGCGTGACCGCGGCGGCCGCGTCGCAGACGAGCGGATCGGCGCTGATGTTGCCGGCTTGCCCGAAGTAGGGCGCGAGCGCGCCGATCCAATCTCCTCCGGCGTTACCGTAGATGTCGCAGCAAGCGACGGTGTCGATATCGGCCTGGGGATCGCAGTAGACCGCTTCGCCCTCACGCCCGAAGCCGATCACCGTCCTGGTCAACCCCACGTGCGCCAGCCGTTCCAGGAAGAGCCCGGCGCCCACCTGGGCGCGGTTGTTCCACAACGTGGACTCCGCCACGCGCAGGCCGAACGGCGTGCAGTTATAGAGCGCCCCGCCCTCATCGGCCGTGTTGCCTATCCAGGTGCACTGCGTCAGCAACGGCCTGCCCGCTCCGGCGTTGATGAACCCGCCTCCCGTCGCGGCGGTATTGCGCAGGAAAGTCACATTGGTGGCTGTGAAGGCATGCGGACCGCCGCCGCACCAGATACCGCCCCCCTCCTCTTGCGCCGTGTTCTCGACCAACGCCACGCGATCGAGCGTGGTGACGGTGCTGATGCGCGAGAGCCCGCCACCGTCCCGGGCGTGGTTGCCCAAGAAGCGCACATCCGTCAACGAGGCCTCGCCGAAGCGCAGGGAGAGCCCACCCCCGTTCATTTCCGCTCCATTCGCGTCGAAGACGGTGTTCACCACCTCGAGGCGGATCCCGAGGTCGGTCTCGCCTCCGCCGCCATGCCCAGCCTTGTTCGCGCTCAGGGCGCAATCCACGAGACGCAGCGAGGAACCGTGCTCAGCGTAGAACCCACCGCCGTCGCGAATGCCGTGATTGAGCTCGAAGTGGCATCCTTCCAGCCCGATGTCGCCGCTGCGCGTGCACCAGAGTCCGCCGCCGCTGTTGTGGGCCAGATTGCCGCGGAATCGGCAGTCGCGCAGCAGAGGCGCACCACCGCCGGAGCAGGCCACAGCGCCGCCGCTGTTCAACGCGATGTTCCCTGAGAAGACACAGCCCGTGATCTCAGGCGAGGCCCCATCGTCGCACCAGATGGCCCCCCCCACCTCCGCATGGCCGCCGATGAATCGCAACCCCTCGAAGCGCGTCTCCAGGGTCTCGCCCGCATGGCAGACAAGACCCCGATGGCGGACTGCGCCAGAACCGCCGCAGTCGATCGTGCAGGCCTGCGGATCGCCGCTCTGCGACCGGATCGTCACCGCCTTGCCTCGCACGTCCACGTCGCGATTGCCGGCGCCCGCGTAGATGCCGTCGGCGAGCAGGATCAGGTCGCCGGGCGAGGCCGCATCCACCGCCGCCTGGATCGTGGGGTAGTCGCCGGTCCCGTCCGGCCGCAGCACGTGGGTTCGCGGGAGGCAGGGATTGGGCTCACAGCTCTGCGCGCCCAGGTGCCAGTCTCCGCCGGCGGCCGCGCAGGCCTCGGGCCCCAGCAGCGCGCACTGGCCGCCCACGCAGCAGGCGGCCGTGACCGGGCAGCACTGGGGATCGCAGGCGGTCTGGTACAGCCACACGCCGCCGCTGGCGTGGCACTCCGCCTCTGTCAGCTCCCGGCATTCACTGCCCACGCAGCAGGCGCGCGGCTCGAGGCGGTAGTCGGGGTAGCAAGCGACGCCGTCCGTGAAGAGCCCCAGGCTGCCCAGACAGACCAGATCGAACTCCTCCGGCAGGTAGGCCGCCGGATCGCGCACCGCCACGAGGGCCGTTCCGTGGGCGGGATTGACGCCGAGCGGCAGCGTGCCCTCCCCGTAGGCGTAGCCCGCAAAGAAGTAGATGGGCAGCAGGTTCCCCGACCAGGAGGCCGTGCCGATCACCGCGATCATCGTTCCGGCCGACGGTCCGGGCCAGCCTCCCGAGGGCTCTTCGATCGCCCCGCCCGGGCTGCAGATGCCCCAATCGGTGAAGGTGAACAGGCCCGGGTTGTAGCTCGCGAATCCGAACTCGACGCCCTGCATCACCTTGGGCTCTTCCCAGGCGGCCAGGACGTACCAGACGGCGCCGGTCGCGCCGGGCTGGCCGTCGATCCGCGGATGCTGGTCGGCGCAGCGCTCGATGGCGAAGTTGTCGAGGTAGTGCTGGCACCATCCCTCCGGGGGCGACTCCACGGAGAACTCGATCCCCGGCGGGGCGTGCGCGATCAGCACGCCGCCGGACAGGTCGTACGGGCTGGCCTGGACACCCGGTGAGCAGCCGAGCAGCAGTCCGAACAGGGCGGGCGCAAGCATCGTCGGGCGCATGGCGTTTCTCCTGCTTCAGTGGAACGGGGCGCTTCGCGACCTTCTGCTCTTGAAGTATAGCAGGATGATGCCGGGATGACTCCTGGTGCCATCGGTCGCGGCAGGAAGCGCGGGTGGCTGTGGCTGCCGGCACGGGCCGCCGGCAAGCGAGCGCGAGCAAGGCGCGCAGCGCGGGGACTGGGCGGCTAGCGCGCGGCCGCGTGCTCGAGGTACGGCATGAGCTGGGTCGGGTCGTCCGCGACCTGCGGCTGGATCTGACCCTCGATCGGCAGCAGGCACCCCTGGCGGTCGAAGATGAGGTAGGGACGCGCACCGCTCAGGCCGTAGAGCTGATCGACGTTGACCGCGGGCGTGTCCTCCAGAACGGCCAGCGTCCGGTCGGCGATGGCGGTCCTGAGTTGTCGCTCGGAGCCGCCCGATCGCAGGAGCACCCAGACCACCAGATCGGAGAACCCGGCGCTGCCGCGCAGCTCCCGTGCGAAGTCATCCAGAGCAGCAAACTGCTGCTTGCGGTCACATCACTTGCTGAGCGTCAGCACCCAGGCCAGCACCGGGTGGCCGCGTTGCTCCGACAGCCGCAGGGTGTGGCCCTTAGTCGGCGAGTTGGGATTGACGTCGGCGAGCGCGAACTCGGGCGGCGGACAGGCCGGATGGATGACGAAGGGGCCGGCCGTGGTCGAGTCGACCAGGCCGCCGGTGTCCTTGACCAGAACGCGGGGACGGTAGGTGCCCGGGTGATCGAGCACGCGCCCGACCCGGGAACCGCGCTGGAATCCGGTGTCCCATGTTCCGTTGCCGTCGAAGTCGTAGCGCTTGAGCAGATACCTGGACTCCGTGAAGTCATCCGCGCTGAGCGCCGCATCGAAGTGGAGCATCGTGAGGCCGGCCCAGCCCTCGCTCGGGGTGATCCGCAGGTGCGCCCGCGGAGGCTCGTTCTCGCCGACGCGCGCCTGATTGACGGCGATCTGGCGGCGGCGTTCCGCCTCCTGGCCGGCCGGCGCGGGCTGCGGCGTCGCCGGACCTGGGCGCTCCGGCCGTGCGCCGGCCAGACCCAGGGCGAGCACCAGCCCGGCCGCCAAACCCCAAGCCAGTCGGGCCGCTCGACCCCGTGCCGGCCGCAGCCAAGAGCCATGCATCACCCTGAACCCCCCTGAGCAGAGCCGATCGCCTTGCCCCCACTATCGGCTCGCGGCCCGGTCGAGCCAAGGGCCGAGGCTGTGGGCCTGGCTGCGCGTGAAAACAGCCTGCATTC
>CAZRWW010000087.1:0-22579 GCA_964603725.1 uncultured bacterium
GCCGGCCGCCATCGCCGCGCTCCTGCCGGCCGCCATCGCCGCGCTCCTGCCGGCCATCATCGCCGCGCTCCTGGCGGCCCCCATCGCGGCCCGGGCCGCGACGATCGACGTGGCCGCGCCGGGGCCCGACCTGGGCCTGACGCTGCGCGCGCAGGGTCCGCAGGGCGTCGAGCTGCGCTACCGCATGAGCGCCTTCGGCCTCGAGCCCGTCGAGGTCGACGGCCAGACGCTGCAGGCCGTCTCGCTGCCCGGCGTGCTGCTGCCCAACGACGCCGGCGCGCCCGACCTGCCCGGCCTGGGGCGCTTCCTGGCCCTGCCCCAGGGCGCCACCGCCACGGTCACCGTCACCGCCGCCGAGCGGCGTATCTTCAACGACGTCGCCGTCGCCCCCGCGCCGGTGATCCCGCGCGAGAACGAGGACGGCCCGCTCGTCTACCGGCGCGACCCGGCCATCTACGACCGCGACGCCCACTATCCGGCCAGCCCGGTGGTGGTGAGCGCGCCGCACAAGCTGCGGGGCGTGGATGTGGTGACGGTGGGCTTGACGCCCTTCCAGTACAATCCGGTCGCGCGCGAGCTGGTGGTCTACACGGAGCTGACCGTGCGGGTCGACTTTGTGGGCGGCAACGGGCGGTTCGGGGAGGATCGGCTGCGCAGCCGCCACTGGGAGCCGCTGCTGGCGCGCCAGATCCTGAACTACGCGAGCTTGCCGCCGGTGGACTTCAATCGGGCGCCCGATCCCGGCCGCTACGGTTGGGAGTACGTGATCATCTGTCCCGACGAGCCCGCGTTCACGGCCTGGGCCGACACGCTCAAGGCCTGGCGGACGCTGCAGGGCATCTCGACCGCGGTCTTCACGACCAGCCAGACGGGGACGACCCCGCTGGCGATCGAGAGCTGGCTCAACGGCGCCTATCTGGGGTGGGACGTGCCGCCGGTGGCGTTCTTGATGCTGGGCGACTATCCCGACACGGGCCTGCGCACGCCCGGGGTCACCTCGCCGATCTGGAACAGCTACTGCGTCTCGGACAACATCTACGCCGACGTCGACGGCGACGACTTGCCGGACATGGCGCACGGGCGCATCTGCGCGCGCGACGCGGGCGAGCTCGCGACGATCATCAACAAGATGCTGGCCTACGAGCGCGAGCCCTACACGGACGCGGGGTTCTACGATCACCCCATCATCGCGGGCGGCTGGCAGACCGAGCGCTGGTTCATCCTCTGCACCGAGGTCTGTCTGGGCCATCAGGAGCGCGTGCTCGGCAAGCACCCCGTGCGCGAGTATGCGATCTACGCGGGCCAGCCCGGTGGCGCGTGGTCATCGGCGCCCAACACCGGGATCGTGGTCGACTACTTCGGCCCCGCCGGGCTGGGCTACATCCCGGCCACCCCGCAGCACCTGACCGATTGGGGCGGGAACGCGACGCGCATCAACAACGACATCAACGCCGGCGCCTACATGCTGCTCCACCGCGACCACGGCTGGCTGGGCGGGTGGGGCGAGCCAAGCTACGGAATCGCCAACCTGGGCGGCCTCACCAACGACATGTACCCCTTCGTCTTCACGGTGAACTGCCTCACGGGCAAGTACAACGCGCCCACGCCTTGCTTCGCCGAGGCGTTCCATCGCCTCGACCACGGCGCCGTCGGGCTTATCGCCCCGAGCGAGGTCTCCTACTCCTTCGTCAACGACACCTTCGTCTGGGGCCTGTTCGACTGCTTGTGGCCCGGCTTCATGCCCGAGTACACGGGCTATGGCTTCCCCTGCCCCGGGGAGACGGATCTGCGCCCGGCCTTCGGCATGGTCAACGGCAAGTACTTCCTGCAGGGCAGCGCCTGGCCCTACAACTACGAGAGCAAGACCGTCACCCACCACCTCTTCCACCATCACGGCGACGTGTTCCTGACGATGAGCTCCGAGCTGCCGCAAGAGCTCGCTGTGTGGCATTACGACGCGCTGCCCCTGGGCGCCGACGCCTTCGCCGTGCAGGCTGACGCGGGCGCGCTGGTCGCGCTCACCGTGAACGGCGAGATCATCGGCGCGGCCGACGCCACCGGGGAGCCACAGGTGATCGACGTGGTTCCCCAGGAAGCTCCGGGCACGCTGCGCATCACGATCACCAAGGCCAATCACTATCGCTACGATGAGACGGTCCCGATCGCGGGGACGCTCTTCACGGTCAGGCCCGACGGCACCGGCGACTACCCGAACATCCAGGCCGCGGTCACCGCGGCCACGCCGGGCGTCATCATCGAGCTGGCCGACGGCGTCTTCACGGGGCCGGGCAACCGCGACATCGACTTCCTCGGCAAGGCGATCGAGGTCCGCTCGCGGGGCGCCAATCCCGAAGGGTGCGTGATCGACTGCCAGGGCAGCGCGGGCTCCCCGCGGCGCGGTTTCCGCTTCGCGACCGGGGAGACCTCCGCCAGCCGGCTGACCGGCGTGACCGTCCGCAACGGCTACGCCGCCGAGGGCGCCGGGATCCTGATCGCATCGGCAGCCCCGGCGATCACCAACTGCGTCTTCGCCGGCAACTCCGCCGGCGGGGGCGGCGCCGCCCACCTGTCGGGCGGCGGGGCGATCTTCAGCGGCTGCATCTTCCGCGACAACGCCGCCCGCGACGCGCCCGGCGGGGCGATCTGGGCCACGGGCGCCGAGGTCAGCCTCGCGCACTGCACCTTCGCGGGCAACAGCGCGCCGGACGGGGGAGCGCTGCGCATTGACGGAGCCTCGGTCGTTAGCTGCGCGAACGCCACGTTCCATGCGAATGCGGCGCTGGCGCCGTCCAAGGGGACGATCGGTATCGATCCGCTCGCGCAGGTCACCTTGGACAACTGCATCCTCGCCTTCGCCACGAGCGGCGCGGCGGTCGAGTGCGCGATGAGCGGGACGACCTTGAGCTGCTGCGACCTCTACGGCAACGCCGGTGGCGACTGGGTCGGGAACATCGCCGGCCAGCAGGGCCTCGCCGGCAACATCGCGGCCGATCCCATCTTCTGCGACCCGACCAGCCTGCAGCTCACAGTGCACAGCCTGTCGCCGTGCGCGCCGGACGCGAGCCCGGCGTGCGGTCTGATCGGCGCCTGGCCGGTCGGCTGCCGGCCCACGATCATGCAGGTCAAGGCCGACGGGACGGGCGACTACCCGACCATCCAGGCCGCGCTGGACGCCTCGTTCTACGGCGACGTCATCAGCCTCCAGCCGGGAATCTACCTGGGTCCCGGCAACCGGGATCTCGACTTCGGCGGCAAATCGGTCACCCTGCGGGGTCGCGCCGGCGCTCCCGCGGCTTGCACCATCGACTGCCAGGGCAGCGCCGCGGAACCCCACCGCGCCCTGCGGTTCCGCTCCAACGAGGGCCCGCTGGCGGTCGTCGAGCACCTGACCCTCGCCGGCGGCTTCGCCCCCGCGGGCGGCGCCATCCTGTGCGAGGAAGCGTCGCCGACCCTGAGCAACCTGATCTTCCGGGCGAACAAGGCCGGCGGCGCCGGCGGCGCCCTGCGGTGCGAGGGCGGCGCGCCGGCCGTCGCGACCTGCACGTTCCTGCAAAACGAGGCCGACGACGGCGCGGCCATCGCCTGCTCCGGCGCGGCCGCGCCGCAGATCACGGGCTGCACCATCTCGGACAACACCGGGCGCGCGGGCGCGAGCGGCATCGCCTGCGGCGACGGCGCCCTCGTCGCGGCCGATCGCACGATCCTCGCCTTCGGGACCCAGGGACCGGCGGTCACCTGCGCCGGCTCAGGCGCGGCCGCGCTGGCCTGCTGCGACATCCACGGCAACGCGGGCGGCGATTGGGTCGGCTGCATCGCCGCTCAGCTCGGCGTCAACGGCAACCTCTCGGCCGACCCGCTCTTCTGCGACCGGCTCTTCGGCGATTACACGCTGACCGACACCTCGCCGTGCGCGCCCGAGCAGAATCCGGCCTGCGATCTGATCGGCGCCTGGCCGGTCGGATGCGTCGAGCCCTTCGTGGTCTTTCCCGACGGGACCGGCCAGTATCCCACCATCCAGTCGGCCATCGACGCCGCCACCGAGGGCATCCTCATCCGCCTGGCCGACGGCGTGTTCACGGGACCGGGCAATCGCGATCTCGACTTCCGCGGCAAGGCCATTACGATCAGCTCGCTCAGCGGCAACCCCGACTCCTGCGTGATCGACTGCCAGGGCAGCGCCGCGGAGGCGCACCGCGGCTTCACCTTCCACTCCGGCGAGGACGGGGAGAGCATCCTGCGGGGCATCACGATCCGGGGCGGCTACCAGACCTATGGCGGCGCGATCCACATCCAGGGGGCGGCGCCCTCGGTGCGCGAGTGCATCTTCACCGGCAATACCGCCACCTTCCACGGCGGGGCGGTCTACGTCTACTACCACTCGGCCATCGAGCTGCAGAACTGCACCATCGTGGGCAACACCGGGGCGATCGGCGCGGGCGTCTCCTGCCACAGCTACTCGCAGGCGAACGCCAGCAACACGATCGTCGCCTTCAACAACGGCGGCGACGGCGTCCACTGCTACTTCAACAGCGGCGTCACCCTGAGCTGCTGCGACCTCTACGGCAACCAAGGCGGCGACTACGTGAGCTGCGCGCAGGGCTGGCTGGGCGTCGACGGCAATATCTCTGCCGACCCGCAGTTCTGCGACGCGGCCGGCGGCAATTTCTGGCTGTGGAACCTCTCGCCCTGCGCCCCCGAGAATTCTCCCGCCGCCTGCGGCTTGATCGGGGCTCGCGGCGTGGGGTGCGAGGACTACACCGGCGCGCCGGAGATTGCCGGCGCCACGCCGCCGCGGCTCTGGCTGACGGTCGCCGCGCCGGCGGCTCTGCCCGCGGGCGCGCGCGTGACCTACGCGCTGCCTGGTCCCGCGGCGGCCCACGTCGGCCTGCGCATCTACGACGCCTCCGGGCGCCTGGCGCGGACGCTGATCGACGCGGAGCAGTCGCCCGGCATCTACCGCGTGCTGTGGGACGGCCGGACCGAGGAAGGCGCCCTGGCCAGCAGCGGCATCTACTACTGCCGCCTCGCCGCCGGCGGCCGAACGCTGGCGCGCCCGCTGGTGCTGCTGCGGTGATGACGCGAGCCGAAGCGGGCAGCCGCGAGCCGACGCGTCCGGCCGCGCACAGCCGCGGACCGCGGTGAGCGGCCGACGGAACCCTTGAGTCCGCCCGCCGCCTGGCCTAGGCTTCGGGCTCGGCGCGCGCTCCGGGGGACGGCCAGAGCGTGGCCGGAGATCGGAGCATCGGAGGCGGCGCGCCCCAGCAGTCCGCACGTCCGTGGCGGGGCGTCGCCGCGAGCGACACGGGGACCACGGCGAGGCCATGCAGCAGTATCTCGACCTCCTGAAGCACATCCGCGATCACGGCGCCGTCAAGGGCGACCGCACGGGAACCGGCACGCGCTCGATCTTCGGCTACCAGATGCGCTTCGACCTCGTGGCCGGCTTCCCGCTCGTGACGACCAAGAAGATGTTCCTCAAAGGCGTCATCCACGAGCTGCTCTGGTTCCTGCGCGGCGACACCAACATCGGCTACCTCGTCGAGCACGGGGTTCACATCTGGGACGAGTGGGCCGACGAGCGCGGTGACCTGGGCCCCATCTACGGCCGGCAGTGGCGGTCGTGGCCGGTGCCCGGCGGCGGCACGATCGACCAGATCGAGCGCTTGGTCGAGCAGATCCGCGCCAACCCCGACTCGCGGCGCCTGCTGGTCACGGCCTGGAACCCGGGCGAGCTGGAGGCCATGCGCCTGCCGCCTTGCCACGTGCTGTTCCAGTTCTACGTGGCGGGCGGGCGCTTGTCCTGCCAGCTCTACCAGCGCAGCGCCGATGTCTTCCTGGGCGTGCCGTTCAACATCGCTTCCTACGCCCTGCTGACGCTGATGATCGCGCAGGTGACGGGCCTCGCACCGGGCGACTTCGTGCACACGTTCGGCGACGCCCACCTCTACGCCAACCACATGACGCAAGTGGCCACGCAGCTCGAGCGGACGCCCTACGCGCTGCCGACCCTGCGGCTCAATCCGCGGGTCACATCGATCCTCGGCTTCAGCTACGAGGACTTCGAGCTGAGCGGGTACCAGTGCCATCCGGCCATCCGCGCGCCGATCGCGGTGTGAGCGCCCAACGCGCCCAATCGCCCGCGGCGGGCCGGCGGGCGTCACGGTGAGGCCAGCATGCGGATTTCAATGATCGTGGCGGTGTCGCGCAACGGCGTGATCGGCAAGGACGGCGCGATGCCCTGGCATTTGCCCGCTGACCTGCAGCGCTTCAAGCGCATTACCCTGGGCAAGCCGGTCGTCATGGGCCGGCGCACGCACGAGTCGATCGGCCGTCCCCTGCCCGGCCGCACCAACATCGTGCTGACGCGCGACCGCGACTACCGCGCCGCGGGCTGCATCCTGGCGCACACCATCGACGAGGCCCTCGCCGCGGCCCGCGCCGCGGCCTGCGCCGCGCGAGAGCCCGGCCGGGACGAGGTGCCCGGCGAGGCCATGGTCATCGGTGGCGCCGCCGTCTATGCCGCCTTCCTGCCGCGGGCGGATCGCCTCTACCTCACGCGAGTGGACGCCGAGGTCGCCGGAGACACGCGCTTCCCCGAGCTGAATCCGGCCGAATGGGTGGAGACGGACCGCGAGGAGCGGCCGGCGGACGCCCGGAACCCCTACGCCTGCTCCTTCCTGGTGCTCGATCGCCTGCGCCAGACGCCGGGCGGCGGACCGAGCAGCGAGCGCGCCACGTGAAAGGGGCAGCCACCCCCGCGGGTGGCTGCCCCTCTGTCTGCGCATCGAACTCGCCCCGGCCGACGGACCGAGCGGTCGCCGATCGCGCCGCCGCGCGGGCCAAGCCGCTGCGCCGGCCCGCGCGGATCCGCCCTAGCGCAGGGCCATCACCTTGCCGGTGAGCTGGCGCCCGTCGGCTTCCAGCCGGTACAGGTAGACGCCGCCCGGCACCGCGTGCCCCTGGTCGTTCAGCCCGTCCCAGGCGTAGCGGTGGATGCCGGCGTCGAGGTAGCTCGCCGCCAGCGTGCGCACCAGGCGCCCGCTCATGTCATAGACGCCCAGTCGCGCCGCGCCGCCCTGCGGCATCGCAAAGGCGATCGCCGTGGCGGCGCCGAATGGGTTCGGGCTCGCCGGCGCGAGCGACAGCTTGGTCACGTCCAGCCGCTCCGTCACGGCCGAGAAGTCGGTGACGTGCAGCGTGACCGGCACGGCTGTCCGACCGCCGTTGGACGTGAAGCTCACCCGCACGGTGTGCGTCCCGACCGGCAACCCCTCGCTGTCGATCGTGAGCGTCACCTCCAGCGCGCCGCCGCCCGGCACCTCGCCGCCGTTCGGGCTGGCCTCAATCCAGGGATCGAGCCCGGCGGGCGTGATGGACAGCGTGAACGAGAGCACGGAGCCCTCCGGCCCCACGTTGGAGACGGTCAGCACCTCCGTGGTCACCTCATCCAGGCCGAGGGTCACCTCGATCTGGCTCGGATCGACGAAGAGCACGGGGATGAGCGGCGCGCCGACCGTCACGACCGCGACGTACGGGATGCGGTTGAAGTAGGTCACGGTGAGGGTCACGTCGTCCGCGGGCAACGCCTCCGTGACCAGAACCTCGGCCACGCCGGTCGCCCCGGTGAAGGCCGAGCCGATAAACTGGCCGTCCTTGCTGAGCGCGCACAGCGCGCCGGACACGCCTGGGACCGTCACGGTGAAGCTGGTGGCCTGCGGATCGATCGACTCATCGTGCTGCACCGTGAGCGCGGTCGGCGTCGCGCTGCGCACGCGCAGAGACGGATCGCCGAAGATGTGCCAGTTCTTGAACTCCGACTGGCCGCTCGAGCCGTACTCGTCCATCATCTGACAGGAGCCGCTGTAGCACAGCGCCCCGAAGGTGCGCTTGCTCTCCGCCACGAACAGATCAACCGTTTCGTCCTGGGCGGCCATGGGCGGCGCCCACTGCATGTTGACGGTCGAGGCGTACATGCCCACCGCGCCCTTCGGCTCGCCGCTCGTCGTGTTGTACGCCCGGAGCCAGGCCTCGGCGAAGCAGGTGCCGGCGTTGAACTGCCCATTGACGCAAGCCACCGAGACGATCCAGGGCAGCTTGTTGTCATTGACCAGCGCGTTGACGTGGCTGTTGCTGAAGCCGGTCGTCGACCAGGCGGTCATGCTGCCGTGTCCGCAGTAGTTGATGATGCTGCGCCCCTCGTTGACCGCGTTCGCGACCGCCTGGGCCGTGGCCTGATACCCCGCCGCGGCGTAGATCTGGTCGACGTGCGTGAACGTGAAGCCCAGCAGATCGGTGCGGATGTTCTCGATGTGCACCCAGTCGGCCTCGCCGTCGTCCCCGATCCCGGCGCCTTCGCCCGAGCCGATGCCGACGCCCTTGGCGTACCAGACGCCGGAGACCACGGGGTCGCGCTCGTACTCGACGAACTTGGTGACCTGCAGATCGACCTGCTGCGGCGTTTCCGCCGACAACCGGCCGATGAAGATGTCCGGATACGAGTCGGTGCCCTGGACCAGGGCGTACATCGGATCGGCGGGGGCGCTGCCGTTGGTGAGCGACGGGATCTGCGCCGCATCGCCGACCAGCAGGACGAAGGCCAAGTCGTGCGTGTTGTAGTAGTTCTGGATGTAGGTCTTGAACTGCGTCGCGGTCGTCCCGACCTCGGACTTCGACACCAAGGTCGTCTTGATGCCCATCTGGTTCTTCCACTCGACGAAGGGCAGCATGTTGGCGACCCACGGGTCGTTGGCGATCACCAGCATCTCACCGACCTCGTCGATCGGCGCGTAGCGATAGCCGCCGTCGTTGAGGAAGTGCGCCCGGTAGATCTCGCCGAACGCGGCATTGACGCGCGTGGGCGGGGCCACGCGATCGATCACGTTGGCGCCGCCCAGGCCCACCGGCACGACCTCGACCACGATGTGATCGTAGGCCCGCAGCGTGTGGGTCGCGGCGTTGTATTGGATCGGCTCCACGACCACGGTCAGCCCGCGGAAGTCGCGCAGGATGTAGGGCTCGCGGCTCTTGGCGATCTCCTCGGGCCACCAGGCGTCCTGCCGGTAGACGGCGCCGAAGCTGAAGGGAATCGTGGCCGGATCTTCGCTGCGCAGGAGGCTGCCCTTCGAGGGCGCCACATCGATGTCCGCGAAGTCCTGATAGGTGGCGCTCACCACCCGCACGTCCATCTGCGCGTTGTCGGGGATGATGACGCTGCGCGCGATCGTGGGCAGCTCGGGCAGACCGGCCTCTAGGAGCCGGCCTTCGCCGCTCAGCGCGACCAGGTGGTAGGTCCGTCCCTCGATCAGGATCGGGTCGAGCGAGAAGCCGCTCAGCGAGTACTCCAGCCGGATGACATCGCCGGGCAGCTCGGTCACCTGGACGTCCACCACCCGATCGCCGGGCGGTGTGCCGCCCAGGGGCACGAACGTGGAAGCCCCCGCCAGGGGGGTTCCCATCAACAGCACGAGGGTGAAGAGCGTGAGGGTAGCTCCGAAGCTGTTGGGTCTAAGCATCTTTGTCTCCTGTCCCCGCCGCCGCGCCTCCACGGCGCGCGGGGTCCGCCCACGGTGCTGGACGCACACGCATCCCGCGCCGTATCTCCTTTCCCACCAGACAGTCTTCCTGACTGGATACAGGGATCACAGGTAGATTCTACCATACGCTGCCCGCAAACGTGGACCCCTGTATGCAGGACCGCGGGCATGCCAAGAAACTGGCCGGCCCCGGCCACGGTCGCCGAATGGACAGCGTGGATGGAGTGTGGGGCCCGGGCCATGACTGCGCAAGCGGGCGGACACCCGGACGGATGGCCCAACGGCAATTCTGTGTCGGGGCTACGGCGGCTCCCCCGCTGTCTCCGCCCCATCCCCGTTCGCGCGGTCGAGATCCCGGTAGCCGAGGGCCTCGATCACGTGGCGCTCGCCGATCTCGGGGCGGTCCTCGAGGTCCGCCAACGTCCGGGCGAGCTTCAGCACGCGGTGGTAGGCCCGCGGGCTCAGGCCCAGGCTCGCCAGCCCCATCCTCAGCAGTCCCTGGCACCGATCGTCCAGGCGGCAGTGCGAGCGAATCTGCTGTAACCGCATGTGGGCATTGCGGTAGACGCGCTCCACCGTCGCGAACCTGGCCCGCTGCCGCTCCCAGGCCACCATGACGCGCGCCAGCATGGCGGCGCTGTCCTCGGCTTCCTCGAGCAACGACAGCTCGCGGTAGGACACGGAAGCCATGCGCTGATGGATGTCGATGCGGTCGAGCAAGGGGGCGCTCACGCGGGCCCGATAGCGGGTGATCGCGTTGGGGGTGCAGCGGCAGCCGCCGCGTGGATCCTGCCACAGCCCGCAGGGGCAGGGATTCATGGCGGCGATGAGCTGGAACGAGCACGGCAGGCGCACGGTCCAGCCCGCGCGGGTGATCGCCGCCTCGCCGGCTTCCAGCGGCTGGCGGAGGGACTCCAGGACATGCCGGGGGAACTCGGGCAGCTCATCCAGGAAGAGGACTCCCCGGTGGGCGAGACTGATCTCGCCGGGCCGCGGCGGTCGCCCGCCGCCTATCAAGCCCGGCTGGCTGATCGTGTGGTGCGGCGCACGGAAAGGCCGGGCGGCGACCAGGCCTCCCCCGCAGGGAATGTGTCCCGCGGCGCTGTGCACCATGGTGACCTCGAGCCGCTCGGCTTGGGTCAGCGGCGGCAGGATCCCCGGCAGTCGCTCGGCGAGCATCGATTTGCCGGTGCCCGGCGGCCCCAGCAGGAGCACATTGTGCCCTCCGGCCGCGGCGACCTCCATCGCCCGCCGCGCCAGCCGCTGGCCGCGCACGTCGGCCATATCGGGCTGCTCGCGATCCTCCAGGGAGCCGGCGTCCTCCGCCGGGGTCACGGCTCGCAGCCGGGCCGACCCCTCGAAGAGCACGCGCGTGGCCTCGGCCAGGGAAGCGACCTCGCCCACCGGAACGCCGCCGGCCGCGGCCTCGACGCCGTTTCCGGCCGGCAGGACGAGCGTTCGCGGCCGGCCCGGGCGCCGCCCCTCGGCCAGGGCCATCGCCAGGCACCCGCGCACGGGCCGCACCCGCCCCTCGAGCGACAGCTCGCCGGCCCAGGCCAGCGACTCCAGATGGTTCGCCGGCGCCTGCCCGGATGCGGCGAGCAGGCCCACGGCGATGGGCAGGTCAAAGGCCGCCCCCGCCTTGGGCAATCCCGCCGGCGCCAGACTGACCGTGATCTTGCGGTCCGGGAAGCGGAACCCCTGGTTGCGCAGGGCGACGATCACGCGCTCGCGGCTCTCGCGCAGGGCCGGGTCCGGCAAGCCCACCAGCACGAGCCGCGGGAAGCTGCTGGCCGCCACGTCCACTTCCACCCGGACCGCAATGGCCTCGATGCCGTGCAGCGTATACGTGTGAACGCAAGCCAGCACTGGCCCCCTCCGCGGCGCCCCGGTCGGCTCGCCGGCGGCAGCCCCAGGTTCCCTCACGGCCTCGCCGGCGGCAGCCCCAGGTTCCCTCGCGGCCTCGCCGGCGGCAGCCCCAGGTTCCCTCGCAGCCTCGCCGGCGGCAGCCCCAGGTTCCCTCGCAGCCTCGCCGGGCAACCTCTTGGGTCGAGAAGCCAGGGACGTGCCAGACTGCCCTGAATCTGCTCAGGAATCGGGGTGGGCGGGCCGTTTGGTGGAGGTGGAACTTCACGAGAAGGGGAAGCGAGTGCGATGAAGAGATTCTTGATGGGCATCGTAGGGCTGGCGCTGATCGGAGTGGGCGTCTATCTCCTGGTGAACGGCCAGCCCGATCAAGGCCCCTATCGCTATCCCGCCGCCGCCCGAGCGGAGGCGCGGGCCTTTGCGGATCGGATCAACGATCCCGCCGCACGGCGGCGCTTCCTGGAGGAAACGACCGGACGGACCAAGATCGAGCACCCGCGCGACATCTTCCTCGGCAGCATCATGGCGACGCTGGGCCTGGGGCTTTCCCTGGCCTCGCTGCGCCGGCGCGAGCCGAAGGTCCTTCCATCCGTCGAGCGGGCGGCCTGACGCGCCGGTCGGGCAGACGCCGCGCCGCGGACGCCACCCATGCCGCGCCCGCCGCCACCCGCGCAGCCGCCGCTCCCGGCGCTAGCGCACCAGCAGCCACAACCCCGCCAGCATGAGCCCCGCGCCCACGTAGCGCGGCAGCGTCAGGCGTTCCTGGAAGATGAACCACGACACCACGAGGATAATCAGATACCCGAGCGACACCATGGTGGGATAGGCGATGGAGATCGGCAGTCGCTTGAGCGCTTGCGTGTAGGCCAGCAGGTTGAGTCCGAAGCAGATCAAGCCCGCCACGAAGGGCGCCGTGAGGTAGACCCGGATCAGGCCCGCGAGCCCTGGTCCCGGAGCCGCCTGCGCGGTCTGCAGGGCCGCGAACTTCATGAGCAGGTTGGCGGCGGCATTCAATACAAGAGCTATTCCCAATAGAAGATACGAGCTCATATCCACCCCCTGCTTCTGCCGCGCCGCAGCGGCGGCCAGAACTCTACCCTATACGGTGCTGGCGCGGCGCCAGCAAGCCGAACGTTGGCCGCGCTCGTTTCCTGGGGACTTGAACGAGCGCCGCAGTTGCAGGTATCTTCTGAGGTCCGTATGCTTGGTCGGTCATTGCGGACCCGGATTCGATCGATCGCTGGTCGCCCGGATGGGGAGGTGTGGATGACACGTCTGATCTGGAGCGGTGGATCCCGCCGATCGCCGTCGGCCGGCGGCCGGGTGGCGGCTCCGGGCCGATGCAGCGGCGAAACCCGTTCATGCCGATGGGCGCTTCCGTTCGTGCTGGCCATGGGCCTGGTCGCGATCCTGGCCCTGGGCTGCTACGAGCCTCGCAGCGGCGACCCGGTGGGCAGCTACCATTACGAGCACGTAATCACCGTCTTCCCGGACGGGTCGCACATCGGCATCAAGACCTTCGTCAATCGCACCCACCTGCAGGTGGGCAAGCGGCTCGAAGACCTCTTCGACGGGGACCGCGACGGCCAGCTCACCACGCCGGGCATGGACCGCGTGCAAATCGCCGACTACATGAAGGTGGAGGATCCCCCCGAGGCCGCCGAGCGACGCTCGGGCGACCTGCGAGACTATGACGAGCTGTTCCGGCAGATCCAGTCGGCCGTGAAGGCCGGCCGCACGAAGTTCAAGTTCCAGGATCGCACGTATCGGATCCGGACGCTGAGCTCGATCGAGGAAGCCGACTACGGGGAGAGCCTGTCGTAGGTTCGATCGGCCGCATCGCCCCCTGCCCGCGCCGCGCGCGCCCCACGGCGACGGATGCGCGCGCTCCTAGGGACGGCGCACGAGCAGGGCGCGTCCGCTCCCTGCCCCGCCGACTCCCGCGATTCTGACGTAGTACATCCCCGGAACGATCGGCGCGCCGGCGCGATCGCACCCGTCCCAGCGCGCCTCGTGCAGGCCCGCGGGGCGCCAGCCCTGCTCCAGCGATGCAATGCGGCGTCCGTCCACTGCGAAGAGCTCGAGCGTCACGTCCCCCGGCCGGGCCAGATGGTAGCGGAGCGCCCCGGGCACGATGAGCGGGTTGGGCCCCACCGGCCCGCTCGGCACGGTCGTCGCGCGCGCGTCCTCCCCGGCGGCCGCCCACCCGGGTCGCCGAAACACGGCGCAAACGGCATAGTGATCCGAGCCGCTGTCGGCCAACCCGTCGGTGACGACCTCGCTGCTCACCGGGGACCAGACGTACCCGGGCGAATCCAGCAGGAAGTCGATGCGCATGAAGGGGCCCACGGTCGCCGGGAGGAACGACCGCGTGTCCTTCGTGTAGCCGCGCAGCAGCGGGTGCTGCGAGCGAAAGGCATCCCGATAGCCGCGCTCCAGGAGGTACCCGACCGGCTCCCAGCCATACAGCTCCGGCGAAGGCGCGCCGAGCTGGTAGAGCGGCGGCGTGGGACTGCCCGGCTGCACGTCCACGGGCGAGTAGCTGTTGAAGTCGCCCATCACCCACACCTTCTCGCCCGCCGGCAGGCCCTGCAGAATCGTCAGCAGCGCTCGCGCCTCCAGCTCGCGCTGCTGCCGTTCGTTGTAATTCGGACGAAAGTGAACGCCGACGATGTGGATCCGTTCCCCCTCGGCGGCCAGGGCCGCATGGACGAAGACGTGCTGGAGCGTGCAGATCTCGCGTTGCACCTGCACCACGCGGTACTGGTCGAACTGCAGGATCGGCAACCGCGTGATGAGCGCCACGTTGAAGGCCGAGTTGGCGTCACCGACGCAGCCGCGGTAGGGCGGCTCGAGGGGGAAGGCCTGATTCAGGGAGTCGACGTAGGCCGCGATCAGATTCTGCTCCGTGGGCAGCCAGCCGTTGGCTTCCACAACCACGAGCACGTCCGGATCGCGACTCTCGATGACCCGCAGCCACTCGTGGTGGCGGTTGAGCACGGGCTCGTGGTTCTGCCCGCCGTAGAAGATGTTGTAGGTCATGATGCGCAGGACGAGATCGTCGGCCCCGGCGCGCGCGCCCAGCGCGACCGCCGCCAGGAGAAGCGCCCAGCATCTCGCCCCCATGACCGACCTCCCGATCGCCCGCGGCGCGAGCCCACCGCGTCGCGCCGGCGCGCCCAGCTCACCCCCGCGACCGGCCTGACGGCGCGGCTCCCCGCGTCGCGCCTCAGCGCAGCACGAGGATCGGCTTCGCCGCCGGCTGCCCCGCGCCGGCCGAGCCCGCCGCGCGCGCGCGCAACCAGTAGCAGCCGCTGGGCACGCGCTGCCCGGCGCTGTTACGGCCGTCCCAACTGAAGACCCCGGGTGCGATCGGGCTGATCCGCGCCTGACCGAATGAGCCCCGGCTCACCCCAGCGCCGGCCCCCCAGGCGCCGCCGGCCACCCGCCCGCCGCCGACATCCAGGATGTCGAAGCGCAGATCCGCATCGGGCGGCGCGTCGCAACGGAACCAGACACGTCCGCCCGTGGGATTCGGCCACGGGGAGAGGAGGCTCGGGACGGCGCCCCCACCGGCGGTGCCCGGATGACCGGGTGGCTCGCCGCCGGCATCGCTCAGCTCGCCGCTCACGTAGTACCACATCCAGGGCGGTTCGCCCACGATTCGGCTCCCGGCGCGATCTTCGGCGAAGACCCGCCAGTAGTGCGGGAGATTGAAGCTCAGTCCGTGCTCCACCTGCCGGTAGTAGCTCTCCCAGAGCGGTCCGACGACGTGCGGCTGCGCGAAGGTGCTGTCTTCGACCGCGATCTCCAGGTAGTAGCACACGCGATCACCGGGCTCCGGGTCGATCGCATCGTCCCAATCGAAGGCGATGTCCTCGTTGTAGTAGAAGGTGTCGGCCCAGGCCGGTGACAGCAGGGCGAATGACAGGGGCGGCTGGGTGAACGCCTCCGCGAAGCCGGCGCGCGCCTCGTTGATCCGCAGGAGCACGTGCATCGGCTGCCACCAGTACGTCCAGTTGTCCCGGAGCTGCGCCCACGTCCAGAGCGAGTCGAGCCAGTCGAGGAAGTACCCCGCATCCACCTGCGAGCGCTGCGCCGCGCCGGCGAGGTAGATCTGAACGGGGGCGGTGTGGGCGAAGAGCTCGGTCGACGCGGCGTGCCGCAGGTCGGTCGTGCCGTCGACCCGCAGCGCCAGCCAGCAGCTCTGATTGACCGGCAGGGAGAAGGTGGTCTCGTACTCCGTTCCCGACTGGGTCGCGGGGAGGTTCACCTGCAGGGCGGTCGCGCCGTTGCGGATGACGGTAGCGGTCGACAGGGGCAAGACGCACTCGACGCGGAAGCTCACCTCGACGGTGCCGGGCTCGGCCAGGTCGACACGGCCGCCCATCTCCACGCCGTCGACGGTGAAGCGCGGGATGAGCGGGTAGTCCGTCACGAAGCAGCGGCCGGCCTTGAGCCCCTCCATCCACCGATCGTGGCTGTGGCCCGCGCCGGGCTGCTCCTTGACGTAGACGCGATAGCCGCCCGCGGGTCGCATCGCGTAGGCGTTGAGCATCGCATCGGTCCCGGCCGACGGCGGCACCATGACCCCGCAGTTGAGCAGGCGGTACCAGTCCTGGACGAAGACATTGGGCGTATTCGAGTAGGTAGCGAGGTCCAGCGCCTCGAGCCGATCGAGCGCCGCCAGAACGGGCAGCTCGCGCCCCAGGCCCCCGCCCGGCCAGATCGATGGATCGAAGAACGCGGCGCCGTTGTGAGGGTGGCACAGGCTCATGCCTTCATCCCAATCCGGCAGCCAGTTGCCCCAGATGTGGTAGAGCATCGGGTAGGCCGGGAGCGGCGCCGCGCAGCACGTCTCGCCCAGCCATCTCTTCTGGCCGAGAAACGCCACGTGACCGTAGGCCTGGTTCCGGTACTCCGTGCAGAAGTAGATCCCGTTGTCCGGGGTGCTCAGCGCGTGCGGGCCGCCGGTGAACTCGTACCAGCCGTCGAGCAGCCACGACTGGGCGAGATCCTCCGCCAGCGCGACCCGCCGCACCCCTTCCGGGGTCACGACGTAGCTCTCCCGGGTCCCGGGGCGCTCGTCACCCGCCCCGTCCTCGGTCGCTTCCGGCCGCAGGTCCGGATCAAGTGGCCAGCCTCCTTCGCCAACGTAATGCTGCGAGTGCATGTGCGTGTCGCCGCTGTACCAGCCGCGCGAGCGCATGTCGAAGGCCTTGTCGAGTCTGATGACGAGCACCGTCGTGTCCTGGATGTCGGGGGTGATCTCGACGGGACGATACTCGAAACCGCGTCCCACCAGGATCCGCGTCAAACCCGCCGGCAGGTTCATGGCCACCCTGCCCGGGGTGTAGAAGTATCCCCCCAGGGTGGAATGGCTCATGAGGGCCGAGTCGGCGTAGCCCGGATAGGACTGGCAGGTCGAGGTCCGCACATGAACGCGCGCGGAACACAACTCGCCCGTGGCGTCCTTGACCTGCAGCTCCACCGGCACGGCACGGGACTCGCAGCACAGCCACGCGCACAGGCTCAGCAGGAAGATCGCCGCCGTTCGTTGCATGGACCCCTCCGCCACTGTTCCACACATCGCCGGACGACAAGAGCCGGGGAGGGCCGCTGGAGCGTCAAAGCGCTCAGCCCTGTCTATGAGGGTAGAGAATCGGAGGGCGCGGCGTCAAGCGACACCGACTTCCGGGCGGGCATCTCGCACCGCGGGCGGGGCTAGGGGCCCCGATCGGCGTCCGCGGCGGGCGGCTCCGCGGGCGGGTCCGGGCGGCTCAGGAGATCCAGATAGGCCCCCGCCACCAGATCCGACGCCGGCACGCCGAGGTGCTCGCGCAGCTCCTCGGCCAGTTGACACCCGTCCTCGATCGCCTGCCCCGGGGCCAGTACGACCTCGAGCTCCAGGAACCACCCGAGGCCGGCGACCTCGTCGAGGTGGATGCGCGTGTTGCCTGCGAGGTAGAGGTGCCGGACCTTGCGCACGACGCCGCGCGTGCCGAGCGCCGCGCGCAGGACCCGGTCAAGCTCCTCCGGCGCCGGCACGGTGTGGATGAGGTAGTCGCTGCGCTTGGCGCCGGCGCTGTCGAATCGCTCGTAGTAGATCAGCTCGGCCGGCTCCCCGGCGCAGCGGCGCAGCTTCAGGCGGCCGCGCGCGGCCGGATAGAAGACGTCCTCCTGGATGAGCACCCGGGGAGGCCCGCCGCTCAAGCGCTCCGCCGCAACCCGCGCGCGCGCGACGTCGGCGAGCCGCGCCTTGATCTCGACATTGACGCCCACGGCCCCGATGGCTACGCCCGGCTCACGTCCCTGTCAAGCCCACCGGGCCGGACCGGCCGGGAGAGCGAGTCGCCCACCAGGGCCGCCGGCTGCGCGCCGGGGCAGCCCGCCACGCGCCAGGGCAGCGGACCGCGCCCCAGGCCCCAGGCGGTCACCCGCCGCACCGCCGCCAGCCCGTCCTCGGCGAGCACGTAGAAGGTGGGCAACACGATGAGCGTGAGAGCTGTGCTGGTCGCCAGGCCGCCCATGATGGCCCGGGCCAGCGGGAAGTAGTAGGCCCCGGAGAGGTCCGCGCGGCCGAAGGCGAGCGGGGTCAGTCCGAGAATGGTCGTCGCGGCGGTCATCAGGATCGGGCGGAATCGGTCACGGCAGCCTTCCAGGATCGCGTGGGTGCGATCCCGCCCGCGGCGCCGCAAGCCGTTGATGTGGTCGACCATCACGATGCCGTTGTTCACGACGACCCCGATCAGGATCACGATGCCGATCATCGCCATGATGTTGAAGGGCGTGCGCGAGAGCAGCAGGGTCCAGACGACGCCCAGCCCGGCGAACGGTATGCACTGCATGATCACCAGCGGGTGCAGGTAGGACTCGAACAGCGCCGCCATCACCAGGTAGACGCAGGCCAGCGCCAGCAGGATGTTCATCCCCATCTGATCCTGCTCGCGCTGGGCCTGGCGCATCTCGCGGCCGAAGGACCAGCTGTAGCCGGCCGGCATGGCGAGCGTCTGCATGACCCGCTCGACTTCGTCGCGGAACTCGTTGAACTTGTCGCCCTCATAGCTGGCCGTCACCGTTGTGGCCGTCTTCTGATTCTCGCGGTGGATGCGCTGCGGTCCCCGCCCGACCTTGAAGTCGGCGACCTGCCCGAGCAGCACCGGCTGCGCGTCGTGGTAGCTGACCGGCAGGCGCGCCAGGTTGTCGATGTTGCGCCGCTCGGATGGCTCGAGCACGATGTCCATGTCGACCTCGTGCTCCGGCCCCTGGAACGCGCGCAGCGGCACGCCGCGGAAGGTCAGGCCCAGGATCTGCGCCAGCGTGCGCGAGTCGACCCCCTGCCGCCCGCCCTGCTCGCGGTCCAGGATGATGCACACTTCCTCGTTTCCGCGCTGGGCGTCGTTGCGAACCTCGGCGACGCCGGCCAGGTGGGTGAAGCGGCGCTGCACCTCGCCGGCCAGCCCCGCCAGCAGCTCGGTGTCTTCGCCGAACAGGGTGACCGCGACTTCTTTGACCCCGTGGGCCGTGTTGTCTTCGTCGCTGAAGCGGTACTCGACACCGGCCAGGACGGGCAGGTTCTCGCGCAGGTACGTGCGCAGCGCGCGCATCTCCTTCTCCGAGCGCGAGGTCCCTTCAGGGAAGTAGAGCGCGACCTCCGCGTGGTTGTCGGTGAAGAAGGCATAGAGCGACTCCACGCCCAGCGAATCGACGCGCGGCTGCAGGAATGCCTCGACCGCGGCGACCCGCTGACGCACCCCGTAGACGTTGGTGTTGTCCGTGAAGATCAGCTCCATCCAGAGGTCGTCGTGGCGAGCGCCGCTCTCGCCCATCAGCTCAGGCTTGAATCCGGACACCTTCACCACGGCCACGGTCAGAAGCAGAGAGAGCGGGACGAAGATCAGCCCGGTGCGCTTGGGGTGGCGCAGGGCCGTCCAGCGGAGCGCCTGCAGGTAGCGTTCCCGCAGTCCGGTGAGCAGCCGGAACTCGCGCGGTCCGCCGCGGATCGTCGTGCGCGCCGCCAGCAGCGGCACCAGCGTCAGGCACACGAGCAGCGAGAACACCAGGGTGGTCGAGATCGTCAGCCCCATCTCCGACAGCCAGACGCCAATCTGGTTGCTCTTCGACAGGATGATCGGAGCAAAGACGATCACCGAGGTCAGGGTCGACGCCGTGACCGCCATGCCCACCTCGCTGGCGCCAGTCCGGGCGGCGCTGGGAGCCTCCTCGCCGCGCTCCTGCCGGCGCGTGATCGACTCGAGCACGACGATGGCGTTGTCGACCAGCATGCCGACCGCCAGCATCAACCCCATCATCGAGAGCAGGTTCAGCGTCCGGCCGGTCAGATAGAGCACCGTGCAGGTGCCGATGACGCTGAAGGGGATGGCGGTCGCCACGATCAGCGTCATGCGCAGATGGCGCAGGAAGACGAGCAGCACCAGGATCGCGAGCGCGGAGCCGATCAGTCCGCTCTGCAGCAAGCTGCTGAGCGAGTTTCTGATGTCCGCGGCCTGATCGAAGAAGAGGACGACGTCGATGCCTTCCAGCGCCGGGTCGCGGCCGATCTCGCGCAGCACCTCGTGCACCCGCCGCGAGACCTCGACCACGTTGGCGCCCGAGGCGCGTTGGACCCCGAACGCGATCGCCGGTTCCCCGTTCAGGCGCCGGTAGTAGCCCGGGTCCGGCTCGCTGTAGTCGATCTCGGCGATGTCGCGCAGCTTCAGGCCGGCCGGCGTGACCTGCAAGTCGCCCAGCTCGTCGAGCGAGCGGAACTGCCCCAGCGAGCGCACGGCGATGCGCTGGTTGCCGTCCCGCACCCGCCCGACCGACAGATCGACGTTGTTCGCGTTGAGCAGCTCGAAGAGCCGGCCCACGTCGACCGAGTGCTCGACGATCTTGTCGAGGAAGAGGTAGATGCGGATGCTCTTACGTTCGATCCCGCCGACTTCGACCCGGCCGACGCCCTCGATGCGTCGCAGGGGCGTGAGGATGCGGCGTTCGAGCAGATCGTAGGACCCGGCCAGATCCCGGCCGCGGGCGCTGATGCGCCCCACCATGATGGGAATGTCGTTGGAGTTGAAGGTGAAGAGGTAGGTGTCGCGCAGGTCGCTCGGCAGCAGCGGCCGCACCTGCTCGAGCTTCTCCTCGACCTCCATGCGCAGGACATCCACGCTGCGGCCGAAGCCGAAGATCACGCCGACGAAGACCCCGTCAACGTCGGAATCGGAGAAGATCTGGCTGACGTCCCCGAGGGTCGCCATGATCTCCTCGATCGGACGCGCGATCTGCCGCTCGGCCTCGGCCGGCACGGAGTTCGGGTAGGGCGCCCAGACGCCGATGAAGGGGAAGTCGATGTTGGGCAGGAACTCGGCCTTCAGCCGCGAGAGGCTGACCGCGCCCAGCACCACGATGGCGGCGGTCGCCACGAGGATCGTGACCGGGCGGCGCAGCGCGAAGTCGGGGATCCGCATCACGGCCTCCGGTCGATGGTGGCGTACGCCACCGGAATGACCACCAGCGTGAGCAGCGTGGCGACGGTCAGGCCGCCGATGACGGTGATCGCCATCGGCGCGCGCATCTCGGCGCCCTGCCCGATCCCGAGCGCCATGGGCAACAGGGCCAACACCGTCGTGAGCGTCGTCATGCAGATCGGCCGCAGCCGCGCGCGAGCTCCCTCGATGATCGCCGCGAACTTCTCCATGCCCTGCGCGCGGCGCTGGTTGACGAAGTCGATCAGCACGATGGCGTTGTTGACGACGATGCCGCTCAGCATGACCACGCCGATCAGCACGACCACGCTCACCGCCGTGCCGGTCAGGAGGAGCGCGTAGATCACGCCCACCAGGCCGAGCGGCACGGTGAACATGATGACGAACGGGTGCAGGAACGATTCGAACTCGCTGGCCATCACCAGATAGACGAGGAAGATGGCCAGGAACGCCGCCAGGGCCATGCTGCGGTAAGAGGTTGTCACTTCCCGGTTCTGGCCGCCCAGCTCGACGCCCAGGCTGGCGGGCGCGGGCAGCTCGCGCAGCAGGGCCCGGATGTCGCGGGAGGCGCTGCCCAGGTCCCGTCCGGCCAGGTCCGCGCTCACGACTGCGGCGCGCTGCTGTCCGATGCGGGTGATCTGCGACGGCCCGCGTCCCAGCGCGACGTCGGCCACGCTGGAGAGCGGGATCGGCACGCCCTCGACCTGGCTCACCACCAGGCCCGCGACCTGATCGACCTCGATCTCGGATGCGTTGGCGGTGCGCACCAGGATGTCGAGCTGGCGGTCGCGCTCCTTCAGCCGGGTGGCGACGTCGCCGCGGATCTTGCTGCGCAGGGTGCGCGCGACGCTCTCGAGATCCAGGTCGAGCGCGGCGATCCGATCGCGGCGGAAGCTGATCTGCACCTCGGGATTCCCCTCCCGGAGGCTGCTGCGCACGTCGCGCAGCCCCGGCACCTCCGCCAGGGCCGTGGCGAGCCGGGCGGCGTAGGCGTCGAGCTGCGCGAGGTCGTTGCCGTAGACGTGCACCTCGACCGGCGTCTGGAAGCTGAAGTAGGTGGGGCGCCGGAACGTGTAGCGGATGTCCGGCTCCTGGGCCAGGCGCCGCCGCACCGTCTCGATCACCCCGTCTTCCTGCCGCCGGTCGCCCGCGTCGCGGATGGCGATGCTGAGCTGGGCGACGTTTTCCCGCCGCTCGAGCGCGGTGCCGCCCATCTCCGGGCTCTCCCCCACGCTCGCGAAGAGTCTGGCGATGCGCTCATCCGTGACGAGATCCTCCTCGATCAACCGCACGCGACGCTCGCAGCCGGCCAGCGGGGTGCCCTGGGGCAGCTCGAGGTCGAACCTGAACTCACCTTGCGAGAACTGTGGCACCAGCTCCACGCCCATGAGCGGCACCAGGGCCACCGCCAGGGCGCTCAAGGCGCCCGCCACGAGCAGCGTGCGCCCGCGATGGCGCAGCGCCCCCGCGAGGAAGACGGGGTAGGCGTTCGACAGGCGGGCCCAGCCGCGGTCGAAGCCGGTCTGCACCGGCCGCATCGCCAGGCCGAAGCCGCGCCCCAACCAGCGCTCCAGGAATCGGGCGAGCTTGATCGACAGACCGAGCAGGAGCAGCCCGAGCAGCCGCCCCGCCCAGAGCGCGAGGAACCTCAGTGCGCGCAGGAGCAACACGACCGGCACGGCGATCCCCCGCCCG
>CAZRWW010000088.1:0-22281 GCA_964603725.1 uncultured bacterium
GGCCGGGGTCGGGGCGGCCACCGCGCGGGCGCGGAGGCGGCGCTGACCGCGGGCGCAGGCGACCTCGTCCGACCCGCGCCGACAGCTCCGCCGGCGCCTGGCGGCGCAGACCGCGGGCCGGCTCGCCCGCCGCGCCTGGAGGACGATCGGTTCGAGCAGCCGGAGAACTCCTCGTATCTGGAGGCGATGGACGCCGAGCGGGCTGAGGCCGGCGCGTACGGCTCGGGCGAACCCGCGCGGCGCCGGAGCTCGCGCTCCCGCCGCGGCGGCAGAGGAAGAAGCCGAGGCGGCCGCGGCGAGCGTGAAGAGCGTCGCCCCGAGGAGGGCCGAGCCGAGCGCCCCGACCGCGGCAGGTACGAGGTCCGTCGGGCGCGACCCGACCGCGGCGGGTACGAGGACCGCGCCGAGCGACCCGACCGCGGCGGGTACGAGGACCGCGCCGAGCGCCCCGACCGCGGCGGGTACGAGGACCGCGCCGAGCGACCCCACCGCGGCGGGTACGAGGACCGCGCCGAGGCTGAGGAACCTCGGGAGCCCCGCGCGCCAGGCGGCGTGCGGCCGCCCTGGATGGCGGTGGCCGCAGAACCGGACGAGCGCGATGGCGTGAGCGGCGCCGATGGCGAGCCCGGGGCCCCCATCGACTACTCCGGGCGCCGGCGCAAGAAGGGGCGCTACTCGACCGGCGCGCTCTTCCGGCCGCGCGAGAAGCGCGACCGCCAGAGGCAGGGCGGGCGCTGGGAGGCCGAGCCGCGGGCCGCGTGGGGCGGGACCGACGAGCAAGACAACGCGGCTCGGCACGATCGGCCCCCCGACGGCGTCGAGCCCCGCGATCGGGGCCGACCGGAGCGGGACGATGCCGGGCGCGCTGGGAGCGCGCCGGAACGACCCGAGCGCCGCACGGGGAGCGAGGACGAACGCCATGGCCGGCGCGACGCGAGCGACGAGCCGTTCGGCGAACGCTCGCGTGAGGACGATGGGCCGCGGGACGACTAGCCTCCTCGCGCCGGCCGAGGGAGCGCCGGCCGAGGATGCGCCGGCCGAGGGAGCGCCGGCCGAGAAAGCGCCGGGCCCTACATCGCGTCCGGCGCGTCGATCCCCAGCAGGGCCAGGCCCCGGCGCAGCGCGGCGGCGGTCGCCAGGCTCAGGTGCAACCGTCCGCGCATCAGCTCCTCGCTCTCGGCCCGCAGCACCGGGCAGTTGTGATAGAAGCGCGCGTAGGTCTTGGTGAGATCGAGCAGGTAGTTGGCCAGCGGCGAAGGACTGAGCTGCGCCGCCGCCTGCCGCAGCACGGCGGGCAAGTAGGCCAGCTCGAGGGCGAGCCGCTTCTCCTCCGGCGCGCTCAGCAGTTCGGGACGCACGCGCTCCGGTGCCAGGCCTGTCGCCTGCGACGCGGCGGCGGCCTCCGGCGCCCGGCCGGTCGTGTCGGCCGCGCGGCGCCACGGCCAGCGCCGCCAGGGCGCCAGCGCGGGCGCAGGCACGGGCGAGGCCGTTCCCAGGTGCGCGAAGGGCCGCGGGATTTCCCCCGTCACGAGATCGGCCACGGTGATCCTGCCCTCGGCCAGCGCCTTGCGCGCGATGCTGCGGATGCGCGCGTGGCTGTACTGCACCGCCGGGCCCGTGTCGCCTTCGAAGTCGAGGGTCTTGTCGGGATCGAAGGTGATGTCCTTCTCCGCGCTCACCGCGAGCAGGTAGAGCTTCAGGGCGCCCTGGCCGATCGCATCGGCCAAAAGGTCGACGTCGACTTCGGCGCTCGAGGCGTAGCCGCCCTCCTCGGCCTTGCGGCGCGCGATCGCGGCCAGTTCGTCCAGCATCGTGTCGGCATCGACCTTGCGGCCCTCGCGCGACTTGAGCTTCCCGGCGCCGTGCGGGAGGTTGACCATGCCGTAGTTCAAGTGATGGCACGCGTCCGCCCAGCGATGGCCGAGCTTCCTGAGCAGCGTGAACAGGAGCTGGAAGTGCAGGTTCTGCTCGCTCGCCACGACGTAGATCATACGGTCCATGTGAAAGTCGTCGTGGCGCAGCTCGGCCGTGCCAATGTCCTGCGTGATGTAGACCGACGTGCCGTCAGCCCGCAGCAGAATCTTGTCCTTCAAACCTTCCTGCTCAAGCGGGGCCCAGACCGACCCGTCTGCATGTCGTACAAAGATGCCTTCTGCGATCCCCTTGCGCACGGCGACTTTGCCGAGCTCGTACGTGTCGCTCTCCAGATACCACTTGCGGAAAACGCAACCCAGACGCGCGTAGGTCTCGTCGAAGCCCGAGTAGACCCAGCCGTTCATCAGCGACCAGAGCGCGCGCGTGTCGGGATCGCCCTCTTCCCAGGCGCGCAGCGTCTCACGCGTCTCTTGGGTGAGCGGACAGGCCTCCTCGAGCCGGCGGTCGTCCTCGTCGCTCAAGGCGTCTGGGTCGAGCCCCTCGCGGCGCGCGAGTTCGGCCTTCTCCGCTTCGACCTTGGCGGCGTAGCGCACGTAGAACTCGCCCACGAAGTGGTCGCCCTTGACGCCTTCGCTTTCGGGGGCGCGACCGGCGCCCCAGTGCCGGTAGGCGACCATGGACTTGGCGATGTGAATGCCGCGGTCATTGACGATGTTGACCGGCACGACGTCCTCGCCAACGGCGGCGAGGATGTGGCACATGCCCATCCCCAAGACGTTGTTGCGCACGTGACCCAGGTGGAGCGGCTTGTTCGTGTTGGGGCCCGAGTACTCCACGACCGTGCGGCGGCCCGTGGCCGGGAGCGCCGCGCCATAGGGCGGGGCCCCGGTCGCCACCCGGGCGCAGACAAAGCGCGCCAGATCGCCGGCGTCGAGGTGGATGTTGAGGTAAGGACCGGCGGGCGCCACCTGCGCGACGGCCGGAATCCGCTCCGCGCGCGCGGCGTCCCGAAAGCGCTCGAGCGCCGGGGCCACGAGCTCCGCGGCGATCTGGGCCGGGCTGCGCCTCAGCGCCTTGGCCAGCGGGAAGCACGGGAAGGCGAAGTCGCCCAGCTCAGGCTTGGGGGGACGGGTGAGCAGGCAGGCCTCGAGGTCGGCGGCCTCGCCCAGGGCCGCCAGCGACTGGCGGCTCCACGCGGCCGCGGCCTCCAGAATCTCGTGTCGCAGGGCCAGCGTGAGGTCGTGGCCCCGGCAGGCCTCCAGCCAGCTCCGGTTCGGGTTCGCCGCCGAGGCGGCGCTCGTCGTGCTGTCGGCGCTCATCTGTCTGAGTCTCCATTGCCGCCGGCCCTGCGCGTGCCCGCGCGGCCGCGCCCTCCTGGAGTCCGTCGGTTGAGGCAGCATCGTAGCCTACCACCCGAACCGTGAAAAGCCCGGCGCCCCGGGGCGAACTTCATCCGGAAGTCACGGTATCCGCTTGGAGCCCGAGCAACAGGAGGACTTGATGTCGGTCGCTGCGGTCAACTCCATATCCACCGCCCCCGTCCCTGCGGTCATCGGGAGCTGACACGGGCTCGTACGTCCAGGGCACATACCCCACCTCGTCGAGCGCACTCCTCATCTCCGGCCCGCCCAAGGGGCGCGGGGCACCGGTGTCATCGGCGCCTGCAGCGCCGATGGCCTCACGCCCGCGTGCGCCCTTCGCGCGCACCGGCCGGCAGGGGAGGAGACCGCGTTGGACACTCCACGCACGGATACTCGCAACGCCTCGCATTCGGCCGCCGGGCACTGCCTGGTGGTCGCCAAGCGACGGCAACGGTTCGAGGTCATCGATGAGCACGGCACGCGGCGCGCGTGCGAGGCGTGCGGCGGGCTGCGCCGGACGGCGGGTCAGGAGATCGTCGTGGGCGACCGCGTCGAGGTGCGCCCCGCCGCCGGCGGCGCGGTGATCGCCGCCGTCGCCCGGCGCCGGAACGAGTTCACCCGGCGCGACCCGGGCGCGCGCGCGCGCCGGCAGCTCATCGCCGCCAACCTGGATCAGGTCCTGGCCCTGGTCTCGACCGAGCAGCCCAAGCCCCGCTGGGGGTTGCTCGACCGCATCCTCGTCACGGCGGGAGCGGCCGGCATCCCGGCCGCTGTCTGCCTGACCAAATCCGAGTTCTGGGATGAGCGCGACCTGCGCGCGGCGCTCGCGCCGTACGAGCAGGCGGGTTACGCCGTGCTCGTCGTGTCGGTCCGCGCCCGGCGCGGGCTGGAAGAGGTGCGTTCACACCTGGCGGGGCGGCTCTCCCTGCTGATCGGGGCGAGCGGCGCCGGCAAGACGACACTGGTCGGCGCCTTGACGGGCCGCGAAGACCTGCGCACCGGGCCGGTGAGCGAGCGCACGGGCAAGGGCCGCCACACCACGACCGAGTACGACGCGCACCCCTGCGCGGGCGGGTGGATCATCGACACGCCCGGTCTGCGCACGTTCGCGCTCCCCGATCTGGACGCGCAGGCAATCGGCGCGGCCTTCCCCGAGGTGGCGGCCGCGCGCGACGGGTGCCGCTTCGGGACGGGCTGTGCGCACGCGCAAGAGCCGGGGTGCGCCGTGAAGGCCGCCGTGGCCGCCGGACGCTTCGATCCACGGCGCTACCGTAGCTATCTGCGCCTGATCGGGCGAGAGAGCCCCGCCGGTGGAACCGCGGAAGCGGGGGCGGCGGATTCCGCCAGCCGCGGCTGCGGGGCCGCGGGCGCGGGGGAAGCAGGCTTCGCCTGCCGCCGCTGCGGGGCCGCGGTGCCCGGGTCCGTTCCCGGATCGGCGCACCGCAATCACTGTCCCCAGTGTCTGTGGAGCCGCCACGTCGACCATCAGCCGGGCGATCGCGCCGCGGGCTGCGAGGGCGGCATGGAGCCGGTGGCCGTGATGGTCCGCACGGACGGGGAATGGGCGCTCATCCACCGGTGTCAGGCCTGCGGAGCGCTGCGCGCCAATCGCATCGCGGGAGACGACAACCCCGCCCTGCTGATGTCGCTCGCCGCGCGCCCGTTGGCGCGGCCGCCTTTTCCGCTCGAGCGGATGAGGCTGGGCCGCGAACAGCCGCTGTGCTAGGATCCTCAGCCCCCTAGGGGGGAACAGAGGAGGAGCGGCACAATGAGCGGCGCACGTGACCGGACGAAACTCCAGGCAGCCTGGCCGGCGGTCTTGCTGACCTGCCTTCTCATTGGGCTGGCGGCTCTGCCCGGCTGCGGCAGGTCGCGCTTCAACGGCCGGCCGATCCTGGCCGACGTGAACCGGTTCGAGGCCGAGCTGCAGCAGCTTCCGGCGGACACAACCACCGCGGCCGTCCTGAAGTCCGCGCAGATCCGGCGCAGCCAGGCGCTGCCACTGCTCGAGCGCGAGGACCACAAGGCCGCGCGCCCGGTGCTGGAGCTGGCGCTGGCCGACGTGCGCGCCGCCCACAGCCTGGCCCTGGCCGCGGCCGCGCGCCGGGAGGCGGATGGCTGCCTGCGCGACGTCGAGATCGCCCGCCAGCGGCTCGAAGAGACGCGCGCGCAGCTGGCCGAGATCGAACAGGTGGCCGGGCCGGCGCCGTGGAGCGTGCCCGAGGTCGAAGTGGACATGTCGGACGCCACGCCGCACCAGCTGCCGGGCCCTTCACTAGCGGCGCTGGCGCCGCCGGTCGGCTCCGCCGCCCAGCTCTCGACGCTGTGGATGGCCTGGCGCGATGCCGCGCTGGACCACGGGGTGCCGCTGGCCGATCTGGAGAACCGCTTCTCGGCGCACGTGGCCGCCGCCACGAACGAGAAGACCCAGGACGCCGAGCGCGCCCGCCAGCTCTACATGGCGGGCCGGGTGATCCAGGAACTGGAAGCCCGCATCCAGCGTGAGGTCGCGCTGCGCGCGTGCGCCCATGCCGCGCAGGCCATCGGGCAGCTCGCGGACGCCCGCGACGATGCGCTGCGCGCGACGCTGCGGCTCGAGCGCGGCCTGCGGGAAGACCTGCGCACCGAGCTCGACGACATGCGCCTGCAGGCCGAGACGCGCCAGCAGCAGCTCTATTCGGCGCTCCAGCAGCTCGAAGGGCGCTTCGCCCGCATCACGCAGGAGGCGCGCGGCACGATCGTCAGCCTGTCGGACATCCTCTTCGATTTCGATCGCGCCACGCTCAAGCGCGAGGTCGAGTTCAGCCTGGTGCGCGTGGCGACGATCCTGAACCAGTTCGCCGAGATGCGGGTGGGGATCGAGGGCCACACCGACAACGTGGGCACCGCCGAGTACAACCTCGATCTCTCGCAGCGCCGGGCGCGGGCGGTTTACGAGTTTCTGGTCTCGCAGGGCGTCGCGGCCGATCGCATGACCTCCGCCGGCTTCGGCATGACCCGCCCGGTGGCGGACAACGGCACGGCCGCGGGGCGACAGCGCAACCGCCGGGTCGACCTGGTGATCCGCGAAGGCCAGTAGCCGAGCCTCCGCCTCCTCCGCGCCTGCGCTTGCCGCCGGCGGGAACACGGGGCTATGCTACCTGGTTATCTGTGGCTGATCCATCGCCCGTGGGGCGCGGTGGATGAGGAACGGCAGACGATCGAGGGTGTCTCGGCCGGATGACCTCCTGATTTCTGCGCGGGACATCCGCGCAGGCCGGCCGACAAACTGGAGGTGAATCGATGAAGAGGACCGGATCGCCCGGCGCCCGTCGCTGGCTCGCGGTGGTGTGGCTCGGGATCCCGGCCGCGGCCGCGATCCTGGCGGCCCCGGCCCCGGCGGCGCCGCTCGAAGAGCTGCGCGCCTCGGTGAAGGAGTTCGCGCTCGACAACGGGCTGCGCTTCCTGGTGGTGGAGAAACCGGACGCCCCGGTCTTCGCCTATGCCACGTGCGTGGACGCCGGCGGCGTGTGCGAGATGACCGGGACCACCGGGATCGCCCACATGTTCGAGCACATGGCGTTCAAGGGCACGCCCTCGGTGGGCGCCTCCGACTTCGCCGCGGAGCGCAAGGCGATGGCCGCGACCGACGCGGCCTGGGATGCCTACCTGGAAGAGAAGCACAAGCGCTTCGCGGCCGACTCGACTCGGCTGGGCGAGTTGATGAGCGCGTTTCGCACGGCGATGGAGCGCGAGAAATCCTACGTCATCCAGAACGACTTCGACCGCATTCTCGAGACCAACGGGGCGCGCAATGTCAACGCCTTCACGTCGACGGACATGACCTGCTACATGTACAGCCTGCCGTCGAACCGCGCCGAGTTGTGGGCGCGCATGGAAGGCGATCGGCTCGCGCAGCCGGTCTTGCGGGAGTTCTATCAGGAGCGCGATGTGGTGCGCAATGAGCGGCGCATCGGCGAGTCATCCCCCGTCCAGCGCCTCTTCGAGGATTTCATCACGACCGCCTTCATCGCGCACCCGTACGGCACGGGGGTCATCGGACACGCCAGCGACATCGAGGCCTTCTCGCGGCGCGACGCCCAGGCCTTCTTCGACAAGTACTACGTGGCTCCCAACATGACGGTGTGCGTCGTGGGCGACGTGACCGTCGGGCAGGTGCGCCAGTTGGCCGAGAAGTACTTCCGCCACGTCCGCCTCGGGCCCAATCCGCCGCCCGTGGTCACGGTCGAGCCGGTGCACCGCGCCGAGCTGCGCGTGACGATCGAGGACGACGCCAACCCGACGGTCATCGTCGGCTGGCAGAGCCCCGCCCAGCAGGATCCCGACTACGCGGCCATGGAGCTCGTGATGGAGATCCTCGGCACGGGCCGCTCGAGCCGGCTCTACGAGCGGCTGGTCAAGAAGGAGCAGGTGGCCACCCAAGTGGGGGCCGGCACGGACACGCCGGGAGCGAAGTACGAGAACCAGGCGATCGTGTTCGTGTTTCTCGCCACCGGCCGGAATCCCGAGGATGCCGAGGCGATGGTCTATGAGGAAGTCGACCGGCTGATCGCGCAGGGGCCCACGGAGGAAGAGCTCCGCAAGGTGAAGACCGGCTACGTGGCCCGCATCATCCGCCAGCTCCGCCAGCCGCAGTGGCTGGCGATCGCCCTGGCCTCGTCGGATCAGATGCTGGGGGACTGGCGCGCGGCCTTCGATCACCTGGCGCGGATCGAGGCGGTCACGGCCGCCGACGTCCAGCGGCTGGCGCAGGAGCGCCTGGTCAAGGAGCGGCGGACCGTGGCGATGCTCAAGAAGAAGGCGGCGAGCCAGGAAGCCGGGTCCTAGCGACGCGCGGCGCGTGAACACGAAACCTACGGAGCAAAGGAGCTCGTGATGAATATGCAGAAGTGCTGGGTGGTCAGGGCGGCGAGCGCGTGGGTGGCGCTGCTGGTCCTGGGGCTGGCGGCCGCGGCAGGGCACGCGCAAGTGGCCAAGTTTCCCGACCCGCGCAAGATGAAGGTCCCCCCCCTGGGGCAGATCCACACGCCGGCGATCGATCGCCATGTGCTCGACAACGGCCTGGTCGTCTACCTGCTCGAGGACCACGACTTCCCGGTCGTCGACTGCCAGATGACGATCCGCACCGGGACGATGTACGAGCCCGAGGACAAGCGAGGATTGGCCGCGATCACGGGTGAGGTGTTGCGCACCGGGGGCACCGCCACCATCGCCGGCGACGATTTGGACGTCAAGCTCGAGTCGATGGGCGCCGTCATCGAAGCCAGCATCGGAGAGACTCAGGGCACGGTCAGCGGCTCGTTCCTCGCCGACAACGCCGTCGAGGGCCTGGGCATCTTCGCGGACATCCTGCGCCATCCCGCGTTTCCCCAAGAGAAGATCGAGCTGGCCAAGGTTTCCCAGCGCACGGACATCGCTTCGCGCAACGACGAGCCGATCCCGATCGCGATGCGGGAGTTCCAGAAGCTGATGTTCGGCGCGCACTCCCCCTACGGCTGGTACCCGGAGTACGCGACCATCGAGGCGATCGACCGCGAGGACCTGGTCGCCTTCCATCGGACCTTCTTCCACCCCGACCGGATGATGCTGACGGTCTACGGCGACTTTCAGAAGGGCGAGATGCTGGCGCTCATCACCCGCACCTTCGGCGACTGGCCGCGCGCGCAGCAGCCGCTGCCGCCCGCCCCGCCCTCGCCCGATCGGGGTCCGACCGGCGTCTTCCACGCCGAGAAGGGCGGCATCACGCAAGGCACGGTGCTCTTCGGGCTGCGCGGCACGCTGGCGTCCGACCCCGACTACGCGGCATTGCAAGTCCTCAATCAGATTCTGGGCGAGGGCTTCACCTCGCGGTTGATCACCGAGATCCGCACGAAGCGCGGGCTGTCCTACGCGGTGGGCTCGGCGCCGGGCACCGGCTGGCACCACCCCGGGGTGTGGGTGTGCTACCTCTTGATCCAGGCCGATTCGACCGTCACCGGCGCCGAGCTGATGCGGCGCGAGGTGGAGAAGATCACGCAGGCGCCGGTCACGGAAGAAGAGCTGCGGATGGCCAAGGACATCGTGCTCAACCAGCTCGTCTTCGATCTGGCGTCGAAGCGCAGCGTGCTCAACCGCCGCGCCTTCTACGAGTACTACGGCTACGCGCCCGACTTCCTGGAGACCTACCAGGAGAAGGTGCACACGCTGACCGCCCAGGACCTGCTCGGCGCCGCCCAGCGGCACATCAAGCCCGCCGAGATGGCGATTGTCACGGTGGGCCCGCGGGCCGACTTCGACAAGCCGCTCGAGGGCCTGGGGCCCGTGACCGAGATCGACATCGCGATCCCCGAGCCGCCCTCGAAGCTCGACATCCCGGCGCCCACGGCCGAGAGCCTGGCGCGCGGGCAGACGCTGCTGGCCGCGGCGCTGAAAGCGCACGGCGGCGAGCGGTTCGCCGGCGTCAAGGCCTACCGGCAGAAGGGCAAAGGATCGATGTCGATGATGGGGCAGAAGCTGGACCTCACCGTCAACAGCGTCACCCAGCTGCCCGACAAGAACTGGACGCAGGTCGATCTCATGTTCGGGACGATCATCCAGGCCGCCGACGGCGACGCCGGTTGGATGAGGACCCCGCAGGGCGTGATGGACTCGCCGTCCGATCAGATGGAGGAGACTCGCCTGGATCGCATCCGGTCGCCGCACAACTTCCTCGTGCGTCATGCGGAGATGGTCTGGCAGGCGCTCGAGCCGCGGGAGTTCGACGGCGCGCTGTGCGACGTGGTCCACGCGCGCGAGACGCCGATCAAGGAGTGGCTGGTGTTCATCGACGCCGCCACCCACCTGGTGCGGGGCATGGAGTACCGTGGCCGCGGCCAGCAAGGCCCCGTGCACGCCGTCGAGATCCTGAGCGATTACCGCAAGGTGGACGGCGTCCAGATGGCCTTCGCGAACCAGACGCTGCACGACGGGGAGCCGTTCCTGCAGATGACCTTCGCCGAGGTGCAGATCAATCCGGCCGTCGACGCGGCCATCTTCCGCAAGCCGCAGTAGCGGATGAGATTGCGCAGTTGGGACGCGGCCCCGGTGCCCGGACGGCGCCGGGGCCGTCTCGTGGCCGCGCGCCTCGACGGGCGGCGCGGGGAGCGGGCAGCGCGGGGAGCGGGCAGCGCCGGGGGTGGGCGGGCGGCGCGGGGTTGAATCCGCGCGCCGGATGGCTTAGGATCGCTGCGTCGATGGGGTTGCGCCGATCCGGGTGGCATCCGCTGCTCTGCTTGAGGACTTTCCGGCTCGACCAGGCCGGCCGCCGTGGCCGGCGTGTCATGCGCCGCCGCAACAGCGTGAGACCTGGCCCAGCAGCTCGGGGCAGAGCGCCGTTCCTCCCGTTCCCATCCCCATGGCTCTTTGGCAGCCTTGAAGTTCTCAGCCTTACAGGGAGAGGATGAGTCATGCACACACGCACCTTTCTTGCGATGCTGGCTTGCTTGGGGTTGATCGCGGGTTCCGCTGCCGCGCAGCAGAGCGTCGTGATCAATGAGATCTACTACGATTCGCCGGGCACCGACGTCGGTTGCTTCACCGAGCTGCTGGGCCCGGCGGGCTTGGATCTGACCGGCTGGACGCTGGTCGGCGTCAACGGCTCCGACGGACTGGCGTATCGCACGATCGCGCTCGACGGGATGGTGATCCCGGCCGACGGGCGGTTGGTGCTTGCCCAGGATGCGACGGTGCCCAACTACGATTACATCAATGTGGGCGTCGACTGGCAGAATGGCCCCGATGAGGTCGAGCTCTACCAGGGCGGCGGCTACGTCGACGGCATCTGCTACGGCGAGGCGGCCCTGCTGAGCTGCGAGGGAGGCACGTGGGGCCCCGACGTCGCCGCCGGCAGTAGCATCTCGCGCTGCCCCGACGGCTTCGACAGCAACAACAACCTCGAGGACACCGAGTCGACCACCCCGACGCCGGGCGAGACCAACGCCTGCAGCGCCCCGCCGACGCCGACCGACATGACGCTGTGCGAGGCGGTCGCGCTGAACTCCGAGGGGTTCCCGCTCCAGATGAACGTGCTCGTCCACATCACGAGCCCGCTGATCGTCCTCAACGAGCACGGGACCTACACCGCGACGAGTCTCGACTGCGGAGCGACCGACGGCGAGTGCTGCGTCAACCTGTTCGACTTCAACTACACGACCCCGGTCAACGCGGGCGACGGGCTGGATGTCGTCGGCACGGTCACCTTCTACAACGGCAAGGTCGAGATCAGCAACCCGGGCCTGGTGATCACGGTGCTGTCAACCGGCAATCCGCTGCCGGAGCCCGAGAACATCAGCGCCGAGGAGCTGGCGGTCAACGGCAACGCCTACGAGAGCTGCTTGATCATGATCGACCACCTGGTCATCACCGGGGGCGACCCCTGGCCGCCCGAGGGGATGAACGCCAACGTCGAGGTCACCGACGAGACGGGGGTTCCGATCATCCTGCGCGTCGACAAGGAGACGAACATCGACGGCAGCCCCGCTCCCGAACAGCCGTTCACCTGCATCGGTCTGGGCGGCCAGTTCGACAACGCCTCGCCCTACACCGAGGGCTTCCAGATCCTGCCGCGCAGCCTGGATGACCTCTACTTCGACCCGTCGCCGGTGCGCGAGGCGAGCTGGGGCACCATGAAGAGTCTCTTCCGGTAGAGCGCTCGTTCGATCCCGCCCGGTCCTGATGGACCAGGATCGTGCTCGATCGAGCCGAGTCGGGCGGCTCACCTCCGCGCGAGGTGGGCCGCCCGCGTTTAGGCCACAGCGCACGGACCCGGCGGCGGGCCCGGCCGCGGGCCCCGGCCGCGGGCCGGCGGCTCACGTGCTCCGGTGCCCGACGCGCGCCTCCCGCGGAGCTGACGGCTGGTTGACGCGCACCTCCAAGCGGCGGATGAACTCGAGCAGCAGGGTGCGATAGAGGTCGCCCTTGGCGATCTCGTCCTCCAGACCGGCGTAGATGTTCGGGTTGTCGTTGACCTCCATGACGTAGACCTGCTGTGCCGTCTGTTTCAGGTCGACGCCATAGAGGCCGTCCCCGATGCCGCGCGTGGCCGCCAGCGCCACCTCGAGCACTGCGCGCGGCACGTCGGCCACGGGCAGCGCTCGATGGTGTCCCTCCAGCACGCGCCCGTCCTCCTCATGCTTGAGGATCTGCCAGTGATTGGGCGACATGCGGTACTGGCAGGCGAAGAGCGGACGGTGGTTGAGGATGCCGATCCGCCAGTCGAACTCCGTGAAGATGAACTCCTGGGCCAGGATGATGTCGGATTCCTCGAAGATGCGCCGGGCCACGCGCTCGAGCTCGGCGCCGTTCTCGGCCTTGAACACGCCGCGCGAGAAGGAGCCGTCGGGAATCTTGACGACCATCGGGAACCCGAGTCGCTCCGGCGCCTCGGGCAACCGCGAGCGGTCCAGGATCAGCGTGCGCGGCGTGGGCACGCCGGCGAGGCGGAACATCTCGGCCAGGAAGACCTTGTTCGAGCAGCGCAGGATCGAGACCGGATCGTCGATGACCGGTATGCCCTCGGCCACCGCCTTCTTCGCAAAGCGGTACGTGTGGTGGTCGAGGTTGGTGGTCTCCCGCAGGAAGAGCGCGTCGAACTCCGACAGGCGCCCGAGATCGCGGCGCGTGATCAGCTCGACGTCGATGCCCAGGCTCTCCCCGGCCGACACGACCCGCTTCAGCGCGCGCGCATCCGAGGGCGGGAACTCCTCCTTGGGATCGTGCAGAACCGCCAGGCTGTAGCGGGGCGGCGCGGGGGCCCGCCGCGGGCGCCACTTGCCGCGCGTGTAGCGCTCGAGCGCCTCCGCGAACGCGCGGCGCTGCTCGGAGCTCATCCCGCGGACCGAGGCGGGGCGGATCGCGCGGATCGTCCAGACCGGCGTCGCCTGGATCTCCACCTCCAGGATCGGGCAGCGAAACGCATCGAAGGTGCGCCGGGCGAGCTCCTCGAAGCGCGGGTCGTCGCCGACGCCGAAGCAGACGCGCAGGGTGGTTTCCCGGGGGTCGGGATGCGCGCGCGCCACGTCCTTCGCGAGCTGCTCGTTCAGCTCCGCCAGGAAGGTGCGGTACAGCCGCTTCCAGTTGAGCTCCAGCATCACCTCTGCCGAGGGCATGACCTTCAGGCCGCGCGCCTCGGCCAGCAGCGAGCAGTAGTAACCCAGCCCCAGATAGCGATAGTCGCGGCACAGGTTGATCACGCGCAGGCTGCGGGCGCCGCCCTCGGGCGGCCGGCGGATGAAGTCGCGCGCGCTCACCAGGGTGCAGCCGGCGTCCGGCGCCTCGAAGTCACCCTCGCGTTCGATGACGACGACGTGGTGCGGCATCGCTTGCCTTTCTCTTCCTCGCCGGCGCGCGCCGGCTCACCAGCAGCGCGGCCTTGAGCTGCGCCTTGCCGTATCTGGCCATGCGCTCGAACTCGCGGCGCAGGATGGGGATGTGCATGTGATCCGTGCTGGTCCGCTCGCCGGATGGGTCAACGAACGGATCGTGCACGTAGACGAACCGATCGTCGAGGCCGGTGATCACCACCCAGTGGGGCACCTTGCGGCGATCGAGCCGGTAGGTGCTGATCAGCACGATCGGGATCGCGCCCGCCCGCCCGCGCTCCTCGAGCAGGCGCGTGTCAACGCGCTCGAAGCGGAGGCGCACGTCGGTTGCGCGCAGTTGCTCGAGGAAATCCTCCTGGACGAGCTCGATCGCCCGGCGTCGCTCGGGGTTGCGCACCGAATCGGCGAAGAGCACCCCCGTGTCGCTGACGTAGGCTTCCACCGCGAAGCCGCGCCGGTGGGCGGCCAGGGCCAGCCCGTAGGGCCCGCACCCGCCGTGGCCCGAGCACATGAAGACCGTGGTGGCCTCCCGCCACAGGCGCAGCTCGGTCTTGTGATCCATCGCCACGCCAGGGTCGAGCGCATGCATGGTCATCATCAGCGCGGCGGCCCCGCACGTGAACTCGAGCGACTGCTCGAAGAAGGGCACGCGGCCGTGCGCCGGGTCCAGATCCGGGTGGAGCGCCTTTTCCATGCGGTAGGCGTCGACGCCATCCTCGTAATACCGCGACGAGACGGCGAAGCGCCGGTAGCCGGCCCGTTCGTACAGCTTGTGCGCGGCGGTGTTGTCGACGCGCACCTCGAGGCGCATGTAGGCGCAGCCGCGGCTCGCCACCGCTGCTTCGATCGCCGCCAGCAGCCGGCTGCCGATGCCCCGGCGATGCGCTTCCGGGACGACCGCCATCGAATAGAGGCGCGCGAGCGACGTGCCGCGGTGATAGAGCGCCATCGCGTAGCCCCTCAGGCGGCCGCGCGCATCGGCGTCGACCAGCGTGATCCCGCGCGCCCGGGCGAGGAGGTGCTGGAAGTTGCGCTCGGTGAACCGGTTCGTGGCAAAGACGGCATTCTCGATCCGCAGGAGCGCGGGAATGTCGTCCAGTGTGGCTTTGCGTATCGTCTGGCTCATCGCACTCGCCGCCAGCGCCGCACCCGATCCGCGCCGCGGTCGCCGCGCGGTGATCCCGCGCCCCGCATCTCGCCCGGACCGCCCGGCCAGCGGGGTGCGGGCGGAGCAACAACGATGAGCCCAGCCGGACTGCTTGCCAAGCCTTTCCTTGACGGAGGCGCCCGAGGCTCCCGCGGCGCCCAGGCTCCCGCGGCGCCCAGGCTCCCGCGACGCCTGAGGCTCCCGCGACGCCTGAGGCTCCCGCGGCGCCTGAGGCTCCTGCGGCCCGCGGCGCCTGAGGCTCCTGCGGCCCGCGGCGCCCGGCGCGGCGCCCCGCGCCGGTTCGCGACGCTCCCCGCCGGAGCGCGCGGCGCGTCGTTGACCACCGGGCGGCCAGTCCCTAATCTGCCTGCGCCGGCAGCACCCTCGATCGGGAGAGGCCCAGATGCGTTCCGGACCGAACAAGCCTGACGCCCGGGCTCGAGCCGCGGCCCTGGCGATCCTGCTCGCCCTGGCGTCGCCGGCCGGTCCGGCCCCGGCCCGCGCCGGCGGCCCGGTCGCCGACCCCGACGATGCGCCGGCCTTGGGCACGTTGCCCGCGGCCTACGAGAGCTCGACGCTGGCCCATTTCCTCAATCCGGCCCTGTTGGGCGGCCGCGCGGGCAGAGGCGCTTGCGGCTGGATCGGCTACCGCGATCGCGCCAGCGAGTTCTGGCAGGCTGCGGTGCGCCTGGGCAGCGCCAGCTTCGGCTATCGCGCCTACGGCGATCCCCCCGACCGGAGTTTCTGCGGGACGATCGACGCGGATGGCGCGGCGGGGGGCGCGGCGGCGTGCGAGCCGGTGCACCCGCGCCGGGAGCTGTCGCTGTGCGCCGCGATGGGCGAGCTGCCGCTCATGGCCCGCGCCAGCCTGGGCCACCGCGTGCGGCGCGCGTGGGGCGAAAGCCAGGACGCCTGGCGCTGGGATGTCGGGCTCGGCTGGCCCGCCGCGCCGTGGCTCACCGTCGGCGTGGTGGCGCGCGACCTGGCGCAGGACCGCCTGGACGGCGTCCTCCTGCGGCGCGCCTACCAGGTGGGCCTGGTCGCCGGCCCGCTGCTCCGTGCGCTCGACCTGCAGGTGGTCGCCGCCGCCGAGGCGCTGGGCCGCGAGGACCAGCGCTGGATCGACGAAGCGATCCTGCGGGCGGGGCTGGTGGTGACGCATCGCTCGGGGGCGCAGCTGCGCGTGGGCGCCGACGGCCGGGGGGAGGACGGAGCGCGGGAGGTCGTTCTGGCTCTCGGCTTGACGGTGCCCCTGGGCCAGAGTCAACTGCTGGCGGCCGCCATCCGGGACCGGCGGGCCGGCGTGGATCAGCCCCGCTTCGGGTTCGGCTTCGTGGAGGAGCGGCGCTAGTCCGGCGTGCCGAGCGCGCCCGGGCGGCCACGCGGGCAGGGAGGTTGACCATGCGCTTGCTGGATGCCATCAAGGAGGGGGTCGAGATCGTCAAGCTCAACCGCGAGGCCATCCGGCGGGTCGCGGCGGAGCCCGAGGCCTTCTCGATGGGGATCATCATCACCGCCCTCCAGGGCATCGCGGCCTGGCTGGAGCCGACTTCCTGCAAGGCGTGGGAGCTCTTCACGAACCCGCCGCTGGCGATCTTCTGGCTCTTCGTCTTCAGCGCCATCTTCCACTTCGTGGCCCTGCTGTTGGGCGGGCGCGGGGACTACATGGCCCTGCTACGGGTCGCCGGAGTGGGGCACGTGCTCGGTTGGGTGCTCATCGTGCCCTGGCTGGGCAAGCTGGCCTGTCTGCTCTGGTCACCGGTCGTGGCCGTCGTGGTGCTGCAGGAGGTCTACCGGCTCGACCAGTTCAAGGCGATCATGTGCGTTGTGCTGCCCGTCATGGTGTTCGTCTTCCTGGGCGTCGTGCTCGTCACCGCCTTCTTCAGCCTGACGACGCTGTCGTTCCTGTTCGGCATCTAGGGGCGGGGCGCGGCGGTTCGCGGGCCGCCGCGCCGTGGGCGAGGCGCCGGAGACCCGCGAGGCGCCGGAGACCCGCGAGGCGGCGAGCGGCCCGCCACGAGCGAGGAGGCCGGCATGTCTCTGCAACTCGGCATCATCGGCATGCCCAACGTGGGCAAATCGACGCTCCTCAACGCGCTGACCCACGCGGGCGCCGAAGCCTCGAACTACCCGTTCTGCACGATCGAGAAGAACGTCGGAGTGGTGGTCATCGACGATCCCCGGCAGCGGGCCCTGGCCGAGGTGCTCCAGCCGAAGGAGGTCATCCCGGCGCACATCGAGTTCGTCGACATCGCGGGCCTGGTGAAGGGCGCGAGTCAAGGCGCCGGGTTGGGAAACAAATTCCTGGGCCACATCCGCAACGTCGATGCGGTGGCCCACGTCGTGCGCTGCTTCGCGGACGAAAACGTCGCGCATGTCGACGGCCGCATCGACCCGCTCGCGGATCTGGAGATCGTCGACACCGAGCTTCTGCTCGGTGATCTGGAAACGCTCGAGCGCTTCGGCGAGAAGGTTCGAAACCGCGCGAAGGCCAATCCCAAGGAGGCTCAGCACGATCTGGACCGGATCGCGCGGATGACGGCGATGGTCCGCCAGGGCCGCCCGCTGCGCCTGCTCGCGCTGGGCGAGGAGGAGCGCGGCTGGGCGCGCGAGTTCGGGCTCCTGTCGGCCAAGCCGATGATGGTGATCGCCAACGTGGACGAGCACGAGCTGACGGGCGGGGAGTGGGTCGAGACACTGCGGGCCAAGGTGGGGCCCGCCACGCCCGTGCTGCCCGTCTCGGTCAAGATCGAGGAGGAGCTCTCCCAGCTCGCGCCCGAGGAGCGCGATGCATTCGTCGCCGAGCTCGGCTTGAGCGGCACGGGGCTGCAGCGCGTGATCGAGGCAGGTCGCACGCTGCTCGGCCTGATCACCTTCTACACGATCGCCAACGAGAAGCTGCAGGCCTGGCTCATCCCCGAGGGAACGCCGGCTCCCAAGGCGGCGGGCAAGATCCACACCGACATGGAACACGGCTTCATTCGCATGGAGACAATGTCGGTCAGCGATCTCCTGCAGTACAAGACGCGCGGGGAGTTGCACAAGCATGGCCTCATCCGCACCGAGGGGCGCGACTACGTGGTGCGGGATGGGGACGTCTGCCAGATTCTGTTCAACCGCTGAGCGGCCCGGGCCGCCCACATGGCGGCCGCCGGTCTACCCGGGCCGATCGGCCGACTCGGCCAGCAGGGCCGCCCTCAGCGCCGCCAGCGTGTCGGCCAGCGGCCGGTGCCGGAAGCCCAGCTCGCGCGCGGCCCGCAGGGCTCCCAGCGGCACGCGCACCCGCGGGCCGGCGGTGCCGAAGACCTCGGCGATGATCTCCATCAGCGCGCGCACCGGGAGATTCTCGCCCGCCAGGATGTAGCGTTGCCCCGGCGTGCCGCGCTCTGCCGCGCGCAGAATGCCGTCGGCGGCGTCGCGCACGTCGACCAGATTCAGGCCGCCCGCGAACCAGAAGCAGATGAGCCGGTAGCGCCAGTCGCCGGCCGGCGGCAGCGGGCGCGAACGGCGGGGCCGGGCCAGGCGGCGGAAGGAGCCCGGCGGGCCGATCGTGATCGAGGGATTCACGACGATGAGCTCGGTGGGCTCCGCGTCGTCGCGCCAGGCGGCCAGGAGCGCTTCCTCGCCGGCGCGCTTGGTGTCGAAGTAGGGATTGCGGAAGCGCGCGAGGTTGTAGGGCGCTTCCTCGTCGAGGGTCCGCGGCTCGCGGCTGCACCCGACGGTGCCGGTCGTGCTGACGTGCACGAAGCGCCGGACGCCGGCCGCGCGCGCCAGGGCGAAGAGCCGCGCCGGGGCGCGGGCGTTGACGCGCTTCATCTCCTCGGCCCCGCGGCCGGCGAGGTTCACCCGCGCGGCCAGGTGGTAGACCACCCGCACGCGCTCCAGCGCCGCGCTCAAGTCCGCGAGAGGGGATCCCGCCGCCAGGTCCGCGAGGTCCCCGGGCACTTCCGCCACGCGCGCGGTCCCCCACGCCCCCAAGGGCAGGGGGCGTCGCATCAGGACCAGCGGCACGACGCCGGCCGCGTTGAGCCGGCGCACGCATTCGCTCCCGATCTGGCCGGTGGCGCCCGTGATCAGGCAGGGCTCGGGGCAAGCAGGGATCGGTCGGGTCATGGCTTCCAATCTCGAGCCGCTTTTCCCGCCGAGGTCAGGATGGCGGCGGCGCCGGGCCGGAATCGCGGGGCCGGAGAATCTCCAGCACGGCGCCGTGCAACAGCCCGTTCGTGCTGACCGCCGAGCCGCCGTGGATGGTGCGCACGCCGTTCATGTCGCTGAAGGCTCCCCCGGCTTCCTCCACGATCACCTGGAGCGCGGCGATGTCCCACGGCATCACCTTCGGCTCCACCATGATCTCGGCGTGCCCGGCGGCGACCAACGCGTGACCGAAGTAGTCTCCGAAGCCGCGCGTCCGCCAGCAGCGGCGCGCGAGATCCATGAAGCGCGGCCCCTGCGGGTGCCGCTCCAGCCACAGGAAGCCTCCGTGCACGAGCTGAGCGTCGGCCAGGTTCGCGATCGCCGAGGCGCGCACCGCCTCGCCGTTGCGCGCGCAGCCGCCGCCGCGGTGCGCCGAGAGCAGCTCGGCGAGCACCGGGTTGTACACCGCCCCGGCGACGACCTCCTGCTCGATCTCGACGGCGATGAGCGCGGCGAAGAGGTGATTGCCGCGCGCGTAGTTGTGCGTGCCGTCGATGGGATCGATCCACCAGCGCGGCTGTGCGGGCGGATCGCTTGAGCTGCCGCGCGCCGCTGAGCCTCCTCCGGCGGGCGGGCCCGCCACTCCCGCGCCCTCGCCGGCGCCGAATTCCTCGCCGACGATCCGGTGCTCGGGGAACGCCCGCGCGATGACCTCCCGCGCGGCGCGCTCCGCCTCGCGGTCGGCGATGGTGACGAGCGAGCCGTCGGGCTTACGTTCCGCGGGCGGGACTCGCCGGAAGTAGTGCCGGGCCACCTGGCCCGCGGCCCGGGCGGCCTCCTCCGCCACCCGGCGCAGGCGGACGAACTCGGCGCTGGGATCAGGCCCGGTCACGCGGCGGCTCCGTGCGCTCCGCGCGGGCGTCTGTGGCCGGGCGGGCGCCGCCGGCCAGCAGCGCGTCGGGCGGTCCCGGGGGCGGCCCGGCGTGCCGCTGGAGCAGCGCCAGCGGCTCGCCGCCGCCGTAGTAGACCGTCTGGCTGGGGAAGGCGAAGGCGATGCCCAGCGATTCGAAGAGGTCCATGATCGCGAAGTGCAGCTCTTCGCGCAGGCGCATGTGCTCATCCACGCCCGTGTTCGTGGTGAAGCAGCGGACCATGATGTTGAGCGACGAAGCTCCGAACTCGTGGAAGCGCACCAGCGTGCCCTCGGGCCACATGCCGGGCAACCGGTCGATGATGGCGCGGATGCCCGCGACCGCCTCGCGCATCTGGGCCGGGGTCGTGTCATAGGTGACCCCGACGTTGATCAGGATCCGACGCGCGGGCATGGCTTGCTGGTTGTCGATGACGACGTTGGCCATCTGCTTGTTGGGCACCGTGATGAGCGTCTTCGGAAAGGTGCGCACGCGCGTCGAGCGGAAACCGATCTCCTCGACCGTGCCCTCGAAGTCCTGGCCCTTGATCCAGTCGCCCACGCGGAAGGGCCGGTCGAGCAGGATCATCACCGAGCCGAACAGATTGGCCACGGTGTCCTGCGCGGCGAGCGCGAGGGCGAGCCCGCCGATGCCCAGGCCGGCCAGCAGGCCGGCCACCGAGTAGCCGATGTTCTGGAGGGCGACGACGAAGGCGACCAGCGCCAGGAAGACCTTGATGGCCTTCTGTCCCAGGGGGATCAGCGCGTCATCGACCGTGCTGTCGGTCCGGGCGGCCAGGGCGCTCAGGTACCTGGCGAAGGCGTCCACCACGCGAAAGAGCAGCCAGGTGACGACCGCCGTCGTGGCCAGCGACATGAGCGCGTGCAGGACCTTCCGCACGCTGGCCGGCTCGGGGGGGACCTGCAGGACGGTGACGCCCACGGCGACGAAGACCAGCACGACGCCCGCTTCCAGAGGCTTGCGGACCGCTTCCAGGATCAGGTCATCCAGATCGGTGTGCGTGCGCCGCGTGAGGTGGGAGATGTACCGAAGCACGACGCCGCTCAGCAGCTTCCGAGCGAAAAGGCCGGCCAAGATGACGAGGAAGGCCAGAACCACGTTCTCCAGCGACATGCCGGCCACCGTGGTCGACGCCAGATACCGGAAGACCTCGCTCATTGTCATCTACCTCTTGAGATCGCCTCTCGGACAAGCTCGCCGGCCCATCGCCCGCGTACCGAACTAATAGCCATGCCGGCCCCGGGCTGTCCACGCCCAAAACGCCGGTCGACGCCCGGGCAAAACACAGGTTGACCCTCCACCGAATCGTCGGTAACAGTCTCTGCACCCTGGGTGGGCGGCCATCTGCGTGCGCGGTTGGCGAGTGCGCCGGCCGGCGGTCGTCGCCGGCGCCCGGACCCTCAGGAGGGCCTGATGGGTTCGCCGGAAGACAAATACCGAGCCGCGAGGGTCATTGGCCTCCTCGGGACGATTCCGCTGATCCTGGCGGCCGCGCCCTTGATCGGCTACGGCCTGGGCTACCTGCTGGATCGGTGGCTGCACACCCATTGGGTGTTTCGCCTGATATTCCTGGGCCTCGGCTTCGTGGCGGGCGTGCGCGAGATGATGCGCCTGCTCAAGCGCGCCCGGCGGGACTTTGACGAGCTGTAGGTTGCTGTAGGTTGAGGAGCCGCGGTCCACCGAGGGCCTGCTTGGCGGATCTGCGCTCCACAACCCACGGGGACAGAAGACAGGCATGGAAGCTGCCGTCCGACCCAGGGAAGGGTCCAGGGCCGGAATGCCGCCCCCAGCGGCTGTCCGGCGTATCTTGTTGACCAGCGCATGGTTAGGCGCTCTGGCCACGCTGGCCGCCTGGGCGTTCCTGGGCGGGCGGTGGGCGCTGGGCTTTGCCGGCGGGGCGTTGATCGGATCCGCCAATCTCGTCTTCTTGACCGTCCTGGCGCGCATGGTGATCGTACCGGGCAAGAGGAACCTCCCAAGTATCGCGGCGGTGCTGTCGATAAAGCTCATAGCGGTTTACGGCGGATTGGCCGGTCTGCTGCTTTGGCGATTTGTGCCCACCCTCGCGGTGGTTTGCGGCTTCTCGCTGGTGTTGGTCGTCATCACGCTCAAGGCGGCCGGACGCGCCCTGCTGGCCAGCGGCTGGCTGGGCAGTGGCATGGGTTCGCAGGGAAACGGGGAATAGGTGGTGGACCTTCTCGGGCGCGGGCCCCGGTCGAGCCGGGCGGCCAGACACCAGCGACGGGGGCTCTCCGGCCGGGCGCTGGCGGCGCTCGCGGCCGGCGGAACGGTGCTGGCTCTGGCGATTATCCTGTCGGCGATCGCCTGGTTTGCGGCGGGCGCGGCGCGCGGAACCGACGAGCACGCGCCGCCGGCCCAGCCCGCCACGCACGCCGCCGCGGCCGAGCACAGCACAGCGCCCGGTCACGCCGCCGCGGCCGAGCACGGCGCCGCGGCCGAGCACGGCGCCGCGCCCGGTCACGCCGCCGCGGCCG
>CAZRWW010000089.1:0-15540 GCA_964603725.1 uncultured bacterium
CGGCGTCTTGCCCCCGCGCGGGGCGCGCTGCGGTTGACCCGGGGTCACGGCCGGCCTCCCGGCGCGACCGCGCTGGTCGGCCCGCGCCCCCCGGCCGCCCGGTCGAGCTCCACCCCCCGGCGCTCCGCTTCCGCGCGGATCCGGGCGATGATCGGGTCGAGGACCTCGGGCCCGGGCGGGTAGCTCAGCGACTCCGTGTCGATCGCCAGCACCGGACACGCGCGTCCGATCCGCGGCACCCAGTCCTGGTAGGCCGCCTCGAGCTGATCCAGGTAACGGGCCTCGATCTGCGCCTCGCAGGCCCGCCCCCGCTCGGCGATGCGCGCCTGCAGCGTCGGCCGGCTCGCCCCGAGGTAGATCAGCAGCGCCGGCGGCGCGAGCAGGTCCACCATCTCGCGGAACAGCGCCAGGTAGCTCTCGTAGTCCTGGCGCTCCATCTCCCCCCGCTCGTGCAGCACGCGCGCGAAGATCTCGCCGTCCTCGTAGATCGTCCGATCCTGGATGAAGGGCCGCCCCTGGAGGTTCATCGCCTTCTGGGCCTTGAACCGCTCCGCCAGGAAGTAGATCTGCAGGTGGAATGCCCATCGCCGCATGTCCCGATAGAAGGCCTCGAGGTAAGGATTCTGCGAGACCGGCTCGTAGTAGACGGCCAGCCCCATCCGCGCCCCGATGCTCTGTGCGAAGAGCGACTTGCCGACCCCGATATTGCCGCACAGCGCCACGAAGAAGGCCCCGTGCGCGCGGCGGTCGCTCATCTGCTGTTCCTTTCGTCCCGACCCCCGCCCGGCGGCGGCGCCTAGGCGTGCCCGAGCGCCAGCCGGCGCTCGTCCACGCGGCGGCGGTCCTCGTCCTCCATCACCGCGACATAGGGCAGCTCACGGAAGTGCTCCGCGTAGTCCAGCCCGTAGCCGATCACGAAGTCATCGCCGATCTCGAAGCCGCAATAGTCGACGTAGATCTGGCGCTCGCGCGGGACCTCCTTGGCCAGGAGGGTCGCCACCGCCAGGCTGCGCGGGTTGCGCGACAGCAGGTTCTTGCGCAGGTAGGAGAGCGACAAGCCGCTGTCGATGATGTCCTCCACCACCAGCACGTCGCGTCCGGTGATGTCATGATCCAGGTCCTTGAGCATGCGGACCGTGCCCGAGGAGGAGACGCCCGAGGCGTAGCTCGAGATGGAGATGAAATCGACCTCGTGATCCACGTCGAGCTCGCGCATCAGGTCGGCCAAGAAGTAGATCGAGCCCTTGAGGATCCCGATAAGGACGGGCGTCTTGCCCAGGAAGTCCCGGCCGATCTCCCGGGCCAACTCGCGGACGCGCTGCTGGATCTGCTCTTCCGTCAACAGGACGCGCATCGGACCTCCGTCGCCCCTGCGGGCCCGGCGGCCGGCGGGCGCTCCCCCGGGGACTCCCGGCCGAGTGCCGCGGCCGGCAACACGGGCCAAGAAGTAGCCAGCGGGCTGCCCGGGTGTCAAGACCGAAACTCCCGCAAGATCATCGTTTTGCGCCACATCGGCGGCCCGGGGGCCGATAGATGGATCGGCGCGCCGTCCGACCCACGCCCGGCCCCCCGGGGGAGTTTCTGCTGCGCCGCGGGGTACGGTTGGGCGATCATGGCCCCGCGGCGCCCGGTTCCCCCGCGGCCCCGCCGGGAGGGGACGCGCCGGACGCCGGCGGATGTCGAACGCCGCAGGCAAGGAGTTGCTCGATGGAGATACCGCGCGAGCTGGTGCAGCGGCTGCCCAAGACGGACCTGCATGTTCACCTGGATGGGTCGCTGCGCCCCGCGACGCTGCTCGAGCTGGCGGCGCAGCATGGCGTGACCTTGCCCTTCGCCTCACCCGAAGAGGTCTGCGCCTACATGCGCCAGAACGCCACGACGGATCTGAAGAGCTACCTGAGCGCCTTCGATCACACGGTGGGCGTGCTGCAGACCCCTGAGGCGCTGCGCCGGGTCGCCTTCGAGCTGGCGGAAGACGGCGCGCGGGAGAACGTCCGCTACATGGAGGTCCGCTTCGCCCCGCCCCTGCACGATCGCAACGGGATGACCTGGGAGCGCGCCGTGCAGGCGGTGCTCGACGGCCTGCGCGACGGCGAGGACCGCTACGTCCTGCGCACGGGCGTGATCCTCACGGGCATCCGCACCATGACCCCGGAGATGAGCCGGCGTCTGGCCGAAATCACCGTCGCTTTCAAGTACAACGGGGTCGTCGGCTTCGACCTCGCGGGCGAGGAGGCCCACTACCCGGCCAAGGACCATCGCGAGGCCTTCTACCTCGCGCGCAACAACAACGTGAGCGGCACGGTCCACGCCGGCGAGGGCTTCGGCCCACCGTCGATTCACCAGGCCCTGCACTGGTGCGGCGCCCATCGCATCGGCCACGGGACGCTCTTGTGGCAGGATCGCGAGCTGATGAACTACGTCAACGACCACCGCATCCCGCTCGAGATGTGCCTGACGAGCAACGTGCAGACCGGGGCGTCGCGTGATCTGCTCAGCCACCCGTTCCGGATCTACTTCAACGCGGGCATCCGCGTGACGATCAACACCGACAACCGCCTCATCTCGGACACGACCGTCACCAACGAGCTCGACCTCGCCTGCCGCACCTTCCAGCTCAGCATCTACGATCTGCGCGGGATCCTGATCAACGGCTTCAAGAGCGCCTTCCTGCCCTACAAGGACAAAGTCACACTCCTGCGCGGCGCCATCGACGAGATGGACCGCCTGTTCGAGGAGTACTTCCCCGGGACCTACCGGCGGCTCAGATCGTTCCTGTAGCCGCCGGCGGCCCCTGCAAGCCGACTAGCGCGTGACGACCACCTTGCGCTGGTCGCGGAGTGTGGCGCCGCTGCCGTCCAGCCGCGCGTCGAGCCGCAGCAGGTAGACCCCGCGCGCCAGTTGGGCCCCGTCGAAGCCGATCGCGTGCGGCCCCGCCGACTGGCGCTGGTCGAGCAGCACTCCCACGCGGCGGCCCTGCGCATCGAAGAGCCGCAGGCTGACCCGCGCCTCGCCCGGCAACTCGTAGCGCAGGGTGCTGCCGTCGGCCAGCGGGCTGCCCACCGCCGTGAAGAGCCCGGTCGCGGTGGGGAGCTCTCCGGGCGCGCCCACGTCCGCCGTCGCCTGGCTGCCAAAGTAGAGCTGCGTGTCGACGAACCACTCCATGAGCGTCTGGGTCTGGTTGGCGTTGGTCATCAGCAGATAGATCTGGTCGACTTCCGCCGATCCCCCCGTGACGGTCACGAAACCGCTGGCGATGCCCGAGCCCATCGGCCACACGGGCGAACCCGAGTTTCCGCCGCTTGGTGTATAGCCGCCCTCGCTGTAGGGCATGGGCCAGATGCGCACGCCGGTGGGCTCGGTGGTCGTGTAGGGCAGCTCCATGTCGGCGTGGTGGCTGATCGTGAAGTACGCCGGGGAAGGATGGTCGAGCGCAACGCCTCGCACGACATGCGCGGCGTAGTGAACGTTCACCGGCACGGAATACTCGAAGAGGGTCTGCGTCTGGTCGGCGTTGGTCATCTTGTAGCGCACGTGATCGATCGTCCGCTCGCCGGACATGATGCGGAAGTAGGCGTTGCCCGATCCGGCGCCAGGCGCATAGAGCGGCGACCCGGAGACGGCATAGGCCGGCGTGGGCGCCCCGTTGGTGTAGGGCAAGATGAAGATGCGCACGCCGCCGGGCACGTCGGTCTGGTAGTCGAAGTAGGTGTAGACGCGCTCGTCGTGCAGCCGCGCGCAGGGCCAGGCCGGATCGAAAGTGATATTGTACACCGAGCCGGCCTTGAACTCGTAATGGCAGGGCACGTAGAACTCGAGCAGGACCGTCGTCTGCGTCAGGTCCTTCATGGTGAAGCGGATCTGGTCGACGGTCACCTCCGGGCCGTGCGTGATCGTGAACCACTGGGTGCCCGACCCGCTGCCCGTCGGATGGATTGGCGAGCCGCTGGCGGCGTAGCCGGGGGTCGGCATGCCGTTCGTGACGGGACGAGCGAAGATGAGCACGTCCCCGGGATGACTGGTGTGGTAGTCGAAGCTGATGTCGACCCGCTGTTGACTGTACATCACGCACGACGGCGAGGCGGGGCTCATCACGATGTTGTAGATCGCGTGGGCGCCGACCACGTAGTACGCGGGCACGAAGAACTCGAGCAGCAGGGCCGTCTGATCGGCGTTGTAGATCTGGAACCGCACCTCGTCGATCATCGTCTCGCCCGAGGTGATGCGGAAGGTCCCGCTGCCGCTGCCGCTGCCCACCGGGTACAGCGGGGAGCCGGAGGCGGAGTAGTGCGGGGTCAAGGAGCCGTGGGTGAAGGGGCGCATGAAGATGCGTGCGCCGCCGGCCACGTCCACCGCGTAGTCGAAGGTGATGGTGACGTTCTGGTTCCACTGGATGGCGGCCGCCGGGGCGGGATCCATCTGGATGTTCGAGATCGCGATGCCGGCGGCCGGCGCCGGCAGGGCCAGCGGCACGGCGACCAGGACCCAAAGCAGCAGTCGTTTCATGGGAAGCCTCCTCGCGAACGAACCCGTGCTGGGCGCGCGCTGCCGCCCCGGCAATCGCCGGCCGGCGGAGCGCACTGCGTCCGGCCGCGGTGGGCGCCCTTGGGTCCCACCCAGCCGCACGCGTTGCAGTCGCTGCGGAAACCCTGCGCCAAGCTCTGGCTGAGCCTCTGGGACGAATTCAGAGTAGCATCGCGGACGCGCGCAGACAAGCGCACGGGCGCTCGGCGGCCCGCTCATTCCCCCCCGGCCAGCGCTTCCCACTCGCGGTAGCGCTCGGCCAGGTCCCGCTCGAGCTCGTGATACTGGCGCAGGTAGACCTCGGCCTTGGCCGGATTGGCGAAGAAATCGGGACTGCCCATGACCTCGGTGAAGCGCCGGCGGCGATCCTCCAGCTCGGCGATCCGGTCCTCCAAGGCTCCCAGGCGCCGCGAGCGGCGCCGGCCGTCGAGCTCCGGCCCCCGCGGCGCGGACGGACCTTCCGGGCCCGACTCCCCCGCCGTCGTCCCCGGCCGGGCGCCCGCGCCCGGGCGGTCTTCCGCCCGGCCGTCCGCCGCGACCGGCCCGCGCTCCCGTCCAGCCCGCGCCGCCGCGAGCGGCGCCGCCCCGCCGGCCGCGCCGAGCCGCTCCTGCTCGCGCTTCCAGAGGAAGTCCTCATAGCCGCCGGGGAACTCCCGCAGGCGCCCGCCGCCCGCCTCGACCACATGGTCCGCCAGCGCGGAGACGAAGTGGCGGTCGTGCGAGACGAAGACGACGGTGCCCTCGTACTTGCGCAGGGCCTCCAGCAGCACGTCCTTCGCGGCGATATCGAGGTGATTCGTCGGTTCATCGAGCAGCAGCAGATTGGAGGGCCGCACGAGCAGGCGCGCCAGGGCCAGCCGGTTGCGCTCCCCGCCGCTCAGCACCCCGACCAGCTTCTCGACCTCCTCGCCGCTGAAGAGGAAGGCGCCCAGCAGCCCGCGCACCTGCGGCACGAAATCGGTGGGCGCGGCGCTCTCGACGGCCGCCAGAACCGTGCGGCGCGGATCGAGCCGCTCGCCGTGATCCTGCGCGAAGAAGGCCGCGTGCAGGTTGTGGCCGGCCACGCGCTCCCCCTCGTCGGGGGGCTCGCTGCCCGCCAGGAGGCGCATCAGGGTCGACTTGCCCGCCCCGTTCGGTCCCACCAGGGCCACGCGGCCGCCCCGCTCGATGCGCAGGTCGACGCGCTCCAGAACGTGGATCTCGCCGTAGGACTTGCGGACCTGGCGCAGTTCCAGGGCGATCTTCCCCGAGCGCGGGCAGGGCGGCTGCGGCACGACGATCGAACGGCGGGGCGCCTCGGGCGGACCCAGCCGCTCCATCTTCGCCAGCATGCGGATTCTGCTCTGCACCTGCACCGCCTTGGTGTTCTTGGCGCGAAACCGGTCGATGAAGCGCTGCACGCGACGGATCTCGTCCTGCTGGCGCTCGTAGGCCGCGCGGCGCAGCTCCAGGCGCTTCTCGCGCTCGCGCTCGAAGGCGGAGTAGTTGCCCGCGTACTCCTCGAGTCGGTGCCCCGCGATCTCGGTCACCCGCCCCACCGTCACGTCCAGAAAGTACCGGTCGTGGGAGACCAGCACCAGGGCGTAGGGATACTCCTGGAGGTAGCCCTCGAGCCACTCGCGCGCCTCGATGTCGAGGTGGTTGGTGGGCTCATCGAGCAGCAGCAGCTCGGGCCGCGTGAGCAGAATGCGCGCCAGCGCCGCGCGCATCTGCCAGCCGCCCGAAAGGGTCGCCACGGGACGGTCGAAGTCCGCCTCGCGAAAACCCAGGCCGGCCAGCACGGCATGGATCTGGCGATCGACGTCGTGGGCGCCGAGGATCGCCAGCCGGTCGAGGACCTCCGCCTGACGCAGGCTGAGTCGCGTCAGCCGCTCCGCCGGCGCGAGGGCGTCGGTCAGGCCGCGCTCGACCTCGGCCAGCTCCTGCTGCAGGGCAAGGATCTCGTCGAATCCGCGGCGCGCTTCGGCGCGCACGGTCGCCTCGCTCAGCGCGAAGCCCGTCTGCGCCAGGTAGCCGACGCGCAGCTCCTTGGGCCGCTCCACGGCGCCCGTGTCCGGAGCCTCCAAGCCCGCCACGATCTTCAGCAGGGTCGATTTGCCGCTGCCGTTGGCGCCCACCAGCGCGACCCGGTCGCGCGGGCGCACGAACCAGTCGACCCCGCGGAAGATGAGCTGGCCGCCGAAGCTCTTGCTGACTTGGGTGACGCGCAGCATCCGGGGAGCTTAGCGCACGGCGCGGGTCGCCCACAACGACCCGCGCCTCGGGGACCGGCGCACAGAGGATCCGCGCCAAAGGAGATTCGGGAAGCTCGGGCGCCCGCCTCAGGCGGCGCGGCCCATCGGCTCCGCGCGCTTGCGGAGGCGCTCGGGCATCCAGGTCGCGGGGTCGCGCTGCAGCCACGCGTCGACCTGCTCGAGCAGCTCGGCGCGCCGGATCGGCTTGGACATGTAGTCGTCGCACCCGGCCTCGAGCGTCTTCTCGGCATCGCCCTTCATGGCCTGGGCGGTGAGCGCCAAGATCGGGACGCCGTCGAAGGCCGCGTCGCGGATCATCTGCTCGGCGGTCTTGTAGCCGTCCATGACGGGCATCATCATGTCGAGCAGGATGATGTCGGGCTTCCGGCGGCGGGCCGCCTCGAGCGCCACTTGCCCGTTGGGCACGATCGTCACCTCGTAGCCGCCGCTCTCCAGAATGGCCTTGAAGACGTATTGATTCGTGGGCTCATCCTCGGCCAACAGAACATACGCCTTCGGGTTCTCGGGATGGGTCATTTGCTCGGCTCCTTCCGCCACGGGACCCCGCCGGCTCGGGCTAGGCCACGTCTTCCAATCCGCCGACCCCGGCCGCGCGAACGTCCACGGTGGGCGTCTCCGGCCGGGCGTGCAGGGCATCGGCAACCTCGGCAATCAAGTCCCCCACGCCGCGCGTGCCCTTGAAGAAGATCGACTGCACGTGCGGCTTCAGCAGCGTGACTTCATCCTCGGAGAGCTGCCGCGAGCTGTTGACGACCACCGGCACGGGTTTGAGCCGCGGATGCTCCCGCATGCGCCGCACGAGCTGGAAGGCATCCTCGCCGGGACTCAGCAGGTCCAGTATCACCAGATCGACCGGCTCGCGGCGCAGCGTGTGCAACGCCTCCAGCCCGTCCAGGGCGGTCAGCACTTCCAGCCCCTCCTGGCGCAGATAGCGCGCCAACACGCCCGCCTCGACCACGTCGTCGTCGACCACCAGCACGCGGCGCTGTCCCTCGGGCGCGCTCCGCCGGCGGTCCACCTGGTTGCGGGCCCCGGCCAGGTCCCCTGGCTCTGCCCCGGTCAGCGGCACGACGAAGGCGAAGCGCGCGCCCTGCCCGCGTTCGCTGTCGACCCAGATGTCCCCCCCGAGCAGGTTGACCAGCCGCCGGCTGATCGCCAGCCCGAGCCCCGTGCCCTTGTTGGGCCCGCCGGAACGCTCGACCTGCTGGAACTCCTGGAAGAGCAAGTGCTGATGCTCGGTCGCCACCCCCGGCCCCGTGTCCACCACCTCGACGAAGAGCAGCTTCTCGTCGGGAAGCAACCGGATGCGGGCCCGCACGGAGCCGCGCAAGGTGAACTTGATGGCGTTGCCGAGCAGGTTCACGAAGACCTGGCGCAGCTTCTCGGCGTCCACCAGCGCCTCGATCCCCGAACCCTCGGAGGTGACCTCGAAGAGCAGGCCCTTCTCCTCGGCCAGCGGCCGCAGCCCCTGGGCGGCCTCGACCAGGACATCGACGATCCTGACCGACTCCCGGTGAACCTCCATGCGGCCGGATTCGATCTTCGAGAGGTCGAGCACCTGGTTGATCAGGTGCAGCAGGTTCTCGCCGCTGCGGTAGATCATGGCGGCCTGCTTGACCTGCTCGTCGCTGAGCGGCCCCGAGATCTGATCGTGAAGCATCTCGGACAGGGCCAGGATAGCATTGAGCGGCGTGCGCAGCTCGTGCGAGACCGAGGCGAGGAACGCGCTCTTGAGCTTGTTGGCCTCGCTGACCTTCTCGTTCTGGAAGGCCAGCGCCAGGTTCTTGTGACGCAGCTCTTCCGTGCTCAGCCGCACGATGCGCTCGAGGTTGCGATTCTGCTCCTCGACCTCCTGATAGGAAGCCGCGGTCGAGGCGGCCATCTCGGTGAGCGCGCGCGCCAGCGCGCCGATCTCGTCCGCGCCCTCGGGCGCCAGGGCCAGGTCGCGCTGTCCGGCCGCCACCCGATTGGCCGCCTGGCGCATGCGCTCCAGCGCCGCAAACACGCGCCGGACGAGCGCCAGGCCGGCCAGAGCGGAGGCAAGCGCGGCCGCGGCCGCCACCGCAATCGCCCAGGCGGCGAGCGGCAGGCGAGTCTCCGGGGCAGGCGCGGGCGCACCCTGGCCCCCGGCCGTGAGCGCTTCCCAGGCGACGTGCGCCGCCAGGCCGATCGCCAGCGCGCCGAAGGACAGGCACCCCCCGATCGCGAGGAGCAACCTCGTCCGCAGGGCATGTTTCGCGCAAGTCGAGGCGAGCCTCTGCACGACCGCCTTCCTGTCGGATGCACAGATGCCGACGGCCGTGCGCCGCCAGCGGCGCCGGCCCGGGGAGTTCCCGAGGGTCTGCGCCCCGGCCTTTCCGGCCATGGGGCCCGACCCGCTCCCCGGCTGTAACGATCGTCAGAAGCAGCGCTTCGTTGAGGGAAAGCTCACGCCGCCCGGGATCTCGGACACCCGTGGGCCGTGGGGCAGGTTCGCGGGTGATGAGATCGCGGAGATTCGCCGCCGCGGGCCACGTGTCGGGCAATCATCCGCGGGCGCTGCGACCACCGGCTCGTGGGTCGCAATGTATTGCTATTATTTGGCTTATAGATGCGCAGTCGGTCCGTTTCGAGCCGCACTCTACCGCAGCCAGACGAGCGGGCGCCGGTCGCTGCCCCCCGGGCCACTGAGCACGAGCACGTAGCGCCCACCGGGCAGGCGACCCAGCGCCTCCGGTCCCAGGGTGATCCGGCCGACACCTCGGCGCAGCGCGACCCCGGTCGCCAGTCGGGCCGCGCGTCGCCCCTCAAGGTCGTAGACCTCGATCGCGCCCGGACCGCCGGCCCGGTGAACGTAGCTTATCTCCAACCCGGCCCCCGCGCGCCACGGCTGCGGCGCCAACGAGGTGATGCGCAGCGGCGACCGCGCGAGCGCCGGATCGGCCGGCAGAACCTCGGCCCACAGCGAACGCCAGCGGCTCACTTCGCCCAGACGCACTTCACACGTCCAGGGCACCCACAGCCGCCCCCGGCGCTGGACCGCGGCGGGAAACACCGCCTCCCAGGCCCCCACCCAGGCGTGCTCGCCGGGCAGCAGGGCGGGCGCGGCCAGGGTCACGGTATCGCATTCGGCATCGGCCAGACCGCAGGCCACGCCCACCGTGCCCGCGGGCGATTCCGTCTCGCCCCGGTGGGTCAGGCGCAGCTCGAAAGCGGTCCACTGGCCGACGCGCGGCTCGCTCAGCCACCGGATCGAATCGATGACCACGGAGCCGGCGGCCGGGTCCACCGCCAGCGGTCCCCACGGTACGCCGTGCCCGCGATCGTTGTCGGGCGCGGCAGCCTGATCGCCGGCGCCGTGGAGGCGCGCGATCAGATCGAGCGGGCGGCCCCGCAGCTCCGGGCGCGCCTCGAGCACCAGGGCCGCCAGCCCCGCGGCGAGCGGGGTCGCCAGCGACGTCCCGCTCGACTCGCCGACCTGCGCTCCGCCGGCGGCAGACCACGTGGCGCACCGAACGCCATCGCCCTGGGCGCAGACGTCGGGCTTGACACGCTCGCCATCCCAGTTCCAGGTCGGACCGCGCGAGCTCGAGACGGCGACCTCGCCCCACGGGTAGACCGAGCCCACGGCCAGGCCCGAATCGCTGTCGGCGGGCAGCAGCAGCGTGGATGGTGCCGGCCCGCTGTTGCCGGCCGAGAGCACGGCAAGCATCCCGCGGCCGGCCATTCGATTGACGCTCCGGCTGATCCAGCTCGAGCCCCCGTCGAGCGAGTCGGGGGGGAACGCGTAGGGCGGGTCCTCGTCGGGGAAGTCGAGGTAGCCGAGACTGGCGGTCACCACGTCGGCGCCCAGCGAGTCGGCCCACTCGAGCGCCGCCACGAAGTAGTCGATCTCGACCAGCGTCTCGGAGGCCATCACCTCGGTTCGGGCCAGGGCGACCGAGGCGCCCGGCGCCGCGCCGATGAGCTCGCCCGGCGACCAGCCGGCGAGAACCGAGAGGGTGACCGTGCCGTGGCGATCGCCCTCGTCGCCGTCCTGGACGCCGCCGTCGCGATTCACGAAGTCGCGTTGGGCGACCAGGTCAAGCCCCGCGAACGCCGGGTGGTCGTAGTGAAACCCCGAGTCCAGGCTCGCGATCAGCACCCCCTGTCCGCTCAGGCCGCGCGCGTGCAGCTCGGGGATGCCGAGCATGGCCAGCTGGTGGTAGCTCGGCCCGTAGAACTCCGGGGTGGCGGTCTCCAGGGCGCGCGCGCCCCCGGAAAGCGCTCCCGCGATGGCGCCGAGGGCCGCGGCGCCAGCCGTGGTCGCCGCCCCCGGAGACGCCGGCGCAACCGGGTCCGGCGCGCGCCGCGCGCGGCGCAGGGGGGGCAGCGGCACGACGCGCTCGACAAAGGGCAGCGCCAGGACGGCCGCGCGCTCGTCCGGGCCGAGCGTGGCGCTCACCGCGTGCAGCCACCGCGAGTGCGCGCGCGGCGTGATGCCCAGCGCCGTGATCGCGCGCACCCAGGGCGCGTGGACGGGCCGGTCGCCTTCGCCGGGCGAGGTGCCCGCGCGCCGCAGTCGCTCCAGCGCGCGCGGGCTGGCCGCCCAAGCGGGCTCGCCAAGGGCGGCCGGCCGCGGCGCGAGCATGATCCAGTGAATGTCCGCGGGCTCCCCGGCCCCAACCGCGGGTGGATGCGCGGCGAGCGCGGCGATGGCGCCGGCCAGCAGCCAGGTCGCGCCCCACGCGGGCGGAGCGCCGCGCCGGGGCCCGGGCCGCCGGGGGCCCGGTGGCGTCGTGCAGCTCCTCGCCATCCTTCCCTCCGCCATTCTCCCGCGCCCGCCCCGTGGCCCGCCGCGCGCCTAGCGGAACGCGCTCAGGCCCGTGATCTCGCGTCCCACGGCCAGGGTGTGGATCTCGTGGGTCCCCTCGTAGGTGTAGACGCTCTCGAGATTCGCGGCGTGGCGCAGCGGCGGATACTCGAGCGTGATGCCGCTGGCGCCGTGCAGCGAGCGCGCCAGGCGGGCGATCTCCAGCGCCGCCCGGACGTTGTTGAGCTTCGCCAACGAGACGTGCCAGTGCCGCGCGTGCCCGGCGTCCTTCATCCGCCCCAGGCGCAGCGCCAGGAGCTGTCCCTTGGTGATCTCGGAGAGCATCCAGACGAGCTTCTCCTGGCTGAGCTGGAAGCCCGCGATCGGGCGGCCGAACTGCGTGCGCTCCCGCGCGTAGTCGAGCGCCGACTCGTAGCAGGCCATGGCCGCGCCCAGCGCCCCCCAGGCGATGCCGTAACGCGCCTCATTCAGGCAGCTCAACGGCGCGGACAGCCCGGCGGCCGCCGGCAGCCGCTGGCTCGCCGGCACCCGCACGTCATCGAAGATGAGCTCGCTGGTCACCGAGGCCCGCAACGACAGCTTCCTCTTCGTTTCGGGCGCCGAGAACCCCGGCGTGCCCTTTTCGACGATGAAGCCGGCCACTTCCCCGTCGAGCTTCGCCCAGACGATCGCCAGATCGGCGATCGTGCCGTTGGTGATCCACATCTTCGCGCCGGTGACCACGTAGTCGTTCCCGTCGCGCACGGCCCGCGTGGTCATGCCGCCCGGGTCGGAACCGTGATCGGGCTCGGTCAGGCCGAAGCAGCCGATCAACCGGCCGGCGGCGAGCTCGGGGAGGTACTTCTGCTTCTGCTCTTCGCTCCCGAAGGTGATGAGCGGGTGCATGACCAGCGAGGTCTGCACGCTGACGAAGCTGCGCAGGCCGCTGTCGCCCCACTCGAGCTCCTGGCAGACCAGCCCGTAGTCGACGTTGCTGCCCCCCGAGCAGCCGTAGCCCTCGTACTTCAGGCCGAGCAGCCCGAGCATCCCGAGCTGCGGGACGATCGCCAGGGGAAAGGTGCCCGCTTCGAAGTGCCCGGGGAGATCCGGCAGGTACTCCTTCTCGACGAAGGAGCGGACGGTGTCGCGCAGCCGCCGTTCCTCCTCGGTGAATTCCTGATCCAGCTTGTAGAAATCGGTGCGCTTGCCCATCGCCCTGTGACCTCCCCTCCGGCTGGAGCCTGTGGCGGGGCCCGCCGGCCACGCCTTCGCCGTCAAAACGCGACCCGCTCGCAGGCGGCGACCCCGCGCCCCGACGGGCGCAGGCGGCAGGCGGCGGTCAGCGGGTCGTGCACGAAGACGAGCAGCCCCTGGCGCTCGGCGGTCGCCGCGGTCAGCGCCTGCTTCTCGCTCGCCAGGCGCGCGGGGTCGGCATCGACCCCCGCGCGGCCCGCGGCCCGCAGGTGGGCCAGCGTCGGCACGAGGTCGGAGGCGTAGGTGAGCGTCTCTCGGTCGCCCGAGACGATCACGACCTGGAGACCCGGGCTGTGGCCGTCGGTCGGACGCACCCGGACGCCCGGCGCAACCTGTGTCTCGCCCTCGAGCAACCGCAGATCGACGCGCTCGAGCAGCTCGATCTCGCGCCGGCGGAACGCGCGTGCGCGGCCGAGCCCGGCGCGGGCCGCCTCCCACTGCCGCCGCTGGAGATAGACGCCCGCCTGGGGCAGGATCGGCACGACCTCTCCGTGACGCCGGAAGCCCAGGCCCCCCGCGTGATCCAGGTGCAGGTGCGTCAGGACCACCTGCGTGACCTCGTGCGGGGCGATGTCCGCCCCGGCCAACGCCTGAGCGAGGGTTCCCTGCACGCCGGCTATCCGGAGGCTGTCGTCGCTGCCGCCCTCCGGTCCCTCGCCGAGACCGGCGTCGACGAGCGTCAGGGTGCCGCCGCCGCGCACGAGCAGCACCCGCACGACGAGCTCGACCCGCCCTTGCGCGTCGACCTTCGGCCTTACCGGTCCCCCGCGCGTCGGGTTCCGCCCCGGAGCGGGCACGGCCAGGCGAAAGCGGCTCGCGATCAGTCCGCGAACCGCGATACCGCCCAGGTCGCGCCAGGCCGTCCTCGGCTGCTCGTGCGCCGCCATGCGCCCAGCATGCGCGACCGGCTCGCCCGACGCAACGGCGGCCGGTCGTCGGGGCGGCCGCAGGGGCGGTGAGTTGACGCCGGGCTGCCCCGCCCCTATAGTGAACAGGTTGCGAACGAGCGGCGGAACCTTGGATCTCTTTGGGGTTTACAAGGAGATGTGCCCTGCGGCGGCACGGGGCGATTCAGGACCGCCGCGGCCTGCGAGGTGTCGACCATGACCGAGAGACCATCCGGCCGACGCTGTCGGCGCTGGGCCCTCCGGGCCCGGTCGCGCGCGACGGCCGCCCTCTTCCTGCCGCTGACCGCCACTCTGCTCGTCGCCGCCCTGGGGACCTGCGCGGCCCGGGCGGGCGGCATCCGGGTCAGCGGACCGGCGATCGAGGTGGCGCCGCCGCGCTTCGAGTTCGGCGACCTGCCCCAGGAGCACATCGAGCGCGTGACCTGCAAGGTGCGCAACGCGGGCTCGGCCGAGCTGCTGATCCAGCAGATCACGAGCGACTGCGGCTGCACCGTGGCGCAGATCGCCGACAGCTCGCTGGCGCCGGGACAGCAAGTCGATCTGGCGATCACCTTCTCGACCCGGCACTTCTCGGGCCACGTGCGCAAGACGGTCACGCTGGTCACGAATGATCCCGCCGCGCCCAAGACCCCGATCGTGCTGGCGGCCTTCGTGCGCGCGATCGTCGCGGTCACGCCCGACGCCCTCGACTTCGGCAAGGTGATGCGGGGCACCACCCCCAGCCAGACGATCACGCTGCGGGCCGCGGCGGCCGACACGCTCAAGGTGACCGAGGTCACCGTGCCCGAGCACATCTACGCCACCGAGCTCGTGCGCGAGGCCACGGACGACAGCACCTTCTACCACCTGAAGGTCTCGATTCGTCGCGACGCCCCCGTGGGCACCTATTCCGCCACCGCGCGCGTGCGGACCAACATCCGCAGCGTGGCCCAGATCCCCATCAGCCTAGACGCGCAGATCCACGGCTTCTTCCTGGCGGACCCCGGGCGTTTGCCGCTCGGCCAGGTCCTGGAGGGAACGGAGCGCTCGCGCGTCTTCCGGCTCTTGGCGCAGCGCGAGGGTCGCCACCGGGTGCTCGCCGTCCGCGCCAGCGACCCGCGGCTGCAAGTCGACTTCCGGCCGCTCGAGGAGGGTCGCGACTACGAGGTCACCGTCACCCTGCCCGGCTCGACGCCGCCCGGGCGCTTCGACGCCACGGTGCTCGTCGAGACCGACGATCCCGATCAGCCCGAGATCCGCGTGGCCGCCTTCGGCAACGTGCGGCGCAAACGGTCGTGAGGTCGGGCATGGCCGCGGCGCGACGATCGTTCCTCGCCGGTCTGCTGGTCCGGGCCGTGCCCGAGATCCTGGTGCTCCTGGCCCTCGGCGCCGCGATCGGCTTCGGACTCAACGCACGCCGGGCCGATCCGCTGCCGCTCGACTTGCCGGGCTTCCTGCTCCTGCCGGAGAGCGGCGCGCAGGCGGTCTTCCCCGTGCGGGCGCGCGAGCACTTCGACCGGGGTGCGCACGTCTTCGTCGACGCCCGCGACCAGGCCGCCCACGTCCAGAGCCACATCGAGGGCGCCTTTTCCGTGCCGCTGGCGCGCTTCGATGAGCTGGCGCCGGAGCTGCGCATGTGGACCGCCGGGCAGCCGGTGGTCGTCTACGGCAGCGAGCACGACTTCGTATCGGTGGACGATCTCGCGCGCCGCCTGATCGCCGCGGGCGAGCAGCAGGTCTCCGTGCTCGTGCCCGGCTTCGAGGCCTGGGTCGCCCGGGGATTCCCCGTCGAGAGCGGAACCGACGGGATTCTGGGGGACGCGGGCGACGCGGCCGATGGCAACGATGC
>CAZRWW010000089.1:15640-21981 GCA_964603725.1 uncultured bacterium
GGACGAAGCGGGCGATGCGGACGAAGCGGACGAAGCGGGCGATGCGGACGAAGCGGACGAAGCGGGCGATGCGGACGAAGCGCGCGATGGCCTCCCGGCGGAGGACGGCGAGTGATCTGGTCGATCTTGATCTTCGCGGCGATCACCGCCTGCGCGGTGGCCCTCGGATACCTGTCGCTGGCGCGCCTGCCCCGCGCCGCCTCGCCCGGAGTCCTCAAGGCCCTGGAGTGGCTCTGCCGCCTGGGTCTCGCAGGGGTCTTCATCTACGCGGCCTGGTCGAAGCTGTTCGACCCGTACGCCTTTGCGGCCAACACCTATGCCTACCGTCTCGTCCCGCCCGCGGTGGCGACGGTCACGGGCGTCGCTCTGCCGGCGATCGAGGTCATCGCCTCGCTGGCCGTTCTGACGGGACTCCTGTGGCGCGGCGGGGTGCTGCTGCTGGCCGGCATGCTCGCCTTCTTCATCTTCGCCATCTTCCAGGCGATCCTGCGGGGCATCGACATCAGCTGCGGCTGCTTCGGCAAGTCATCGCATCACGTCAGCTTCCTGTTGATTGCCCAGGACCAGCTGCTGCTGGTGGCGGCGCTGTTCTTGCTGTGGGTGGGTCACCTGCGCGACAGCGGCCGCCTGGCACGCCGGTCGGCCCGCCGGCCGGCCTGATCAGCGGGCGCAGCCGCCCGCCCAGTCACCGGCGATCCGCCGCGGACACCCGTCCAGGCCCAGGCGCACGCGCTCGCCGTCCGCGTCGAGCCGCACGACTTCTCCGGCCTCGGCGATCGTGATCCACAGCGCGCCGCTGAGCGGGTCCTCGCACACGTTCGTCACGCGGCCGAGGCCGGGGCGGCTGGCCAGCAGCTCGCAGGCGCGGCTGAGCCGCAGGATCGCGCCGCTGCCGCGGTCGGCGACCCAGCAGCCGCCCAGCGCCGCCGGCGCCAGATCGAGCGGCTCGGCCACCAGCCCGCTCGCGGTTCGGAAGCGCTCGCCGTCGTCGCCGAAGTAGGCGACGCTTGCGCCCGCACGATCGGCCACCCAGCAGCCGCCCGCGGCCGGGTCATCCAGCACCCGCACCGCGCGCTCGAGCGACGCGCTCACGACCTCGACGCGGGCCGCGCCCGCGCCATCCCAGCTCGCTCTCAGGAGGCGGCCTTCGTGGAGCGCCACCCACGTCGTGGCGCTGTCGCGCAGCGCCACGTCTTCCGGATGGCCGTCCAACACCGCGGAGGCGATGAGATCGCCCGCGGGCGAGAACCAACTCAGGGTCTGCTCGTAGAAGGCCCCCACGGCCAGGACACCGAGGTCGGGGTGCCAGTCGAGGCAGCTCGCCCCGGGCGCCGCGATCTCATCCAGCAGCGCGCCGTCGGCGGTCCCGGCCACGAGCACCACGCCGGCGTCGATCCGCGCGGCGTAGATCCGATGAGCCCGCTCGTCGATGTCGATGGCGAGGACCGCCGCGCCGTCGTGGACCCGGCGCCGCAGCGCGCGCCCGTCCGGGGTGAGCGACGCAAGGCCGTAGCCGCACGGATCAGCGACCCACGGGAGCCCCGCGCCGGGCCGCGCCAGCACCTCGCGCACACGGGCCGAGGAGCCGCGCGAGAAGAGAAACTCGACGGTGTAGGCGTACTGCGCCCCGTTGCTCACCCCGTCGTCGGTGAAGCTGCGGGCCGCGGCCGGCAGGGGCTCTCCGGTCAACTCGACGGGCGCGGTGGGCTCTGGCGCCAGGCGCTCGCGCCAGAGCCGAAAGCCCTGCAGGTCGGCGATGCCAAGATCCGACCAGCGCAGCTCGACTCGCTCGCAGTGGGCCATCGCCCGTGCGGCGCCCGGTTCTCCGCCGGTGTCCGGATTGGCGGGGTCGAAGGGATTGGTGTGCTCCCTTCCGCCGCAACCGGCCAATGCCACGCCCAGCAGGAGCCCGCCGACGAGCCGCCCTCGCCCCCGCGCGCCGCGCCCCCCGATTCGGCGCCGGCCCATCACGGCACCTCGCTGAGCCAGCATCTGACCATGAGCACGAACATCACCTCCGCGGCGACCCACACGCCCAGCGCCGCGCGATCGTACCGCTCGGCGCGGTCGAACTCGCGCCCCCGTTCACGCGGATCGCCCGTGACCTCGTACCGACCGTGCGCCTGCTCCGCCTCGTGCTGGAGCCACAGCGACAGACCCGTGCCCGCGATCCAGCCGGCCGCCCACATCCGCCCCCAACCCGCCAGCCGCGGGCCGCGCGCGCCGCGTCCGTCGATCAGGATCGGGCCGCCCCCGGGCGGGGGAGCCGTGAGGAGCCCCGGATCATCAGCGGCGGCCAGGAGCCGCCCGCCCGCGGCGGCGGCGCCGCCCGGATCGATCCGCAGGGCGCCCCGTTGCCACAACGTCAGGTCGGCGGCTCGGTCCCGCCCTGGATCGGGTTCTGCCGCCACGCCACCCGTTGCGCCGGCGCCGCCGGGGCGCAGGCGGACCAGCTCGCCCGACGCGAGGCCCAGGAGGAGTCCCTCCCCCGCGCGCACCGGTCCGGTCGTCGGCGGGCGGCGGAAATCGTGACGCGCAACCTGGCGACCGTCGAGAGCGCCGACGGCCCGCAGGCTCCGGTCGCCGAGCGCCACCCAGAGCACCTCGCCGTCCGCTACAGGCTCGCGGAGCCCGGCGCCCGCGAGCGCGGCGCGCCAGCGCACCGTCAGGGTGGCAGCATCCACGGCGCAGAGCCCCCCGCCCGTGGAGAGCGCGACGAGGCACGGGCCCGCCCGCACCGGGCCCGTGCGGTACGTGCCGTCCAGGCGCGCGCGGCGCAGGAGCTCGCCCGAGGACGGATCCCAGCAGGAGAGCACACCCTCGTGGCTGAGCGTCCACACCCCGTCCCGGTCCACCAGCGGTCGGCCGTAGAGGGCGCCGCCCGGCGAGACGCCCCAGGCGAAATCGCCCGTGGCCGCGTCCAGGGCCACCAGGGTGTCGGCCACCGTGGGCACCAGCACGAGGCCTCCGGCCGCGGCCAGGGGCGCGCGGATCTGCCCCGGCGCCGGCCGCTGCCAGATGATCGCGCCGCTCTCCAGGCCGCAGGCCGTCACGCGTCCGGGCAGGGATCCACACAGCACCCGGTCGCCATGCGCCAGGGGCGGGCCCAAGCTGGGCCCCACGTCGGCCCTCCAGAGCGTCTCGCCCGTGGCGGCCGCCAGGCAATAGAGCCGCCCGTCAGGCTCGTCGCTGGCCGCCAGCAGCCGCCCGCCTTCCAGCACGACCCCGCCGGGCAGACCGCCGTCGCGCCGCACGCGCCACCGGCGCCGGCCGTCGGCCAGGGCCACGGCGCCGATGCGCCCATCGAGCGTTCCCGCGTACGCCCAGTCCGCGTCCGCCGCGATCGCCGCGCCGAGGGCGCGACCGAGGTCCGTGCGCCACGCCTCGGCCGGCGCCGGGGCCGCCGCCGCGATCCCGGCCGAGGCGAGCAGCACCGCCAGCGCCGCCCACGCGATCCCGGCCCGGGCGAGGAGCACGGCCAGCGCCGCCCACGCGCTCCGCGGGCCGCTCGGGGCGCGGCGGCGCCCGGCGTCCATGCGCGCTTTCCTGGTCCCCTGCGGCATCGCGCTGCTCCTAGTAGTCCCAGCCGATGTAGAAGGTCGTGGCGCGCCGGCTGGCCCGTTCCGAGAAATCCGTGCGCCAGGCGACGTCCAGGCGCAGCACCAGAAAGCCCCCCAGGCCCATCCGAAATCCGAATCCGTAGCTGCCGGACCAGTCGCCGCGACGGCTCCCCTCCCAGGCCCGAGCGGCATCCACGAACGCCGCGCCCTGCAGACCCGGAAACGCGATCGGCCCCACCCCGGCCGGCACGAGGACGAAGGTGCGCAGCAGGGGAAAGCGCAGCTCGGCGTTGCCCAAAAGGGCGCGCGTCCCGTGCAGCGCGCCGTGCGGATAGCCCCGCAGGCTGTGCGATCCGCCCAGCAGGAAGACCTGGGGATCGGGCCCCCCGGAGAAGCGGCCCTGCGCGCGCAGGGCCAGCGCCGAGTAGGTTCCCAGACGCAGGTAGCGCCGGGCGTCGGCCAGGGCGTACATCGTCTCGATGACCGGCCGGCGCAGGTTCATCGCCAGACCGAGCGTCAGGTGCCGCCGCGCCCCATCGATCGGGCCGGTCGGGAGCCACAGGGCCGTGTCGTGGATCCAGGAGACCGAGTGCGTCGCCAGCATGCCCTTGCGCATCAGGTTGGCCGCCGGGTGGTCCTTCTCGGAGAAGGCCAGCCCCATCGCCGTCTGCACGCGCTCGAAGCGGGACAGAGGGTAGCTGAGCGTCACGTTGGCGCCCGTGCGCCGCTCGAAGAAGGGTCGCCCGAGCGCGTCGTAGTAGGTGCCCGCGTCGTAGTAGACGCCGCAGCCTCGGTTGACACGGCGCGACAGGTCCACGTAGGACACGCCACCCGCCAGGTTGTCCAGGACGTCCTCGGTCGAGATCGTGGCATTGCCGAGCTGGAAGAAGACCAGGCGATTGCCCATTAGGTCGCGCAGCAGCAGTTGCACGCCCTCGTCGGTGCCCAGCCCGGGCGCCACCGCCACCCCGCCTTGCGCGACGTCGATGGCGAAGCGCGGCGCGTAGCGCTCCGTCCGCGCCTCGACCGCGGGCAGCGGCTCGGTCCAGCTCCAAGCGGTCGGCGGGGCGTCAGGCGGCGCGATCGAGTCGTGCGCCGCCGGCGCGCCCACGGGGATCACCGCCGCGTGCATGCGCTCCCCGTGATAGACGGTGACCAACACCTCACCGCCGGCGGGCAGCCAGCGCGGGTCGCCCAGGGCCTCGAGGGCATGGGTCAGGCGCCCGCCGCGGCCGTCGCGATCGATCACGTAGAGATCGCGCAACCCGTCGCGCGTCGAGATGAACACGAGCTGCTCGCCGGCCTCGTCCCAGTCGGGCGCCAGGTCCCACCAGGGCCCGTCGGTGAGCGCGCGCACGCCGCCGGTCGCCAGGGTGAGCTCGAAGAGGTTGCGCGCCCCCTCGCGGCCGTGCGTGCCCCGGTCGGAGACGAACACCACGTGCTCCCCGTCCGGGTGCAGCGCCGGGTCGAGATCATGGAACCAATCGTCGGTCAGCCGTCGCAAATCGCCCGTCTCGCTGTCGAACAGGAACAGGTCCGACTGCCCGTTGTGGCCCAGCCCGGCAAAGACCACCCGCCGGCCGGCCGCGTCCCACTGCGGAGAGCTGATGCCCACCAGGTCGGCGAAGCCCCAGGTGTGCAGCGTCCGCCCCGATGCGATGTCGTGCACGACCAGCACGTCCCGCTCGCCGCTGTGCGAGGAGAAGATGAGCCAGCCCTGCGCGGAGACGTCCATGCGGCTGCGATGACCGTGGAACGACAGGAACCGTGCGCTGCGCTGTCCCTTGACCAGCGTGCGCAGGTTGCGCTCCTCGCCCTCGAGCGCAGCGCTGTAGATGCTGGTGTAGCCGCTGCGCTGCGAGATGAAGATGTAGCTGTCGCGGAATCCCGGGATGCCCGCCGGCACCGGCGTGGGCTTCAGCTCGGCGCCGTGCCGCGAGACCTGGCGCGCCGCGTGCAAGATCGGGTCGCCGGCCAGCACGTCGGGGTAGTAGCGCTCGCGCAGCCAGTGCATCCACCGCGAGGAGAACTCCTCCTCGGTCACCCCCAGCACCACCGGGAACAGGTCGCTGAAGCGCCGGCGGCGCCAGGCGTCGCTGTAGAACAGGAGCAGCTTGTCCGGTCCGTAGGTCTCTTCGATGAACTCGACCACCGACTGGCCGAGCTTGTACATCGTGAAGGTGCCCTGATAGCGCCAGAACTCGCCCACCGCCGGGAGCTTGCCCGCGATGACGAGATCGCGCAGGATCATGTCTCCGTCGGCGTCCCACCGCGCCGACCAGTGCTCGGCGATGCCCTCCGTGAACCAGAGGGGAATCGGCGCGGCCCGCGGCCGGTCGCGCTCTTGCGTCAGTCGGCCGCCGACGGCGCGCTGGAAGGCGTGCACCAGCTCGTGCTGCAGGGTGTTGTAGAAGTTGTGGAACGACCCGTCGAAAGGCAGTAGCACCCGGCCCCGCAGCAGGTCGGTCAGCCCGGTCACGCCCTCCGGCATGATGATCGGGGTGACGTTGGTCTGCTCGAAGTCGTGGTGACTGCTGTAGAGAATGACCGGGATCGGCTCGCGCAGGTCGATGGCGAAGGCCGCCCGATGGTGCTCATAGCTGCGCTCGGCCGCCGCCAGGACGATCCCGGCCAGTTCTTGCTCCTCGGGATAGTAGTACAGCTCGAAGTGGTCGCTGCGCAGCAGCTGCCAGTCGAAGGCGCGGTAGTTGACCTTGTTCTTGCCGAAGGTGATGTACTGGGCGTCCGCCGCGCTCACGAATCCGGCCGCCAGGGTCGCCA
>CAZRWW010000090.1:0-21356 GCA_964603725.1 uncultured bacterium
CGGCGCGATCAGAACCTCCGGCAGCAGCTCCCAGGCCTCGGGATGCGTGCGGGCATCGCGCGTGGGCGGCATCAGCGAGTAGATCCGCACCGGCACGCCGGCCGCTTTCAGCGCGAGCACTTCTTTGAGGATGAACGTCTCCGAGATGCGCGGGAACATCTTGGCGACGTATCCGAGACGGGCCTCCGGCGCCGGCGCCCGCATCGCCGCCGCCGCCCGGCCGGCGCCGCGGGCGGGCGCCGGGGCCTCGCGACCGTGTGCGCGCTGGGCCATCATTCGAATCGCACCCGGCGCCAGTCGAGCCGCGCTTCCGTGCCATCCGAGAAGCCCAGCTTGACGCGCCACGTGTAGTCGCCCGCGGGCACCGGGCGGCCCGCGTACGGGCCCTCGCTGCCGAGCCCGTTCCATATCACTTCGCTGCCCGTTCCCTTGGCCGAGAACCAGACCGCCGCCCCCGAGCTGTCGTACACCTGGGCCCGGGCCCAGTCCGCCGCGCGCGACGGCGGCCTCCACTGCAGCAACAGGGGAGTGAACAGGCTGGGCCGCGGCACGCCGACTCCGTCCTGCGGCGCGAGCGGCATGGCGCCGTGGGACCAGATATCGAGCTCGCCCAAGGCCACCAGGCTCTCCGCGTCGGTCACGGTGAATTCGCGCGTGAGCGCCTCGAAATCGCCCGTCTCGTCGCCGGAGATCTTCACCTCCCAGCCCCCTGGGCCGACGTCCGCGAAGGCGAAGCCTCCGCCGCCGTCGGTGTCGCTGCTGTCGGTCACCACCGCGTCGGCGGCGCGGCGTAGCTCCACCTGGAGGCCCTCCGCCGGCGCATCGATCCGCACTACCCTGCCCATCACGTTGGGCACCGGCACGCGCGGGCCGACGCCGTCGTGCAGGTCCGCTTCACAGCCCGCCAGCCAGATCGTCGCGGACAGCAGCGCCGCCAGCGGGCCCGGCAACCGTCGGCCCCTCCCCGCGTCAGGCCGCGCCGTCATCGCAGGATCAGCACGCGGCCGGTCGAGCCCGTCGCCGGCCGCTGGAATAGGTAGCTGCCCGCCGCGACGGGAACGCCCCGCGCATCCCGCCCATCCCAGCTCAGGTCGCGCCCCCGCCCCCTGAGAACCGCCACGCACCGGCCGGCCGCATCCAGGACGAAGATGCGCTCCTCCAGCCCCAGCTCGCTCCCGAGCCGCAGGGCCACCTGTCCCGTCGAGGGATTCGGGCAGCCCGTCAACGCGGGGCGTCCGCCGGCGTACGGTTGTTCGGCGACGTCGACGCCCGGAGCGATCCCGAAGGTCCAGAGAACCCCGGACATGTCGGCCACGTGGACCATGCCGCCGTATCCGGGCGCCGGACTGGAGCGCACGGGCCACCCGAAGGCGTAGGTCCAATCGGTCGATCCGTCTTCGTGCAGGCAGTAGAACACGCCGTTGTCCGACCCGACGCAGACCGCCTCATCCGAGATGGAGTAGAGCGGCGAGCTGGCGACGTCGCCCCCGGTGTCATACGCCCACTCGATCTCCCCCTCGGCGCTGATGGCGAGCAGGTCATCGCCGCTGCCGACGAAGACCCGGCCGTCGGGCGTCAGGGCGGGAGACGAGCGAATGACGTGCCCTGTGTAAGTCGCGTACACGAGCTCTTGATCGATCGTAACCGCGTACATGTACTCGTCGTAGGACCCGAAGTAGACGATGTTGTCGCTGCTGACCGCGGGCGAGCAGTACTTGATCTCGCCGCCGGTGGCGGCGCGCCAGCGCAGGGTGCCGTTGGGCCAGAGCGCGTAGAGGTAGTGGTCGGATGAACCGAAGAAGATCGTGCCGTCCGGGCCGACGGCCGGCGAGCTGCGCACGATCCCTCCGGTCGCGTAGGACCAGGCCAGCGTGCTGTCGGGTCGCACCGCGTAGAGGCGCCCGTCGTCGGCCCCGAAGTAGACGATGCCCCCGGCCCCGATGTTGGGCGAGGTCTTGATCGCGCCGCCGGCCTGGAAGGTCCACCTGCGCGTGCCGTTCGGGCGAACGGCGTACAGCACGCCGTCGCTGGCGCCCACGTAGATCGTGCCGTCCTCGGCGATGGCCGGCGTCGAGTAGCGGAAGTTGCCCTGGCCGGTGAACACCCAACGCGGCGCTCCGTGCGGCGTCAGGGCGACGAGCTTCTTGTCCAGGTTGCCGACGTACACCGTCCCGTCGGCGCCCACGGCCGGCGAGGCGTAGAGAATGCTGTCGCCGGTCGCATACGACCAGGCCACCATGGAATCGTAGGGCACATCGCGCATGGTCGCGCCCGAGTGACGCGCGTCTCCGTGAAAGACAGGCCAGATGCCGGCGGCCGAGACCACGCCTGCGCCGACCGGCGCGAGGGCGAAGATGACCGCCAGAGCTCGGGCCGACCGGGCGAGAAACCGACCGCCGCGCGCGACGTCGGGCGCCGCGGCATCGCTATGGGGTTCACACATGCTCGTCACTCCCCGGGAATCCCGGTTCGTCGCCCCACCGGGTTCCCGTGCTCGTCAGTCGCCGGGCCCCCCGCCCGCCGTTCCCCGCCTCCCCTAGGGCTCCCACTCGTAGCGCAGGCCCGTCGAGGAAACCCACTCGGAGAAGTCCCCTTCCTCGTCGTAGTCGACCGCGTGACCCGAGCTCAACGCGGCCGAACGCCAGGCGTGCGTGGCGGCCACACGCCAGGCCAGCCCGCGCCCCAGGCGATAGAGCACCTGAGCGCCGACCGCCCCCAACAGGTCATGCCGCCGGTAGTGGTTCGAGTCCTGCGGCGCGCGCGAGGTGTAGTGCCGCCACGCCAGATCCAACGTGGCCGAGAGCTCGGCGCGCTCCGTGAGCGCGGACCACGTGATCTCGGGCGCGATTTCCCACTCGTAGTACGACAGATCCTTGCCGAGATCCGGTTCGTTGCGCGACAGGGCGCGCCGCCATCCCCCGGCCAGCTCGAGGTAGACCAGGCGGTGCAGGGCCGTGGCGGCCTGCAGCTCGAGGGTCAGGCGGCGCTGATTCCGCTCGACGAAGGGCTCGGTGTACTCCTTCCACGATCCCTCGGCGGCCACGCCCAGGGTGACGGACCGCCGGAAGGGTCCGTCGATGGCCTGCTCGAGGCTCCACTCGAGGTCCCAGCGGCGATGGGCCTCCGCGCGGAACCGCGGATCGCCGGGCCGCGCGTCCTTGTCCGCGCGGTGCCGCCCGTAGACTTGCGGCCGATAGGCGCCCGCCAGCCCGGTGCGCGTGCGGGGCGCGAACCGGGCCGTGATCTGCGCCTCGTACGTGCTCACTCCGGTGATCGGATTGTGCAGCGCCTGGTCGCGCGCGTAGCCCATCCGCAGCTTGGGCTTCACGCCTGCCCAGCGGCCCAGCGACCAGTCGGCCTCCACCGCGGCGCGGAGCGCGCCGTCCTCCAGGCGGTCGATGACGAAGTAGCTCCCGGGGTCCCCGGCCCGGAACGCGCCCAGCTCGGCGCCGGAGGCGTTCAGCAGATTGGTGTCGTAACTCGCCTCGATCTCGGCCGCCAGGCGCACCGGGCGCAGGTCCGCCCGCGCCGTGTGCGCCGCCGGAGCCCCGAGGGCCGCCAGCGCGAGCAGCAGCGGCCCGAGGTGCCGGCCCTGTCCGGCGCGGGCCGCCAGGCTGCGCTCGGACCAGGGGCGCGACGGACGATCGTCGCTGGACTCCGGCCGTCGCGATCGAGGGATGGACCAGCCCAGCAGGCCCCGGATCCGCCGCTGCAGCGCGGGAACGCCGCCGAGGATACGGCCGTCCGCCGGGAGAGCCGGCGGGCGCTCAAGCGCCCGTTCCAGGCCGGCCGCGAGGGCGTCGGCGCTCAGCTCGCGAGGATCGATCACATCCACATGACCCTGCTGCTCGAAGGCGCGCGCGCGGATGAGCTGTTCCCGGCGCGGGGAGACCCGCGGAACGATGAGCGATCGCCGCCCGCAGGCCAGGACCTCGCACATCGTGTTGTAGCCCCCCATCGAGAGGACGAGATCGCAGCCCGCCATCCACGCGGGCAGGTCCTCGACGTACTCGTGCAGGCTCACGCCGCGCAGCTCGGCCATCTGCTGCGCCACCGCCTGGCGCAGCTCGGGCTGCATGAGCGGCCCAGTGACCACGTGAAACAGAAAGGGACTGCGCTCGCCCAGGCGGGCCTGCAATCTGCCTACGGTTTCGAGGATCGGAACCCCGTCGCCTCCGCCGCCTACCGTCGCCAGCACGCGCCATCGCCCGGCCTTGGCGGGCGCAGGGCCGGGCCTGCTCTCGGCGTGATTGCCGCAGCCGAAGGGCCCGATGTAGCCCAGGTGCTCGCTGCGGTCGGCCGGCAGATCGTAGGCCTCGATGGCGTCGAACAGGTCCGGCAGCCCAAAGACGTGAATCGCGTCGTAGTGCTCCCGCAGCAGCCCGTAGACGTCATCGCGCCGCCAGGCGCCGCGAATCACCTCGGGATCATCCAGCACGTCGCGCAGGTTGAGATGGACCCTCGTCTTGGGCCGGTGACGGCGCAGGTGCGCGAGCACCGGCAGCAGCTCGCCCTTCATGCCGGCCGGCACGTTGTCCACCAGGAAGAGGTGCGGCCGGAATTCCTCGACGGCATCGCTGATGATCTGCGCGCGCATGCGGCGGATCGATTCCCTCGATATGCCCAGCTCGCGCGGCAGGTAGGTCTCGGGGCCGGTCTTCACGACCGCCGGCAGCTTGATGTAGTCGACGCCCGCGGGAAACGCGAAGCGGTGGGCGATCGGCGAGCCCGACAGAATGAGAACGCTGCAACCGGGGAGCGCCCTGGTGATCCCCTCGGCCAGACGGGTCGTGCGGGTGAGGTGCCCCAGCCCGAAGGTGTCATGCGAGTACATCGCGATCCTGGGCGATCCAGGCACCGATCCCATCCGCTCTCTCCCCGCGGGGGTGCGCCAACACCCCCCTGCGACCAGGGTGCAATTACCCCGCAGTGGATGGACGTGGGGAGAGAGCCGGGAAATACACGGTTGGGACGGAACTACGGCCTGGACGGGCTCGGGCAGCCGCGGTGTGAGAGCGGGGCCTGGGCGCCGGAACTCAGCGCAGGATCGTGACGGCGGTCGTGGCGGTTGCCTCGCCGGCCGTCAGCCGGAGGTAGTAGATCCCGGGCGAAGCCAGCCGGCCAGCCAGATCGCGCGCCGACCAGCCCGGCCCGGCGCCGTCGCTCGAGCGGGCAACCTGAACGAGCCGCCCGGCGGCGTCGTGGACGGACAGCCGCCAGGGCCCCGGAGTTCCTCCGGGCAGTGCGAGCTGCACAGCGCCGCGCGCCGGATTGGGCCAGACGCGGATCGCGCGGGCCGGGTCGTCCCGGATTGGAACGGCGCTCATGTCTCCCAGGGCCACCGGCAGGTTGATCCGCCCCGCCCCCAGCTTGCCCGCGTAGGGCCCGTTGCCCGGCAGGTAGTAGATGGGATCGACGCCGGCCGCGACCAGCGCGCGCATGCTCGCATAGCTCTGCACCGGCTGGACGCTCAGCAGAAGCGCCATCTCTCCGGCCACGAGCGGCGTCGCGAACGAGCAGCCGCTCCCGATCGCCCAGCCGCCCGGATAGGCGCTGAGCAGGCCCGCCCCGGGCGCCGAGACGATCACGCGCGCGCTGTAGTCGGCGAAGCCGGCCTTGACGTCGGCCGAGTCGAGGGCGGTCACCATGAAGGCCAGCGAGTCGCAGGCCGGATGGTAGGGCGGGAACTCGAGGTCGCGATTGCCCGCCCCCGCGACCGTGAACGTGCGGTGTACGGTGGCCACGCGCAGCTTGCGCTTGATGGTCTCCACGACCTGAGGGGTCCCGAAGCTGGCGTTGATGATGTTCGCCCCGTGCGCGGAGGCGGTCACGATGCCCTTGGCCACCCCGAACAGCGTGCCGCGCCCTTCGTCGTCGAGCACGCGGATCGGCATGATGCGCGCCTCCGGCGCCACGAGCGCGACCAGGCCGGCCACCATCGTCCCGTGGCCGTAGCCCTCGTCGATCTGGCCGTCTCCGTCGTCGTCCAGGCCGTTGGATGTTTCCCAGGGGTACTGATCGAAGTCGATGCAGTCGAAGCCGTAGGTCGTCAGCCGCCCCGCCAAGGCCTCGTGTGTGGGATCGACGCCCGTGTCGAGCACCGCCACGGTCACCCCGGCGCCGCGGGTGATCGCGTGCGCGGCCTCCAGGCCGATGCGCTCGGTCATCGACTGGTCGACGAAATCGCCCCAGGTGCCGCCGACCACCGCGACCACCATCTGGCGCACGCCCTCGGGCGTTTCGAGCCGCCAGTTCGCGTCGACCACGTCGATCGCCTCGTCGAGCGCCATGAGCGCGATGAACTCGAGCAGATTCCCCACGGCGGGGGCCCGCAGCAGGAAGATCTCCGATTCAAGGTCGGCCATGAGCGTCGCGGTGCCCCAGCGCTGGTTGATCTCCTCGATCGTATGGCCTTCTTCCAGCATGCAGCAGATCTGATCGGGGACGTAGTCGAGCTCGGCCCGGGCGCAAAGCGGCAGCGCCAGCAGAACGACCATGGAAGCCATCATCGGGAAGAGAGACCAGCGCATGGTTGCACCCCCCGGGTGGAGCCGACCAGCGGAAACGTGCGCGCAGACTCCGAAGCCGCGCGGCGCGCGCACGACACCACTTGGACATAGTCTACCCCCCGGAACCGGAAAGGTCAACCTGGGAGACCCGGGGCGGGACCGGCGAGAGCCCGACCGGAGGGCGCCCGAATTGGCGCCACGCGCTCGGTGGGCTCGTATGGGCGCCGGGCGCGAGGGCGCGCCCGCGGGGCGGCTCCGGGCCGAGACCGCTGGTATTCGGTTGCCGAAGCGACCCGGCTGTGCGAGACTCCCCTCTGCCACCCTCTTGTGCCGCACCTGGGTGGGCCCGATTCGACGACGGCGCCGCGGGTCGCGGGGCACGTCGGGCGAAGCTGTCCGGGCCGCCCGCGGAGGTTCGGCATGCATTCTCGTTTCCGCTTCCTGGTCGTCCTTTTTCTGGCTCTCGGGTTGCTCACGCTGGTCTGGCAACCCCCGCAGGCCCGCAATCCGATCCGCAACGCCTTCTTCAGTCGCTACCCCGGAGCGGTCGGGAGCGTGCTCGACGACGTTCCCAGCAACGTCGCCCACTGCGGGGTCTGCCACTTCAACTTCGACGGCGGCGGCGCCCGCAATCCGTACGGCCTGGCGATCGAGGTCAAGCTGGCCGGGGGCATGTCCAACGCGCAGGCCATCGCGGCGGTAGAGGGCGATGACTCCGACACGGACGGATTCACGAGTCGGGTGGAGATCACCGACCTCGAGCACTTCAGCAACACGCCGACCTTTCCCGGTCTCACCGCGGGCAATGTGAACAGCACGCTCAACGTGCTGCGGAGCGAGATCACGCCCTATCTCACCCCCTCCGGCGGCGCCGACACCACCGCGCCGGTCGTCACCGTCCTGTCGCCCAACGGCGGCGAGATGATCGGGGCCGAGGCGACCTACTCGGTCGCCTACACGGCCACCGATGAGAGCGGCATCGCCTATGTGAACGTCTTCCTGTCGGACGACGAGGGTTTGAGCTACGAGCCGGTGGGCCTGCGGCTCAATGCGACCGGCGCCTTCGCCTGGTTCGTGCCCAATCTGCCGGGCGCCGCCAACCGCATCCGCGTGGAGGCGGTCGACAACGCCGGCAACGCCGGCCGCGACGCCAGCAATGGCAGCTTCACGATCACCCCGACGCCGCCCGGCTACGTGGCCTCCACGCTGCGCGACATGGAGCTCCCCGGCACCCAGCCGCTCGAGGGAGCCGTGCTGGACGATCCGGCCGTCTCCTGCGCGAGCTGCCACGGCAACTACGATCACGCGGTCGAGCCCTGGTTCAACTGGGGCGGCAGCGCGATGGGCCAGGCGGCCCGCGATCCGCTGTTCCTCGCCTGCGTCGCGGTGGCGGAGCAGGACGCGCCCTCGGTCGGCGACCTGTGCCTGCGCTGCCACACGCCCGGCGGCTGGCAGGAAGGCCGCTCGGTCGACACAGGCGGCGGCCTGCTGACCGCCAAGGACCGCTTCGGCGTGCAGTGCGACTTCTGCCACCGCTTCGTCGATCACACCTACGTCCCCGGCGTGAGCCCGCCAGAGGACCAGGAGGTCCTCGCCCACATCGACCCGCTGCCGCTGCAGTACGGCAACGGGCAGTTCGTGAGCGATCCGGCCCCCGTGCGGCGCGGTCCCTACGCCGACGCGATCGCCGCGCACGCCTTCCTCGAGTCGCCCTACCATCGCTCGGCCAATCTGTGCGGCGTCTGCCATGACGTCAGCAACCCGGTCTTCGTGCGCGTCGGGGGCACCGTGTACGCGCCCAACGCGTTCGACGAGGAACACCCCGACATGAATCTGCGCAACATGTTCCCCATCGAGCGCACGTTCAGCGAGTGGTCGCGCAGCGAGTACGCAACCTCCGGCGTCTACGCGCCGCAATTCGCCGGCAACAAGCCCGGCGGCGTCGTCTCGACGTGCCAGGACTGCCACATGCGCGACGTCACCGGCAAGGGAGCCGTGCAGACCTCGGCGCCCGTGCGGAATGATCTCGGCTTGCACGACCTGATGGGCGGCAACACCTTCCTGCCCGACATCGTGGACGACTTCTACCCCGGCGAGGTGAACGTGCAGCAGCTCGCGGCGGCCAGCGCGCGGGCGATCCACATGCTGGAGCTGGCGGCCACTTTGACCGCGACCCCCACGGCCACGGGCATCACCGTGCGGGTGACCAACGAGACCGGCCACAAGCTGCCCTCGGGCTACCCGGAGGGCCGCCGCATCTGGGTCAACGTCCGCGCCATCGACGCCGCCGGGCAGACCGTCTTCGAGTCCGGCGCCTACGATGCGGCCACCGGCGTCCTCGTCCACGACGAGCAGATCAAGGTCTACGAGATCCATCCGGGACTGAGCGCGGCCCTCGCGGGAGCGCTGGGTCTCGACGCGGGCCCCTCGTTCCACTTCGTGCTGAACGACACCATCTTCCACGACAATCGCATCCCGCCGCGCGGCTTCAACAACGCCGCCTTCGCCGAGATCCAGTCGCCGCCCGTCCACCACGCGTACGCCGACGGGCAGTACTGGGACGATACGGACTATCTCCTGCCGGCGATGGCCGACTCGGCGATCGTGACCCTGTACTACCAGCTCACGAGCAAGGAGTATGTCGAGTTCCTGCGCGACGAGAACCAGACCAATTCGGCCGGCGTCGATCTGTACAACGCCTGGGTGGCGCAGGGCCGCTGCGCCCCGGTGGCAATGGCCGAGGTGCGCGTGCCGGTGGACATCCCGGTCAGCGCTGTCGGGCAAGATCGGCCAGACGCCAGGCTGGTGACCGCCCTCGGCCATGGCCAGCCAAATCCCTTCGGGGCCGGAACCACGATCCACTACAGCCTGGCCGCGCCAGGCGCCGTCGATGTGGGCGTCTATGACGTTCACGGCCGCCGGGTGCGCACCCTGACGCGGGGGCAGCAGGCGGCGGGCCGCCATGCGGTCCAGTGGGACGGGCTCGGTGACGAAGGCCAGCCGCTTGCGGCGGGGGTGTACTTCGTACGCTATCAGACCGGCACGGAGCTCTTCTGGCGCAAGGCCACGCTGGTGCGCTGAGGGCCGCCGGCGGAGCAGGGCATGGGGCACCGGGCGGCGTATCAAGCGCGCCGTCCGAGCGTCCGCTTCGATGGGTAGAGGGCTTCATCCAACACAGTGCAGGGAGGGGATCATGAGGAGGCGTTTGTCCTGTCTGGTAGCCGTGGGCTGTCTGCTGGCGACCGGCAGCCCGTTGGCCGACGAGCTCACACCGCTGGAAGAGCTGGGCAAGCTGATCTTCTTTGACGAGTACCTGTCGACGCCGCCGGGCCAGTCGTGCGCGACCTGTCACGGCCCGGAGGTCGGGTTCACGGGACCCATTTCAGAGATCAACCTGGAGACCGGCGTCTACCCGGGCGCCATCCACACGCGGTTCGGCAACCGCAAGCCGCCGGCGGCGGCCTACGCCTCGTTCAGCCCCGACTTCCACTACGATGAGCTCGAAGAGCTCTACGTGGGCGGGATGTTCTGGGACGGGCGGGCGCTCAACGTCATCGAGCAGGCCAAGGGTCCGTTCCTCAACCCGCTCGAGCAGAACAACCCCAACCAGAAGACGGTCGTCCGCAAGATCCGCCTGGGCGACTACGCGAGCCTCTTCGAGCAGGTCTGGGGCCCCGGCTCGCTCAACAACGTCCCGGCCGCCTACCACCAGATCGCCGTCTCCATCGCCGCCTATGAGGCGTCGTTCGAGGTGAACCAGTTCACCTCCAAGTATGACTACTATCTGGCGGGCCAGGTGGATCTGACCGCGCAAGAGCTGCTCGGCCTGGCGCTGTTCGAGGGACAGGGCAACTGCGCCGCCTGCCACATCAGCCAGCCCGGGCCCGGCGGCGAGCCGCCCCTCTTCACCGACTACACCTACGACAACCTCGGCACGCCGCGTAACCCTCGCAACCCGTTCTATCACATGCCGACCCACTTCAATCCCATGGGCGAGGACTTCGTCGACTACGGCCTCGGGGCCGTCCTGGGACTCGAATCGGAGATGGGGAAGATGAAGGTCCCGACGCTGCGCAACGTCGGCCGCAAGCCCTATCCCGAATTCGTCCAGGCCTACATGCACAACGGCGTGTTCACGACCCTCCACGAGGTGGTCGACTTCTACAACACCCGCGATCTGGGCGGATGGCCCGAGCCGGAGGTGCCGGAGAACGTGAACGACGAGGAGCTCGGCAACCTCGGGCTCACGCCGGAGGAGGTCGACGCGATCGTGGCCTTCATGAACACGCTCTCCGACGGCTATGAGATCGAGGGCCGACCGCTCCGCGGCGCCCCGGCCGGCCTCCCGGCTCATGCGAGCCTGTCCGTCACCGGGATCCAGAGCGGCGTGCAGTTCGTCCTGACGTCACCGGGCGCCGTGAGTCTGCGCGTCTACGATGTCGCGGGCCGTCAGGTGCGTACGGCCCTGCAGGGGCAGATGCTGCCGGCCGGCACGCACACGTGGCGGTGGGACGGCCGAGACGACTCCGGCCGGATCCTGAGCTCGGGTCTGTATCTCTACCGTGTCGAGTCCGCGGCCGGCGCCGGCTCGCAGCGCGCGTTCGTGCTGCGCTGACGCGCCGGCGGTCGCGCTCGGACACGAAACGTCCGCACGGACCGGCCCCCGTGCGGGCAAACGGATCCCCGGCCGGCATAGTCCGGCCGGGGATTCCCGTCGCTCCCAGCGGTTTCGTCGCGGGCGGGCGCCGGCCCTCGGACAGGTCCAGCTCTCATTTGCGCGCGTGCACCACCAGCCGCCCGGCCTGGTGATCGTAGGGCGCCCCCGCGAGGCTGCCCAACACCCGCACGCCGGTGAACCCGCACCCGCGCAGCAGCGCCTCAAGCTCGGTGCCGGTGTAGAGGCGGTGGCCGAATCGGAACTCCTCGCACCGGCCGTCGCGGATCAGAATCCAGCGGTTGTCGATCCACCCCCAGTCCGGCGCCAGCCGCCGCTCCTGGAGCAGGATCGTCCCGTCCTCCTCCTGGTCCCAATCGCGCTCGCGGAACACCCGCGCGAGGCTCTCGCGGCCGATCAGCTCGAGCAGGATCCGACCGCCCGGCTTGAGCGAGGCGAAGGCGCGCTCGAGCACGAGCCGGTCGTCGTCCGGGTCCGCGAAGTACCCGAAGGAGGTGAACATGTTGATGACGGCGTCGAAGGCCCCGGGACGCACGAAGCGGCGCATGTCCTCGACGATGAACTCCACCGCGAGATTCTCGGCGGCGGCGCGCTCCCGGGCCCGCGCGACGTAGTCGCGCTGCCGGTCGACGCCCGTCACGCGATAGCCCCGGCGGGCGAGCTCGACGCTGTGTCGGCCCGGCCCGCAGCACAGATCGAGCACGCTCGCTCCCGGCTCGATCTCCAGCAGGGCCAGGAGCTGATCGGTCTGCTCGGGCGTGATCGCCAGGCGCCGCTCACCGAAGAAGATCGGGGCCAGCGCCAGCCAGAAGCTCTCGTTCTCGAACCACGGCGTCGCGTTCATGGTGGTGATCCTCCCCCTCGCTGCAAGATTCGCTCCGCATCGCGCCTGGTTTCAAGCAGCTGCGGGGCCGGCCCGCGAGGCCCGGCGGGCACTCGGGGGCCGGATCTGGCCGGCGGGCACTCGGGGGCCGGGACTGGCCAGCGCCGAGCCAGACAGACGCGCGGATCACGACCGGGGCGGGCGAAGCCGGCGCGGACCGTCCGTGCGCAGCCGCGGCCACGGATTCACCGGAGCTTCGCCGGGATTGAGACCCCTGCCGGCGGGATGCTACTATTCGCGCTTCACGCTTCCACTTTGCATGCGGCGCTCGCCTCGCGTGCGCCGCGGGCGGATGAGGGTCCATGCACGCAGGGGACGAACAAGCAGGCGAGCCGGTCGCGCCGCTCGACGCCACGTCGCGCGAGGCCGCGCTGCCGGAGAGCGCGCCGCTCGAGGCGCGCCTGCGCTCCGGGCCCTTTTTCATCTTCCCCGACGGTTCGAACCGCGCCGAGGTCCGCGCCCTGGGCCAGAGCTTTCTCGATCTCACCGTCGAAGCGCTGGGCGAGGCCGGCCGCGGGCCGCTCCTGCCCGCGCCGGGTGACGCGGCAGGGCTCGGGCGCGGCGGGCCCGTGCCGGCGGGCTACCAGCCGCCGCGCGCCGGTCGCCCGGCCGCCGAGCTCATCGGGCTCGTCCGCGAGCGCGTGCTCAACCGCGTCATGAACGTGGCCCATCCGGGCTACGTCGGCCACATGGACACGCTGCCGGGCGCCATTGGCGCCTTCTCCGACATGCTCGTCTCGGCGCTCAACAACAACATGCTCTGCTGGGAGATGTCGCCGGTCTTCACCGAGATGGAGGCGCGGCTGCTCGACTGGGTGGCCCGCGCGATCGGCTGGCCGGGCGCCGGCGGCGCGGGCCGGGATTCCGCGGCGACTACCCCCACCGGCTTCCTGGTGAGCGGCGGCAGCCTCGCCAATCTGTCGGCCATGCTGGCCGCGCGCAACGTCATGTGCGGCGCGGCGTTCCGCGAGCGAGGCCTCGCCGCGGCGCCGGGGCCGCCGGTGATCCTGGCCTCCGAGGAAGCCCATTATTCGCTCGACAAGATCGTCAACATCCTGGGATTCGGCTCGCAGGGTCTGGTGCGCGTCGCGACCGATGATGAGCTGCGCCTGCGCCCCGATGCCCTGCAAGAGGCGATTCGCGATCTGCGCGCCCGCGGGCGTTGGCCCTTCGCCGTCGTCGGCATCGCCGGCACGACGGTGACCGCGGCCGTCGATCCTCTGGATGCGATCGGCCGCATCGCGCGCAGCGAGGGCCTCTGGTATCACGTCGACGCGGCCTACGGCGGCTCGCTCCTCGTCTGCCCGCCCGATCGCGGCGGCCCCGCGCGGGCGCTCATGCAAGGCATCGAGCTGGCCGACTCGGTCACGTTCAATCCACAGAAGTGGCTCTTCGTTCCCAAGGTCTGCGCCGGGGTGTTCTTCCGCGACAGCCGCCGGGTCGCCGCGGCGGTGCGCGAGACCTTCCCCTACGGCAGCCTCGGCAATGGTGACATCGCTGACCCGCGGCGCAACGTGGGCGAGTACACCATCCAGGGCACGCGGCGCGTGGATGTCCTGAAGCTGTGGCTGACCCTCGAGCACTTCGGTCTGGATCTGCTGGCCGATCTGATGATCGACTCGTTGGCGCGCGCCCGCGACCTGGCGGCGCGGGTCGCCCGCGAGCCACAGCTCGATCTGATGACCCCGCCCCAGCTCAACATCGTCTGCCTCCGCTATCGACCGGCGGGTCTCGATCCGGTGCGTGATGCGGAGGCCCTCGACCGCCTGCAGGTGGCGATCCACGCCGCGCTGGGCGTGGCGGGCCCGGGATGGATCTCGATTCCACGTCACCGCGGGCGGCGCTGGCTGCGCTTCGTGGTGCTCCACCCCCTGGCGCGACCGGCATTGTTGGATCGGATCCTCGACGAAGTCCTCGCCCGCGGCCGCGAGATCGCCCGGCGCGACCGGCGCGCCTAGCTTCGCCCCCGCGCCCGCGCCCGCGCACCCGCCCGGCGCGACCGGCGCACCTAGCTTCGCAAGCGGTACTCGTGCGCGGCCGTGACCAGCGACGCGAACAGGCGGCGGATCGGCGCCAGCGCCTGCAGGTCCTCGGGGTGGAACTGCACGGCGATCAGATAGCGGTCGTCGCGCGGATCCGACGACTCCAGCGCCTCGATGATCCCGTCCGGCGCCCACGCCGTCGCCGCCAGGCCATCCCCCAGGACGTCGACGGCCTGGTGATGGATGCTGTTGGTGGTGAGCCTCGTGCAACCGAGGATGCGCGCCAGGCGGCTGTCGGGCGCGATGCGAATCTCGTGCGCCGGGTGGTCGCGCGGACTGGGGGCCGTGTAGTAGTGCTCGACGGCCTCCGGTCTCTGGCTGGCGATGTCCTGGATGAGGGTGCCGCCGCGGGCCACGTTCAGGACCTGGATTCCGCGGCAGATGGCCAGCACCGGAAGGCGTGTCGGGCGGATCAGGTCGAGCAGCGACAGCTCCATGCGGTCGCGCTCGGCGTCGGGCGGGCCGCAGAGCGCATGTCGTTCCTGGCCGAAGCAGGACGGTTCGAGGTCCCCTCCCCCGGTCAAGCAGACGCCGTCGAGCTCGAGCGGCGTCGCAACGTCGGGCGCGTCCGGGTCGCGGAAGTAGAGCCGCATCTCCTCCGCCGCTCCCGGCGCGAGGGGCACCGGGACGCCGCCGGCCCTGCGGATGGCATCGAAGTAGCTGCGATTCATGCCATAGCGCGGCAGGTGCGTGTCCCGCTCCGGCTCATCGACCATCAACGTCACGCCGATGCGCGGGCGCGCCCACACCTCGGGACGCGTCCAGGCGCCTCGTCCGCCCTGTCCGGCAGAGAACATCCTGGCATCCTCCTCCCCGTGTCGCCGAGGTCAGTTGCCCGTGACCTTCGCGGCGGGCCGGCCTGGACGAGCCGGCCTGAGCGAGCGGGCAGCATCCGGCGCGTCGCTCACCGGCACGCTCGGGCCAGCCTTGTCCGCGAGGGTAGAGGATTGGGGCCGTCGGCGCAAAAGGCCTGTGAGTGGCCCTGCGTCCGACGGCCGCGGCTCCCATCTCGGCGGGACCCGAAGTGAGCGCCAGGTGTGGATAGGGCTGGATCCGGCTGGAGCAAGAACCGAGAATCCAGCCGGGACGCGGCGCTCGGCGGCGCCGGGATACGGCGCTCGGCGGCGCCGGGATGCGGCGCTCGGCGGCGCCGGGGCGCTGCCTCGGCGGCGCCGGACGCTGGACGCCCGGGCGACGAGGAGGTGAACATGCTGCCTCGACGGATCTCTGAACCATCGCTCCCGCGGGCACGCCCCCCGCGAACGCGCTTGACCGGAGCGCCGCTCCACGGGCGGCGGCAGGCGCTCGCGGCCGCGTCGACCACCCTGGCCGTCGTGCTCACGGCGGCCGCCGTGAGCACCCTGGCTTCGGGCTGCGCGCGCCTCGCCGTGCACGCCGAGGTGGATCCCCGGGCGAACTTCGCAGCCTACACCACGTTCGAATTCCTCCCCCGGGGCGGCCTGATGGAACCGGCCGAGGAGGTCCCGCGCCGCCTGCGAGCCACGCTCGACCCGCTCTATCACGCCTACGTGCAGGAGAGCGTGACCCGGGATCTCACCGCCAAGGGCCTCTTGCTCGCCCCCTCGCGCGACGAGGCCGATCTGCTGATCGGTTACCGCACGGTAATCGGTGACCGGACCGAGGTCATTCCACCCATCTACGGCTACGGCTGGCGGGGCTACCCCCGCCCGGTGTATCCCGCCCGCGTTCATCGCTACAAGGAAGGCACACTGGTGATCGACATCATCGATCGCAAGGGGGAATACCTCGTCTGGCGGGGCGTGGGCGTCGGCGCGATGCGCGACATGCGTCCGGGCGAAGAGCTGATGGCGGCCGTCCGGGAGATCCTCGAGCAGTTCCCGCCCCGGCGCTAGGGCGCCGGCCACCCGAGGAACACGTACACGACCTCGCGCACGGCGTAGACGCGATTCCACACCTCGCGATCCGTGAACGCGACCTCGATCCGCGTTGTCCCGCCGGTGTGCACGCAGGCCGATGCAAGCTGTGCGGTCATCAAGCGCAAGTCGGTCGTGACCGGCAGCGCCACCTGGCAATCGCTTGAGGCATTGGTCGACACGTTGAGCCCCAGCGAGGCTCCCGTGCCATGCGCACAGCCGGTGAGTCTCACCTCCACGCCGCAGCACCGGCGGTCCACATCGAGCCCCAGATGGGCCGCCGAGCCGGAGGTTCTGGCCGGGAAGAAGCTCGCCCGGCCGTCCTGGTCGGGATCCAGGATGAGGGCCGCGCCGCCCCCGGGCAGCCAGGCCGGCGCCCACACGGAGTGCGTCTCGGCCGCGTCGAACTCGAGCTCGACCTGCCCGGCCCATTCGGGATTGTTGGTGACGGCCGACCAGGACCCGCTTTCGGCCGAGAAACGCAGGAAGACGGGGACGCGGATCTCGAAGGGCGCGGCGCTCGTGTCGGCTGCCGATGAAAGCAGGTCGGTGATGACGATCCGGTAGTCGCTCCCCGACTCCCCGCATGGCTCGGGATTCCAGGCCTGGATGCCGTCGTTGGCGGTCGTGGAGGCAATCGTGCGGCAGAGCTCGCTGCCGCGCAGCAGCTCGATGCGCACGCTGCCGCCGCACGTGCTGAGGGCATCCCAGGTGATGAACTCGCCGCGACCGCTCACCAGCCTCTCGCCGCCATCGGGCCAGAGGAGCTCGAGCTTGCACGGGTCTTGAATCGAGAACGGTCCATGGCTCTGGCAAACCGCGCCGCTGGCCGGATCGGTGATGCGGATCCGGTACCCCGCTGACCGTCCCCCGACCTGCCGAGCTTGCCAGATGAACCTGCCCGTGTTGGGCGCTGCCTCGGCGATCGTCTCGCACAGGACCCCGTCGCGCAGCAGCTCAATGACCACCTGACCCGAGCAGGCGCCGGTGCGCAGCCAGCTAATCGTCTCGCTGCGACCGGCGACCCAGGCCTCGCCTCCATTGGGCTGATAGAGCCTTAGCGCGCAGGCTGCCTCGATCGAGAAGGTCCCCGCGCTCTCGGCGCCGCGCCCGCTGGCGAGATCGGTGATCCGCACGCGGTAGCCCGCCGTCAGCGTGCCGCACCGCTCGGCAGTCCACAGATGACTGCCGCTGTTGGGGAGCTCCGCCGCGATGGTGTTGCAGACCTCGCCGGCCCGCAGCAGCTCGATGCGCACCGGCCCTTCACAGGTGCCGTTGCGCAGCCATGTGATCAGCACCGGCGCGCCCTCGATCACCGTCTGTCCACCGTGGGGCTCGACCACGGTGATCGCGCAGGACTGATGGATCGCGAACGCTCCGTCGCTTTCATCGGCGGCGCCGCTGGCCAGATCGGTCACGCGGATCGTGTACTCGCTCGTCTGTGAGCCGCACTGGCCGGCATTCCAGAAGTATTCGCCCGCATTGGGAGCCTGGGCGGCGATCAGCATGCAGGGCGCTCCGCCTTGCAGCAGCTCGATGGCGACCAGGTCCCCGCAGGCGCCCGTGTGGTCCCAGCGGATCGGGTAGGATTCGCCGGCCGCCCAGATCTCTCCCCCGTTGGGCGTCGCCACCGTCAGCCCGCACGGCGGGGGGGCGGCGATCGAGAATTCGCCATCGCTCTCGTCCGAGGCGCCGCTTTGGACGTCGGTGACCCTGATGCGGTAGCCGCCTGCCATCTCCCCGAGTCGCTCCGCTACCCACGTGTAACCACCGCTGTTGGGCGCGCCCGAGGCGATGGTCTCGCGCAGCGCCGCGACCTCGTTCACGAGCTCGATGTCCACCATCTGGCCGCACGTCGCGACGCGGTCCCAGGTGATGGCGTAGGTCAGTCCCTCGGTCCACGCCTCGCCCCCGTTGGGCGTCAGCACAGTCACCTGGCAGGGGGCGGGCGGACCGCTCAGGATCGTGAAGGATCCGGTGCTCTCATCGTAGGAACCACTGGCCAGGTCGGTCACCCGGATGCGGTAGCCGTGGGGATTGAGCGAGCAGGTGTGCACGATCCAGTCGAACGAGCCGTCGTTGGCGGTGACCTCGGCCACGTAGCTGCAGGGCATGAGATCCTGGACGAGCTCGATCACCGCCACGCCGCCGCACGCGCCGTACCGTTCCCAGGCGATGTGCATGGTGTCGCCGACGAGCCACGTGCCGTCGCCCCCGGGCTCAGTGACCTCGAGGGTGCAGGCTTGGTCGAGGACCGTCACGGCGAAGGGCAGATCGCTCACGTCGAGCAGGCCCGAGGCCGCGTCGGCCACGCGGATCTGGTAGCCGAGGCTGTCCTGGCCGCAGCGCGTGCAGGGCCACTCGAAGATGCCCGTGTTGGGAAGGGAGTTGGCCAGAATGGCGCAGACCTGGCCGCCGTGGAGCAGTGCGATGTCCACCGCGCTGACGGGTCCCTCGGATGACCAGGTGACCGAGTAGGTGCGTCCGGCCTGCCAGGTCTCGCCGCCATTGGGGACGACGACGCTGATCGCGGGAGGATCGTCCGCGTCGTGCTGCACTACCGGCAGCGGACGCTCGCCTTCCAGGCAACTGCAGGCCAGCGCCATGGCCGTTCCGATGGCCAGGGGCACCATACCCTTCCCGGGGCGAGACATTCCGGCACCCTCCGTGCGCCTGGGCGGCGACCTCGCGGCCGTTCATCCTCCGCCCGCCATCCTGGGATTCGCACGCGGCACTGGTGGTCCTTCTCAACCAATCGTCGGCATCCGCCGGGAGTTCTTGAGGCCCGGCTGCCCGGGTCCCGGAGGACATCGGCCCCCCGGGGGTTCCGGCCCGCCTCGGCAGTCCTCGGGCATCACCCGCTCCAGGGCGCTCGACCGAGCGCGCCGTCGCCGGCCACGCAACTGCGCCGGCACCAGGTCCGTAGGGCCAGTCAGGCACCCGAGATCAGCGGAGGACCGGCGCGAGATCGGCGGGCCGCTCACTTTCGAGGCGCCCTGCTTATCTCCGTTTCCATCAAGGAGATACGATCATGGTATCGCGTAATGTCAGAAGCCTGTCGCTCGCCGGCGCCGCGGTTGCCGCGCTCGTGTGGCAGGCTGCCGCGCCCCACGCCGCGGCCGGGGAGTTCGAGCGACGCTTCACCTTCGACAGCCGAGAGTTGGCTGTGGTGAACCTGATCGGAGAGATCCAGATCGAGCCGGCGACCGGCAGCCAGTTCGAGGTGGCCGTCCAGGTCCGCGGGGATGACGCTGACGAGAAGCTGCTCGATTTCGAGACCGACGAAGGTCGCCGGGCCGTGCTCCACATCGCCTTCCCCATCGACGAGGAGCGCAGCTACGTCTACCCGCGCCTCGGCCGGGGATCATCGATCAGCTTCTCGCCACCCGGTCGCGACGGCAGCGCCCGGAGTGATGTCGGCCTGGGCGACATCCTGGGCGCGCTGATCGGCAAGGGTCACGCCATCAAGGTGCGCGGCCATGGCTCGGGGCTCGAACTCTGGGCCGACGTCACCGTCATGGTCCCCGCCGGCGGCACGCTCACCGTCTGGCACGGCGCGGGTGATATCGCTGCGGCGCAGATCCAGGGGGATCTCGCCCTGCGCGTTTCGAGCGGCGGCATCAACGCGCGACAGGTGCGCGGCGACCTGCAGGCCGACACGGGCAGCGGCAGCGTCGAGGTCGAGGACCTCGAGGGCGAGCTGGAGGTGGACACCGGCAGCGGCGGGGTCGACGTGTCGGGCTGCCGGGGCGAGACCGTGAAGATCGACACCGGGAGCGGACGCGTGCGCGTCGAGGGCATCGAGTGCCGCGATCTGGCCATCGATACCGGCAGCGGACGGGTCGAGGCGCTGGCGATCGGCGCCGATGACATCGTGATCGACACGGGCAGCGGCTCGGTCGACCTGGCCCTGGACCGCATGGGAGGCGGGCGCTTCAAGATCGACACCGGCAGCGGTTCGATCGACGTGCGGCTGCCCGAGGACGCATCGGCGCGCGTCACGGCCGACTCGGGCAGCGGCTCGATCTCGGCGGACGTCGAGGGCGTGCGGTTGCGCAAGAAGGGGCGCGCCAGCTTCACGATCGGCAACGGCGACGCGCGGCTGGTTCTGGACGCAGGCAGCGGCTCGATCCGCATCCGGTCGTAGGCCGGGAAGGCGGGCGCGGCGCGCGGTCGGTCGGTGGGCCGCGGCGCGCGGTCGGTCGGTGGGCCGCACGGGGCTCACTTCAGATCGACGACGGTATTCATCAGCGACATGTTGCGGCCGGCACTGACGAACAGCCGGCGCTCTTCGCGCCGGGCGGCCGGCGTGAAGGGTCCGTACGGACCTTCGGCCAGGCGCGCGAGGAACCGCGCGACCTGCTCGGTGCGCCCGCACGCGCGCAGATCGATGTGGTAGGGCGGGAAGCAGGGCCCGATCGTGTGCCGCAGGAGCGAGCGTTCCGCGAGCACGAGGCCGCAGGAGTCCATCAGCACGCCGAGGGCCTTGGCGACAGCCACCCACTCGCTGTCGGCCAGCGCGCCCACCGTTCCTATCTGCGCGAACAGGGGCGCATCCACGCCCAGCCGCTCGCAGGCCGCTCCGCCCTTGGGCCCCTCCCCCGGGGCGATCAGCTCATTCACGGCGGCCGCGGCCGCGCTGTCGGTCATCGCCGCCAGGCCGTACTCGCGCTCGCTCGTCTGACACCCGCCCACGCGCATGACCGGCTCCTCCCGCGGCGGGTCCGCGCAGCGGTCGCCGTCCCCGCGCATCTGCTCGCCGCCGCGCGCGCAGGCCTGCTCGCTGGCCGGCGCGCTGGCCGGCGCGCCGGCCTGGGGGCATGGCGCCGCGGCCAGGAGCAGCAGAGTCAGCGCGGCCAGGAGTGACAAGGCCGGCGCGACCACGAGCGGCGGGCCCGGCGAGAGCGCCCGGCCGTCGTCAGCACGCTTGCGCATCACCGCACCTCCTCGGCTTCCAGGGCCCGCTCGTACGTGCCCCGCACGAGCGGGTCGGGTTCATCCTGCATCCGCAGACGCAGGAAGCCCAGCGTCGGTTCGCCGCCCAGGCCGGCCAGCGCCTCGATCGCCGCCGCGCGCGCCTCGGGCGTCCCGGTGAGCGCCGGCGCATCGAGCGCCTCCATGAGCGTCCGGCGCGCCAGGCCGCGCGCTGTGACCGCCCGGGCGCTCGTCGAGTCGCGCAGCGCGCCTGCCAGCAGACCGAGGGTGTGCAGGGCGATCCGCGGTTGCGCGACGAGCGGCGCATCCGTGCGGGCGGACGGGCGTGAATCCGGGCGCCCCGCCGGGCGCGCGGCCGTCCGCAAGCTCTCGCGCGCGCCGGTGCCCGGGGCGCGGGCGGCCGGGCGCACAGCGTCG
>CAZRWW010000091.1:0-14128 GCA_964603725.1 uncultured bacterium
AGATCGACACGATCTTCTCGACGCCCTTCGCGAGTCAGACGCTGACCAAGCTCAATCAGGGCCAGACCTACTACGGTTACCGGGGTATCTACGGCATGAGCGGCGTGGACGCGGGCGACATCCTGAACCTCCAGAACGGCGCGAAGCTCAGCTTCGCCATCAACCTCACCTGCGACACAGGCTCCTGGGCCCAGGGGCTCTCGCGCAGCGAGGCCTGGCTGCGCGCGGGGGTGGGCGCGACCACGGTGACCGGCGGCATCGGCAGCATCGGCACCGCGACGACCGGCACGCACACGCGCTACAACAACTGCTTCTACTCGGGCGCCGCCTACGGACTCTTCTGGGACGATCATCACTGCATCGGCTTGGCCCATGCGCGCGGCAAGCTCGAGATGATCCTCAACTACAACGACCCGGAGCCGACCGAAGCGGGTCGCTACTGTTACTGGAACACGCTCATCGGCGACCCCGCCACGGTTATCTGGACGGCGACGCCCCAGTCGCTGACCGTGGACTATCCCGCCGTCCTGCCGGTCGGCGCCAACGTCGTGACGGTGAGCGTGCGCGGCAGCGGCGGGGCGCCGGTTCCCGGGGCCTGGGTCCACCTGTACCGCGAGGGGCTGCTCTCGCAGGGCGCCGCCACGGACGAAACGGGCCTGGTGAATCTCCCGATCGACGCGTCCAGCGCCGGCACGGTGCTGGTGACGGTCACGGGGGTCAACCTCTACCCGCACCAGGGCAGCTTCACGATCCAGCCGGCCAGCGCCTATGTCGGGCTGCACGAGTACGCCATCGACGACGATGCCATCCCGCCCTCGCACGGCAACGACAATGGCCGCCTGAATCCCGGCGAGGAGGTCGCCCTGGCGATCAGTCTGCGCAACTTCGGCCCGCAATCGGCGCCGAATGTGACCCTGACGGCGCGTTGCGATGACCCGAACATCGGCTGGGCCGGCCCGGCCACGATCTCCTTCGGGACCATCGGCGGCTATCAGATCCTCCAGGCCGCTTCGCCGCTGCTGCTGCGGCTCTACGGCGGCTGTCCGGCCGGCCACATCCTCCGCATCGATCTGGCGATCGTCTCGGGCAGCGATCAGTGGCAGTCGCAGCTCGTCATACCCGTCGAGGGCCAGGAGCTCATCTACCGGGCCCACACGCTGAGCGGCGTGGGCACGCAGCTCGATCCCGGGGAGGCCGGGACGCTGGTCGTCGAGTTGGAAAACGTCGGGCAGCTTGCGGCGAGCGGGCCCATTCAGGCCATGCTCGCCTCCGACAGCTACGCGATCAGCGTGACCGATCCCGCCGGCAGCTACGGCACGATCGCGGCGGGCGGGACGGGCACCAACAGCGCGAACCCCTTTGGGATCCGGGCGCCGTCGGACTGCATACCGGGGCAGCTCGCCGGCCTGCGCATCATCCTGGTCGACGCGACCGGGGTCAGACAGACCGCGCCTCTGGCCATCCGGGTGGGCACCGCCGACAGCCACGATCCCACCGGGCCCGATGCCTATGGATACTACGCCTACGATCACACCGACACGGACTACTCCGCGGCCCCGTCGTACAACTGGATCAACATCGATCCCAGCACCGGCGGTCTTGGGACGTCGGTGGGCCTCACCGACTATGGCGACGGCCAGGACGACTCGCGCACTCTGGATCTCCCGTTCACATTCCGCTACTACGGCCAGGATTACGACCGCGTCACGATCTGCTCCAACGGCTGGCTGAGCATGGGGCACACGTACGAGGTCACCTACGCGAACTACATGATGCCCTGCGCGTTCGCGCCCCCCAACCTCATCGCGCCGTTCTGGGACGATCTCTATCAGTCCGGATCGGGCCTCGTGTACCACTGGTACGACGAGGCGAATCACCGCTACGTGGTCGCGTGGGACCGGGTCAGGATGCGGATCAACTGGCAAACCCACACGGAGAGCTGCCAGGCGATCCTGTACGACCCGGCCTACTACCCGACCAACACGGGGGACGGCGAGATCCTCTTCCAGTACGAGGTGGTCAACAACGCGGACAGCGAGGGCATGTACGCGACGAGCGGCATCCAGAACGGTGACCACACGACGGGGATCACCTTCAACTACTTCAACCGGCGCCCGGCGACGGCCGCCAATCTGGCCGCCGGGCTGGCGGTGAAGTTCACCACCCAGGCCCCGGGGTTCGCGAGCGCGGGCGGCGGGCCCGGCGCGGAGCCGCGCCTGCTGCTGCACGCGGGCCCCAACCCGTGGACTGCGGGCACCACGATGCGGTTCGATCTGGCCCGCGAGGCGGATGTGCTCCTGCGGGTGCTCGACCTCAACGGCCGAGTGGTGCGCGTGCTCCGACAGGGGCCGGCGCCGGCCGGGCCGCAGGCGGTGACGTGGACGGGCGCCGACGAACGCGGCGCGCCGCTGCCGGGCGGGGTGTACCTGCTGCAGCTCGAGGCGGCGGGGGAGACGTCGGCGCGGCGGACGGTGCTCGTGCGGTGATGGGGTTTCCGGTGCGATTCCTGGTCGCAGCGCTCGCGCTCTGTCTGATGCCAGACCTCGCCGGCGCCGTGCGCGTGGCGCTCACGGATGAGGATTGGTTCTTCGCGACCCGCGTGGCGCTGAGCGGCACGTCCGATGAGTCGGATCCGCAGGGCATCACCATCTACAGCGGCGTGGCGCTCGAGGCCGCGCTGCGCCGCGACCTGGGGCGCCGCTTCGCCGCGGAGCTGAGCGCGCGGACCGAGTCCCGCGAGGTGGATCGCGACACCGGGGCCGAAGAGGTGGAGCGGCTGGGATCTCTGGAGTTCCTGCCGCTGACCCTGACGCTGCAGTACCATCCAAAGGTGCGCGGCCGCTTCCATCCCTATGTCGGGGCCGGCGCCAACCTCACCGTCGCGTGGGAGAAGAGCGGCTTCCTCGACACCTACGATGTGGAGCCGCACGTTGGGCCGGCCCTGCAGCTCGGCGCCGACATCGTCCTGCGAGGCCCGAAAGGCGCGCGCGTCCCCGGCCTCAACGTTACCTTGGGCCCCTCAGCGGTCCTGAATCTCGACCTGCGCTGGAACACCCTCACGACCGCGATCGCTCGCAACGGGGAGGACTTCGCCAGCGTGACGATCGATCCGCTGACGCTGGCGGCGGGCATCGGCTTGTCGTTCTGATCACGGAGCGCAGCCGGCGGGCCCGCCCGGCGTTCGCGCCCGGCGTTCGCGGACTCGGGCGCTGCGCCCTCACCGGTGCCGGGCGTTCTCGATCTGCTCCAGCAGCTCGCGCGCCTCGCCGGCGCGGGCGCTTCCGCCCGCCGCGATCCGCAGCAGACGATCTCGGGCGGGCGCGAGCCGTCCGGCGGCCAGATTCGCGTTGGCGATCTGCCAGTCGTACTCCGCGATCAACTCGGGATCGGCGCTGTTCGCTTGCCCGCGCTCGAGCGCCTCAAGCGCGGCTTCCGGGTTACCGGCCAGCAGCTCGGCCGACCCCAGGTAGAGGAATGCGGTCTCGTGGGCGGGGTCGAGCCGCACCGCGCGACCGAAGTTCTCGGCCGACTGCCGGTAAGTCTGGTGGGCGTAGTGCTCGAGACCGTTGCGGAAGGCGGCCGTGAACTCCCCGGCCTCGGAGGGACCCCGGACGGTGAGCACGGCGATGGGCTCCAGGCGTGCCAGCCCTGCGATCTGTGGCCCCACGCTCGGCGGCCGGATGAGCAGGACCAGCGCCAAGCCGGCCGCCGCCACGGCAACCGCGCCCCATGCCCAGCGGGGAACGCGTGATTGCGGGGCGGCCAGGGACCGGCGGAGTCGCAGCCACCACGAGTCCGCGGGCGCCGGCGCCCGATCCCGAGCGGGGGCGGCGAACTCCGGCGGCGCGGGCAGGGACTCGAGCCACGCGAGCTGCTCGCGGCACGTCCGGCAGCCTTCCAGGTGCGCCTGCTCGTCCTCGGTGGGAGCGGCGGCAGGATCGGCCCCGCGGTCGTCGGCCAGCGCGACCAGCCGGTCGGGCGGCAGGTGGCGCGCGCCGTGGGCCAATAGATCATCGCGCCACTGCCGGCTGCGCTCGTACAGGTCGCGGCACGGCTGGCAGGCATCCAGGTGGCTCCGCACGCGAGCCTCGGACTCGGGCGTGAGCCGCCCCTCCAGGTAGTCCAGGAGGAGGTCCGTCGCGTGATCGCTCGCCGGGATGTCATGCCGTCGCGATTTCACGTGCCCTCCCCAGGCAGCGGCTCGCCCGCGCCCGCACCGATGACTCCGCCAGGTTCAACTCGATGGCCAGGTCCGCATAGCCGGCGCCGTCGAAAAAGAGCCTCGCGAGCAGGTGGCGACAGGCGCCGTCCAAACGCGCGAGGATGCCGTGGAGGAGCGTCCGTCGTTCGGGATCGTCACCCGCGGTGCCCAGCGCCGTGCCGCCTTCCTCGCGCGCCTGGCGGCGCCTGGCGCCGCGGGCCATCTGCAGGTAGGTCGAGCGCACGATGGCGTAGAGGTAGGCCCGCTCGGGTCCCCCGGGGCGATACCGCTCGAGTCCCACGGTGAACACCCTCCGGCTCGCTTCTTGAGCCACATCCTCCCACGACAGCCCCGCGTCTCCGCCCGGCCCTGTTCCCCGGCACACGTGGCGGGAGTAGCCGCGGAGCAGCTCGGCCAGCTCGCGCTCGGCCCAGGCAGCGCCACCCTTGGCAGCCTCGATCAGCGACTCGCATTCGACCCAGCTTCTCATTCCTCGTGTCCGCCCAAGACTATGCCGCCGCACCGCGCGCTGCTGCGCGGGTCCTCGCCGCCCATGGCCGCACCGTGCTGCGCGGGTCCTCGCGCCCATGGCCACGCCGCACCGCACCCTGCTGCGCGGGTCCTCGCCGCCCATGGCCGCGCGGCGCCGCGTTGCCGGCGGCGAGGCTCAGTCCCCGGGGCCGAACAGCACGAAGCCCGCCCAGTAGTAGGGATGCTCCCACAGCCGCCGGCCGGCAGGGTCCGCCCGGCTCCGCAGCCAGGCCTTGGCGTCGCGCAGCGCCTCGCTCTCGGATCGCGCCGGCCGGTCGACCAGATTGCGGTAGAACCGCTCCATCAAACGAGCCGTCGCCTCGTCGCTCACGCTCCACAAGCTCACCAGCAGGTTGCGCGCGCCGGCCCGCAAGAAGGCGTGGGCGAAGCCGACGTAGCCCTCGCCGGCGACCGCTCGACCCAGGCCGGTCTCGCAGGCGCTGAGCGACACCAGGCGAGCGTGCAGATTCCACCCGCGGGCGATTTCCCCGGCGGTGAGCCAGCCGTCCCCGGCCGGGCCGTTTTCTCCCGGTGCCGGCACCCCATTCCCGAGCGGCCGCGAGAGCGCCAGCGCGGAGAGCTCGGGCTCCTCGTTGTTGGCCAGGGCGTGCGTCGCGAAGTGGATGTAGTCGAACCCGGCCAGGCGGTGCGCGGCGGCCAGCCGTCCGACCGCCGCTTCGGTCATCGCGGCGCCGGTGATGACCTGGGCGCCGGGCAACGCTGCCGCCAGGCTGTCCACCTCGGCGCGCGCCCATGGCAGCGGCCACAGCGCCGGGTTTTCGTCCGACGGCGGCACTTCGGGATCGCCGAGCAGGAGCGCGCTCGGCCTGCCTTCTTCCCGGCCGGGGCGCTCGCGCAACTGGGCGAAGACGGTGGCGGAGGGAGCATAGGCGACGGCCCAGCGCTCGTCGAGGAGACGCCCGTCGTCATCGCGGAGGGCTTCCAGAGGCACGCCCAGCATGGCGCCCGACGGGATGACGACGAGCCTCGTTGAGCCCGCGAGCTCGCCCATCACCGGCGCGATGCGCTCCAGCCACAGGCGGTGGGCCAGCTCCTGCAATCGCGGCGTCGCCCGTGGCGCGAGGCCCAGGCGCGCCGGCCGGTGAAGCTCGGACCGCAGCTCGCCCGGCAAGTCCCCATCAGCCTCGCCGAGGCGAACCCAGTGCACCGGACCCGCGGGGCGGATGACGTACACCCAGGAGTCCCGCCCCGCGGGCAGATCATCCACATCGACCCAGCCGATGACGGCCGAGCGATCATCGAGCGCTCTCTGGACCCGGAGGAGATCGAAGGGCTCGGCCGATGAGCCGTCCGCCGCCGCGCCGTCCGGATTCGCGAGCAGATCGGCCAGCAGGCGCCCCCGACCCCGCTCACAGGCCCGCCAGGCGTCGTCTCCACGGCCCAGGCGCAGATAGGCCGCGGCCAGCCGCTCGTGGGGCGGTTCCAGAAAGGTCGCGCGGACCAGATCGCGCTCGATCGTGCGGCGAGAGCGTTCGTAGATCCGGGCCGCCTCCTCCAGCAGCGCTGCCGCTTCCCGGTCGGCGCCGCGCGCGCGGCGGCAGCGGGCCAACAGGACAAGGCTCTCCGCCAGATCGGCATGCAGTGGGCCCAGCGTGGCGCGCCGGATGGCCAGGGCCTCGCGGCTCAGGGGCTCCGCCGCCTCCGGGCGCCCCGCGCGCAGGAGCGTGCGGCACAGACCCTCGCTGAGTGCCGCGACGGCCGGGTGTCGGTCGCCGAGCGTCTCTCTCTCGAGCGCGATCGCTTCGCGCTGAAAGCGCTCGGCGCTCGCCAGCTCCCCGCGGCGCTCACGGACCTCTCCCAGTGCACAGAGGCTCCACCCCAGCTCCTCCCGATGGCCCTGCGCTCGCTGAAGTTCCACCACGCGCACCAGCAGCGAATCGGCGGTCGCGAGGCGCCCGCGTTCGCGCTCCGCCATGGCCAGATTGCGCGTCGTGCGCAGCACGCCCGGGTCGCTCTCCCCCAGGTGAGCGACCAGGTGTCCCCGGGCCTCCCTCAGAACCCGGGCGGCCTGCGCGTACTCACCCAACCGCCAGCAGATGAAGCCCATGTTGTTGAGACTGCCCACCGTCTGCAGGTCTTCCGGGCCCAACAGCCGCCGGCGCAGGTCGAGAGCGTGCTCCCAGAGCTTCCGGCAGCCCATGAAATCCCCGCGATTGCCGAGCACCGCGCCCAGGTTGTTGAGGGAGGTGGCCACGAGCGGATGCTCCTCGCCGAGCAGGGCGCGCCGTATCGCCAGCGACTGCTCCAGCTCCGGCTGCGCGGCGGCGAGCTCACCCAGCGCCAGCAGGGCCCTGCCCAGGTCGTTGCGGCTCTCGGCCGTGTCCAGGTCCAGCTCGCCCAGCAGCGCTCGGCGTGCGGCGAGCTGTTCCCGCGCCAGCTCCGCGGCCTCGCCGTACCGGCCGCCGGCGATCAACTCCTCGATGCGCGGTCCTTGGCGATCGGCTTCCGCCAGTCGGGCGCGGCCGGCGGGCGGCAGCGCGCACGCGCGCTCCAGGGTCGTCACCATGCTCGCCGTCTCGACGCGCCACCAGGCCGGGGCCGTGGAGTCGCCCAGCAGGCTCGCGCTGGCATCGCGGGCGAGCGCGAGGGCGGCGTCGTAGGAGCCCGCGGACTTCGACCGTTCGATCTCAGAGCGGACACTGGCCGGGTCGTGCGCCGCCCAACCGCGGGCGCCCTCGAGCTGGGGCCCCGTGCCCGGCGGGACTCCGCCGGACGCAGCGAACGCTCCCTGCCAGGCCGCGGCGAGCAGGATGAATCCCGCCACGAGCGCGGCAGTCCGGCATTTCGTCGGGCGGCGCATTCTCGCCTCCATGACCGCCGCGCGGGAATCGGGGGAGGGACACGCTCTGCGCAGGGCGGTCGTCGGTCATGGCCCGCTGGCGACGAGATTCTGCCACAGCTCTCCCGGTGCCGCGACAAGTTCCCTGCAGCAACGGCGCGCCGGGCGGCATAGCTGGGGATGTGAACGCTGAATCAGTCGAACCGGCCTGAAGGGCCACAAAGAAGGGGAAAGGAATCATGAAGACGAAGCAGTACATCACGGTGCTGGCACTGTCGGCCATCCTGGCCGGCATGTCTGCTGGGGCGCAGGAGCCAGCGGAATCGGCGACCTGGGGACAGATGAAGGCTATGTACCATGGCACCGACAGCCAGATCAGCGGCACCGCACTGGGAGTCGCACCAGCGATCGCGCCTGCCGCACAACCAGACGAGAGCGAGCTGCTCACACGAGCTGACCACGAGATCCTGGCGCTGCCGCGGATCTCGGGCACCTACGAGCAGGTGTGCGAGATCTTGAAGGAGCTCGGGTTCCGGCTCGAGTCCTATGCCAGCGACGAAGAGGCCGAGAAGGTGCTCTGCTCGCCGGGTGAGGGGATTGCCCTCAGCCGTTTGACCGACGAAGGCGAATCTCCAGCCATTCACCGCTTCCGCATCATGGACGAGAAGGGCGCCACTGCACACTTCGGCTTCTACACCGTGCCCGCGTCCACGCTGCCGGTTCTGAACGCCGAGGGCCTGGTCACCGCTTGCTACGAGGATGTCCGCTTCGGGGGTAGCCACATCAACTACAGTAGCAGCACCACGTATGTCGGCTGGTGGTGGAACGACGAGTTCTCGTCCCTGGCGGTCGGGTACTCCTCGATGGGCGGCTACTACCGCTACTACGCGAACAGTCAGTACGGGGGCTCCAGCATGGTCGTCCACAGCAATGAATCGGTCTCGAGCCTGTGCCCCACCGGATGGAACGACCGGATCTCCTCGTTGAAGATGATCCAGTAGCCGGGTGTCCCCGTTCAGGAGTGCGCGGGCGGCAAGTCGTCAACGCGGGGTCGGGTGAGCAACCCGACCCCGCGCCGCTTTTCCCGTCAAGCCCGCGTCGGGCGGGCAGCCCCTGCATCATTCAATGCTGAACGCCGCGTCGCTCGAATCGGCGGCTTCGGTCGTCAAGTTGGTGATCAGGATCTTGTAGCCGGTCGACTCTCCGTCGCACTGCGTGAAGGTCCACTCGTGGGCGCCGTCGTTGGGCGTCGAGGCCGCGATGGTGTCGCAGGCGGCGCCCGCCCGCAGCAACGTGACGAGCACATTCTGGGCGCCTGAGCCGGTGGCGTGGAGCCAGGTGATCGTGTAGTCCTCGCCGTCCTCCAGGGTCTCGCCCCCATTGGGATAGGTGACGGTCGGGTCGGGGAAGATGTTGAAGACGGCGTCGCTCAGGTCGCTCCCGCCCGTGTTGGTGTTGGTGATGCGCACGCGGTAGCCCGAGGTGTCGGCGCCGCAGGGCGCGACGGTCCAGGCGAAGGAGCCGTCGTTGTCGGTCCCGTTGGTGAGCGTGTCGCAGACCGTGCCGTCGCGCAGAAGCTCGAGCCGCATCGAGTGCGTCGCGAGGGCCGGATCGGTCCAGGTCACGTTGCGCTCATCGCCGTCCACCCAGGCCTCGCCGCCGTTGGGCGCCGTCAGCGTGGGCCCGGGGTTGATGCGGAAGGCGCCGCCGGTGCTGTCGACATCTCCGGTCGTAAGGTCCGTGACCGTGATCCAGTAGCCGATCGAGACGCCGCCTGAGCGCCGCGCGGTCCAGCGCAGGCTGTCGTCGTTGGCGGTGCTGGCGGCGATCGTGTCGCGCACCGCGCCGTCGCGCACGAGCAGCAGCCGCACGCTGTCGCCGGCGGTCTCGGTGTGGGTCCAGGCGATCGTGTAGGTCGCGCCGTTGTACCACTCCTCGCCTCCCGCCGGGGAGGTGAGCGTGACCGACTTCGGCAGGATGCAGAACGCATCCGCGCTCGTGTCGGCGACCGCCAGGGCCACGTCGTGGACGGAAATGCCGTAGGAGCACTCCCCTGCCCCGGCGCAGGGTTCGATCACCCAGTCGTAGCTGCCGGTGTTGGGCGCGGCGGCGACGATCGTGTCGCAGATCGCTCCGCCGGCGAGCAGCGCGATCATGACCGAGTCGCTCATGCCCGGCGAGGCGGACCAGGTGATGGCGACCGTGCTGCCGGCATCCCAGATCTCCCCGCCCGCCGGGGAGGTGACCGCCAGCACCGGCGACCGGACGCAGAAGTCGTCGTTGCTGGCGTCCTGGTCCGCGGTCGTCAGGTCGGTGATGCGCACCGTGTACTGGCACGAGTCGGCGACCGGATCGCTCACGGTCCAGGGGTGGCTGCCGTCGTTGGGCGTGGCGGCGGCGATCGTGTCGCACGGCGCGCCCGCGTGCAGCAGCTCGATCATGATCGAATCGCCCGCCGAGGCCGTCCTCACCCACGTGATGTTCTGGACCGAGTGGCGATACCAGCTCTCGCCGCCGTTGGGAGCGGTCACGCGGAATTCGCGCACGATGCTGAAGGTAGCGTCGCTGGCGTCGTGGGCGCCCGTGGTGAGATCGGTGACGCGCACGCGGTAGCCCGTGGTGTGACGCTCGTGCTGCACGGCCGGCCAGTCGTAGGCGCCGTCGTTGGCGGTGCTCGCGCTCAGCGTGTCGACCGGCTGCCCGGCGTGCAGCAACTCGATCATGACCGCCGCGCCGGCCGTGCCCTGCGTCGACCAGGTGATCGTGTGCACCGTGCCCTCGAGCCACTGCTCGCCGCCGTCCGGATCGAGAACCGTGAGACTGGGCGCGGTAATCGAGAACTCCTCGTCGCTGGCATCCGCCGCCCCGGTGGTCAGGTCCGTGATCCGCACCGTGTAGCCGCTCGTGGCGGTCCCGCAGCGCTGGGCTGCCCACGAGAACGTCCCGACGTTGGGCGTCGCTGCGACCAGCGTGTCGCAGACGCCGCCATCCAGGAGCAGCTCGATGCGCACCGAGTCGCCGTGGGTGGGCGAATGCGTCCAGGTAATGGCCTGGGTCATGCCTTCGATCCACTCCTCGCCGCCGTCGGGACTGGTCACGGTGAGGGTGGGGGTGATGGTGAAGGCGGCGTCGCTCACGTCGGCCGCGCCCGTGGCCGGGTCGCTCACCCGCACCCGGTAGCCGCCGGGGACGAGCGTGCAGGCCCGGGCGATCCATGCGTGCGCGCCGTTGTTCGTCGCGGCCGCGGCGATCGTGGCGCAGACCTCCCCGTCCTGCACCAGCTCGATCGCCACGGTCGGGCCGGCCGTGCCGGTGATGTTCCAGAGGATGCTGTAGGGCCGGTCCTCCAGCCAGGTCTCGCCGCCGTCGGGCGCCGTCACGACCAGGCGCGGCGCCAGGACGCAGAAGGCGCCGGAGCTCTCGTCGCTGGTGCCGGCCGTCAGGTCGGTCACGCGCACCTGGTAGCCGCAGCTATCCGTGGCACAGGTGGCAGCGGTCCAGGCGAAGCTGCCGGTGTTCTCGGCGGAGGATGCGATGGTCGCGCAGACCTCGCCGTCATGGAGCAGCTCGATCTTGACGGCGGCGCCCGTCTGCCCGGCCTGCTCCCAGGTAATGTCGTGCAGGGTGCCCTCGATCCACTCGTCACCGTCATCCGGGGCCATCACGGTGAGCGTGGAGGGCGGCAGGCAGAAGGTGCCGGCGCTCACGTCGGTCGCCAGCGTCGTCGTGTCGGTGACGCGCACGGCGTAGCCGCAGGTGTCGGCGACGCACGGCGCGGCCGTCCACAGGTAGCTGCGGGTGTTGGGCGCCTGAGCGGCGATCGTGTCGCAGACGGCCCCGTCGTGGAGCAGCTCGATCCGCACGTGGTCGCCGGAGGTCCCGGCCCGCGTCCAGGAGATCTCCCGGGTCGTGCCCTGATACCAGCGGTCGCCCGCGACCGGCGCCAGCACCGTGAAGACATGGGAGCGGACGCAGAAGAGCGCATCGCTCGTGTCGCTCACCCCCGACTCGAGATCGGTGATGCGCACGCGGTAGGCGCACGAGTCGCCGCCGCACTGCGCGGCGGTCCAGGTGAAGCTGCGATCGTTGGGCGTGCCGGCGGCGATGGTCGCGCAGACCTCGCCCTCGTTGAGCAGCTCGAGCCTGACCTCGTCGCCCGCCCGCCCTGAGCGGCCCCAGGTGATGGCGTAGTTGCCGCCCGTGATCCACTGCTCGCCGCCGTTGGGCGCGTGGAGGGCCAGCCGGGAGGGTGGGATGCGGAAGACATCATCGCTGGCGTCGCTCGCGCCGGTCTCGAGGTCGGTCACCCGGATCCGGTAGCCGGTCGTGTCGGCCCCGCAGGGCGCCGACGTCCACGGATACTCGCCCGTGTTGGCCGCGCTGTCGGCCAGGGTCAGGCAGACCGCTCCATTCAGCCAGAGCTCGATGCGCACGGCGTCGCCGGCCGGGCCGGCCTGACTCCAGGCGATCGTGTAGCTGTCGCCCGCGTTCCAGGCCTCGCCGCCGTTGGGGGCGGTCACAGTGAGCTGGGGCGCCGGCAGGCAGAACTCGGCGTTGCTGGCATCGGCGATCCCCAGCGTGGGATCGGTGATCTGCACCGTGTAGGTGCAGGGATCACAGGGCGGCGAGACACACTCGCAGGCAGCGGCCGTCCAGGCAAAGCTGCCCTCGGCGGTGGGCGCGCTGGTCGTGATCGTGTCGCAGACAGCCCCGTCGCGTAGCAGCAGGATCGTGAGGCTGTCGGCCACGGCGCCCGTGGCGATCCAGGTGATGGCGTGCGGCTCGCCCTCGTACCAGGTCTCGCCGCCGTTGGGCGCGGTGAGCGACAGGCCGGCCAGCACGAGGCAGAAGGGCGCGTCGCTGGCATCGCTGGCGCCGGTCGCGACGCTCGTCACCCGCACGCGATAGTCGCAGAAGCCGTAGGGGCAGCCGGCGGCGGTCCAGGCATAGATCCCGCCGCCGGGCGCGCGCTCGGCGATCACGCGGCAGGGTGCGCCGTCGCGCAGCAGCTCGATGCGCACCGAGTCCGCGGATGTCCCCGCCGGCGTCCAGGTGATCTCGCGTTGTGTCCCGATGCGCCAGGTCTCGCCGCCGTTGGGGGCGGTCACGGTCAGGGAACCGCCGGGGAGGATGTGGAAGGTCCAGGGCGTCACGGCCGTCGCCCCGGAGGAGAGGTCACAGATGCGCAGGGCGTAGTCCGTGCCCCCCGGGCTGGGCAGCGTGACGGTCCAGAGGTAGTTGCCGCTGTTCGCCGCCGCCGCCGCGATCGTGTCGCACGCGGCGCCGTCGCAGAGGAGCACGATCAGCACGTGGTTGCCGGCGAAGCCGGCGCTCGACCAGTGCAGCGTGAGCGTGCTCCCGGCCACGAGGGTGCTCGGGGGCGGATCGCCCGTCCAGGCGATCCGGTCACCGCGCGAGGGCGAGATCGTGAAGTCCGCGTCGCTGATGTCCGACCGCCCGGTGGCGAGGTCGGTCACCCGCACGGCGTAGCCTGCGCTATCCCCACCGCAAGCCGCGCAGGTCCACAGGAGCCCGCCCGCGCCGGCGGCCGAGTCGGCGAGCGCGGCGCACACCTCGCCGCCCTGGAGCAGCTCGACGCGCGCGCGCGACCCGCACGGCCCCTCGCTCGACCAGCGGAGCAGGTAGGTTTCGCCCACCTTCCAGGTCAGCGCGACGTTGGGCACCTCGACGGTCACCTCGCACGCCGGCCCAGGCGTCTTCTTCCCGCCGTCGTCGTCACAGCTCGAGAGAACGACCACGGTGGCCAGCGCGACCCACAGCACATGGAAAGCGATCTTGCGAGACATAGGCGGTACCCTCCAGTGGCGGATATCGGCAAGCAGGGGGAATTCCTTGTGGATCTTGAGGCTGCGGCTCCCGGCCCTGTGCGCGCCGGAGGAAGGGCTTGGCATGCTCCCGCTGGTAAGTGCTACAATGTGTATACTTGCAACCTGTAAACCTAGCCAATCGCCCGAGGGACGGACCAGAGGTAGGAAGGGAGACGCCATGATCCACGGATCCACGAACCGGAGTATAAAACTCGCCCTGTTCGGCGCAATCGGGTTGATGCTGGCGCTCTCGAGCGTGACCTCGGCGGCACGGGCCGCCGAGGTGCGTCTGACGCGCGAGTTCGCCCCCCCGGCGATTGCGGCGGACGGCGCGTTCACCCGGATTACCCTGGAGGGGGCGCTCAGCTACGGCGCCCCGGGAGAGCCCATTCTGCCGCGCGCGGGCGTCCAGCTCCTCCTGCCGCCCGGCGAGATCGTGGCGAGCGTCGAGGTGATCCCCGGCGAGCGCGTGACGCTGCCGGGGAGCTATCGCCTGGCTCCCGGCCAGCCCCAGCACCCCTTGAGCGACCCGGGGCCGCACGCGGCCGCCGAGCCCGCTGAGGCGATCTACTCCTCGGCCGCGCCGTGGCCCGGCGAGCTGCGCGGCGAGATCCACAGCGGCTGGTTCCGCGGCCACGCCATCGTCGCGTTGGCCCTGCACCCGGTCGAGTACTTCCCGGCCGACGGTCGCGTCTCCTACTACCGCACCCTCGAGGTCGTCGGGCGCACGACGACCGACGCCCAGGCCCCCCGCCACAAGGCGCGCCA
>CAZRWW010000091.1:14138-21185 GCA_964603725.1 uncultured bacterium
CCCTATTTTGGGGGGTGGCACGCACCGGGTTCTGTGTTTTCCGGGCGCTTTTCGCGTCTCCAAAAAACCCCCCCACGCGCGGGGGGTGCCCCCCCCGACCGACGCCAAGGCCGCCCGCCACATGGCGCGCATGATCCGCCAGGACGAAGCGACGCGCGCGCGCCTGGCGGGCATCGTGGACAACCCCGCCGCCGTCGCGGCCTATGACGCCGTCGTCCGCGAAGCCCCCGATCGCCAGCTCAACCCAGCGGACGCCTACAAGTACCTGATCATCACCGGAGACAACTGGGCGGCCCAGCTCGCGCCGCTGGCCGAGTTCGAGACGCAGCGCGGCCACAAGGCCGGCGTCTTCACGCGCTCCTGGATCCTGCAGAACTACACCGGGGGCGTCGACGAGCAGGATCGCATCCGCAACTTCGTGATCGACGCCTACCAGACCTGGGGCGTCGACTACGTGCTCCTGGTGGGCGACGCCCGCGACACGGCCGGCATCCCGCACCGCGGCCTCTATTCGGGCACCGCCTACGGCACGTCCGACAGCGACATCCCGGCCGACATGTACTACGGCTGCCTCGACGGCAACTGGAACACCGACGGCGACTCCCGCTGGGGCGAGCCGGGCGAGGAGGACTTCTATCACGAGGTGGGGGTGGGCCGCGCCTGCATCGACAGCGCGACCGAGCTGCAGAATCTCATCACCAAGACGATGCGCTACCAGGACGCGCCGATCGCCGCCGACAGCGACGAGGCTCTGATGGCCGGGGAGCTCCTGTGGAACGATCCGACGTACGGCGACGACTACAAGGAGGAGGTCCGGCTGGGCTCCTCCATGCACGGCTACACGACAGTTGGCTTCCCGAGCACGATGAACGTCGGCATGCTCTACGACCGCCCGGGCACCTGGACCAAGACGCAGCTCATCGCCCTGATGAACGGTGGCCTCAACATCGTGAATCATCTGGGCCACTGCAACGTCACGTACGCCATGCGGATGTACAACTCGGACATCCCTTCGTTCACCAACGACGGGCTCAACCACACGTACAACTTCGTCTACAGCCAGGGCTGCTACTGCGGTTCGATGGACAACCGCAACGACGGCGGGAGTTACACGGATGATTGCTTCGCCGAGCAGTTCACCTCCGACGATCACGGGGCTGTGGCGGTGGTGATGAACTCGCGCTACGGCTGGGGCGAGCACCTGAGCACCAACGGATCGTCGCAGTACTACGACCGCCAGTTCTTCGACGCCATGTTCGGCGAGCGCATCTACCCGATTGCCGACGCCAACGACGATTCGAAGATGGACAACGTCTGGGCGATCACCTATGGCGCCAACCGCTGGTGCTACTACGAGCTGAACGTCTTCGGGGACCCGGCCCTCGAGACCTGGACTGCCGTGCCGCGCCAGCTCACAGTCAATCATCCGGCGATCCTCTTCATCGGCGAAGAGAATCTGGCCGTGACGGTCACCTCGTTCGGCGGCGGCGCAGTCAGCGGCGCGCGGGTGACGATCTATACCGATGATTACTCCGTCTACGACACAGGGCTGACCAACACGTTCGGAAGCGTCACCTTGCACCCCGGGGCGCAGGTGCCGGGCACGCTGCACGTCAAGGTCACGGCCCACGACCACTTCGTGTACAACGGCGAGATCCCCATCATCCCGCCCGCCGGACCTTACCTCGTCTTCGACGGCTGCGTGGTGCACGATGCCCCGGGCGACAACGACGGCCAACTCGACTGGGCCGAGGCGCCCGGATTGGGGGTCACGCTCAAGAATGTGGGGATCGAAAACACGACCGGCGTGTCGGCCGAGCTGACCAGCACCGATCCCTACGTGACGATTACCTCCCCGGTGCGTCTTTTCCCCGACATTCCGGCCGGGGCGACCGGCTGTTGCTTGCAGCCGTTCGAGATCACGGTGGCCGGCGACGTGCCCGATCAGCACATCGTGCCCTTCGCTGTCTCCGCGCAGGCGAACGAGGGTAGCTGGCAGGGTCAGTTCATGCTGGTCGCCCAGGCGCCCGTGCTCGCGCCCGCTGGCCTGCTGATCAACGACGCGGCGCCGCTGGGCAACGGCGACGGCGGGGCGGACCCGGGAGAGACGATCCACGTGCAGGTCTGGTTGGCCAACACGGGCCACGCCGACGCGCGCGATCTGGCGGCGACGGCGAGCTGCGAGAACCCCAAGGTCACGATCCTGGACGGCACGACCATCTGCGTCCTGGCCGAGGCCGGCGGGCGGGGCTTGCTGGGGTCCTTCACGTTCGCGATCGCGCCCACCTGCCCCGAGCCGTCGGCGATCAACTTCGCGCTCGACCTCTCCGGGCCCGGCGGCTTCACCGCGCAACTCGCGTTCCAGGTGGACGTGGGCGACTGGTTCGATGACGTGGAGACCGATCGCGGCTGGACGCGCGGCGCGCAGGGCGACAACGCCACGACCGGTCAGTGGATCCAAGCTGATCCGGTCGGCACGTGGGAGGGCAGCGAGCCCGTGCAGCCCGAGGACGATCACACGCCCAGCCCGGGTCACATCTGCTTCGTGACCGGCAACGGAGCGGTCGGTGGGTCCGTGGGCGAGGCGGACGTCGATGGCGGCAAGACGACGCTGCTCACGCCGATGTTCGATCTGAGCGACGCGCACTCGGCCACGGTCTCCTACTGGCGCTGGTACACGAACGACCTGGGCAACAATCCGGGGCAGGACTGGTGGACGGTCGACGTCACCGCCGACGGGCAGAACTGGGTGCATCTGGAGTACACGCAGGCCAGCGCGAACGAGTGGACCCACCACGAGTTCGACCTGCTGCAGCACATCGCCCTCACGGACCGCGTGCAACTACGGTTCATCGCCGACGACCAGTCGCCCGGGTCGCTGGTCGAGGCGGCCGTGGACGATTTCACGCTCAGCGTGGCGCGCACGGTGCAGGGCAGCGTTTCGCCAATTCCGGCGGCGACGGCGACGGGCATCGTTTCCTGGGGTCCGAATCCGGTGCGGACGGGCGCCACGATCCACTACCGGCTGGGGACGGCGGCGCGCGTCGATCTGGCGGTCTACGACGTCAGCGGGCGCCTGGTGCGGCGGCTGATCGACGGCGACGTCGAGGCGGGCACGCATCCGGTCGTCTTCGACGGCCGGGATGGGCGCGGCCGGGCGCTGGCAGGCGGCGTCTACTTCCTGCGCCTCGAGACGCCCGGGGCGCTGCAGGTCAAGCAGATCAGCTTGGTGAGATGACAGCGTGCGCCCGCGGGGCGCCAATCCCGCGGGCGCCACGCCGCCAGTGGCCTCCGCCGCGGTGATGCGCTCGCGGCGGGGCCGCTGCGGCACAGGGAGCGTGATCGAGCTCGAGTTCGCAGCGCGAACTCGCGGTGTTGCCCTCCGGTCTGGGCGGTTATGATGGCGCCTTGGTCGCGGACGCGGCCGGCCGGCCCAGAACCGTGTCGCTCGACGTACTGCCGTCCGACGTGGCGGGCCGTGCCGGTCCGAACAGAGGAGGCGAGACGATGCGCAAGCTGGTCGTGGCCGGTTGGATGATGCTGGGGGTCTTGGCGGCGTCGGCCGAGGTGCTCAACGTCGAGTTCAAGTTCACGCCCTTCACCGGTGATCCCGTTCAGGAAGACATGATCACGACGGTGGCGGGCACGGCGCGCGTGTTCCTCAACGGCGTTCCCTACGCCGAGCAGCAGGTGGACGAGGATGAGCTGCCGGTGCTGTTCGACGACCGCGAGATCGCGCCCGCGGTGTGGCTGCCCACGGAGTCGTGCGGCCCGGCGCTGCGCAAGGGCAAGAACACAGTCCGTTTCGAATTCGAGCCCGCCGACCCGCAAGCACCCTACCGCGCGCAGCTGCGCTGGGCGTCGGTGCTGAGCGAGAGCACCGAGGAGATCGAGGACGGCCGCTACGCCGCGACCAACCAGGGCGACGAGGGGGTCGAGGAGAAGGAGACGGTCGGCCTCGTCGTCTTCGAGCGCGAGTTCCAGGCCGACTTCGCGGCCGACCTGCCCTGGCATCACTATCCGGCCGTGACGGCGCTCAACGAGGCTGACCGGCAGGCGCTGGCGCTGCTCGTGGCGGAGCGGGCGAGCGCCTTCCAGCCGGACTTCGCCAAGCTGTACGCCATCCTGGAGGGCAACGAGGACCTCGACCTGGCGCAGGTCAAGGAGCTGAAGTGTCTCGATCAGGCCTACGCGGCCGGCGCGCGCATCGGCGCGGCGTCGGTCGAGCAGCTCGAGTACGTCACCACCGGGAATCCCGAGGTCATCATCCACGCCAAGGAGAGTGATCTCTTCTTCCCGGCCGACATCACGGCCTTCGAGCGGATCGAGGACGAAGACGTGCAGATGTGCGTGGGCATGGTGCTCACGATGATCTATCCGCCGCGCTTGGTGGCCGTGCGGACCCCGTCGGGCGCCTGGGAAGTCGCATACTAGCGCCGCTGGGAGACAGACCATGATGACGCTGGATCGCCGCCAGGCGCTTGCCCGCCGCGCCGCGACGGGCCGATCGCGCCGGCTGCCGCTCCCGGCCTGCGCTGTCCTGCTGGCCTGCGCCTTCTGGTCATCCTGCGCCCTCGGGTTGGCCGGCGCGCTCGGGCTGGCCGGCGCCCTGCCGGCCGCGGCTCAGGACCCCGTGCAGGGCGAGATCCTCAAGCAGGAGCTCGTCGCGGGGCAGGGGCTCACGGTGCTCCACGTCTGGGGCTCGCACCACGAGATGGGCTATGCGCACGGCGTCTTGCTGGCCGACTGGATCGAGCTGGCTTACACACAGATGCGCACGACCTTCGCCGCGTACTGGCCGCAGATCCGCGCCCGCGTCTCCGGCTGGACGTTCTTGCCGGCCGCGGCCGTCGACGAGTTCCAGGGCGTCCTGGACGGGGTCCGCTTCGTGCACCCCGCGACGACCATGGACCTGGTCGACATCAAGGCCTGCTGCACCTTCGGCGACTGGTCCTACAGCATGGCGTGCCGCTCGACAGCCTGCTGGGCCGACTGGGTCGAGCCGCCCTTCACGACCCTCTCGGCGCGCAAGCTGCAGTTCATTACCCTGCCGCCGCAGATCACGCAGCAGTGGCATCACGTCATCTGCGCCTGGGAGCCGGATGACGGCACGCCGGCCTGGGTCAACTTCGGCTTCCCCGGCTACGCCAGCAGCGTGACCGGGGTGAACGAATACGGCACCCTGGCGTCGTTGCACGATTGGAACTCCTCGAGCGGCACCAACTGGCCCGACGCTCTGCCGCGCACGATGGCCTGCCGCTGGATCCTCACGATGGATCTCGGCCACGATCCGCTGACGCACCTCGCGACCGCCTTCGACGCCCTGCAGACGTACCACGCGGCATCGGGGGGCTTCGTCAACTACTACGTTCCCGACGGCGGGGCCGGGGTGATCAAGAGCTCGAAGAACCTGGGCTTCTACGCCATCCGCCGGCCGCGGCTCGAGTACATGAACGGCCAGTCGATCAGCACCAACAACAGCGACATCGACGGCACGATCGGCATCGAGCCCTGGGACGCGTACTACCAGACGCTCAATCCTCCGGGCGTCCGCGCGACGATGGAGGGCCTGTGGGCGACGGCCTTCCAGAGCACCGATATGCACATCGTCGAGATCGGCTTCCGCGCGCGCCGGGACATGGCGATCTGGTTCGCCGGCCGGGTCCAGAGCGGGATGGGCGCGCGGGTCGGGCTCGAGTGGGACGACCTCTTCCGTGGGCCGGCGGCGGTCGTCGTGCGGGAGGAGCCGCCGCGCGTGGCGCGGGCTCCCTATCCGAATCCGGCCGGCCGGGGCGGGGCCACGCTCGTCTTCTCGCGAGCGCGGGAGCTGGGCGCCGGGGATGCCGGTGAGCGGCTGTCGATCTACGACACGGCCGGGCGGCTCGTGCGCACGCTCGGTCCCTCGGACGCGCGCGGGGCGGGCGCAGCGATCGCGTTCCACTGGGACGGCTGCGATGCGCTGGGTCGCCGGGCGCCCGCGGGCGCTTATACGTGCCGGCTGGCGGGGAGCGGGGAGGTGGAGCGCCTCGTCTGGGTGGGCGGCAACGACTAGCGGACTCGGAGGCTGCCCGGGAGCGAGGCGCAGGGGAGACGAGATCTAGGGGTCATGGTTCCGTGCCTTCGTTGAGGATGGCGAGGTAGCGATCGTAGACGAAGAGTTTGTTGCGGCGCCTACCGGTGAGTTCACGCGCGACGGAGAGCTCGGCGAGCAGCCGCATCGCCGAGGACACCGTAGGGAATGACAGCCCTGTGCGGCGGCAGACCTCGGGCATCGACAGGATCGGGCGGGACTTGAGTGCTTCATGGACGCGCAGGGCTGACCCGGCACGGCGCCCCCGTGACTCGATGCGCACTCTGTCGGCCTGGAACATCTCGGTGAGTCGGTGCGCGGTGTGCACCGCGCCCTCCGCCGTCCGGCGCACGCCGTCGAGCATGAACGCGAGCCATGCCTCCCAGTCGCCCGTTCGGCGCACCTGACCCAACAGCTTGTAATACGCGGACCGGTTCTGTTTCAAGTGCAGGCTCAGGTACAGAAGCGGTTCTCGCAGCATGCCGGCATGGCACAGCAGAAACGTGATGAGCAGCCGGCCCACGCGTCCGTTGCCGTCGAGGAAGGGATGGATGGTCTCGAACTGCACATGCGCGAGTCCCGCTCGCACGAGCACGGGCAAGCCGTCATCCCGGGCGTGCAGGAATCGCTCCAGCGCTCCCATGCACTCGGGAACGAAGGCGTGCGGCGGTGGCACGAACGCGGCATTTCCGGGACGCGTGCCTCCGATCCAGTTCTGAGAGCGGCGGAACTCGCCGGGGTCCCGATTGCTCCCTCTTCCACGGACCAGCAGGATGCCGTGGATCTCACGGATCAGGCGGTTGGACAGGGGGAATCCGTCGCGCAGGCGTGCCAATCCGTGCTCGAGCGCCGCCACGTAGTTGGAGACCTCGACCACGTCGTCGAGCGGCACCCCGGGGGCCTCTTCGAGCTCGAAGAGCAGCCTCGCCGATCGCGCGCCCCGGCTCGAGCCGGCCCCACGCGCGCAGGCCGCCCAG
>CAZRWW010000092.1:0-21149 GCA_964603725.1 uncultured bacterium
CGCGAAGGTCACGCGCCGCGGGCCGCAGCCCATCCAGACGAGATCGCTCTCGGCCAGCAGCGCATCCAGCCAGGCGGGACGATAGCCGATCAGGCGCGCGGGCAGGATCTCCTCCTCCCAGACCGCGGCGTCCGCGGGGTAGCCGAAGAGCCGCTCCAGCGCGCTCGCCAGCTCCTGTGCGCCGTGCCGCGCGCCGAGACCGTGCTGCACAGCCAGAAACAGGGGCAGCTCCTCGGCGGGGCGAGGCTCGCCTGTCGTCCGCCGGTCGGACCGCATCGCCCGCAGCAGGCGGGCGAGGTTGCCCGCCTCGCACGCCTGCACCGCGCTGGCGCCGGCGGAAATGCGGTCGAGCACGATCTCGCCGCACTCCGCAAGGGTGCTCAGGGCCTTCTCGAGCGAATCGCCCGCGACGCCCAGCGAGACCTCGAGGGCCCGTGCCTCCACCGGCCCCTCGAACCGCAGCCACTCGGCGAGAAGCGTCTCGAGCGGATCGGCCCCGACGTCGTCGGCCTCGTCATTGCCACCCGTTCCGCCGGCCTCGACCGCCGGACGCGAGGCCTCGATCGCCCGGCGCTGCTCAGCCAGAGCCGCGACGGCCGCGAGCGCTTCCCCGCCGGCGGGCGCGCCGTCCAGCCCCGCCGAGAGCAGCCGCGCGCCGGGGCCCCACGGCAACGCCCGCCGCAGGAGCTCCAGCCGCTCGACGTGCGCGATGAGCGCGGGCCCGCGGGCATCGGGCCCACCGCCGGCATCGAGCTCGCCGCCGGCATCCTCCTCCGCGCCCGGCGCGACCAGCGCCACGACGCGGTGGGCGATCTCCCCCAGCAACGCGACCCGCTCGGCGCCGTGATCGCGCGCAATCGCCTCGAGCAGCTCCCCCCACTCGGCGGCCGGCAGGAACGCGCGCTCCTTGACCCACTCGATCAGTTCCTGTGCATCCCGCGGCGCGTAGCCGGGTCGCGTTCGCTGGAGCTTCTCGCGCAGCGTCGCGATCAGCTCGGCGGGCACGCGCGGCCGCAGATCGCCCGAGCGAACGATCTCCTCGATCAGGTCCGGGCGCGCCGCGGCGGCGCGCCCCTCGGGGACGTCGTTCGCGTACATGAGCTCATTCGTGCGTTGGTAGACGACCTCTGCGGCGAAGGGCGACGGCGATGAGGTCGTCACCTCGCTGAGCGCGATGGCGCCCGAGGCGAGCTCGGCGAGCATGCGGCGCAGCGAATCCAGGTCGAACTCGTCCTGCAGGCATGTGCGCCAGGTTTCGAGGGTGATCGGGAAATCCGCCTGATCCGCAACCGCATTCATGAGCTGCTTGGCGCGCCGGCGACTCAGCCACAGCGGCGTGCGCCGCCAGAAGCCGCCGCGCTCGAGAAGGAGGGCGCGCCCGGCGTTCTCGCGGAAGCGCGCGCCGAAGAAGCCCGTCTGCGCGAGCTTCCGGCGCAGGAGCGGCTCGATTTGCTCGCCCGGCGCGAGTCGCACCAGGTCGGCGCCGGACAGACGCAGGTGCTCGGGCGCCTCCAGGGCGATGCAATCCTCCTCGACCATGACGTCGACGCGCCGGCGCAGCCGCATCTCGAGGGCGGCCGACAGGGCCAGGGCCCAGGGGCGATTGAGCCGGCTGCCCCACAGGGTGTGCACCACCGTGAGCCGCCGCTCCCGTGCCGTTGCGAGCACGGGCACATGCTCGACGACCACATGGTGGCGATGGGGCAGCTCGCAGCCCGTCGCGGCCCGCTGCTCAGCCAGCACGCGCACCAGCTCGCGCGCGGCGTCTTGCTCCAGCGCGTGCGTGCGCGCCAGCTCGGCCGGGAGCGCGGGCTCGGACAGCCGCGCGTGAATCTCCTCCAGCAGGCGCAGGCGGCGCTCGGCCAGCCAGAAGCCCGCGCCTGGCCGCTCGTAGCGCCAGAAGGGCGTCATCGCCGCGCCGGGCGGACCCGGCCGCACCAGGACATCGTCCTGGGTGACGCGCTCGATCCGCCAGGTCTGCGCGCCCATCGTGAAGCTGTCGCCGACGCGGCGCTCCCAGACGAACTCCTCGTCCAGCTCGCCGACGACCGCACGGCTGTCGGCCAGGCGCAGGCGGAAGTAGCCGCGATCGGGGATCGTCCCGCCCGCGCCGTAGAGGAGCAGCGCCGCGCCCGGCCGGGCCTGCGCCGTGCCGGCCGCGCGATCGAGGCTGAGACGCGGGCGCAGCTCGGCGACGCGCGTGCCGGCGTAGCGGCCGGCCAGCATCTCGATCACGAGATCGAAGAGCCGCCGAGGCAGGTGGCGGTAGGGTTCGGCGGCGCGGATCGCGTCGAAGAGATCCTCCAGCCGCCAGGCCTCCACCGCGGCCATGGAGAGAATCACCTGGGCGAGCACATCGAGGGGCGCTCGCGGGGGCACGAGCGGCTCGATCTCCCCGTCCAGCACCCCGCGGGCGACGACCGCGCCGCTCAGGATCTCCAGCGCGAACGTCGCGTAGACCCGCCCGCGGCTCGTCTGCCCCACCCGGTGGCCCGCGCGCCCCAGTCGCTGCGCGGTCCCCGCGATCGAGGGCGGCGCGCCCACCAGGATCACCCGCTCGATCGCCCCGACGTCGATGCCCAACTCGAGCGAGCTCGTGGCGACGATCGCCGCCAGCTCGCCCGCCTTCATGCGCTCCTCGACCACCTCGCGCAGCTCGCGCGACAGCGAGCCGTGGTGCGCGTAGACGCGCGATTCCCCCAGGTGCGCGTTGATGAGTCGCGCCAGGCGCTCGACCACCCGGCGGCTGTTGGCAAAGATCAGCGTCGCGCCCGAGCCCGGAAGCTCGCGGGCGATCTGCGCAGCGAGCGTGTTCCAGATCGGATGGCCGTCGTGCAGCTCGGGGGCGGGCAGCTCGCCCACCCGCCGGTAGCACACGGCGAGCTCGTACGCCTTGCGGCCCCCGGCGTCGACGATCGCAACCGGCCGGGCGCGATAGACGGCCTCGGCGGCCCGGTCGGCTGTCGGGACCCCTTCCGCGCCGGTGGCGGGCTGCGCTGCTCCGGCTGAGGCCCGGGCGTGCTCGTCGCACTGGTAGCCGCCGACCCACGCCGCCACGCGCTCGAGCGGGCGCACGGTGGCCGAGAGCGCGATGCGCTGGAACTCGCCCGCCACCCGCGCCAGGCGCTCGACCGCGGTGATGAGGTGCGTGCCGCGCTTCGCGCCGGCGACGGCGTGCACCTCGTCCAGGATCACCGTGCGCACGTGCGCGAGCATGCGCTGGCCGCTGGCCGAGGTGAGCAGGATGTTCAGGCTCTCGGGCGTCGTGATCAGGATCTCGGGCGGATGGCGCAGGGCGCGCCGGCGCTCGGCCGCCGGCGTGTCGGCGCTGCGCGTCGCGGTCGACACGCGGGCGCAGGGCTCGCCGGCCTGGGCGAAGACGCGGGCGATCTGCTCGAGGGGCCGGGTGAGATTGCGGTGGATGTCGTTGTTGAGCGCGCGCAGCGGCGAGATGTAGAGCACGCGCACCGACCCGCCCGCCCAGGCGCCGGTGGCCAGCCGGTCGATGGCCCACAGGAACGCCGCCAGGGTTTTGCCGCTGCCGGTCGGGGCCGTCACGAGCACGTGCTCGCCGGCGGTGATGCGCGCCCAGGCGAGGCGCTGGACCTCGGTGGGCTCGCCGACGCGCTCGGCGAACCAGCGCCGGATCAGGGGATGGAAGTATTCGGGCTGTGGGCTCGTGGTCATCTTGCGCTCCGGGGACCTCGCCACGCCGGCGGCGCTGCCGGGCGCCGCGCGGCCAGATCTGCCGGGCGCCGCGCGGCGGGTCGCTGTGCGAGGATCCTAACCCGAGCGAGGGCGAGAAGGGTGGCACAATCCTCGCCCCGCGCCTATGATGGTGGCGTCCGCCGGTCGCGCGGATGTCCTTGTCGCCCCCCTCGATCGTACCGCCGGCGCGGGAGCGCGGAGCAGCGTCGCCCGCGGGCCGGGTGTATGCCCAGGGCATGGGGAGGCAATCATGAAGGTCGTGGGCCTGGCAGTCTGTCTGGCGGGACTGGCGATGTCCCTGGACCTCGCCTGCACTCAGAACGCACAAACACGGGAGGTGGACGTGAAGGCCGAGAAGGCGCGCATCGAGCGCGTGATCCACGACGCCATCGGTTGGGCGCAGACGAAGGACACCGAGCTCATGTACAGCTGCTACGCGCACGATGAGAAGCTCTTCTGGTTCAACCCCGAGGCCGGCAGCCTCAACCGCGGCTTCGAGAATCTCAAGCGCACGACGGAGACCGTCTTCCTCAACCCCGCCTTCAAGGCCATCCGCTGCGAGATCCGCGAGCTCGAGATCAACCTCTCGCGCTCCGGCGACGTGGCCTGGTATCACTGCTACCTCGACGATGAGAACGAGTGGCAGGGCCGCCCGGCCTCCTGGATCAACGTCCGCTGGACGGGCGTCCTGGAGAAGCGCGAGGGCAATTGGGTGATCGTGCAGATGCACTTCTCGTACGGGGCCGGGGACAAGTCGAACGCGGGCGCCTAGCGGAAGCGGCTCTTGATGCGCCCCCAGGACTCTGGCCGCGCCGGGGTATCTTCCCTGACCCTCAGCAGCACCTGGAGGCATTCCATGCAATGCTCGGTGGTCACGTGCACCCAGGTCTCGTAGAGCCCCGGACCGAGCGCGGACGCATCTGCGGTGAGGACGGCCTCGTAGCCCCCAGAGAGCAGCGGCGCAGCGTTCACCGACAGCCACTCGGCGGTCGATTCGAAGACGGCCGGGCAGCTCTCCGTCCCGATTTCGACGACTCGATTCGCCGTCACCGTCTCGCCCGGCGCGACTTCCATCTCCACCACCAGCGGGAACTGGAGCCATGAGTCAGGATCTGGATCGCACTCCGGGCCGCCGGCGCACACCCAGCCGCAATTGCCGCAGGGGTGTCCGGCGCGGGCCCAGGCATGGGCCCCCGCGTAGGGATACAGGCCGGGCTCCCCGCCCAGATGGGTCCACACCCGGCTCGTCGGGCAGTTGAATCGGCCTGTGGCGGTGACATCGAGCGTGACGCGCAGGACCGGGAAGAAGTTCTCGGTCGTAGGCGGATCTGGAACCCCAGGTTGCCACCAGGAGGGGATGTCGATGCTGGCGGTGAGCTCGTGGCCCTGTTGCTCGAAGGTGAGCTCACCCACGCAGGCCTCGACCCCCACGAAGCCCCACTCGGCCGGCCAGGTGCAGGAGAACTCCAGCAGCTCGATGTAGTCCGGCGTCCAGTATTCCGGTGGCACGAAGAAGAGGTCGAAGTCGAGGATGCCGAGCGAGGGCGTTGTCATCACGATTTGCCCGCAGTCCGCAATCGGACCCTGAGCGCAGAACTGTGGATCCGCCGGCTGGACGTGGATGTAGATCGCCCGATTGATGTACGGATTCGCTGCGGCAGTCCCGGGTCCAATGGGAATCGCCAGCCACAGGACCGCCAGCAGAGCACCGAACCTTGCTTGAACGCGCGCGGGCATCGCCACCATCGTTGGCCTCCCTTCGCTGGCGGGCACGAACAGGGATCACGTGGTCCTACGAAGTCGCCCGCTCGCTCGTGGCCATGCATCACGTCCAGGCGAGAGCTCGCGATAGCCTCCACTGGTAAGAATAGCCCCGCGCGCGAAAGCCCGCAAGACCAGCCAGCCGGCTTGCGGTTGGCGGACTGCAGTTGCCGGACTGCGGCCGCCCGACCGGGGCCGCCAGACCGGGGCCGCCCGACCGCGGCCGCTAGACCGGGGCCGCCAGACCGGGGCCGCCCGACCGCGGCCGCTAGACTGTCGTCGCTGGATGAACCGCTATTCAGGAGCCGGCAGCATGATCCAGAGCACGATGTAGACCAGGATCCCCGGAAACGCTGCGCTCAGCAACGAGAGGATCACGTAGCCGATCCTCACCCGGTCGGGCGACCAGCCCATGTGCTGCGCGATCCCCCCGCAGACCCCGGCGATGACGTGATCCTTGGACCGTCGCAGTCTGCGCTCACCGTCGGCCATGTGCACTTCCCCCTCGGACAGCCCGCCCCTGCCGCGGCGCGAGTCGTCGCTGAGCGAAGTCGGGGAGCCGCCCGTGACTGCCTGGCGGGATCGGGCGGCTCCCCGAGATCGTGGAGACTACTTGACGTCGACCGTGGCCTTGACGATCGACAGCGCCTCCGAGGTCGGACCGGTCTGGCTGCCGGCCGCCTCGAGCTTCTTGACCGTCTCCATGCCCTCCACCACCTCGCCGAAGATGGTGTGCTTGCCGTCCAGGTGCGGCGTCGGCACGAACGTGATGAAGAATTGGCTGCCGTCGGTGCCCGGACCGGCGTTGGCCATCGACAACAGGCCCGGCTTGTCGTGCTTGACCTTGGGGCTGTGCTCCCCGGCGTACTTGTACCCGGGGCCGCCGGTGCCCGTGCCGAGCGGACAGCCGCCCTGCGCCATAAATCCCTTGATCACCCGGTGGAACTTCAGCCCGTCGTAGAACCCCAAGCGCGTCAAGTAGATCGTGCTCGTGACGTGCATCGGCGCGATGTCCGGCATGAGCCTGATCGTGATCGGCCCCTTGTTGGTCTCGAGCTTCCAGAAGTAGCTCTTCCCGGCCGTGAACGTGGCGGCTTCCGGCTTCGGCAGTTGCGTCCGCCACTTGTCATTGGTCTTGTCGACCGTCACCTTGGCGATCTGGTCATCGATATTCACGAGCGCGGCATCCTTTGCTACGGTCTGGCCTGCCCCGGGCGCCGGATCCGATGCCGGAGAACCCTGCTGGGCGGCCGCGACCGCGACGAAACCGCCCGCGAGCAACGCGATCATCACCGATCTCATCGATTCCTCCTGCTTGGCTGACTGCTTGGCCGAAAGCCGTCTCGCCCTCACATCAGCGCCCGACTCTACCCCACCCCGACCGAGGCGACAATCCCCTGCGGCCGCTGGCGCCCTCTCCGCCGACAAGAGAGCGGCCGGCCGTCGCACCGTGGCGACAGCCGGCCGCGAGGCACCTTAGCGTCAGCGGTGGCTTACTCGCCTCCGCCGTACTGGTTCTGGTGCTTGTACTTCGGGCCGTGCGGGCCGCTGCCGCCGCCGCCGGTGCCCGCCAGCACGAGATCGGGCACCTGCGTGACCTCGCCCTCGAGGACTTCGATGCCTTCGATCGAGGCGTTGCCGACCTGCTTCAGGCCGGCCTTCACGGTGTAGATGCCCACGGCCACGTCCTCGAACAGGTAGGTTCCGTCAGCGCCCGTGAACATGTGGGCCACGCACATTCCGTCGGCATGCAACGACACGCGGGCGCCCTCGACGGGCGCTCCCATGTCGTCAACGACCAGGCCGGTAACCGAACCCGTCTGCGCGGCGGCCATGCCCGCCGTCAGCAGGCAGATCGCCAGAGTACCGAGCAGCTTCTTCATGGCTGTCTCCCCTCCTAGGTATGGATGCCCGTCCTCTTCAGGTGGCGCGGCGGCCACGCGTCCACCGCCGCCCGCCTTTCCCGTGCAGGAGTCGCGCGACATGCGGATCTGATACAAAGGAACACGAAGGGGCGAGGAAGCTGCGGGGGCCTCAGTGGCCGACCACTGAGATCTCGCAACAGGATTGCGCCATGCGGGCCCCAATGCGGCTGCGCCGGCTGGCCGGGTCTGATATGATTCTTCTTCGCCCATTCGGGCCGCTCGATCCACAGACGCACGAGGGGAGGAGACTTCATGACGCGCACGGGCAGCAGCATCTTGATCCTGTCGATCGCCATCGGGACGGCCGTTTGCCTGGCCGCGCCAGCCGCCGCCGAGGACGCCGCGCAGGCCTTCCAGCAAGGCGCCAGCCTGCTCCAGCAGGCCAAGTTCGAGGAAGCCCTGGCCTCCTACGACCGCGCCGTTCAGCTCGACGAGGCCCGGCAGGAATACCGCAACGCCGCCGCCATCCTGCGCCGCGTGCTGCAGCTCAGGGAGCAGCTCACGAACGAGCAGGACCCGGCCATGTGGGAACGCATCGCCCGGTCGCTGCGGGGCTACTACCAGGCAGAGCGCATCTACACGGCATCGCTGGCGATCGATCGCCAGCTCCACGAGCGCCTGAACACGGCGGAGACGGCCGAGCTGCTGGCTGAAACGCAGCTCGAGCTCGGGCAACCGGAAGAGGCCCGGTCGGCCCTGGCGGGCCGTCAGGATCTCGACTCGCGGCCGTCGGCGCGGATGCTCCTGGGCATCGCCCTTGCGCGCGCCGGGGCGAACGGCGACGCCAAGGAAATCGCGCGCAGCGTCTCCCTGCCCGCCAACGCCGGTCCCGAGGACCGCATCCGGGCGGCACGCCTGCAGGCCCTGGCGGGCGATCGGGCTCAGGCCCTGGCGCTGCTCACCGCCGCCTTCGAATCCACGCCGCCGAGTCGACTCGAGGACGCCAAGACGCGCGTGAAGGCCTGCCCCGACTTCGCGGCCGTCGCGGGCCAGGGCGACTTCGCGAAGGTCTTCGAGACGCAATCGAAGGTTCCCGAGTCGGGTTGCAGCACGGGAGCGAGCTGCGGCGCCTGCCCGAGTCGCACCTCGTGCGGCGGCGGGGCCTCCGCCGCGGCCAAGCCGAAGTAGCCCGCGCAGACCGGCCGGGATGTCCATGCGGCGGCTCTTGCAGCTGGGGTTTCTCGCGCTGACCCTGGCGGCGGTCTTCCTCGTGCGCGGGAATGCGGAGCGCTGGTGCCCGTTCGGGGGCCTGGAGGCGCTCTACACGTACCTCGCCGAGGGCAACATGCCCTGCTCCCTCGGCGTCTCCAACTTCTACATCCTGGGCGGCGTGCTGCTCATGACGCTCATCCTGCGGCGAGCCTTCTGCGGCTACGCCTGCCCCATCGGAACGATCTCGGACTGGGTGCGTTGCGCGGCGCAGCGCGTCGGACTGCGCGAGGTCCGCGTGAGCCCCGGCTGGGACCGCTGGCTTTCACTCGGCAAGTACGCGCTGCTGGGCGTGCTTCTGTGGCTGACCTACCGGGCGGGCGAGCTCATCTTCCGCGGCTTCGACCCGTGCTACGCGCTGATCAGCCGGCACGGCGAGGACATCACGGCCTGGGCCTACGTCTCGGCCGGCGCCATCGTCCTCGGGAGCCTCTTCATCGCGCTGCCCTTCTGCCGCTGGTTGTGCCCGCTGGCGGCCGCGCTGCAGCCTTTCTCGCGCGCCGGCCTGGCCAGGATCCGCCGCGACACCTCCACGTGCACCGACTGCGGCCGGTGCGCGGCGGCCTGCCCGATGCGAATCCCGGTGGATCGCGTGGGCGAAGTGACGGCCGCGCGCTGCACGGCCTGCCATTCGTGCATCGCGTCGTGCCCGGTCGCGCGGCCGCGCGCCGCGCTCACGTGGGGTCCACCGGCGCGCTGGGGACGCCCCTGGCCGCGCGGGGTGCTGGCCGCCGTGCTCCTGGGGTTGGTGGCGGCCGCCGCGGGCGCCGCGTTCCTCAGCCCGATGCCCTCGTTCAGCTACACGCGGGGAGCGCACCCCGAGTCGGTGGGCACGGTCGACCTGCAGCTCGGCGAGCTCACTTGCCGCGGCCGCGCCACGCTGCTCGTCTACTTCCTCGATCGGGACGACGAGCGCGCCTTGCCCGGGTACCTGAAGCTCGAGGCCTGGCCCGCCCCGTCCGCCGGCCGGGCGCGGATCAGCTTCGATGCCGCGCTGAGCAGCCCCGAAGACATCCGCCGGGCCATTACGGAGCCGTACTTCAACCTGGTTGAGAGTCGCTGGCATGCGTCGCCCTTCGTGATCGAGGGCCGGGGATTGGGATCTCCCTAAGGATTGCCCGGGGATCCCCCGGGGGGTCGATCAGGGATCCCCCGGGGGGTCGTTCAGGGATCCCCCAGGGGGTCGATCAGGGATCCCCCAGGGGTCGATCAGGGATCCCCCAGCGATCGCCGCCAGTGGCCGGGTTTTCCCGGGACGAGCGAGCGTGGCGGGGCACGTTGCGAGTCCCTGTTGGCGCCGCGCGGCAATGGCGCCTATGATCGGCCCGAAGCGCGGCCGCGATCGCATCGGCGCGGAGTGCGAGAACACCCATGGGTGACCCGAGCGCTCTCAAGGACATGACCTCCCGGGTGGTGATGGACGCCAAGACGCTTGTCGAGGGGTTGTCCCGCGGTGACGACGCCGCTTGGCGCGCGTTTCTGGCGAGCTATGGCCCAGTGGTCTACGCGGTGTCCAGGCGCTTCGCCGCCGACGGGATCGATCCCGAGGACCTCTTCCAGGAGACCTGCCTGCGGGCCCTCCGGTCGATCGACACGCTGCAGAACCCCGAGCGAATCGGGTCGTGGGTCTACACGATCGCCTACCGCCTGGGAATCGATGCTCTGCGGCGCGGCCGCCTGGAAGCGGTCGCGGACCCGCACGCGGCCCTCGAGGTGATGCGGACGGACGGGAGCGAGCCCCCGGGCCCTGACCACGCGCTCGAACGTCTGGAGCAGATCGCCCAGCTCATCGATGCCCTCGGGGAGCTGGACGAGCGCTGCCGGCGCCTGCTGACGGCCCTCTATCTCGAGGAGCCGGCGCCGCCCTACGCGGAGATCGGCCGCCGGCAGGGAATGCCGATCGGCAGCATCGGACCGACCCGGGCCCGCTGCCTGCTGAAGCTAAAAAACCTGCTCGGCGGGCTATCAGACGCCTCCGCCGGCCCGTCTGCGTAGATGGAGCCGCGATCCGCGGGGAGCGTCGAGTCCGGTCCGGCGGCCAGGTGATCGGCGAATCGACGCTCGGGGACGTTGCTGGCTGTGTTCTGGACCCGCTGGCACAAGAGGGTGGCGACCATGCGCGACAGGCACGCAAGCTGGGAAGAGATCCTCGCGTTTCTCGAATCGACCGATTCGGCGGATTCGACCGTACGGCCACATCTGACCTCATGCAAACGTTGCGCCCAGCTGGCTGAGGAGGCACGGGCCATTCTCGGGCTCCTCGCGGAGGCGCGGCTCCCGGTACCTCCCTCGGCGCTGGTCGAGCGGACACTCGCCCGGCTGCGGGCATCCCTGGAGGAGGCGACGACGGTGGCGGCGCAGCCGGCGGCCCTCGGGTCGCGGGAGCTGCTCAAGAGGCTGAGATCAACCTTCCGGGAGGTCTGGGGCACGCTGGTGGCCGACTCCCTGCTGCCGGCTCCCGCGCTGCGCGGCAGCTCGGTCGCCCCCCCGCGGCTCGTGCGCTACGAGACGCCCGAATACATCGTCACGCTCTCTCTCGCGCCGGGCTCGGCGCGGCAAACCCGGGACGTGCAGGGGCAACTGGTCCCGCGCCGGGGCGAAGCCGTGCCCTCCGGCGCCTGCGCCGCCGCGGCCCACGGCGAGCAGATGATCGAAGCCCACATCGGCGCCACCGGCGAATTCCGCCTGTCGAACGTGCCGGCGTCGAGCGACGAGGTCGGCATCCTGGTCGGCGACGACTGGATCCGCCTGCGCCTGCCCGAATAGGCCGCCCCCGCCCCAGCCCTCCGCTCCCGCCGGTTGAATCCGACACCGGCGGACAGCTATGCTGTCCGGGCCGGGAGCTCGGGGGTGAGGATCACGCGCAGCCGGACCCAGACGCCAGCGTTCCGAACCAAGGAGAGTCCGCCATGCCCGGGCGCGCCAAGCGGCCAGCCGAACCACCCCAACCCGCGCCGGCCTTGACCGACGTCGAGCCCGAGACCATCGCCGCTCGCCTCGCCTCGGGGAACCTGGACCTGGACGCCCCCACCGTCGGGGGGATCCGGGATCGAGCGGCCACCCTGTACCACTCCGATCCGGCCCGCGCCTTTCTCATCGCCGCGGCTCTCGTCAAGGCCGTGCGGCGGTTGGGCGAGCGAGCCGAGCCCGCGGCGCGGGCGACGGCTTCGCGCTGCTACGCCGAGGCCTGCATGTTCACGGGCCGCCTGCCGCAGTCACGGCGCGCCTATGAGCGCGCGAGCCAGGAGGCGCGCGGGCTCACGGGGCTCACGGGCCAGATCCTGGTCGGCCGCATCAACCTGCTCTCGTTGCTGGGTGAGGCCGCCGAGGCCCGCAAGCTCGCGAGCCGCGCGCAGCGCCTTCTCACGCGCGCCGGGGACCTGGTCTATCTGGGCAAGCTCCATGTGAGTCTGGGCAATGCCCACTATCAGCAAGACCGCTACGCGGAAGCGCTCGCGTCGTACCACCGGGCGGCCGCGGCGCTCGAGCGCGCCGGCGTGCGCGACACGACCACCGTGGCGTTGCTGCTGAACCAGGGGATCGCCTGCACCAACCTCGCCCGCCTCGATGAAGCGCGGCGGTTCTTCCTGCGCACCGAGGCGCAGTGCGAGAAGCTCGGGCTGGCGTGGCTCGGGGCGCAGGCGCGCTACAACCGCGCCTTTCTGCTAACCCTCCGGGGCGACTACCGCCTGGCCCTCGCGCTGCTCGAGAGCGCCGAGCGGATCTTCGAGGAACAGGGCATTCTCGACATGGTGGCCGCCTCGCGGCGGGCGCGGGCCGAGATCTATCTGGATCTCGGCATGTCGGCCGAAGCCTGCGATCTCGCCGCCCAGGCCGCCGCCGGCTTCACCGAGCAAGGCATGGCCTTCGATGCGGCGCTGTGCGGAATCGACGAGGCGCGCGGGCTCATCATGGCGGGCGAGGTCGACCGAGCGCTGCCGATGCTGGCCGCGGCGGACGCTTTCTTTCTCAGTCGGGGTCACCGCCCGCGGCGCGCCGCCGTGAGGGTGCTCGAGGCCCGGGCGCTGCTCCTCGGCGCGGAGCCGGCCCGCGCGGCGCGGTTGGCGGGTTCCGCCGCGGCGAGCTTCCAGCGACTGCGCGCCTGGCGCGCCGGGTCCGAGGCGCGCCGGCTCGTGGCCGAAGCCCTGCTGGCGCAGGGGCGGCAGACGGCGGCCGAGCGCGCGCTCGCCTCCGCCCGGCGCATGGCCCCGCGCCTCCCGGTCGGCGAGCGCTTGCAGATCTGGGCGCTGGCCGGGCGCATCGCCCAAGCCCGCGGTCGGAACGCCGAGGCTCGCCAACGCCTGCGGCGCGCGGTGACCCACCTCGAGGCCGAGCGCCGGCTGATCCCCGGGACCGAGCTGCGCGCCCGAGCGTTCGAGGATCGCGTGCTCGTATACCACGACCTGCTGGCCGTCACGCTGCGCGGATCGCGGCCGCGCTTCGAGCAGGTCTTCCAGCTCATCGAAGCGGCGCGGGCCCGCGGGTTTCGCGATCGCGCGCACGAGCGTCCCGCGGAACCCGAGACGGGCATCCTCGCCGCTCCGGCCTGCGACCCGCGGCGCCGGGCGCGTCCCCGGCGCGGGCTGGCGCGGTCCGACCCGGCCGGCGAGCGGCTGACGGCGCAGCGCGCGCGACTCAGCTCGCTGACGCGGCGACTCGAGGCGGCCGAGTACCCGCAGGCCGGCAGCGCGCCCGATCCGCTCCTCATTCGCTCCCTGCAGGGTGAAATCCAGGCGCTCGAGCGGTCTCTGGCCGACGAGCTGCGGCGCGCGGAGGCCCGGCGGCCGGGCGCCCGGACCTGGCAGGGCGCCGTGGACGCGGATGAGATCGCCCGGCGCCTGCGGGCCGACGAGACGCTGATCGAGTACTTCCTGCTCGGCCAGCAGGTGCTCGCGCTCGTCCTGTCCCGGCGCGCGCGGGCCTACCGGCTCTTGCCCGTTCCCGCGGCATCCCTCCAGGCGCTGGTCGATCGCATCCGCTTCCAGCTGGACGCCCTCGCGCTGGCTCCCCAGCCCGATGACACCCTCGCGTTCCAGCGCCGGGCGGCGGAGGCGGTGCTGCGCGAGCTGCACGAGGCGCTGCTCGGACCCCTGCTGGATCTGCTTGCGCCCGCCGGCCGGCTCATCTTCGTGCCCCACCGGTTTCTGCACCGCGTGCCCTTCGAGTGTCTGTGGGACGGTACAGACTACATCGACGGCCGATTCATCGTCTCGCGCTGCCCGACCGCCGACGCGTTCCTGCAGCGCGGCCGGCGCAGCCGCCGGCGCTGCGTGCTGCTGCTCGGATCGATCACGACCGGGCCGGCCGCCGTCGGACCGGAGCTGGAGGAGGTCGCCACGCACTTCCCAGCCGCCGATCTGCGCATCTTTCGGGATCCCACGGCCCGCACGATCCTGGAGGCCATGGCCGCCTGTCGCATCGTCCACATGAGCGCGCACGGGACGTTTCGCGGGGACAGCCCCCTCTTCTCCCGCCTGAGCACGATCGACGGCGGTCTCTTCCTCATCGACCTCTTCGACGGCCGCCTCGACGCCGACCTGGTGGTGCTTAGCGCCTGCAACTCGGGACAGGTCTTCACCGGCCGGGGGGACGACCTCTCCGGGGTGGCCTACGGGTTCCTGGCGGCCGGCGCGCGGCAGCTCGTCGCCAGCACCTGGCGCATCCACGATGACGCCACCCGGCAGCTCATGGCGGCCTTCTACCGTCACTACACCGCCACGGCCCGACCCGGCGATCCGGCCGCGGCCCTGGCGGCCGCCGGGCGCGAGCTGCGCGCGCGATGGAACCACCCCTTCTACTGGGGCAGCTTCAGCGTTCACGGGGTGTGACGGCGGAAGCGGCCGGGCCGCTCGGCGGGCGCGGGCCCCGCTCCGCTCGCGACGCCGTTCATGCGGGGCTCGCCTTCAGCCGGCGCGGCCTGCCCGGGGACCGTTCTCGCCGAGAGCTGCTTCGGCCACCGTGACGAGGGACGCTGCCAGGCTCGGCCAGTCGAGCACCGACAGCGCGGCCCGGCCGGTGCGCTCGAGTGCGGCCAGCCGCAGCAGCGACCCGGCCAGGTAGACCCGCAGGCGCTCGCCGTCCAGAAGCCGGGCCTGCGAGTAGGCGTCGAGGAACGCCGCCGCCAGCTCGGGCGCGATGCTCACGGCGCCCATGCGCTGCAGATCTTCCAGATAGAGGTGCGCCCCGAGATTGCCGGCGTCGATCTCGGGGTCGCCCCAGCTCGCCTCGTCGAGATCGAGGAGCCCGAAGTCCCCGGCCGCGCGCGCGAGGACCTGACGCGGATAGAGATCCCGGTGCACCACCGCCGCCCGGACGTCGGGGAGCGCCCCGGCCCAGGCGCACAGCGCCTGGACGACCTCGGCCCAGCAGGCGGAGAAATGCTGTTTCGTGCCCGCTGGCCAGGCCGCCGCCTCGGCGCGCACGCGCGCCTGCTCGAGGACGAGCGCCTCCGCGGCCGCGTCGTGGGTGCGCAGCCCCCCCGGGCCGGCGCCGCGGGCGCCCACCGTGGCCTGGTGGAAGGCCGCCAGGGCCACGCCGAGCCCGGCGAGACGCGGCCGCGCCATCTCCGTTCGCAGCAAGTCGCTCAGCAGCGTCCCCTCGAGCTCAGCCAGCAGCAGGAAGCGGCGCCGCTCATCGTAGCCGAGAACCTCCGCCAGGCGCACCACGGCCGGCAAGCGCGGCGCCAGGAGCTCGAAGGCCGCGCGGGCCCGCGCGCCCCCATGACCGCGATACAGCTTGCCGTACAACCGGTGGACGCCACTCGCTTCGCGCGGCCGGCGCCCCTGGATCTCATAGCGCACCACCATGCGCCGGCCGGGCCGCAGGTGCACCGGCACGATGCGCAGCACGCGCTCGATCTTCCAGCCCGCGGCCGCGCTCACGTCCCGGAGCAGCCGGCGGGGGCCCGCCGGGTCCAGCGCGCGGTCCAGGGCCTTGAAGGCGGCGCTCACGGCTGAGCCTCGCCCGCGCTGCCCAACTCGGACAGCGCCGGGCGTCTCTCGGGCGCCGCCGCGCGAAGCGCGTCGCCCCACTCGCTGCGGGCAAACTCGGCGTATCGCCCGCCGCGCTCGATGAGCTGTGCGTGGGTGCCTTGCTCGACCACGCGCCCGTCCTCGAGGAACACGATGCGGTCGGCCCGCAGCACCGTGCTCATCTGATGCGCCACGACCAGCGTCGTGCGGCCGCGCATGAGGCGCTCGAGCGCTTCGAGGACCTTGGCGGCGGCGAGCGGATCGAGCCCGGTCGTGGGCTCGTCGAGCAGCAGGATCGGGGCCTTGCGGATCATCGCCCGGGCGATCGCGATGCGCTGGCGCTGGCCGCCCGAAAGCGTGGCGCCCCGCTCGCTGATCACCGTGTCGTAGCCCTGCGGAAGCCGCGCGATGAACTCGTGGGCGCGGGCGCGCCGGGCAGCCTGCTCGATCTCATCCGGCGCGACCGCGCGGCGCTTGCGGCCGACGGCCCCGTAGGCGATGTTCTCGCGCACCGACACGCCGAACACGACCGTCTCCTGCGGCAGGATGCTGATCTGCCGCCGGAGCGATTTCAGCCGCACCCGGCGGACCGGGGTTCCGTCGATCAGGATCTCGCCGGCCTGCGGATCGTAGAAGCGCGGGATGAGGCCGAGCAGGCTCGTCTTGCCGGCCCCCGTTGGCCCGACGAGCGCCACCATCTCCCCCGGCGCCGCCTCGAGCGACACGTCGCGCAGGACGGGCTCCTCGTCGCGGTAGGCGAAGGTGACGTGGCGGACCTCGATGTGGCCGCGCACGTCCTGCAGCGAGGTCGCCTCGGGAAGATCCTGCACGGTGGGAACCAGGTCGAGCACCTCGATGACCCGATCGCCGCAGGCCGAGGCCTTGGCCATCCTCTGCGTCATCTTCGACGCCTGCCGCAGCGGGCGGTAGAGACTGCGCATGTAGGCGAGGAAGACGAGCAGCTCGCCGGGCGTGAGCCGCTCGGCCAACACATCTTGCGCCCCCAGCCACAACGTGGCGCAGACCCCGGCCGCCAGAGCGATCTCGACCGCCCGATTGAACTGCGCCTCGATGCGCGCCACGCGCGCCCCGGAGCTGGCGCTGCGCCGGTTCAGCGCCTTGAACCGGTCGTCTTCGTACTTCTCCGCGGTGTAGGCCTGAACGAGCTCGACCGACTCCAGGACCTCGTGCGACGCCGCCGCGAGCAGCCCCTCGCGCCGCCGCTGCTGGCGGGCGGCGTCGCGCAGCCTGAGGCGGAAGACCGACAGCAGCCCGAAGAGCACCGGCGTGACCAGGATCGCGATCAGCGTGAGGCGCACGTTGAGGTGCGCCATGATGATCAGGATCCCCACCACGACCAGCCCCTGGGTCAGCAGCCCCACCAGCGTCGCCACGACCATCTCGCGCAGCATGACGATGTCGCCCGTCAGGCGCATGAGCAGGTCCCCGGTTCGCGCGCGGCGGTGGAAGTCGAGCGAGAGGGCCTGCAGGTGATGGAAGAGCTCGCGCCGGATCGCCATCACGACATCGAGGCCGGCGAGCGCGGCGCGCACGTTCTGCGTGAAGTAGAACTGGCCGCGCAGCACGGCCAGCAGCAGCACGGCCAGCGCGGCGCCCGCCAGCAGCGCGAGCGGCCGGCCGGCGGCCAGCGGCGCGAGGTCGGTCCCCAGGGCCGAGACCGGCCGGCCGAGCAGCAGGCCGTCGAAGACGATCTGCAGCGGCCAGGGCTCCAGCAGCGTCACGGCCGTGTAGCCCAGACTGGCGAGCACCGCGATCGCGAGCGTCCCGAGCTGGGGTCGCAGATAGGGCTTCAGATGCCGCAGCAGCCCGCTGAACCGCGCCAGGTCCCGCAGGGCGTGGGCCAGCGGACCTGCGCCCAGCGCCAGCCTCGGCGTCATGGCCCCGCCTCCCGTGACGGCAGCCCGACTCGGGCGCGCGCCTTGCTGTCCGACCAGCGCGCCTGCCCACGGGCGGACGCCGCCATCAACTGAATGAGGATCTTCGCGTTTTGGCGCAGATCGAAGCGGGCCTCGACCTGCCGGCGCGCCCCGCGGGCCAGGCGACCCAGCCCCTCGGGATCCCCCAGCGCCGCGCGGATCTGGTCCGCCAGGGCGTGCGCATTGCCCGGGGGCGCCAGCAGGCCCGTTTCCCCGGGCAGGATCGCCTCGGCGATGCCCGACACCGGCGTCGCGATGACCGGCAGACCCACCGCCATGGCCTCCAGAATCACCGTCGGGATGCCGTCCTGATCGCCGTCCCGGCCCGCGACCGAGGGCGCCGCCAGAAGCGCCGCCCGGCTGTAGAGGTCCTCGAGCAGGCGCGCCTGGTCGAGCGCGCCCGGGAGATCCACCACCGCGCCCAGATGGCGCGCGCGAATCAGCGCCTCGAGCTCACGTCGGCGCTCGCCTTCGCCCGCGATGACGGCTCGCAGGCGGAAGCCCTCGCTGTGCAGCAAAGCGCAAGCCTCGATCAGAACGTCGAAGCCCTTCTTCTCGACCAGGCGCCCCACGGCGGCGACCAGGGGCACGCCGTCCGCCGCCGTCGGCCGCGCGGGCATTCCGTCCGGCCGCATGAAGCTCCACCGGCCGAGATCGAGGCCGTTGTACAGCGTCACCAGGCGGCGCCGGGGGATCTTGAACCCCAACCCCTCGATGAAACGCCGGTTGTACTCGCTGATCACGACCACGAAGGCCGCCGCGTGGACGCGCTTCTTGAGCTTGTTGTTGCGCCCATGGCGATGACCGGACCAGAAGAGGTCCTTGGCGTGGGCCGTGAAGCTGAACGGGATGCCCGACAGCAGCGAGGCAAACTTCGCCTGCCGAGCCGGGCCGCTGGCGAAGTGGGCGTGGAAGTGCTCCACGCCGAGCGCGTGCGCCTGGCGCACGATGTAGGGCGCGGCCAGGAACTTGCGGCGCGACGCCGCGCTGCCTCGCCCGCAGGCGAAGAGCAGCGTGCGCACGTAGCGTCGCGGCGCCTGCAGGAGACAGGCGACGTGGCAGCGCCCGTAGCTCAACAGGTGGCGCCCTCGCGCCGGAGGCAGGACGAATACCGGGGCCTTCACCCGCGCCGCGCCCGGCTGGCGCTGCTCTTCGTCGGGAGCTTTCATCGAGAAGACGACGATCTGCAGGCCGCGCCGCTCGAGCTCGAGGATCTCGTTGAGGATGAAGGTCTCGGAGAAGCGCGGGAACATCTTGAGCACGTAGCCCACGACCAGGGGCCGCCCGCCGGCGCCGCCCGCCGGCGGCGCCTGTGGCGCCTGGGAGCTCATGGCGCCCAGTTCCATCGCTCGCGGCGGGCGGCCTCGCCCGCCGCGAGGATGCGGCTCGCGACCTGCTCCCACGTCCAGGGCCGGCGCTCGGCCGCCGCCTGCGCCAGTCGGGCCCGCAGGTCCCGATCGGCGACCAGGCTCAGCAGGGCCCGCGCCAGGGCGTGCTCGTCGCCCGGCGGCACCAGGATCACGCCATCCGCGGCGCTCAGGCTGTCTTCGAGCTGCCCGATGGCCGAGACGATCACCGGCCGGCCCGTGGCGAGGTACTCGGCCACCTTCAGCGGCGAGAACCAGTGGTGCTCGAGCGGTCCGTAGGGGGCCGTCAGGGCATCGCACGCCGCCAGGTGGGCGCCGACCTGATCGTGCGGCAGGCTGCCCGCGAAGTGCGCCCGCTCGGACAGCCCCAGCTCGCGCGCCAGGGCGCTGAGGAAAACGGTTACGGCCCCGCCCCCTACCTGGCCCACCTCTTTACCGGCCGTTCCCGGCCCCCCAGAGCGATCGCGCGCAGCAGGTGGTGCACGCCGTGCCAGGGTTTGAGCGTGCCGCTGAAGCCGACCACGAAGCGCTGGCCCAGCCCGAGGCGGAGCCGCACCTCGCTCCCGTCGAGATCCTTGTGAAAGAGTTGCGGATCCACCGCATTCGGCAGCACGATCACGCGCTCGGGGCGCACGCGCAGCCGCCGAACGTGCTCCGCCAGGGCCTCCGAGACGACCACCACCCGGTCCGCGCGCCTGAGAACCCAGCCTTCCGCCCAACGCGCCAGCCAGCCGAGGCTCAGTCCGCGATAGCGCGCCTCTTCCTCGGCAAGCGGCGCATTCACCTCGACGACGTGGGGAACCCTGAGCTTGCGCGCGACTCGCGAGCCGGCAACGGCCGTGAGCGCATAGCGCTCGTAGATGAGATCGGGGTGCCAGGCGCGCCCGAGCCCGAGCGCGGCCCTGTAGATGGGGACATTGTCCGCCAGGCGCCGCAGGGCACGCTCCAGGGGGCGGCCGCCTCCCATCCGGCGCGCGAGGCGTGCCGCGCGATCCTCGCCCACGGGACCCAGGCCGCCCGAGGACACGGGGGCGGCCGGGCGTGGTCCATCGTCAGGACCCGCGCAGGCGGTCAGGATCTCCACGCCCAGGCCCCGATCGACCAGGGCCTTGACGACGGCGCGCACGTGCACCGAGGCACCCTTCGCCCCCCTCACCGGCACGCCGCGGTCGGCCGACAGGTAGAGGACCTTTTCGACGCTCAGCGCCCGGCGCAGGCGATCCACCATGCGGGCTTCCCATTCCCGAGCATCGAATCTCCGGAGGACCCACTCGCGCCCTGCGCGTCCCATCTGACGGCTCAGAAGCCGGTCTCGCAACTGCTTCTCGAGCGCGTCAGCCAGGGCGGGCGGGTCCTCCGGAGAAACCAGCAGGCCGTTCATCGCATGGACAACCAGCTCTTGTATCGAGGGCAAGCGGGTCGCCACGACCGGCACGCCGCAGGCCATGGCTTCCGCCAGCGTGTTGGGGATCCCGTCGCGGTCTCCCGCGGGCGTCACACGCGAGGCGAGCGCCACGCAGCTCGCGCGCTGGTAGGCCGCGCGGACCTCCTCGCGCGTGAGCAGGCCGCGCAGGGCGATGCTGTCGCTCAGCCCCGCGGACCGGATCTGCTCCTCGATCGCGCCCCGCAAGGGGCCCTCGCCGACGATCTCGAGCCGGAACGGGACGCCGCGCCGGCGCAGGAGCGCCGCGGCGGCGATCAGCACATCGAAGCCCTTCTTCGGCACCAGCCGCCCCACGGAGACGATGAGCGGGCGGTCGTCATCCGACTCGGCCGACCCATCGCCGGCCGGCGAGGGCGCGGGCGGCGCCGCCGCCGGCTGTGCTGCCGGGGGCGCGGCGTGCGGCGCGAAGAAGGCCGTGTCCACCCCGTGGTAGAGGCAGTCCACCGGCGGATTCCACTGCGCGGCGACATGACAACCCGCCAGTCGCAGCAGCAGGTCCTGATTCGATCGCGTGCACGCCACCGTGAAGCGCGCGGCGGCGAGCTTCTTCGCCAGCGACTCCGGCCGCGAGAGGTGGATGTCCTTGGCGTGCGCGGCCATGCTCCAGGGCACGCCCGTCAGGCGCTGGACGCGGTAGGCCACCGAGGCGGGCGGATGCGCCCAGGCGGCGTGCAGGTGGCTGATGCGATCCCGGCGCACGCGCCCGGCCAGCCAGAGCGCCTGCTTCAGGCGCCGCCACTTGCGCGGCGTCGGCGGCAGGAGCGCCCGCAGCAGCTCGCGCCCGGTCGCGCGCGGCCGGGCGCGCCAGCAGCCGGCCAGGTCCCGCG
>CAZRWW010000093.1:0-20678 GCA_964603725.1 uncultured bacterium
GGCCGCGATCCAGCCGGCCTCGGGCTTGGAGCGCAGCAGGAGCGCGATCGCCAGCATGACAAAGTAGGTCTCGATGACATCAGGCTGGCCCCAGTAGCCCGAGACGAACAGCACCGCGGGAAAGCCCAGATAGAGCAGCGCCGGGCACCAGCCGCGCCGGGCGCGCCCCGGCGGCCAGAGACCAGAGCCGCCCGTCCAGGCGAGCCGGGCAATGAGCATCGCCATCAGTACGTCGAAGGCCAACGGCGGGAGCTTGACCAGCAGGGAGAAGAGCGCGGAGTAACCCGGCCGCCGCGCCGGATCGGGATCGAGGTAACCGGTCGCGTAGTCCTGATCGACCAGCGCCACCAGCGACCCCAGCGGGGCGAGGATGTAGCCGTAGAGGGGCGGGTAGTCGTAGAACGAGCCCTCATCGTAGATCGACTGGACGCCGTGGGTCGCGCCCCACAGGGCCCAGCGTTTGTAGGCGCCGATGTCGGCCGGGTAACCGGGCGTCGTGCCCAGCCACCAGCGGAGAACGGCCAGAACGACCAGCGCCGGGATCAGCCACCGCGGCCGGTGGTGGCTCTCAGGTGCCATTGCGCCCATCGGTTGCTCTCAAGACCCTCCGGCAACGCGGGGGGATCGCCCGCGGGTCGCCACGCGCGAGCGGGGTGCCCCACCAAAGAGCTCACGCGAACGAAACTTGGAGCGGATGCTAGCAATGGCGGGCAGGCCCGACAAGATCGGCTTGCGGTCTCAGGCAGGCCTCTCTAGACTCCCCCGCGACGAGAAAAGGGAGCTCAGATGCCGATGGCGGGACGACCGCGTCCATTACAGCGCCAACGGGGATGGTGGTCCCCACCCCCGACAGGGCGCCTCATCGCCGGCTTCTTGGCCGCGGCCGCCTTGACCGGCCCGACCTGGCCGGTTGCGTTCTGCGCCGACGGTGATCCATCAGCCGCGGACTCCCCAGGCTGGGAGTTCGTTCCCCTGGGCCCCGAGGGGGCCGACTTCGTTTCGGTCACGCCACTGGAGGGCGACTTCTGGCTGGGTCTGTCCGGCCGCGGGCAGCTCTTCTGCTGGATCCCCTTTGATTCGAGCGCCAGCGGCGGGGCCTGGCAGCGCGTGCCGCTGGGCGGCGACGGTGCGGTTCATCAGGTCGCGCGCGTGGCGGGCGGCCGCGACGGCGAGCGCGTCCTTGTTCTGCTCACCGATGGGACGTTGCTGACCTGGGCTCCCCCGTCCGGCGGGTCCCCGCGGGCCCGGTGGGGGGAGCTGCGCCGCTGGGCGGCGGTGCCGGCGGAGCGCGCCCTGAGCGTCGTCAGCGCGCTGCCGGGCGATGGCGCGCCACAGGGCCCCGAGGTGTTGCTGGCCATGCGGGACGGCGCCTTCTGGGGAGTTCGCGCCGAAGGGACCCTCGAACGCTGGCGCGCTCGGTTTCTGCCTCCCGCGACCCAGCAGGACTCGCGCTCGGCCGGGGAATCGCCGGCGATCAGGATCCGCTGGGCCGGCCGGGCCCCCGGGGAACCCGGTCTCATCCTGGCGATCACCGAATGGGAGGGCCTCTTCGCCAGCCGCGACGGCGCGCAAAGCTTCTCCCCGGTGATGGACGACTTGCCCAAGGGAGTACGCTCGATCGGGATCATGCCGGGGGGCGGGTTGTGTGCCGCCTGTGTCGAGGGGGTTTTCACCTGCCGGGAGCCGGGCGCTCGGTGGCAGGCCTTGCCCGGGCGGTGTGCCGGCGGCGAGATCGACTGCCGGGAGATCTGCGCGCTGCTAGCCGATCCGCGGTCCCCGGAGCACCTGCTGGCGCGCACGGCGCGGGGGAGGATCTTGCGCAGCCTCGACGGCGGGCAGAGCTGGCGCGCCGCGCTGGAGGACCACCCGGTGCGGGTTCGGTCCATGGCCTACGGCCTCGACGGCCGCGAGCTGCTGCTCGCGACCTCGCGCGGCGTGTTGGCTTCCTGCGACGGCGGCGCGTCCTGGCAGTGGCGCAATCGCGGCTTGCGACAGGCGGCGGTCCAGGCGATCGCGATCGGACGTGACGGCGAAGGTGGCGATGACCTGTTCATCGGCACGGACCTCGGATTCTACTTCCGGTCGGGCGAATCCGGCGCATGGCGGGGAGATATCGACTGCACGCCGGGCGGCGAGGGGCTTGACCCGGCCACCTGGCAGCGGCTGAGCGGCCGCATCTTCGCGCTCGACCTCCGGGAAGACGACAGCGGCTACCGGCGGCTGGGCCTGGGAACGGAAGCGGGTCCCGCCGTGGCGGGCTGGCAGCGCCTCGGAGGCGGCTGCGGCTGGGCCGCGGGCGGCCCGCAGCAGGCCGCCAGCACGGTCATGATCCAGGACGGCGGCGGTTTCTGGGCCGCGGGTCGAACGGCCGAAGGATTCTGGGCGGCGCGGCGCGATCCTTCCGGGGCCTGGGCCAGCGTCGAGATGCCGGCCGCGGCCGGCACGGCGCTCGATCCGGCGGGACCGCTGCCGGCTCTGGTCCGCCGGCCCGACGCTGGCGGCGAGCGGATCCTGATGGCGAGCTGCGGATTGGCGGACCTCGGCGCGGCGCAAGCGCACGACGGAGCCGACGAGGCGGGCGAGGCCTCTGTTGACGGCAAGCCTCGGGGTCCTGTCCCCGGGCCGCCGGGCTGCTGCGTCCTGTCGACGGCGTGCGGCCATGGCACCTGGTGGGCAGCCACCGACGATGGGCTCTGGCGAACCCGGGACGCGACGCGCTGGGAACGCGTGGCCTTCGGAGGCGAGCGCACGGGCAGGGTGACCCTGGCGGCGGGGCGCCCGGGGCTCGTGGTCTGCCGCACGAGCGGCGGGGTTGTGCTGAGCGCCAACGACGGCGCCTCGTGGCGGGTGGTTCCCGTGCCGGAGCAGCTCCATGTGATGGAGCTGGCGGTCGACCAGCCGGGGTCCCGTCTCTATCTGGGAACTCAGATGGGGCTCTTTGCTGTGGCGATGCCCGGGCTGGATGATCCCATCGCCGGCGGCTCCCTGCTCGAGGAGTTTCGGCCCCTCGATGCCCAGCCCAATCCCTTCAGCACGCACGTCGTCTTGCGCGGGCCCCTCGGTCCGATCCGCGGCGAGCCTGCGCGGCAGTCAGAGGGCGGCGAGGGCTCGAGCGAGAGCGGGACAGCGGCGACGACCGGGGACGGGCCCCCCGCGGCCATCCTCGCGTCCGACACCCCGTCGCTGGCGGACTGCCGCGACTGCGAGCTGCTGGTCGTCAACGTGCATGGACAGGTCGTGCGCCGCGTCGCGCCGCGGGGGGTGCCGGACGCCGACGGCAGCGGGCGCTGCGCGGAGTGGACTTGGGACGGACGTGATGAACGCGGCCAGGTGGTGCCCAAGGGGATCTACCTGGTCAGCGCCCGGGTAGGAAGTGTCGGCTATCGAGGCAAGGTCATCAAGCTGCGGTAGTCCGGCCGGTGCGGCCGGCGTGGCGTCGCACTCGGGCGCGGCGGGCGGACGTCGCTGGCACCCGGCGGCAACGGCCCGTTCCAGGGGCGGCATTGGGGACAGGGGTTTGGAACGATGAAGAGCATCCGGCTGCGCGGAATGTCGCACAAGATGGTGGTCGCGGCGGCCCTGACGGGCCTTCTAGGAGGAGCGCCAATGCCTGCGGCATGGTCGCAAGAGCCCATCGACTCGTCGGACGACGCGTCGGCGGGCCCGATCGACGAGGAGCAGCAGCGTCGGCTCATGATGCGCTACGAGAAGATGGTGCACTTCAACCTCGAGAGCGCCCGCGTAGTGCCGGCGGACGACATCGACGCGCGCATGTTGGAGATGTCGGGCCTCGAGATGGGTGACCGCATCGCGACCTGGGCGGAGTACTTCTGGAATCGCGGCGACGCCCGGTACGTCTACGGTCGCGATCCGGGCGGCTATGTGACCGAGGGTCGCCTGGTCGACGACTTCAACACCGATTGCGTGCTCTTCTTCTGCCGCGTCACCGAGCTGGGACGCTCGACGAGCGCGTTGGAGGCGGTGCAGTTCGCCTTCGGGACGCGCTTCCTGGCCGGCTCGCTCGAGAAAATCGTCGACGATCAGGGGCGCGTCAACTATGACGATCCGGTTCATCTGGATTATACCGAGGATATGATCCGCTCGGGCATCTGGGGCCGCGACGTGACCGCCGAGCTCGGACCTGTGCACGCCGATCAGGCCGGCACCGCGCGGTACGAGCCCGGGTCGATCGCGTACGCGGCGTCCGCGGATCTGGATCTCTCCAAGCTGCGGAATGGGGATATCATCTTCTTCGTGAGCAATGACAAGGTACCGGCCGGTCAGGCGATCCGCGCGACGGGCGCGGTCATCGGACACGTCGGCATCGCGCGCATCGAAGCCGGGCAGGCCATGCTCATTCACCCCGCGGCCAAGCCGCTGGATGGCGTATACCGCGGGGGCCGGATCGAGAAGGTGCCGCTGCAGACGTACCTGGAGCGCGTCGACACCTTCAAGGGGATCATCGCCACGCGCATCGACAACTTCTGATCGCGGCTTCCGCCACCGTCGCGGCCCGCGCCCTCACAGCCAGGCGCGCACCCGCTCGCGCAGGGCCGCCAGCGGCAGCGCGCCCACGATCCGATCCACTTCCAGCCCGCTGCGCAGCACGACCAGCATGGGGATCGACCGCACGCCGAAGCGCGCCGCGGTCGCCGGGTACTCCTCGGTGTTGAGCTTCGCCACGAGCAGCCGCCCGGCCATCTCGCGGGCGAGCTCTTCCAGGACGGGGGCCAGGTGGCGACAGGGCGCGCACCAGGGAGCCCAGAAGTCGACCAGCACCGGCGTCGGGCACAGGCGGGTGAGCGCGTCGAACTTGCCGTCGGTCACCTCCACCGGCCACTCGGCATGGAAGGCGTTGGACGGCAGCGTGGCCCGGCATCCGCCGCAGCGTCCCGCCTGGCCCAGGCGCGAGACGGGTATGCGGTTGCGCGCCCGGCAGGCGGGACAGGTGGTGTGGACATACGATTCCGCCATCGGGCGACTCCCACGTTGTCTGCCGGCGGCCGGGCATGCGCCCCAACCGGCCGCGCCGGCCACGCGCGCCGGCCACGCGCGCCGGCCACGCGCCCCAACCGGCCGCGCGGGGGCAGACCCCCCTCGGGACTACGAAACAGCGACCTCGACCGGGGCCTTGGGTTTCTTGGGCTGGACGCGCAACAGAGCGCTCAGCCGGCTCTTCAAGTCGCCCATCTGCAAGCCGCGCGTCAAGGTGCCGCCCTCGGCGATCGAGATCTGGCGCGTCTCCTCCGACACGACGATGACGATCGCATCCGATTCCTCGCTCAATCCCAGCCCGGCGCGGTGGCGCGTTCCCAGCCGGCGCTCGACGTCGGGATTGGAGGAGAGCGGCAAGATGCAACCGGCGCCCATGAGAACGCCCCCGCTGACGATCACCGCTCCGTCGTGCAGCGGCGAGGGCGGCGTGAAGATCGTCTCGATGAGCTCGGCCGAGACCGCGGCGTCGATCTTCGTGCCCGTCTCGAGGTAGTTGCGCAGTCCGACCGTGCGCTCGATGACGATCAGCGCGCCGAGTCCCTTGCGGCTCAAGCGCTCGACCGCGTTCTGGATCTCGGCCAGATAGCCGAACTCCTCGACCGGGACGAAGCGCTTGAACACGCGGCTCTCGCTGATCTGGCTCAGCGCCTTGCGCAGCTCGGGCTGGAAGATGATCACGAAGACGATCACCCAGACCGTGCGCAGGCTGTTGACGATCCAGCTCAGCACCGCCAGGTGCAGGAATTCACTCAGGAATCCCAGGAACACCAGCGTGATCAGGCCGATGAACATCTGGGCCGCGCGCGTGCCGCGCACCAGGATCAGCAGGCGGTAGAAGAGAAACGTGACGAGCAGGACGTCGACCAGGTCGCGCAGCCATTCGACTTGAACGGGCAGCGACATCGCTCCTCCTAGGCCGGACCGGCCCTGAGCAGGGCATCGAGCACGCGGACCATCCGCACATGGGCCCGCACATCGTGCACGCGCACCAGATGCGCCCCCTCCAGGACCGCCGCGGCGTGCGCGGCGAGCGTGCCTTCGAGCCGCTCCTCGGCGGGCAGGTCCAGCACCGCCCCCAGGAAGCTCTTGCGCGAGCAGCCGACCAGCACCGGCCGGCCCAGCGCCGAGAACTCCGCCAGGCGGCGGAGAATCTCCAAATTGTGTTGGGCAGTCTTCCCGAAACCGATGCCCGGATCAATCACGATCTGCTCGCGCGCGACGCCGGCCTGGACGGCCCGCGCGACGGCCGCCCCCAGCTCGGTCAGGATCTCGGCGGCGACGTCATCGTAGCGCGGATCGGCCTGCATCGTGCGCGGCGTGCCCCGCATGTGCATGAGGATCAGGCCGGCGCCGCGGCGTGCAACCAGCGACGCGATGGCCGGGTCGAAGCGCAGGCTGCTGATGTCGTTGATCACGGCCGCGCCGGCATCCAGCGCGCGCTCGGCGACCGCCGACTTGGTGGTGTCAATCGAGAGGGGCACGGGGTGGCCGGCCTGGCGGGCGGCCTCGATCACCGGCGCGATGCGGCCCCACTCCTCGGCGGCGTCGACGGGCGCCGCACCCGGGCGGGTGCTCTCGCCGCCGACGTCGATCCAGTCGGCGCCCTCCGCGATGAGCTCGTGGTAGCGAGCGACCGCGCCGGCGGCGGAGGCGGAGCGGCCGGCCGCGAAGAAGGAATCGGGCGTGCAGTTCAGGATGCCGACGACCAGGGTGCGCTCGCCGAGCACCCGATCGCCGCCGTTCAGGCGCAACACGACCCGCGGGCGGGGGGCCCGGGGTCGGCCCCCGGAACTCGATCGGGGGCCGGGCTCGCCGCCGGCATCAGGAGTGCGGCCGAGATGCGTCGGGGTCATCCTGAGTGCGCCCGTCCGTCGCCGTGTCCGGCGGCGCATGATCGCCCGCGGCGGTCTCCGCCGAGGATGTCGCCTGCGCGCCGGCTGCCGCGCCCGGCGCGGCGTTCGCCGAGGGGCCCGCCGCGGCCCCGGCTCTGTGGCGGCCGCAGCCCTTGAGCCGTTCCAGCGCATCGTCGCCCAAAATCGCGCTGATCTCCTCGCGATCGAGGATCTCGCACTCGAGCAGCTTGGTGGCCAGCATGTCCAGCTTGTCGGTCTTGGGCCGCAGAATCTCGAGCGCCTTCTCGTAGGCCCGTGTGACGAAGCCCTGGACCTCGGCATCGATCGCCTGCGCCGTCTTTTCGCTGTAATCCTTGTGCTGGGCGATCTCCTTGCCGAGGAAGATCAGCTCGTCGTTCTTGCCGAACTGCACCGGGCCGAGCGCTTCGCTCATGCCCCATTCGCAGACCATCTTGCGGGCCAGCTCGGTGGCGCGGTGGATGTCGTTCGCCGAGCCGGTCGTGAAGCGGGCGAACTTGAGCTCCTCGGCGGCGCGGCCCCCCATGAGCACCGCCATCGACTGCTCGAGGAAGTCCTTGGAGCTGTTGTAGCGGTCGTCCTCGGGCAGCGAGTGCGTCAGGCCGAGCGCTCGACCGCGCGGGATGACGGTGACCTTGTAGATGGGGTCGGCATCCGGCAGGAACCAGGCGACCAGCACGTGGCCGGCCTCGTGGTAGGCGGTCACGCGCTTTTCCTTCTCGGGGATGATCAGGCTCCGCCGCGCGGTGCCCATCATGACCTTGTCCTTGGCTTCCTCGAACTCCTGCATGGTGATCGATTCCTGGTTGCGACGGGCGGCGAGCAGGGCGGCCTCGTTGACCAGGTTCTCCAGGTCCGCTCCGGCCAATCCCGGCGTGCCGCGCGCCAGCACGTGCAGGTCAACGTCCTGGCCCAGCGGCTTGTTCCGGGTGTGGACCTTGAGGATGCCTTCGCGCCCGCGCACGTCGGGCCGGTCGACCACCACTTGCCGGTCGAAGCGGCCGGCCCGCAGCAGAGCGGGGTCGAGGACGTCGGGGCGGTTGGTCGCCGCCAGCATGATCACGCCCTCGTTCGAATCGAAGCCGTCCATCTCCACCAGGAGCTGGTTGAGCGTCTGCTCGCGCTCGTCGTGGCCGCCGCCCAGCCCGGCGCCGCGGTGGCGCCCGACGGCGTCCAGCTCGTCGACAAAGATGATGCACGGGGCGTTCTGCTTGCCCTGCTCGAACAGGTCGCGCACCCGCGCCGCGCCCACGCCGACGAACATCTCGACGAAGTCGCTGCCGCTGATGCTGAAGAAGGGCACGCCGGCCTCGCCCGCCACGGCGCGCGCCAGGAGCGTCTTGCCGGTGCCCGGCGGCCCGACCAGGAGCACGCCCTTCGGGATCCGGCCGCCCAACCGGCGGAACTTGCGCGGCTCGCGCAGGAACTCGATCACCTCCTCGAGCTCCTGTTTGGCCTCGTCCGCGCCGGCGACGTCGGCGAAGGTGACGCGCACGCTCTTCTCGTGCAGCATCTTGGCCTTGCTCTTGCCGAACTTCAGGGCCGCCGATCCGCCACCCTGCATCTGGCGAATCAGCAGAAACCAGAGTCCGATCAGGAGCAGGAAGGGCATCCAGGTGAAGACGTAGCCGAACCACGGTGTGGGATCGGACTTCGACTTGATCGTGGCCGGCGGGCGGGCCGGGGCCCCGGTGGAATCGAAGGGCTCGCCGCGCAGGAGCTTCATGAGCTCCGCGTCCTCGGCGGTCGGCAGGTAGCAGTGGAAGCGCCGGCCGGCCGCCTCGGGCGTATCGCGCAGTCGGCCGGTGACGTTGCGACTGACGATCGTGACCTCTTCCACGCGACCCTGTTTGGCGGCGTCCCAGAATTCGGTGTACGAGATCTCTCGGCCGGTGGTCTTGGCATTGAAAAGCTGCTGGGTGAGCACGAAGAGGGCCATGGCGACGAGCAGCCAGATGCTCAGCGTCCGGAACGAGCGGCCGCCCGGGCGCAGCGGCGGCCCGGGCTGTCCGGACGGCCGCATGCCGCGCCGCGGCGAGCGGCGGTTGCCGCCCGTGCGCCGCATTCCCTGCGGGCTCCCGGAGGCATCTTGCTCCGGGTCGCTCGCCCCGGGGGTGGGCCGCCCGGCCCTGGGCGGCTGCGGCGGCGTGGACTCGCCAGTGGGCGGGGCGTCACCCGCCTTGGGCCGCACCGGCCCCCGTCGCCGCGGATCCTCGCTTTCGAGCCTTCGTCTCATCATGATTCCCAGAGCGTCCTTCCGGGCCGGGGCCCGCGCGCACGGGCGCCTGCCCAGCCCACGGGCCGTCCGCTCACCTTTGGCCGTGCGGGCTGAAGGCCGCGATCACGGGCAGGTTGCGGTAGCGTTCCGCGTAGTCGAGTCCGTAGCCAATGACGAATTCGTCGCCGGTGTCGAATCCCTTGTACTGGAGCGGCAGGCCATGGTTCCGGCCGTCTCCCTGGCAGACGAGCGCGGCGAAGCCGATGGAGGCGGGCTCCCGCAGCTCGAGAAAGGTGCGGACATACTCCGTCTTGGTGCTGCCGGTGCGGATGCCCTCCACCACGATGACGTCGCGTCCCCGGATGTCGGAGCGCAGGTCATGCAGCACCTTGACGGCCGTCCGGCTCTTGTCATGCGGGTCGAACCGCGACAGCGACAGGAAGTCGACCTCTTGCTCCACGTCGCTGGCGCGCGCCAGATCGCACTGGAACACGAACCCGCCGCGCAGGATCGCCACCATGATCGGCACGCGCCCGGCGTAATCCGCGGCGATCTGCCGGCCCAGCTCCGCGATACGGGCCTGGATCTCGGCCGTGGTATGCAGAACGGTCGCCGCGCCGTCGGGCAAACGCACGCGGGCGCCGCGCTCGAGTTTTCGAATGGCCTCCAGCATCGTCGGATCGTCCAGGGTTCCTTCTCCGCAGACGCAAGTGTAGAAATCCTGCGAAGTCTAGGGAGCCGACCCGGAGGGTTCAAGTCTTTCGTTCCGGATCCAGAACGGTGTTTTTCGTCTCCCACGCCCGCGGCGGGGTGTGGGGCCCGGCCCAGATCCGCGGCCCCGGCGGCCGCATCACCTCCGGCTGCCGGCGCCTTGGGGCCGGCAGTGCCGCCGAGACTCGCCGACACCCATCCCAGGGCCCTATGACGTGCCCCCGCTTACGAAGAGGAGCACTCTCGACCCAGAGCTCGCGGCGGACATCGCCTGCACGGCCCCCGGGAGGTGCACCTGGGCGCCGCGCGCCTGCGTGACCAGGCGCAGGAGCTGGCGCATGTGCTCGGAGGACAGCGCGCTCTCGCTGCCGGCCAGCTCCTGATAGGCCATCCACAAGACGCGGGTCCTGACCGCCGCGGGCTCGGCCATGAGTCGCCCGACGTCGAGCCTGACCGTTCCGGGCTCACTGGCCGCGCGCGCGTCGCGCAGCGCCGTGGCGGCCAGGGCCCCCACGATCGCGTCGGCGGCGCGCTGCCAGCCCGCGAGGTCGGCCAGCCCCTCGACCAGGCGGGGGTTGTACTCCGCCGCCAGGCGGGGGATGAGGTCGTGACGCACGCGGTTGCGCAGAAAGGCCTGATCGCTGTTGGAGGAGTCCTCCACCCAGGCCAGGCCGGCCCGGCTCGCGACCTCGCGCAGCTCGGCGCGCCTGAAGGCGAGCAGCGGCCGGATGATTTGCAGGTCCCCGCTGTCACAGCGGCCGGCGCCGATCCCGATGGGCATGGGGTCGCGCCCTCCCATGGCGCCCAGCCCGCCCGGGCCTGTCCCGCGCAGCAGGCGCAGGAGCACCGTCTCGGCCTGGTCGTCCTGGTGGTGCCCCAGGGCGATGAGCCGGCAGTCCGCCGCCCGCGCCATCCGCGCGAGCGCCTCCAGGCGCAGGCGCCGCGCCGCCTGCTCCAGCGAGCGGCCCTCTGCGCGGGCATGTCCGGCGACATCGACGTTCTCGACCTGCAGGCCGAGGTTCCACTCGGCGGCCGTTGCGCGCACGAGGGCCTCGTCGCGATGCGCCTCGGCCCGCAGGCGGTGGTTGACGTGTCCCAGGGTGAGGGCGCAGAGACCGCGATCCTGCGCCGCACGGAGCATCCGGGCGAGCACCATCGAATCGCAACCGCCCGACAGCGCGCACAGCACCCGTGGCGAGGGCTCGCGCAGGCAGGCCAGGAGCTGCTTCTCCCACCGCCAGTAGAAGCGTCGCAGTCCAGGGTTGTCGGCAAACGGCGTCTGCATGACCCTCATGGTAGGAGTCGGGTCGCGCACGGCGCAACCGCGACGGTTTCGCCCGGTGGTGGTATGATGGCGCTCGGTTGGGCGCCCGCGCCGTCCGCGAGATGCGTTCCGGGACGGCGGGCGCGCGTCCCGGCGAGGTGAAGCGGGTGAGCGATCCAAGACGGCGCAAGACGCGGTCCCGGACGTCCGAGGCGCGGCGGGCGCCGGCGGACGGCGCTGCGGCGCGCGCCGGCCGGGTCCCGGGGGCCTCCCGGAGAGGCTGGATGATCGTCCTGGGTGTCCCGCTGCTCCTGGCTGCGCTGGCCTACCTGCCGACCCTCGGTCATGACTTCGTCTGGGACGATGTCACCTTCATCGCCGAGAACCCCGCTGCGCGAGATCTGGCGGGCCTGGGGGAGTCGCTCCGGCACGGCTACGGCTGGGTTCCGGGCGCGGAGAATCGGCCCGACGCGTACCTGTACTACCGCCCCGTCATCCTGGCCGCCAACTGCCTCCACTGGCAGCTCTCGGGCGGGAGTCCATGGCTGTTTCACCTGGCCAATCTGCTGACCCACGCCGCCTGCGCGGCGCTGCTGGCCGCCGTGGCGCTGCTGCTGGGATTGCCAGCCGGCGTGGCGTTGCTCGCGGGCGGCATCCATGCGCTGCATCCGGCGCACTCCGAGGCGGTGAGCTGGATCTCGGGGCGCACGGACCTGTCGGCCGCGCTCTTCACCTACCTCACGCTCGCGCTGCTGCTGCTGGCGAAGCGCGCGCGGCGCGCCGGAGCCTGGCTGACCGCGGCGGCGGGGCTGAGCGCTTTGCTCGCCCTCGCGTCCAAGGAGTCGGCCGTCGCGCTGTTGCTGGTCGCGCCGGTCGTCGTCCTGCTGCCGCCCAGGGCGTTGCTCGCCGATTCGGGGCCGTCGGACGGCCGGGTTCGCCGGCTCGCCTGGGCGTCTCTGGGCGCCGCCGTGCTGATCTATCTCGCGCTGCGCATCGCGGCGTTGGGCGCGCCGCTCGGTTCCGGGACGGACGCGGCGGCAGGTGGCCTGCTGGCGCGGCGCGGCGCGCTGCCCGAACGAGCGCTCCTGGCCGGCAACCTGACGCTGCTCTACCTGTTGCGCTGGCTGGTTCCATGGCCGCTGTCGATCGAGGCGCCCGGCGCGCTGCAGCGCCCGCCGTACCCGCTGGCGGGGGGGCTCCTGGGCCTCGCCGTGCTGGGCGCGGCGTGGGCCGCGTGGGTGCGCGCCGCCGCGCGCCTGGGGCGCGCGGGCGAGCGCGCCAGGGCCGGGGCCGTCGATCCGCCAACGCCGGCGGCCCCTCTGCGTCGGGGCGGATGGCGTGAGCGCCTCGCCTCGCCGCCGGTGGTCGTGGGCCTGGCTCTGTTTCTGGCCGCGCTGATGCCCGTGCTGCAGTGGGTGCGGGTGGGGGAGGTCTACGGCGAGCGGTTCCTCTATCTGCCCGCCGGGGGGCTTCTGCTGGCGGCCGGAGCGCTCGCGGCTCCGCTTCTCGGTGGGGGGATGCGCCGGCCGGCCCTGATCCTCGCCGCTCTGGCCGTGCCCTACCTCATCCTACTCCAGGCGCGGCTTCCGGTCTGGCGCGACGAGCTGGCGCTCTTCGGCCGCGAGACGCTGCGCCATGCGAACAGCGCCCGCATGAACGGCAATCTCGGCTCGGCCCTCGTCAAGCGGGGGCAGCTCAAGGAGGCGGAGCCCTACTTGCTCCGCGCGGTAGAGCTCGACCCCGAAGATGCGCGTCTGCAAGCGCAGCTCGGTTCCCTCCTCGTCGACCTGGGAAGGGCCGACGAGGGCGTGCCGATGCTCGAGCGCGCATCGCAGCGGCTGCTGCCCACCAAGTCGCTGCTGAAGAACCTGGGAATCGGCTGGTCGCGGCAGGGCCGGTTTGAAGAGGCGGCCGGCGCGCTGCGCCAGGCGATCGCGCGCGACCCCTCCGATCCCGGCGCGCTGGACGCGCTCGGGCTGGCCGAGCGCAAGCTCGGCAGACTCGACGAGGCGGCGGCGCTGTTCGAGCGCGCGCTGGCGATCGATCCCGGCCGGCGAAGCTGCTATCTGAACCTGATCGGCCTGCACTACTTCGATCGCCGCGACGGCGAGGCCGCCCGCCTGTGGGGCGAGCGCTTCCTGGCCCGCTTCCCGGACGCGCCCGAAGCGGCGAACACCCGCCGGTTGCTGGCCCAACCGCCCCCGCCGGCCGGCGCGTCCGAGCCCCCCGATCGGGATCTGCGCTGAACCGCTGGCTCAGCCTGTCCGGCGCGACTCGGGCGTCTCGCGCTGGGCCTCGAAGGACAGCGTCCCGGCCGACAGCTCCTGGGCGACCACCTGGGCGACGGCCTCGACCGCCTCCGGATCGAAGAGGCGTCCGGCCTGGCTTCGCAGAATCTCCACGGCCTCCTCGCAGCTCTGACGTCGCGAATAGGTCCGCTGCGAGGTGATCGCGTCGAACGCATCGGCCACCGCGATGATGCGCGCCAGCCGCGGGATCGTCTCGCCCGCCAGCCCGTCCGGATACCCGCTGCCGTCGTAGTGCTCGTGGTGGTGCCGGATGGCCGGCATCGTCCCGGCGAGCTGCGGGATCGGCTCCACCACCTGGCAGCCCCGCTGCGGGTGGCGCCGAACCGCCTCCCACTCCTCGGCCGTCAGGGCGCCGGTCTTGGTCAGAATCGCCCGCGGGATTCCGATCTTGCCGACGTCGTGGAGCAAGGCGGCGTAGCTCAGATCCCGCAAGGCCTGGGGATCCAGGTCGAGGATCTCCCCGGCCCGCACGGCCAGGTAGTGCACGCGCTCGGAGTGGCCGCGCGTGTAGTGGTCCTTGGCGTCGACCGCGGCGACCAGGCTCTTGAGCGTGGTGAAGAGGAAGCCCAGCATCTCCGAGCGCTGCTGCAGGGCGCCCAGGCGCTGGGCGGCATGCCGAGCCAGACGCTCGAGGAGGCGGCGCTGCGCCAGAGTCAGCCCGGCCGCGCTGCCGCGGCAGTCGTCCTGGCGCTGCCCGCCGTCGGGTCGCACGCCGGAACGCCTCGGGCTCTCGTGGTCCGCGCGGTCGCGGCCCGCCCCGGGGCTGAAGCGCACCCACGCGACGAAGCCCGCCACGCGTCCGTCGACGCTGACGGGCAGCCCGTCGGCGCGCAGCGCGGCGGGATCGCCGGGCTCCTGACCCGCCGCCGCGCCGCCGGCGAGATCGCCGGGCTCCTGACCCGCCGCCGCGCCGCCGGCGAGATCGGCGGTGAACCAGCAGCGCTCGAGGCCGGGGCAGAACCCGTGCACTTCGAGCGCCACGTCGTCCCAGGAAGGCCAGCCGGGGGGAGGCTCGCGATCGCCCTCGGCATCGGCCGGCTCGGCAAACGTCAGACCGTGGCCCGCCAGTCCCACCAGGATCCAGCCGCGGCCCATCGCCTCGGCCACGGTGGCGGTCAGTGCCCCGGAGACGATGTGGGGCACTGGCGCCGAGATCTCATCCCACGCGAAGAGGCGAGCCAGGGCCAGATCGCGATCGACCTGCGCGCGACTGGCGGCCAGCCCTGCGCGCCGCGCCCGCCGGCGCGCATCGACCTGCAGGCAGCGGGCGATCTCCTGCGCGAGGCGCCCGGCGCCGGGCGGGGCCGGCCACTCGCCGCCGCCGATCTCGATGGTCCCGATGGCCCCGGGGCCCCGCGGCCAGGGGCTGGTCGCCAAGGTAGCGCCGCTGCGATCGCCCCGCGAGGGGAAGGCCAGGAGGACCCGACCGGCGAGATCGCGGATGCGAATCTCCAGGCCCAGCGCGCGGCTGAGGCTGCGGAGCAGCTCGAGCTGTCGCGGTTCGGTGATGGGCGGAACTGCCGCCGGCTGCCGCGATCGCATGCCTATCCCCCTCGTCTCCGGGGAGGAGCGGCAAGAAGGGTGCCCGGGCAGAGGCTGGACGAGACGAGCGCCAGCGTTCCGCTAACTTCTTCTTGAGAAGTTGTTTGCATGAGGGTTTTCGCGTGTTTGTGGAAGATGGGCGGCAAGCCGGGAGCCGGAGGCGTCGTGCATTGCGCACGCCCGTGAGCGGACAGCCCGCCCCGCGGCGCGTCCGGCCCCAGGTGCGCGTGGCCGCGACTCGCCGCGCCATGTCCCCGGAGCCTCAGGGCCGCTGGCCGCTGCCCGGATCCAGCTTGAACTTCGCGCCCTCGACCGGGGCGGCCTGCAGGTTCGGGTGCCGGCGGGTCAGGTAGTCGTAGAGCACGATGCTGCAGGTCACCGAGACGTTCAGGCAGGGGATCAGCCCATACTGCGGGATCATCACGCGGTGATCGGCGCGTTGCGCGAGCTCCTCGGGCAGTCCCTCGAGCTCGTTGCCGAACAGGAACAGGGGACGCGACGGATAGTCGAAGCCGGGCAGCCACTCGGCGCGAGCGTCGATCTCGACGGCCACGATGCGATAGTCGGCCTCGCGGGCATAGGAGAGAAACGGATCGACGGCCGAGAAGTGGCGCATGCGCTCGAAGCGATGGATGCCGGCGCCGCCGGTGGCGTCGAACTCGGCGCTGCCGATCAGGAGGATCTCGCCGCACAGAAACGCGTTGGCCGTGCGGATCAGATTGCCCACGTTCCAGTCCTTCGAGAGGTTCCACATGGCCACGCCGTAGGGCAGCCGGCGGGCCTCCAGACGGTCGCGCAGGGCGCGCCGCCGGGGATTCTGCTCGCGCCAGTACCGCTCGAACTCGGCCGGATCGTACTGCACCATCGCCGGCCCTCCGGTCAGGGGTTACCGCCGGGCTCGCCCGCGAGCGGGTCGAGCCCGAATCGCCGCAGCAGGCCGCAGAGCACGATGAGCGGCAGGCCCACGACGGCGGTCGGATCGTCGCCGCGGATGGACTCGAACAGGGCAATGCCCAGGCCTTCGGACTTGTAGGCGCCGGCGCAGTCGAGCGGCTGCTCGCGCAAGACGTACGCGCGCGCCTCGGATTCGTCGATGCGTCGCATGCGCAGGCGGTTGATGGCCACCGCCGTCTCTTCCCGACTCGGGCGACAACCCGCGCCGATCTGCGTGTCGGGCCGGAGCGGGCCCATCCCGCCGTGCGGGCCGATCAGGGCCACGGCGGTCAGCAGCTCGTGCTCCCGTCCCGCCAGCTCCAAGAGCTGGGCGACGGCTCGCTCGACCGTGCCCGGCTTGCCGAGCACGCGGCCGGCGCAGACGACCGTCTGATCGCCGCCGATGACGATCGCCTCCGGGTGCTGGCTCGCCAGGTCGCGGGCCTTGCCCAGCGCGTTCGCCGTGACCAGGGCGGCCGGATCGGCGATTGTCGCGGCGGTCAGCTCCTCGAAGCGCGGGGCGCGCGCGGTGAAGGGCAAGCCCAATCGCGCCAGCAACGCGCGGCGATAGGGAGAGGTGCTGGCCAGGATCAGACCCATGCCGGCAGCATAGGAGCCGCTCCGGGGCCGGGCAAGCTCGCAGCCCCCCGAGCCCCTGGCCCGCGGCTCGCAGCCGCCGAGCTCCCAGCATCCGGCCCGCGGCTCGCAGCCGCCTAGCTCCCAGCATCCGGCCCGCGGCTTGCCGACCGCGCGCGAGACTCCGGCCTCGGCGCCGATCGGCCGAGTTCCAATCCCCAGTGACGCAGGAAGTTGCCCGCAGGCCTCCAGATGGGCGGGGCGCGGGCCGATATCTTCCGGGAAGTCACATCTTCTGGAAGGCCGGGCACATCCGGTCCCCGCGGTCCGGGGTCCGGCGGCCACGGCGTACGGGAGCACGGCATGATCGACCCAGCCGAGATTCCTCTGCTGACCAAGGCCCTGGGCGGGCTCCTGCCGCGCCACGCCTACCACTTCCACGGTGAGCCGGCGGTGGGCAAGACGGTGCTGGGAATCCAGGTGGCGCACGCCTGGCTGCAGTCGGGGCGCACCGTGCTCTACCTGACCGCAGACCGCGCGCCCGACCTGATCGAGCACGCGGCGGCGCTGGGCATGCCGATCGATGCGCACTGCCGGTCGGGCCGATTGGTGCTCTGCGAGTACACCGGCTCCGCGGCGCGGCAGTTGGCCAGCGCCGGGGTCGAGGCCCTGGTCGAGCGGCTGGATGGTCTGCACCGCGAGGCACCGGTCACGGCGGTGGTCTTCGATCCGCTCGATCCCCTCATCCCGCGGCGCATGCCGCGCGGCCATCTGCGCCGCGCGATCACCACGCTCATCGACACCCTGCAGCGGCGCGGCTGGAGCGCGATCGTGCTCAGCGGCGATGAGATGCTCCGCCGCAATCCGGAGGTGGCCGAGACGCTGCTCGAGTTGTGCTGGGCGACGGCGGCCCTCAAGCAGCCGGTCGTCGCGGCGGGACCGGCGCGTCTCTGGCGCCGCTCCCAGAGCGCGGGCTCCTTCGCCATGGAGATCGAGAAGTCCCGCCAGGCGACGCCCGCCGGACGGCGAATCGGCTTCGAAGTCGTCCGCGGCGCGGGGTTGCTCCCGAGCCCTGATCCGGCGATCGAGGAGAGTCGGGGCCCGGTGCCGGCCGCCGGCCGGAGCATGCCGCGAGTTCTGCTGGCGTCCAGCGAGCGCGAGGTCTTTCTGCCCCTCACGGGATTGCTGCGCCGCACCGTGGAGACGGAGATCGTGACCGACGGTGTCGAGGCGCTCGCTCGGGCGGTGACCTGGAACCCGGACGTGGTCGTGGCCGAGACGAACCTGCCGCGCCTGTCGGGCTACGCGGTGGCCCGCGTGCTGCGCCAGGGACGGTACGTCATGCCCGTGATCCTGATCTCGCCGGCGGTGCGGCGCCACTCGGAGCGCGTGCGCGCCTATCTCAACGGGGCCACGGACTTCCTCTTCTTCCCCTTCGACGTGAGCGAGATGCTCTACAAGGTGCGCGTCGCGGCCCAGATGCGCCTGCACACATTCCAGGCGGGCCTGGAAGAGCACATGCTGGAGGTGCTGCTCAGCAAGGCGCACAGCCACATCCTCGACGCGCCGACCTTCCTGCAGGCCATGGGTCTGTGCCTGCAGAGCGGCGTGCGCTTCTCGAGCCCGGTGAGCCTGGTGACCTTCTGGCTGGAGGCCACGCCGCGAGAGGAGCGGCCCGGGCACGCCTGGGGCCGATTCTGCGACGTGCTCGACCTGAAGGCCCGCAACGGGGACCTGATCTGCTTCCCCGACGAGCGCCGGGCGGCCGTGCTGCTCTGCCACGAGACCCGCAAGGGGGCGGCCGCATTCGTCCGGCGGCTGCGTCGCCACGTCCTGTCGACCGGTGTCTTCGCGCACGAGCCGCCCGGGGAATGGCGCATTCAGACCGCCACGCAGACCCTGCACGTGCCCGAGGAGGAAGACGTCGATCTGGCGAGGCTCTTCGAGGCCTCCTTTGTCGAGCCCACGCTCTTCTTCGCCCCAGGCCTGGAGGACGAGGACGGCGGCGTGGAAGTGCAGCTGGAGCGCCGGAGGTGGGGGACATGATGGCCCTGCTGCCCGCTATCCTGGGTGTGGTCGCGCTGGCCGCGGCGGCCGTCATGATGGTCCACAAGAGCAGGACGTGCGGCCGCGAGATCGAGGCTCACGGGGCCGACGACCCTCTGTTCTTCGTGCGTTACCGGCCCGGAATTGCCGAGGTCAAGTCATCCGGGCCCGCGCCGGCCTCCGGAAAAACCTCGCCGGACGCAGAAAATCATTGAAACTCCGGCCCGCGATGGGCGAATATGTCTATCAAACACGCGCGGATGCCTGTCCGCGCACCCGGAAATCACTTCTCACAGTGAGGCTACGGCGATGTTCGGCATCCACAGGACAGAGGGGTTCAGCGGTAGGGCTAACGCGTTTTTGGGCTCCTACAAGGCCTTCTGTCCGAATGCCGTCCCGGCGGGCCGAATCGGCATCACGCAGCCGTGGGTCAGAACCACGGCGATGGATGATCGACTTCGGACCGGGATCGGCACCTACGCCGGTTGCATGGGCGTAGGACCGCAGGTTGCGGTTAGGATGCCGGCAGGCGCGTAGCTCCTCCCAGCAACGTCCGACCCTTCGATCTTGAGCGGATTGAAGCAGAGCATCCTGAGCCCGAGGACCTGCCTCGGTCGGGGCCCCCAAGTTCCCGGATGGCTGGCCATCCAGGCGGACGTGATCCGAGGGGACCGGCGAGATCGACCGAGGGCCGCCGCCCAGCGAGCGCGGCGAGACCAGGCGAATCTGGCAGGGGCTCTCGACCATAGAGATCCAGCGTAACTCGGACAGGATGATCGGACACGAGCCGCGGAGGACATCCCAAGAGCATTCGTGCCTGCCGGCCTCGAACGGTGGCTTACCAACCGAAAGCGAGGTTCGGCAATGTTGCTACGAGAAGAGAAGATAAAGTGGAACGGACGGATACAGTCCGAGGCCAGTGGAGAAGGCGTCTCGTGGGAGGCGATCGATCGAGCGCGCGACCTGTGGCTGCGCCGGGCGCTGGCGCAGGGCCTGGGACGCGAGGATGCCGAGGACCTGTTCCAGGATGCGATCCTGGCCGCGCTCGAGGGCATCGAGCGACTGCGGATCGGCGCTGACCAGGACCTCGAGGATGCCTTCCTAGCGTGGTTCTGGGGCATCTTGCGTCACAAGCAGGTCTCGCACCACCGGCGACGAAAACGATTGCGACGCATCCTGGAGGAGCGCGCGGGCTCCGAGCGCGCGACCGCCCGCGAGCGATCCGCGGACAGCGTCCGGCTTTCGCTGGACCTGTTCGAGCGATCATCGCCCGAGGCGGCCGGCGTCCTGCGCCGGCGCTTCCTGGAGGGTTGCCAGCTGAGCGAGCTGGCGGACGATCTCGGCGTCAGCGTCCCGACGGCTTGCCGTCGGGTCCAGTCGGCGCTCGACGGGATCCGCGCGTGCACCGAGCGGGTCGACCTCTAGACCCGCGAACGTTCCGGGCGGCGCGCCCGGCCGCGGCTCCCTGTGTCGCGGCCGGGCCCCACCGATCGGGCGGCGTCCCCCGCGGGGCGCCGCCCGGGCCGACCAGGCGGAGCTCTAGCGGCGGAAGGAAGCGCGGATCCTGCCCCAGGACGTGCCGCGCGCGTACGGTGGCGAGCCGCCGCCCACGGAAGCGGCGGCGGCGTTGAGACCGAACATGCAGTTGCCGTCGTAGGCCATGCGGAAGGTGCCGTCTTGCCAGGGCCCGCCGTCGGCCCCCCAGCTGTTCTTGCAGATCCAGTATCGCCCGGGGTCGTCATAGCCGATGAGCAGGACGGCGTGCCCACCTTCGGCGGCGCCGCCGGCCGCGTGCCGGTAGGTCGCCGGCGCGCCGGCGTTCCAGTAGGAGCGGAAGTCGGGGTAGACGTAGAAGCCCACCCACAGCGGCCCGTCCTGGAGGGCCGCGCGCATCTCATCGACGGTGGCGACCGCCTGACGCGATACCACGCTCCAGTGGGTGACGCGCCAACCCAGGCCGACCGGCGGTCTGGCGCGCGGGCACGGCGCCACCCCGATCTGTCGGATCGAGCCTTCGCCGCAGTCCCGCGTCCCCGCGCTGTCTCCCTCGGCGTAGGGGAAATCCTCCTCGGCCACGATCTCATTCATCGTGAGATACTCGAAGACGGCGATCGTCCCGCTGCAGCACCCGTCGTTCGCAACCCAGGAGGAGCCGACCCACCACGGGTCGTGGTCGCAGGAGATGACCGCCTGTTCGGAGAAGTCGACGGCCT
>CAZRWW010000094.1:0-20635 GCA_964603725.1 uncultured bacterium
CACCCATGCTCGGCGGTCAACCGCTGCGGGTTGGGGGCCTATTCATAGAATCTCCCCTGAATGGTCCCGCGTCGCCCCAACGGCGACCTGCTTGACGCCGCCGGCGTCGGCCCACAGCACCAGTCGCTCCAGCTCGCGCAGGTAGCGGATGAGCAGGGCCTCGAGCGTGTCACGATCCGGCGGTTGCTTCTCGTAGCGCAGCCTGAACAGGTCATGGAAAAGCCCCGAGTCCAGCTCGAAGGCGTCCCGCCCCGCGTCTTCGAGCTCCGTGCCCACGAGGGCGTGCGGCTTGCCCGCCACGAAGAGGAGTCCCTGGAAGATCGCGGTCATCGCGGGTAGCGAGGCCCGGATGAGGGCGGCCATCGGGTGCCGCTTGCCCGCGGTGTCGATCGCGCCCGCGCGCAGGTGGAGCAGCTTACCCCGCAGGTCGCGCTCGCACTGGCGGCGCACGTCCTCGCGGCTGATCGCGAGGTCGCGCAGCGGGTCCTCCCCGTACACCACCCGGTAGCCGGCTTGCATGGTGAGGAACTCGAGCGGATAGGAATCCAGCGCCGAGGTCACCATCTCGGGGCGCATGATGAGCGGCAGGGAAATCCGGTCGCGCCGCCAGCGCTTCACGCGGCCCTGCAGCGCGAGCAGCCGGCGCGGATCGGCTTCGCGCACCAGGACGAGGAGATCGATGCCGGAACGGCCGGGCACGAAGTCCTTGCGGGCGGCGCTGCCGTAGAGCACCACCGCGATGAGGTCCTGGCCCCAGCAGGTCTTCATCTCCTCGACGAACGCGGTGCAGATTTCCTCGGGACTCTTGGCCACGTTCTCGCCTCCTTGGTCGGGCCGATCGCGGGCGTGGGCCGTATCCTCGCCGCGCCGCCGCGCGCCCCAGTACGACCTGCGCCGCGCGACCTTTCCCCGGGCGTGGTGCGGACCTTCCCGCCCTAGTACGACCGGCCCGCGCCCCCTCCGCCGCTCCGGCCTCCGCCGAAACCGCCGAAGCCCCCACCGAAGCCGCCGCCGAAGCCGCCCCCGCTGCCCCCTCGCCCCCCGCTCATGCTCATGAGCATCAGCAGGAGCAGTAGCCGCGGGTGGCGCACGAACAGGTAGATCAACACCGGGATGAGCAGCAAGGCCCCCAGGGGCAGTCTGCCGCTCCCGGCCGGACGACGGGAGCCGCCGTACGCATCGTCGCCGCGCCGGGCGCCGGAATCTCGGGCGATGAGCTCCTCGATTGCCAGGAGCCCGGCCCGATAGCCCTCGAAGAACTGGTTCTGGCGAAAGTGGGGCACGACGCGGCTGTCGAGTATGCGGCCCGCGCCGGCGTCGGACAGCACCGGCTCGAGACCGTAGCCGACCTCGATCTCGATGCGCCGCTCCTCCAGGGCGTGGAGGATGAGCAGCCCGCGGTTGTCCGCCGCATGGCCGACGGCCCAGGCTTCGAAGAGGCGCGTCTTGACGTCGCTGGCTTCCTCCCCCTGCAGGCTGGGCAGGATGGCGACCGCGATCTGGGCCCCCGTCTCGCGGTCGATCGCGCGGCAGAGCTGCTCGAGCTCGCCGCGTTGCGCCTCGCTGAGCACGCCGGCCAGGTCGTTGACGTAGCCGGTGGGCGGTGGAATGCGCAGGTCGCCGAGGACGAGGGCCCTGCCCTGGTCTGCCGCGGCGCTGCTGAGCGCAGTGGTCAGGATCCCTGCGATCAGTACCGCCGCGCGTGGGATCGCGCCGCGCAGAATCGCGGGGATCAGGATCCACGCACCAAGGCGGATGCCTCCCGGGGCGGCCTTGGCCGCCCGGGCGATCCCGCGCGGGCACCTCGGGGCTCCGCGCGCCCGGGCGATCCCGCGCGGGCACCTCGGGGCTCCGCGCGCCCGGGCGCTCAGGACCATCGACTGCTGCTCCGTTCCGTGCATCACGGCTGGAGGATACCGGTTTGCAGAAGGGGCGTCCACGCCGTCAGGGGCGGAGCAGTTGCTCGACCTGGCCGCGCAGGAAGCGGCGGAGCGCCTGCGTGTCGGGGAGCGGCGCGGGCTGACCCTGGGCGCGGGAGCTCGCGGCGGCCTCGCGATGGGCCGCGCCCGGCAGCGCCAGGCCCCCGACGTCCTCTGCGCTGCGCAGCATCCGCAAGCGCCCCAGACGCTCGAGCTCCGCATCGACGCCCCCCAAGGGCCCGCCGAAGAAGCTCGCGGCGGGCACGCCGAGCACCGCGGCCTCCCGCACCATGGTGCCGCCGCCGCTCACCACCAGGGCCGCGCGCAGGACGAGCTCGCGCCCGGATTCCGCGCCGCTCGAGACGGCGATGTGCGCGTGAGCCGTCGCCAGGCGTTGCAGCTCCCCGCGGTCCTCTGCATAACGGGGCAGGAAGAGCACCTGCGCCCCGGCAACCTCGTGCGCCAGCCGCGTCACGAGCGCCGTGTAGAGCTCCTCGCTCTTCGCTGTGTGGTAGTGCGCGCGGCGGGCAGGCGGGCGGACGAGGATGAGAGGCGGCGACTGCGGCACAGGCCGGTCGCGTTCGGGGTCGAGGTAGATCTGCTCCTTGAAGCCCGGGTAGCGGACCAGCTTCCCCGGGGGGATGCCGCGCTTGTGCAGGACCGCGGGGTCGACCGCCTCCGGGAAGAGCACGCGGCGCGCGAAGCGGCCGAAGACGCCCAACGAGACATACTCGTAGTCGATGAAGGTGACGCTGGGGATCCGCAGCAGCCAGGCCGCGATTACCTGGGCGCGCGAGCCGTGACCCATCGCCAGCGCGATTCGGCGGCCGCGGACGGCGCGCGCCAAGGCCGTTGCCCGCGCCAGGACGCGCAGCACCTTGCGCGTCGAGCTGCCGCCGCCATGGCCCCCGACGGGGAGGAACTCCAACTGGTGGAGACGGAGCAATTCATGGGTCTGCGAGAGGTCACGGGCGGTGAGGATCACCTCGTGGCCGTCCGCTCGGAGCCATTCGATCCACGGCCGGAAGAAGAGGACGTGAGGGGAGTTCTCGAGATCGATCCAGACCGTTCGGCCCACCAGGACGCCTCCCGCGCCGCACCCCCCGGTGCTTCCCCAACACTCTCCCGGGCACCCACTCTAGGCCGGTGGGAACTGGGCAGCAAGAACGCTCTTGAACGGACCCGGGCGATTGCCGGGCCGATGCCGGGCGGAGGTTGCACCGGCGGCGCGGCTGCGGCTAGTCTGTGCCCCATGCAAACGGACAAGCGCCGCAAGCCTCTGGCGGTCGCCTTTCTGATCGACCTGCTCGAGGTGGGCGGCGCCGAGGTGCAACTCGTCGACCTGGTCAACGCGCTCGATCCCGGGCGTGTGCGGGCCGAGGTGGCGGTGCTGCGGCGTCGCGCCCCGCTCTGCGATCGACTCAGCGTGCCGGTGGTCAGCTTCGGGATGCGCCTGCCGGGCGACCCGCGCGTCCTGCGGGCGCTGGGCCGCTGGCTCCGCCAGGGAGCGTTCGATGCGGTGTACACCAACCACGCCTGGTCGACGATCATGACTGCCTGGCTGCGGAAGCGGGGCGGTCTGCGGGACTTGACGTGGCTCGATGCGCAGCACGGCTTCGACCGCCCGGCCGCCTCGCGCTGGCTCGAGCCGTTGCGGCGGCGGGCGCTTCGCCGCGCCGACCGGCTGGTGGCGGTGGCGGTGGCGCAGGCCGAATGGCTGCGCGAGTACATCCACCCATCCCCGCCGATTGCCGTCATCCCAAACGCCATCGACGTCGAGCGCTTTGCGGCGCCGGTCGACGGCTTGCCCGCGCGCCGCAGTCTCGGCATTCCCGACGAGGCGCCGGTGATCGTGTCGGTCGGCCGGCTCGTGAGTGTGAAGGGCTACGACGTCTTGATTGACGCGCTGGCCCTGTGCGCGGCCGAGCGGAAGGTGCCCGTTGTGCATCTCATCCTGGTCGGCACGGGACCAGAACAGGCCGCGCTCGGCAAGCGCGCGGCGGCTGCCCGACTGGGGGAGCGCGTCCATTTCGTTGGGCTGCAGCCCGATCCGCGCCCGTTCCTGGCGGCGGCTGACCTCTTCTGTCTCGCGTCGCGTTCTGAATCGATGGGCATCGCCGGCGTGGAGGCAATGGCGGCTGGGCTGCCTGTGGTCGCGACGCGCACCGGCGGGCTCCCCGAAGTTGTGGTCGAGGGCGAGACGGGCCGCCTGGTCCCCCCGGAGGACCCGGAGGCCCTGGCGCGGGCCCTCGCCGATCTGCTGGCCCAACCGGACTTGCGCCGCCGCTACGGCGAGGCGGGTCGCCGGCGGGCCCGCGCCCACCACGGCATCCGCGCCCGGGCGGAACGGATCACGGCCTTGCTCGAGGAGCTGGCGTCACCCAGGACACACGGCGGCATGGCGCCAGGTAAGATGGCGTGAACAAGCCGGCCCTGATCATATGCGCGGCCACCCAGTACTGGGACGAGGCCTGGTTTCGCAAGCAGCGGTTCATGCTCCATCTCTCGCGCCGCTGGCCGGTGCTCTACGTCGAGCCCTCCTTCTCGCTCGCCCGCCGCGTGCCGGCCCAGTGCCCGCCCGGCCAGGCCAATCGCTGGCTCGCCGGGCGCCTGCGGGAGCGCGGGCCGCAGCTCTGGAGCTGGACACCGCCGCGCGGCCTGCCGCTCTGGACTCATCCGCGCATCAGTCGCCTTCACTACGCGCGCATGGGGCGCAGCCTGCGCGACGTGGCGACCCGGTTGGGCCACCAACGCATCTGGCTCTGGCTGTACAATCCCTTGTATGTACAAGCCCGCGCTGCGCTCGCGCCCGAGCGGATGATCTTCGACCTGGTCGACGATCTGAACGCCTATGCCGGGCACGCGCTCAGCCGGCGGACGATGGCAACCTGCGTCGCGGACACGCTGGGCCAGGCGGATCTCGTCTTCACGACCTCGCCCCTCCTCGCGCGGGATCTGGCCGCGAAGACGCGCGGCGGCGAGATGCACGTCGTCCCCAACGGCGTCGCCTCCGCCTGGATCGATCGCGCGCCGGGCCCGATTCCCGCGGAACTGCGGATCCGGCCGCGACCCTGGATCGGGTTCATGGGCGCGATCTTCGCCTACCTCGACTTCGACTTGCTGGTCGCCACGGCGCGTGCGTTTCCCGAGGGGTCGTTGATCCTCGTCGGGCCCGTGCAGGACGAGGCCGGCGCCGCCCGGCTGCGGCGCGAGCCGAACGTCGTGCTGCTGGGGCGCCGGCCGCAGGAGCAGATCCCGGACTATCTGGCCGCCTTCGACGTGTGCCTGAGCCCGTTCCGGGCCGGCGACGTGCGCCGCGCGGTCAACCCGCTGAAGGTCTACGAGTACCTGGCCGCCGGGCGCCCGGTTGTCTCGACGCCGCTCGAGTCTTTGGCCGGCGAGCCCGTGACCGCGTGGATCCACTTCGCGGAAGGAGCCGCGGCGTTCACCGCCGCGGTCCGCGCCGCGCTGGCCGCGGAGCGTGTCGAGGGAGCGAGCGACCGCGCGCGCCTGCGCCGCGAGGCTGTCCGCGCTTACACCTGGGAGGCGCTGGCCGAGCGGGTCGAGGCCGTTCTGGCGCGGGCGGCGGCTGATTGGGAGAGTGCGCCGTGAGTCTGCGCTCCGACACATTGGGCACGCTCTTCTTCCAGGTCGTCATGTTGGCGATGGGCGTGGCCAGCAACATCGTCGTCGCGCGCACGATCGGGCCTGAGGGCAAGGGGCTGATCTCCTTCCTGAGCTACGCCCTCTTCGTGGCCATCAACCTGGGCGGCCTCGGCCTGCATGCGGCGGCGATCCAGCAGATCGGCAAGCGCCGCTTCGCGCCCGAGACGATCGCCGGCACCCAGATCGTGCTCGCACTGGGGACCGGCGTGCTCTGCGCCGCGGGGATGGCGCTGATTCTCCCGCTGTACCGGCAGCGCATGGACCTGGCGCCGGAGATTCTGTGGGCTTTTGCACCGCTGGTCCTGCTGCCCCTGCTTCACCACAACCTGACCGGCGTCCTGATCGGACTCGGGCGGATCAGACAGGCCAACCTTCTGCGTGTGGTGACGCCATTGGCCTGGGTGCTCGGCGCGATCGTGGTGCTGGCAGTGCTGGGCGGAGACAAGACGGACGGCGCCCGCGTGTGGATCGCCACGCAGGCGGTAGGCCCGCTGGTGACGCTCGCCTGGGTGATCGCGGCCGTGCGTCCGCGCCTGCGGGGCCTGGCGGGCTGCGCGAGGGCCGCGCTGCGCTTCGGTCTCGAGGCCTACCTCGCCAATCTCATCTGGACGCTGCTGCTGCGCATCGACGTGATGCTGATGGGATACCTGTCCGGATCGCGCGAGGTCGGCATCTATTCCGTGGCGGTGCTGCTGGCCGAGATGCTGTGGTACCTTTCGCGCGCCCTGGCCACCGCGCTCAGCCCGCGCATCGCGGGCGGCACGCCTGAGGAGGCCCTGCGTCTCACCCACCGCGCCGCGCGCACGTCGCTCTGGGCGATCACCCTCGGAGCGCTCGCGCTCCTGCCCGTCGTGGGGCTGCTCATCCGGCTCACCTTCGGCGCGGAGTTCCTGCCGTCGGTTCGCCCCTTCCTCTGGCTGCTGCCGGGCGTCGCGCTGGGAACGATCGCCTCGCCGCTCTCGCTCTACTTCACGCAGCAACGCAGTCGCCCGCGCATCAATGCGCTCGCCGCGGGCGTCGGCCTCGCCGTCAACGTGGGGTTGAACGCCTACCTCATCCCGCGCTACGGGGCGTCGGGGGCGGCCTTCGCCTCGAGCGTCTCCTATGGCCTGGTCGCGCTCCTGCTGATCGGGTTCTTCCGCCGCGAGCCCGGCTTCTCCCTCGACCTCCTCTTGCGCCCGCGAGCGGAAGATCTCAACCTGATCAGGGACCTGTGGCGCTCGGGCCTGGCGGCCGCGCTGGGACGAGGCGGGCGCCCGCAACCCTGAAGCCCCGGCGGAGACGCTCATGCGCATCGCTCTCGTCGCCGATCCCGCGAGCCCGCACACGCGGGCGTGGGTCGAGGCGCTGGCCGCGGCCGGCGACGAGATCGCGCTCTTCTCGCCTCACCGGTCCTCACCGGCGAGCGATCTGCCGGCCGCGCTCACCGCGCCGCTGCTGCGGTCGCACCGGTCGGCGCCTGAAGCCGCACGCGGCCCCACGCAGATCTCGCCCCACCAACAGACCTCGTCCCACGAATCCGAGTGCGTCCGGGACGCCGCGCCGCATCCGGCGCAGTCCACCCGGTCCACTTGGGGCTCGGTGCGGCGCGCGCCGGCCGATCCGCGCCGGTTGCGGACGATGACCCGGGCCCTGCGGCTCGTGCCCGCATTCCGGCGCTGGCTGGGCGCGACGCGGCCTGACCTCCTGCTCGCGCTGCGCTTCCAGCCGGAAGGCTATCTGGCCGTGACGGGAGGCTTTCGCCCCTGCGCGCTCGTCTCGTGGGGACAGGACGTGCTGCGCACCGCCCATGCCCACCCGCTCCACCGGCTCTGGTCCGGTTGCGCGGCCCGGCGCGCGGATCTGCTCGTGGGAGAGACCGACGCCGTCCTCGCCGCGCTGCGCGCGCTCGGCGCGCCCGCGGAGCGCTGCCGCAAGGGCATGACCGGCATCGATGTCGGCTACTGGCGAGCGCCGGACGATCCTCAAGAACCCCTGGCTGCGCTGCGCAGAGCCTTCGCGACCGACGCGCCCTGGCTGAGCGCGCTCGCGCAAGGCCGGCCCCTGATCCTCTCGCCGCGCGCGGTCGCGCGGAACGGTCACCAGCGCGAGCTCGTGACCGCCGTGGCGCGATTGCACGACACCGGTGCGATTCTGATCCAGGCCGGCACGGGTGATCCCGGCGAGCGGGCGTACTGCCGCGATCTCGCGCGGAAGCTCGGCCTGGAGGAGCGCTACGTCGACCTCGGCTCGGTCCCACGCGAGGTGCTGCGCGCCTTGTACGCCCGCGCCGCGGCGGTCTGCTCGCTGTGGGCCCCCGATGGGCTGTCGCAGACGCTCCTGGAATGCATGGCGGTGGGCGCCGTGCCGATCGCCGCCGATCTGCCGGGCAACCGCGAGTGGCTCGAACACGGCGTGAACGGTTGGCTGGTCGATCCGCGCCGGCCGGAGCGGATTGCCGAGGCCCTGGCCGCGACACTGCAAGGCCGGCCGCCGGCCGCGCAGGCCGGGATCATGGGCCGCCGGCGCGTCCTGGAACGCGCTGCGCGCGCCGATCAGATCAAGCTTCTGATCGACGCGCTGCACGGGCTCGTGGGGGCCGGACGATGAGCGTCGCGATGCCGATCGACCGGCGGACTTCCCCGCGCCTGGCGGCCGCGGGCCTGGCGCTGCTGGCGCTGGCAATCGGTTGCGGCGCTGTCCTCAGCCCGGCGTTGGCCTTCTTCGGCGTCGTCGGCCTGGCGGCGCTCGCGTTCGCGCTGCGCGATCCGTCAGTGCTGATCCTGGGCACGCTGCTGGCTGGGATGATCGGCCAACCCTGGGATATCGCCTATGCGAACGTCTCGATCGGCGGCCTCAACCTCTTCCCCGCCGATGTCCTGATCATCCTGCTCCTGGCGGGCTGGCTGCTGGCGACGCTGCGCACGGGCGCCGTGCCCGTGGTGGGGCGCCGGCGCGGCGACATGGCGCTCTACGCATTGCTCGCCTACGGCCTTTTCTCCCTCGCGCGGAGCTGGCCGCTGCACGGCAGCGCGGCGCTGTCCGACTTCCGGCTGCAGTACGTCTATGCGCTCGCTTATTTCCTCTCGATCTGGGCGCTGCGCGCCCCCGGCGCGCGCCGGCGGCTGTTGATCGGGATCTTCGCGGCCGCGCTGCTCATCAGCTTGCTCGGCTTCTACAACGCCGCCACCGGCCGGCACGCGGGCTCGGCCACCAGCACGTTCACCTACCGCTACCTCTCGGGGCTGCAGGCGCTGGCCATCTTCTTCGGACTCGCGCTGCTGGCCGGCTATGTCTGGAGCCGCCGGAGGCCGTTGTGGAGCCTGGCCCTGGGCGCCGTCTATCTGGCCGGCATTCTGCTCTCACAGGCGCGCTCGGTCTGGCTCGGTGCGGTGCTGGGGCTGCTCGTCGCGCTGGGCGGCGCCTCCGCGCGCGGCCGCAGCCGGCTGCTGCGTCACGTGCCGCTGATCGGGGCCGCCCTGGTCCTGGCCATCGGCGCGATCGTCGCGCTCAACATCGGGATGACGGCGGACCTGGCCACGCGCGCGGCCAGTCTCACCGAGGCCTCCGAGGACGTCACGACGTTGTGGCGCCTCTTCGTCTGGGGCGAGGCGCTCAAGGAGCTGCAGAGCCAACCGATCCTGGGGCTCGGGCTGGGCCGGCAGTTCGCATACTATGACCTGGTGAGCGACGAGTGGGAGTCGCGCCGCCAGCTCCACAACTGCTATCTCGAGCGCGCTTACTACGGCGGCGCGATCTCGGCCGGCCTCCTGATCGCCTTCCAGGTGTTCGTGCTGCTCGCTACCCTGCGCGCGGCGCGGCGCGCGAGCGGCACGCCGCGCGAGGTCGGCCTGCTGGCGCTCGTCTGCTGTCAGGTGGCCTTGGCGGCGGTGACGTTCACCAATGTGATCAGCGCGTCCATGGTCTCGACGCTGTACGCGTGGGTCCTGGCCGCCGTGTCGGTGCTCGAAGCGGAGCAGGCCACGACGGCCAGCGGCGCGTTAACGGCGGCGGCGATCAGGGAGGGGGGGCGGCGATCAGGGAGCGGGCGGCGGCGATCAGGGAGCGGGCGGCGGCGGATGCCATCGCGCGGCGACGCCGGGGGTCACCGCCGGAGCAGCTCGCGGATGACCCGCCCGTCCTCGTCCCGCCAGGCGTAGCCCTGCCACCATTCGATCCCATGCGCGATCAGCACGGCGGCGATGAACCCGAGCAGCCCGGCAATGACCGTCACCTTGCGGACGATGGGGCTCTTCTTGTCGATCGGCACGCGCGCTTCGTCGAGGACCTGGATCACCGGCAGCGTCTCGGTCTCCTTGATGCGCGCCTGGTAGAACTGCTCCGTCAGCAGCTCGTAGAGCTTCTCCTGGATCTTGACCTCGCGCAGCTTGAAGGCGTACTGCCGGCCCAGCTCGGGTAGCTGCTCGAGGCCCAAGACGAGGCTGTCGGGCGTGCCTGTCTGTCCCGGTCCGCTCAGGCCGCGCTGGAGTTGCACAAGCCGATGGCGCAGCGAGCTGAGCTCGCTCTGCAAGCGGCGGACCTCCGGGTTCCCGGCCGACATCGTCTGCAGCGCCACCCCCAGCGCGACCTCGCGCGCCAGGATCTCGCCCTCGAGCGTGCCGGCGGTCTCGATGCCGACCCGCATCTGATCGTCGAGACTGATCGCCATGTGCGCCCGCTGGAACTCGGCCAGGTCGCGGCTGGCGGCATCCAGCGCCTTGTCGTTCAGCGCGAGCTGCTCCTCCAAATAGAGCCGCGCGCGGTGCGCCTGGTTCGTGTTCTTCTCGCGGTTGACCGCCTCCAGCCCCTCCGCCATGGCGTTGGCGATCTGCGCCGAGCGCCGGCGGACGGCGTCCTTGGCCGCCGGACCTGGGAAGAAGCCGGTGTGGGCCCGGGCGTTGACGACGATCATCCCGTTTCGAAACGTGACCACGTCGACGTCGGATTCGAGCTGGGCGAGGGCGTAGGTGACGGCCTTGAGCGTGTCGGCCATGCCGTCCAGTCCATAGACGCTGATCAGATCGAGCCTGTCGACCACGTATCTGCGCACCGAGCGGCTCAGCAGCATGTCGGCATACAGCGCCGAGGCGTTCGCCTTGGCGAAGCCGAGCTGGAGGCTGGCCAGCGACGACGCCAGCCCGCCGGCGCCGAGCGCGAAGGGCGAGGACTGCTCGGGCGGCAGGATCGTCAGCGACGACTCGTACGTGACGGGCGAGATGAGGCTGAAGCCCGCGGCGATGATCGCCGCTCCCAGGGTGAGGCCAATGATCAGCCGGCGCTGGCGGCCAAGCACGGCCAGGAAGGGAGCGATCGGCAGGCGACGCGAGGTCGCATGTCGATCCTCTGCGGCGGGATGTTCCATCATGCCTGCCTCCTCAGGGATTCGAGCGCGATCGCGGCGCGCGCGGTCTCCAGGACCTCCCCCCAGGGCGTCGGGGCCGGACCCCCGGAGGTGAGCGCGACCAGACAGGCGCGCCACATCGCCATCTGGCCCTTGTCCGGGCTCGCCGCTCCCGACGGCGCGCCGGCGCGTCCCGCTACGTACAAGCCGCGGAAGTCGTCGATCTGGGCTGTGCAACCATCCCAGTGGCACTCGACGCGCTCCTTGGGATGCGCGCGCGAGCCGCGAGACGTGTACAGGATCGCGGCCGTCGAGCCGTCCGCGTAGCCCAGGAGGATCTGGAAGTTGTCGGCGGCCGGATCGTCATCCGCCGCGCCCGCGCCGCCGGGCATCACCGTCGCACGGGTGATCGGCGCGCCGACGAGGAAGCGGCAGAGGTCGATCATGTGCACACCCTCGCCGATCAGTCGCCCGCCGCCCTCCGGCCCGCGGATCCAGTGCGTCGCGGGCACCGGTCCGGCTTGCACACGGTAGGAGATCTGCAGCGGCCCACGGCGCGCGGTCAACTTCTCTGCGAGCTGTGCGACCGTCGGGGCGAAGCGCCGGTTGAAGCCGAGCGCGAGGAAGGGCGGCGCGCCGTCGCGTTCGCTCGCCCGGGCCGCGCTCGCCTCCAGGTCGGCGACTTCCGCGAGCGTCAACGCCAGGGGCTTCTCGCAGTAGACCGCGTGCCCCGCCTCCCAGGCCGCCTTGATCAGCGCGGCGTGGCGGTCGTGGCGCGTGGCGATCACGACCAGGTCGACGCCCGGGTCGGCGGCGGCCGCGGCGTGGTCCTCGGACGTGCGCGCGAAGGCATGGCGCCGGGCGAGCGGCTCGCGGCGCGCCGGCTGGCTGCCGGCGAGCAGCTCGAGGCGCACCCGATCGCCCAGGGACGCCAGCGGGGGCAGGATGCCGTCGGCCGCATAGCCGCCGGTGCCCAGCAGCGCGACGCGGACGGGCGTCTCCAGGCTCCGCCGGCGGGGCGCCTCGGCCGCCGCAACCGGTGCGACCGGCGCGCGTGGAGCATCTTCCGGACCCCACGCGACCGGCTCTGCCGCGGCCGCGGGGTGGCGGAAGATCAAGCCCAGGCTCGAGAGCGTCCCGCGGCGCAGGTCGAGGTAGGCCTCGGCCGCCTCATCGAAGCCGCGGACGGTGTGAGTGACCGCATCCAGCGCGACGCGCCCCCTCGCAAGCAGGTCGAGCCAGGCGGCCATGTTGCGGTTCTCGCTCCAGCGCACGTGCGCATGGGGGTAGTCTCGGCCAGCGTCCTCGTAGCTCGGATCGTAGCGGCCGGGCCCGTAGGAGGTGGACAGCCGGATCTCGAGCTCGCGCTCGAAGGCAACGTCGCGCGGCACCGTGACCGGGGTGTCGCCGAGGAGCACGAGCCGTCCAGCGCGCCGCGTCGCCCGCGCGCCCGCCTCGGGCGCCGACCGATCGCCCGCCGCCGCGACGATCACCTGATCGGCGCCGTGACCCGCGGTGGCGGCCGCAACGGCGGCATCCAGCTCCGCGAGCGTGTCCACCGGCAGCGCCTCGACGCCGATGCTCGCCGCCTGCGCGCGCCGCTCCGGGCGCGGGTCCCATCCGAGCGCGCGGCAGCCGGCGGCCAGCAGGATCCTCGCCGTGAGCTGGCCGATGAGGCCCAGGCCGAGCACGAGCACCGTCTCGCCCACCCGCGACTCGGCCCGGCGGACAGCCTGGAGCGCGATCGCGCCGATGGCGACGGTGGAGGCGGGCGCCAGCGGCAGCGCGCGGGGCACGGCCACGGTGAGATTGCGGGGCACGGCCACCGCGTCGGCGTGCAGCGCATAGCCGGCGCCGGCGACGGCGACCCGGTCGCCCGGCGCGAAGGCCTCGACGTCCGGGCCGACGGCGCGCACGATGCCCGCGGCCGAGTAGCCGGGCAGCAACCACGCCTGGCTGCGCTCCGACAGGCGGGTGAAGCGCCGGCGCAGATCGCCGAAGTCGCGGGTCTTGACCGCCTGGAACAGGCGATCCACCCGGTGGCGCTTCTCCAGAGCCAGGGCGAGCACCGAGCGGCCGCTCTGCGCCAGCAGGCTGCCCTCGGTGCCGGGGCTCACGGCCGAGTAGTGCACCTCGACGAGCACGCGCCCCGGGCCCAGCCCGGGACCACGCACCTCGTCGAGCACGGGACGGCCGCCATGGAAGAAGAGCGCCTTCATCTCGCATCCGATCCGGACGGCTTCTGGAAGAGGAGCACCGCCAGCCAGCGGTGCGGCAGCGGACCCGTCTGCGCCGCCGTGACCAGACTGGTGTCCTCCCTGTCGCCATAACGTCTTGCAGCACAACCAGGTACAATCTGCCAGAGGATTTCCCGCGGACGCAACAGCAGAAAGCGCAGCTCACCGCCCGCCACCGCGACGCGGCAGCCGCGTTCGCCGCTCGACACGGGCGCAAGTCCCGGCGCCAGGTGGAAGCGCAGGACCGTCGTGTGCGTTCCGCGAGCATCCAAGCCGTCCGGGGATGTGATGACGTCTTCGATGCACAGGCACTGGCGGCGCCACGAGAGCCGGCGCGCGTGCTCGACCCCGGCGCACGCCCCCTCCCACCCGCGGTGCCAGGCGCGCAATCGCAGGGACCTCTCGCTGTGCGAGACCCGCGGGCGCAAAGGTGCCTCGCCGTGCCAGTCACGCGAGCCTGCGGGCGTCTCGCCGCTGGCACCGACTCCCCCCGGCACGCTGGGTGGGCCCTCGAAGATCGCCTCCGCTCGAAGTGGGCTCTGTTCCAGCCCATCGAGCTGAACGGTGGAGTGCGCCGCCGTCGAGCGCAGCGCGTGGCGCAGCGCGGGATCGCGGTTGTAGCCGCCCGTGCCCGGGTCGATGAGCAGCGGCTCGCCCGCAACGTCGAGCGCGAGCGAAAGCAGGTCGTTGTGGCCATGCGTCGGCATCCAACCCTCGCCCGAGCCGCGCGTCACCATAACCCCCGCAAAGGGGCCGGCGGCGAAGGGCACCAGCCCTCGGCCGACCTGGCTGCGCGAGGGCGCCGGCGCGGCATCCTGAACCTGCTGTGGCGCGGAAGCCTGAGCTGGCGGTGGCACGGAAGCTTGAGCCTGCGGCGGCGCAGCGGGCTCAGCCCGCGGTGGCGCGCCGGGCTCTGCCTGCACCGGCGCCCCGAGCCAGAAGGCCTCCTCGCGCGTCGCGGGTTCACGGCGCAGCGCCGGAAGCTCGAGCCAGGCCGCGGCAACCTGCAGCGGCGGCTCGGGATCGAGCGGGTCGCGCGCGGCGTACGGCTGGAAGCCGAAGGGCGGGAAGAAGGATTCGTCGCCGTCGCCCACGAACGGCAGGCCGCTCGGCAGGCGCGCATCGCGCAGATGCTCCGCCAGGCGCCTGATCGGTCCGCGCAGCGGCTCGGCCGCCGCGGGCTCGAGACAGAGCGCCGCGACCAGCGCCGCCTCGAGCACGTAGCGCTCGTAGGGCAGCGAGGCCTCGGCGTGGGCACCCCCCGCGAGCACCTGCTCCGCGAGGCACGCCGCCAGTCCCTCGGCGGCGAGGCCGAGCCAGCGTTGCCCGCAGCCCGCGGCCGCGAAGAAGCGTCCCAGCACGGATAGGCCGGCGTAGTCGCTGGTCGTGTGGTTCGTGGTGAAGCCGTGGGGATGGCGCTCGATGTGGTGCTCGAGGAAGTGGCCGTGCAGGAGCAGCAGTCGCACGAGCCGCTCCCGCCAGGCCGCATCCAACTCGGGGGCGCCGCGGAAGTGCTCGAGTGCAAAGACGATGGCCGCCGCCCGGATCGCCACTTCCATGCCTACCGCCCAGTGGATGCCGCGATAGGGTGGATTGCCCTGCTCGAAACATGCGACCTGGCGCAGGAAGGCTTGGGGATAGGCCGGGTCGCGCGATGCGCTCCAGGCGCGCCCGAGCAGCAGCGCGTGATGGAAGCGCGCCACCTCCCACTGCATGCGCACGTCGCCGGAGCCGCTCAGACGGAGCATCGTGCGCGGGCGGAGCGGCCAGGGCGCCCGCCGCAGCGGATCGCGGTGCCAGGCGCCCGGATCGTCGAGCCGATACCGGTGATCGAAGAGCGGCAGCGTACTCTCACGCGCGTCCCGCGACTCCTGCACAGCCTGCTCGGCCCAGCCGGGGTGGGCACGGCGCCACTCGTCGAGACGCTCCGCCGGAACCGATCGCCACACCAGGCCGGCCCCGCCGCGGGCGCCAACGCGGGCGCCTGCCCGGGCGCCAACGCCGGCGGCCGCGCTGGCGCCGCGCGGGTCATCCGCCAGGCGTTCGGCCGCCGCGCGCAGCTCATCGCCGGTGAGCAGCCCGCGCCGGAATGCCCGCAGATCGCGGGCGTCGGCCCAGGCCCCGCGCACAGCGCCGATCTCGCGCCCCGTGCGGCGGCGCGCTCGGACCCAGAGGGACCTGCGGTTGCGGGGCCGCGCGGGCGGTGCGGGCGGATGCATCGATCAGTTGCCCACCGCGGTATCGACGACGAGGTAGATCGTCACGATCTGCGTCGTCACCTGGATGAAGTCCCTGAAGAAGGTCCAGTAGTCGCGGTCGCGCTTCTCCGGCACCCAGATCGTGTCGCCGGCCTGGATGCGGTCCGCCTCCTTGAGCGAGACCCATTCGCCGGAGGCCGCCCGGATCACGCGGGTCCGGCGCCGGTCGGCATTCTCGGCGAACCCGCCGGCGCGGCGCAGGTAGTCCTGCCCCGTCAGACCCTCTTCGAAGATCACGTTGCCGGGCGCCGCGACCATCCCGAGCACGCTCACGAAGCCGCGGATCTTGGGGATCGAGATGAGGTCGCCGTGGCGCAGGTGCAGGTCCTGGCTCCGGTCGCCCCCGACCAGCAGCTCATGGAAATCGACAACCATCAGCCCGCGGTTCTCGCGCGAGCGGAGCTTGAAGTACTCGTACTCGTCGCGGGTCATGTCGGCGGCCGGGACGGTCTTCAGCCGCTCGAATTCCTTGTCCTCGAGCCGGATCGCTTCCCGGCGCACCAGGGTCGCTTCCTTGAGAAACGCTTCTTCGGTTGCGCCGCCGGCCCGGCGGATGACGTCCGAGATCCTCGTCTCGCCCTCGTTGATCGGATACTGGCCGGGATAGACCACCTCGCCCTCGACCTCGACCAGGCGCTTGATGCGGTACTCGGGAATGGCCCGCACGAAGATGATGTCGTCCGGCTGCAGCGCGAAGTCGGGGTAGTTCGGCGCATCACCGCCGCGGCCAGTGAAGTCGTGCGCCGGGAAGCGGCCGGCCTCGACCGGCACGTGGGGCTCATCCGCCGATCGCGCGCCCGTAATCCCACCGCCCGCGATCACGTAGAAGCGCACGGGATGGCGGACGGGGCCGAGATAGCGCGCCACCTCGATCGTGTCGGGAAAGGCGTCGGCCGCGAAGCCGCCGGCGAAGCTGAGCGCCTCGCGGAACGTGTCGCCCTGAAGATACTCGAAGGTGCGCGGCTCGTTGACGGCCCCCAGCACCGAGAAGCGCTCGCGGGCATAAGGCACGTAGACGATGTCGCCGTCGTGCAGGCGCGGGTTGTTGACGTCGATGCCGCGCCGCAGGAACGCAAAGAGGTCGGCGCGGGCGCGCACCGAATCGCCCGAGAGGATCACGATGTTGCGCTGCCCCGCATTCGGCAGGAAGTCGCCCGCCCACCCGACGCAGGCCGAGACGCGGTCGACCGCGGTCGCCAGGTAGGTGCCCGGATAGGCGACCTGGCCGAGGATGTGAACCTGGAATCGGCGCAGGCCGATCAGGGAGATCGTGATATCGACGTTGTGGAACTGGGTCAGCAGCCCCTTGCGGATCTGCGCGCGCGCTTCCTCCAGCGTCAGGCCGTCGACGGGCAACTCGCCGACCGCCGGCACGATGACCGTGCCTTCCAGGGTCACCACCAGGGGATACGTGATCGGCGACGGTCCCCAGATGCCGACCGCCAGGCTGTCGCCCGGGCCGAGCCGGTAGTCTCCGCCGAGGGCCCCCTCGAGGCCGGCCCCGGCTCCGGCAAGCGGGATGCGCCGCGCCAGCGGGTCGGGGGCCGTCTCTCCCGTGCGCGTGTAGATCTGGCTCCCCCGTGGCCCGACGGCCGGCCGAGCGGGGGTCGATTGCCCCTGCGCCACGGCGGAGACGAGCACGAGCGCCCCGGCGGCCCCCATGGCCGCCAGACGAGCCCGTGTGCCTGATCGATGGTGCCGAATCACGGCCGGCAGTCTAGTCGAGGGCCGGAAGGGCGGTCAATCGGCAACGGCTCCTCTGAGGGCTTGAGCAGTCCCGGTCAAGGCCGATAAGCTTGAGAGGTCACTCGGCGTGCGCAAGGACGGCACGACCAGTAACCTGGAGACCGCGTCGGTCGGCGCCGGCGGGGACTTCCCCGTCGAGGCTGCCGACGCCCCTCGGGCGTGGGGGATTCGATGTCGAGGTCCGTGCTGTTGCTGCTGGCGCTCCTCGTCGGGTGCTCGCCCGACACGGTCCCGCGATCCCCCCAGAGCATCGTGGACCCCATCGACGCCATTCTGCCCCTCGCGATCTCCTCCACCCGTGCGTACTTCATGTGGGGGGACTCGGCTCAGATCTCGGCCACGGTCGAGGGCCTCGACAGCGCGCAGCTCACCTGCGAGTGGTCCGCGAGCTGCGGGCGAATCTCCGGCCGGGGAAGCCAGGTCCTCTACATCGCGCCGGACTCGGTCGCCACGGTCGAGATCCAGGCCATTGCGACCGACAGGCGCTCGCGCCGCTACGTGGGACTGTTCCAGGCGCCCATTCACCGGCAGTTCGTGATCATCAAGGCGGACGATTTTGTCTTCAGCCCGTACGTGGCTTCGGGCATCGCTCCCGGGTGGGAGGCCTTCTTGACCTACATCCAGAACCGAGAACTCAAGGCCTGTGTGGGCATCGTCGGTGGGCGCATCCGATTCGGGCACGATGCATACTTCGCGACCCTGCGAGCTATCCATGACAGCGGGATCATCGAGTACTTCAACCACGGCTGGGACCACCGGCTCAACTTCGAGGACGAGCGCGGCCAGCTGTGCTCCGAATTCCGCAACACGTCCTACGAACAGCAAACCACTCACCTGCAGGCCACTCAGAAGCTGGTGCGGGAGAAGATGAACATCGTGTTGCGGGGTTTCGGCGCCCCGGGGAATGCATTCGATGCGACGACCCGCCGGGTCATCAATGAGGCCGAAGAGATCGAGTACTGGCTGTTCGGCGACAGGGAATGCGACAAGATCGTGCTTGGACGCTATGCCGAGATCGAGGATCCGGTCGGGATTCCCAACCAAGAGAAGTTCCGCGCGACTTACACGCCCGGGCGGGAGTATCTGGTCTACCAGATCCATCCCTGGTTCTGGACCGAAGAGCAACTGGCGGAGTTCTCCCGCTGCATAGACGATCTGGTCTCCGAGCAGGTCACCTTCATCCTGGCCTCCGAGTACTGCGAGCTCTGTCGCGCTCGGGTTGCCAGCTCGCGCTGACCTGCGCTTGCTTCAACCGCGTTGGGCTGAGCCGGCCGCACAGACCTCCTCGTAGAGCGCCAGCAGCTCTCTGGCTCGCAGCCGCAACTCGTACTTGCCGAGAATCTTCGCCCGGCCCTCTTGAAGCCGGTAGCCGGGCGAAGCCAGCGCCCGGCGGACGGCCGCAGCGAAGGCCTCTGCATCGCCCGGCGGGGCCACCTCGCCAGTCACGCCAGGCACGACCAGCTCCGCGCAGTCCCCGACCTCGGTACAGACGACCGGCCGCTCGGCGGCCAGCGCTTCGAGCACCGTGACCGGCGTCCCTTCCGTGCGACTCGGCAGAACGACGAGATCGGCCGCCTGGATCCAGAGCGGCACTTCCTCGTGCGGTCTCACACCGTGGGCACGGCAGTTCGCCGCGCCGCAGGGTGGTGCGCCGGGACCGAGGAGATCGAACTCGACGCTCGTCAGCCGCTCGATGCATGCGCCGAGCACGTCGATCCCCTTGGCCATCGTCATGCGCCCGATGAATAACACGCGCCGGCCTTCGCGCGGCAACCCAAGGCGCGCGCGGGCCTCCGCCTGGTCACCGGGCCGAAATCGCTCGGCGTCGACACCACAGGAAAGCAGCCGCACCCGCTCCGCCGGCGCGCCCAGCGACCGGACGAGCGCCGCCCGCACCCCCGAGCTGACGGCAATCAGATGCCTGGCTCGCCGCACGACATAGCGCTGCAAATGACCGTAAAGGGCGTTGCGACCCACCTCGATCAGCGCGTCGCTGCCATGAAACGTGACGATCAGCGGTCTGCGGCCGAGTAGCGCCGGCAAGAGCGCGCTGTGAAACCCGTAGTGGGCATGGACGAGATCGTGGTCACCCTCGAGCAGGGCCGCCGCGGTTCGCAGGAGGAAATCGGGGTAGGCCGCGGCGGACGGGCTGCGTTTGGCGACGAGCCGGATGGACACGTGGCCCTCCAGCGATCGCACCTGGTCGCGGATGAAGGTGCCCCAGCCGGGATGGCGCGGCGAGGGATAGAGATTGGAGACGATCAAGACGCGCAGCATGGCGGGAGAATACGGCCGGCGCGCAAGGCGGGCCAGGGGAGATTATGGGCCAGGCCCGCGGCCGCGGCCCCAAGAACCACGCGCTCACGGGCTTCGGTCTCGCCCCGTCGCGGCGGCTTCTCGGCTGCCGCCCGTCTTGCGCGCCACGACCACCTGATAGAGCGCCGTGGGCCGAATCGCCCGCCAGTAGGCGCGACCCAGCCCGAGGGCCTTGCAGGCGCGCTCGATGCTCCGGCGCTGTACAAGCCCGCCAGGCCCCACGCGGAAGCTGAAGGCGGGACGTCCCTCGTGCCGCACGACGCGATATCCCTCCTGGCGCAGGAGGGCCGCCAGCCCGCGCGTGGTCAGCCAGTTCTCGATGGGCTGGAGTTGATCGACGAATCTGGGATCGGAGCGGAACCGCGTCCAGACGTTGCCGTTGGGCGTGGTGAGCAGGCACCAGCCCCCCGGATGCAGGAGACCCGCGATCTGCCTCAGCAGGGCCGCCGGCTCGGCAACGTGCTCGATGACCTCGCTGCACACCACGACGTCGAAGCGAGCGTCCCCCGGCAGGCCGAGCATCGGCGCGTCGGCCTGGGCCAGAAGAAACCGCGCGTGCTGCCCGTAAGCCTCGCGCGCGATCCGGATGCCTTCGGGCGAGAAGTCGATGCCCGTCACCGACCCGAAGGGCGAGAGAAAGGGCGCCATCCAACCCCGGCCGCAGCCGAGATCAAGGATGCTCAGCCCACCGTCGCGCCGGATCTCCCGCAGCGCCGCAACCACGAACTCCGCCCGGCTGCGGTCGATGTAGCCCAGCTCGACTCCGTGCTGCGCCCAGAGACGATCGTAGTAACCGGACGTTCCCGTCGCGGTCGCCGTGTTGCGATCATCCGGCCTCATGCGCAACCCGCTCCCCTCGAAGACCTCATTCGGCGCCCGTTCGGCTCAGTCTGCCCGAGGCTCTCGGCGCCAGGTCTGTTCAGCCTCCCGCGGCTTTCAGCGCCGCTCCTGTCGAGCCTGCCCGGGATACCCGGCGCCGAGTCCAGCCACAGGGCCCCGGCAATCCAGCGGCCAGGTCAACCCCGGGGAAGATACCTCACGCCGCCAGGTGAATCGAGTTGTCGCTCCCGTGCCCGCTCTCGCAACTTTCGCCCCCGACCTCCCGTCCCCCGCCCTCTCTCCTCTCCCCCCTCTCGCTTGCGTAGGCGGCAAGCCGCTGTCTATCCTGGAGAT
>CAZRWW010000095.1:0-20444 GCA_964603725.1 uncultured bacterium
GGACGCTGTGGATCGTCTTCCTGCACGCCTTCAGGAAGCGCGAGACGATCCTCTATCCGGACGTGAAGCCGCGCCTGGCGCCGCGCTGGCGCGGGCGGATCATCCTCTCGCGCGACCCCGACGGCGAGGAGCGCTGCGTCGCCTGCTACCTCTGCTCGGCCGCCTGCCCGGTGGCGTGCATCGCCCTGCAGGCGACCGAGGGGCCCGACGGGCGGCGCTACCCGAGGTTCTTCCGGATCAACTTCTCGCGCTGCATCTTCTGCGGGCTGTGCGAGGAGGCCTGCCCGACCTACGCGATCCAGCTCACGCCCGACTTCGAGATGGGTGAGTACGTGCGGCAGAATCTCGTCTACGAGAAGGAGGACCTGCTGATCTCGGGGCCGGGCAAGTACCCGGGCTACAACTTCTACCGGCGCGCGGGGCTGGCGATCGCGGGCAAGGACAAGGGCCAGGCCGACTGCGAGCGGGCGCCGGAGGACGTCTGGAGCGTGATGCCGTGAACCTGGTCTTCTACATCTCGGGCGCGGTGGCGCTGGCGTCGACGCTGATGGTGGTCACCCGGGCCAACGCGGCCCACGCCGCGCTCTACTTGATGGTGTCGCTGCTCGCGGTCGCGCTGGTCTTCTTCTCGCTCGGCGCGCCCTTCGTGGCCGCGCTCGAGATCGTCGTCTATGCCGGCGCGATCATGGTGCTCTTCGTCTTCGTCATCATGATGCTCAACCTGGGCCCGGCCGCCGCGGACCGCGAGCGCGCCTGGCTCGATGGCCGGGCCTGGATCGGCCCGGCGATCCTGGCGCTCATCCTGGCCGCGGAGCTGATCTACGTGCTGGCCAGCGGCGCGAGCGCGCCGGGCGGCGCGGGCGCCACGGCGGGCGAGCGGATGGTCGATCCCAAGACAGTGGCGCGGTCGCTGTTCGGCCCCTACGTGCTGGCGGTCGAGCTGGCCTCGTTCCTGCTCCTGGCGGGCCTGGTGGGAGCCTACCACCTGGGGGTGGGGCCGGACGCCACGGAGCAAAGGCGGGCGCAAGAGCCAGAGCAAGCGCACGAGCAAGGGCGAGCGCAAGCGCAAGAGCATGCGCCCGAGCTGGCGCGGGAGGACGCATGAGCGCGGTGCCCCTCGAACACGGGCTGCTCCTCGCCGCCGGTCTGTTCGTGATCGGCCTGGCGGGCGTGCTCGCGCGCCGCAACCTGATCTTCATGCTGATGAGCGTCGAGATCATGCTCAATGCCGCGGGGTTGGCGTTCGTGGTCGCCGGCGCGCGCTGGGGCGCGCCCGACGGCCAGGTGATGTTCATCCTGGTTCTGGCCATGGCGGCGGCCGAGGTGTCGGTCGGTCTGGCCCTGGCGCTGCGGTACGTCCGCCGCGTGCGCGACCTGGACGCCGACGCCGGCAAGCTGCTGCGGGGGTGAGATGGCCGACATGTTGTGGCTGATCCCCGGGCTGCCCTTCGCGGGCTTCCTGGTGCTGGCGCTGGCCGGCAGCCGCCTGCCGCGCCTCGCCGCGGCGCTGATCGGCTGCGCCGCCGTGGGGCTGTCGGCGCTCACCGCCCTCATCGCCGCGATCACCTACATCGGCGCGGGCGCGCGCGGGCCATGGGTCCAGACGCTGTGGACCTGGTGGGACGTGGGCGGTCTCTCCCCCAACGTCGCGCTCTACTTCGACCCGCTGGCGATCGTCTTCACGCTGGTCATCACCGTGGTCGGCTTCCTGATCCACGTCTACTCGATCGGCTAGATGCACTACGATGACGCCTTCAGTCGCTTCTTCGCCTACTTGAACCTCTTCGTCGGCGCCATGCTGATGCTGGTGCTGGGCGACAATCTCCTGCTGCTTTACCTGGGCTGGGAGGGCGTCGGGCTCTGCAGCTACCTCCTGATCGGCTTCTGGTACAGGGATCCCGCCAACGGCCGCGCGGCCCGCAAGGCGTTCGTCGTGACGCGCGTCGGCGACACCGCCATGGCGATCGGGCTCTTCTTGTTGTTCTGGCACCTGGGCACGATCCAGATCCAGCCGCTGATGGCCAGCGCGCAGGCGCATTGGCCGGTGGGGTCGGCCCTGGCCACGACCGCCGCGCTCCTGCTCCTGGGCGGAGCGGTGGGCAAGTCGGCGCAGCTTCCGCTGCAGACGTGGCTGCCCGACGCGATGGCCGGTCCCACGCCGGTGAGCGCGCTCATCCACGCGGCCACGATGGTGACGGCGGGCGTCTACTTGATCGCCCGCACCCATGCGCTCTTCGCGCTCGCGCCCGCGGCGATGCTGGCGGTGGGCATCGTTGGCGCGCTGACGCTGCTCATCGCGGGGTGCAGCGCGCTCGTGCAATCGGACATCAAGCGCGTGCTGGCCTACTCGACCATCAGCCAGATCGGCTACATGTTCCTCGCCCTCGGCGTGGGCGCCTGGTCGGCCGCGATCTTCCACTTCATGACCCACGCCTTCTTCAAGGCGCTGCTCTTCCTCGCGGCGGGCGCCGTCATCATCGCGCTCCACCACGAGCAGGACATCTTCAAGATGGGGGGGCTGAAGCGCAGTCTGCCGGTCGTCTTCTGGACCTTCCTGATCGGCTCGGCTTCGCTGGCCGCGCTGCCCCTGGTCACCTCGGGCTTCTACAGCAAGGACTTGATCCTGTGGGAGGCGTGGGCCGGTCCCCACGCGAATCGCTGGCTCTACGCGGCCGGCCTGGCCGGGGCCGCGTTCACGGCCGTCTACACGTTTCGGCTCGTGTTCCTGGTCTTCTGCGGCGATGAGCGCACGCGCGTCCATGCCCGGCCGGGCGCGGCGATGCTCGTGCCGCTCGTCATCCTGGCCGTGCTCGCGACGCTGGGAGGCTTCGTGGAGATGCCGGCCACGCTGGGCGGCGTGACGACCTTCTCCGACTTCCTGGGCGGCACCTTCGGCGCGGCGGCGCACGGCGGCGCGCACGACCACGGCGAGGAGGCGCTCCTGCAGCTCGTGGCTGCGGTCGTCTCGTTGGGCGGGCTCGCGCTGGCCTGGCTGCTCTACCGGCGCCGGCCAGAAATCCCCCGCGCGTGGGCCACGGCCCCGGCGGGCGCGCGCGTGCGGCGCTTCTGGTTCTCGGGGTGGGGCTTCGATGCGCTCTACGATGTCCTGGTGGTCAGGCCGTACGAGTGGGTCGCGCGGATCAACAAGGCGGACGGATGCGACTCCCTCTACACCGGACTGGCGAATCTGGTCACGGGACTGCACCGCGCGCTGGCGCGCACGCAGAGCGGCCGGTTGAGGGCGTACGCGGTCGGCATCGCCGCCGGCGCGATTCTGGCGCTGGCGATCCTGGTGTTCGGATGATGATGGTCGGAGAGAATGGTTGGATGGTGATGGAATGATGGGATGATGGCGGACCAAGCATGTTGACCTGGCTGATCCTCATACCCGCGGTGGCGGGGCTGCTGGCCTGGCTGGCCGGCCAGCGCGCGCCGGGCGCGGCGCGCTGGATCGCGCTCGTCGTCACGCTGGGCGAGTTCCTGCTGGTGGTCGGGCTGTGGGCGAGCCAGAGCCCGGGCGCGGCGGCGCCCGCCGCGGGCGGCGCGGGACTGACGGGGGGAACGACGGCCGCGGGGGCAGGCGTCCGGGCGGGCGCGTGGCTCCTGGCCGAGCGGGCCGAGTGGATCCCCCGCCTGGGCATCGCCTGGTTCCTCGCGCTCGACGGTCTCAGCCTGCTCATGGTGGCGCTGACCGCCTTCATCGGCGTCCTGGCGGTGCTCGTGTCGTGGCGCGAGATCGAGGAGCGCGCCGGCCTCTTCTACGCCATGCTGCTGTGGGTGCTGACCGGCATCTACGGCGTCTTTCTCGCGCTGGACTTGTTCCTCTTCTACTTCTTCTGGGAAGTGATGCTCATCCCGATGTACTTCCTGATCGGGATCTGGGGTCACGGGCGGCGCATCTACGCGGCGGTCAAGTTCTTCATCTTCACGCTGGCGAGCGGCCTGCTGATGCTGCTGGCGATCCTGGGGCTGCACTTCGCCCACGCCCGCGCCACGGGCGTCCACACCTTCGACTACACGCAGCTCCTGGGCACCGCCCTGGCGCCGGCGACGGCGATGTGGCTGATGCTCGGGTTCTTCGCCGCCTTCGCCGTCAAGCTGCCCGCGGTGCCGGTGCACAACTGGCTGCCCGACGCGCACAGCGAGGCGCCCACCGCGGGCAGCGTGATCCTGGCCGGGCTCCTGCTCAAGACCGGCGCCTACGGTTTGATTCGCTTCGTCGTGCCCCTCTTCCCCGAGGCGGCCCGCGACTTCACGCCGGTGGCGATGGCGCTGGGCGTGGTGGGCATCGTCTACGGCGCCGTCCTGGCCTTCGCCCAGACCGACTTCAAGCGGCTGGTCGCCTACACCAGCGTCAGCCACATGGGCTTCGTTCTGTTGGGGGTCTTCGCCTGGAACGAGCTCGCGCTCCAGGGAACCGTGCTGCAGATGATCTGCCACGGCATCAGCACGGGCGCGCTCTTCATGGTGGCCGGCATGGTCTATGAGCGCCTGCACACGCGCGACATGAACGCGATGGGCGGGTTCTGGACGGCCGCCCCGCGCATGGGCGCGCTGGCGATGGTCTTCGCCATGGCCTCGCTGGGCCTGCCGGGCCTGGGGAATTTCGTGGGCGAGTTCCTGATCCTCTTCGGCGTGTACAAGGTGAGCATTCCGGCGGCGATCATCGCCACGATCGGCGTCGTCTTCGCCACGGTCTACTCGCTATGGATCGTGCAGCGGGTCTTCCACGGGCCAAAGGCCGAGGCGCTGCGGCTGCCGGATCTGACGCCGCGCGAGACCCTGGCGCTGGGCGTGCTGGTCGTGGCGATCGTCTGGCTGGGCCTCTACCCGCGGCCGGTGATCGCGACGGCCCGGCCCGCGATCCAGAGCCTGCGGCCGGCGGTCGAGCAGGTCATGCCCGCGGGCCGCGTGGGGGGAGGGATCCACCGATGAGCACGCTCGCGCTCACCGCGCTGGCTCCCCTGATCGCCGTCGGCGCGCTGGCGGTGCTGCTGATGATCGCCGCCTCCGTGCGACGCAGCGCGGCGTTCGCGCAGGCTCTGGCGGCGCTCGGATTGGCCGCCGCCTTCGGGCTCATCTTCGTCGCCGCCCCGCTCGGGCCGACCCCCGTGACGGCGCTGCTCGTCGTCGACGGCTACGCCCTCTTCTTCACCGGCTTGGTGCTGCTGGCCGCGCTGGCGGTCGTGCTCCTGTCGGGCCGCTACCTGGTGGGGCGCGGGCCGCGCGCCGAGGAGTACTACATCCTGCTCGTCCTCGCGGCGCTCGGGGCGTGCGTGCTCACCGCGAGCCGTCACTTCGCGTCGCTCTTCCTGGGCATCGAGCTCCTGAGCGTCGCGCTCTACGGTCTGGTCGCCTACACGCGGCACCGGCCGCGGTCGATCGAGGCTGGCGTCAAGTATCTGGTGCTCGCGGCGCTGTCGTCGGCCTTCCTGCTCTTCGGGATGGCGCTCATCTATGCCCGCGCGGGCGTGCTCGATCTGGAAGGTCTGGCGCGGGTTCTGCACGCCTCGGCGCGCGCGCCGCTCGCCGGCGCCGCGGGACGGGGGAGCGCGCTCGCGGCCGGCGACCCGCTGGTCATGGCGGGCGTGGCGCTGCTCTTCGTGGGCTTCGGCTTCAAGCTCGCCCTGGTGCCGTTCCACATGTGGACGCCCGACGTCTACCAGGGCGCACCCGCGCCGGTGACCGCGTTCCTGGCGACGGCCTCCAAGGGCGCGGTGATGGCGGTGCTCCTGCGCTTCGGCGCGCTGATGAGTCTCGCGCCCGGCGGACCGCTGTGGGCCCTGCTCGCGCTCATCGCGGCCGCCTCGATGTTCGCCGGCAATCTCCTCGCCCTGCGCCAGGCGAGCGTGAAGCGCCTGCTCGCCTACTCATCGATCGCCCACCTGGGTTATGTGCTGGTGGCTTTCCTGGCGGGCGGGCATGAAGCGCCGACGGCCGTCACGTTCTACTTGCTCGCCTACACGGTGACGACGCTCGGCGCGTTCGGCGCGATCACCGTGCTCTCGACTGGCGATGGTGAAGAGCTGGACGACCTGGCGGCCTACGCCGGCCTGGGTCGCCGGCGCCCCTGGTTGGCAGGCGTGCTCGCCGCCTCGCTCTTCTCGCTGGCAGGCATCCCGCTCACGGCCGGCTTCATCGGCAAGTTCCTCGTGCTGTCGGCGGGCGCGGGGGCGTCGCAGTGGACCCTGCTCGTCATCCTGGCCGTCAACAGCGCGATCGGGATCTACTACTACCTGCGAGTCGTCGTGGCCATGTATCTGCGACCCGGCGACGAGGCCGCGACCCGCGGCTCACCCGCAACGCCCATCGGCGGCCGCCCGCGCGTCTTCGTGGCGGGTGCCGCCACGCTGGCCGGCCTGACGATCCTGCTCATCCTCCTGGGTGTCCTTCCGGGGCCCGTCCTGGACCTGGTCGCGCGCTGCTGCGCGGGGCTGTTCTAGGGGCAGCGCGCCCGACCGGACGCCTGCCGGCGGATCGTATTGTCAGGCCTTGAGTTGCGCCTCTCAGTTCGAGCGGATTCGAGCGCGCTGCGGCGTATCCGTCGCATCCCTCAGTTGTCCAGCACGGCCCCGGGGGCTAGACTTGTTTCACGGGGCTGTCGAGCATTGCAGTGAGGGGAGGAGCCGACCATGCGAGCCACCGTTGCCCTGGTCTTGGCTGTCGTGCTGTGGGTCGCCATGCCGCAAGTCGTCCGGGCGCAATCGGGTTTCAGCGCCGCCGACTATCAGCGATTCCTCGCCGAGCACCGAGACCTGTCCGCCGAGGAGATCCTCGAGACCTTCGGGCCGCCCGCGCAGTTCTTCAAGGGCCGGACGGATGGTTGGGACCCGAACGAGTTCGCCTACCTCGACTCCATTGCCGCAGACTACGCCTTGACGCCGGCCGAGCTGCAGCTCCTGGAACAGAATCACTTTGTGGTCACCGAGCGTCTGGCCTTCTCCGACTTCGCCAGCGCCCTGGCGGACGTCTACGTCAAGGATCTGCCGGTTTTCATCACCACCGATCTCGTGCTGCACGGACTGCACTGCTCCTACGACCGCATCCTGGCGCGCACCGAGGAATACGTGCTCTCCGACAAGATGGCCGCGTTCCTGGATGCCCTGCGCGCGGCCTATCCGCGACTCGTGACGAAGTACGGAACCGACCCCGAGCTGGCGGCCGCGTTGAAGGATGTCGACCTGCACGTGACCGTGGCCGGCTCCCTGCTCTCCGGGGCGAGCTGGCGCCCGCAACAGGTGGAGGCGCGTGAGGTCGCGACGATCCTGGGCCACGTCCGGAGCCAGCAGGCGGTCATGCTCAAGCTCTACTCGAATACGCCACGGGTCATCGACTTCAGTCAGTTCACCGTGCGTGGCCACTACACCGAGACGCCCAAGCTGGAGCGGTACTTCCGCGCCATGATGTGGCTGGGCCGCATCGAGTTCTGGCTCACCCCCGCGGAGACCGATCCGCCGCAGAAGCACGAGGACCTGCGCCGCATGGCCCTGGGCGCCTTCATGCTCAACGAGCTCATCGACCTGGCCGGCGCGCGCGACATCCTGGAAGAGGTCGACCGGTTCTTGACCACGCTGGTGGGCGAGAGCGACAACCTGACGCCGGCCGAGTTCGCGGAGGTCCTCGCTGCCGAGGGGATCCGGAGCGCCGAGGATCTGCTCGACGCCGCCGCACTGGCCCGGTTGCAGGAGGCCCTGGGCGCCTCGCTCAACTGCGGCCAGCGCATCCTCTCCTGCATTCTGCTCATGGACCCGCGCGGAGGCGAGCCGCAACCCTTGCCCGTCTCCTTCTTGCTCCTCGGGCAGCGTTTCATCGTCGACTCGCACGTGCTAGCGCAAGTGGTCTTCCCTAATATCCTCTTCCGTGGGACTCGGATCTGGCGCGGTCTGCCCGATCCGCTCGACGCGATGTACGCCCTGGGCAACGACGCGGCCCTGCCGCTGCTCGAGCCGGAGCTCGAGGGCTTCCACTACGGGCCGCAGCTCGCCGGCATGCGCTATCTGGTCGACGCCTACGACGAGGCGTTCTGGGATGCGTCGCTCTACCATAGTTGGCTGCAAGCGATCCGGCTGCTCCGGGCGCCTGCGGAGACCACCGCGCTGCCCTTCTTCATGCGCACGGCCGCCTGGCAACAGGAGAAGCTCAACACGCAGCTCGCCGCGTGGGCCCAGCTGCGCCACGACAACCTGCTCTACGCAAAGCAGTCGTACACGGGCGGCACGACGTGCTTCTATCCGCACTCCTACGTCGAGCCGTATCCGGAGTTCTACTGTCAGATCGGGCGCTTCGCCGAGAACGCGCGGGCGCTCTTCGCCACGCAGGCCGGCGGCCACGGCGCCTGGATCGGCTCCTACTTTGAGCGGCTGGCTTTCGTGATGGGCCGACTGGAGGGCCTGGCCCGCAAGGAGCTCGCCGGCGAGCCGTTCGACCAGAGCGAGATCGACTGGCTCAAACAGATGCTCTACGTGAATCACGAATGCGGGCCGCGGTACACGGGGTGGTTCGTCAGCCTCTTCGCGGACTATGACCTGGCCGAGACTCCCGATTACATCGTGGCCGACATCCACACGCAGCCGACCGACCAAGGGGGCGCTCCCGTGGGCAAGGTCCTGCACGTCGGCGTGGGACGGATCCACCTGGGCGTCTTCCTGGCGCCGTCGCCGTCTCAAGGGGCAGCGCCCATGGCCTATGTCGGTCCGGTGATGTCGTACTACGAGAAGACCACCGCGAACTTCCAGCGCCTGACCGACGAGGCCTGGAGCGAGCTCGTGCAGACATCGGCGCTGCCCGCCCGACCCGACTGGGTGAACATCTACCTGGCGGACGCCGGGGGCGCCGCCCGGCCCGCCGGGCGGGAGCTGGCCAGCATCCTCTACGATCCGCAAGTGCCGGTGCCCGATCCGGTCATTCCGGATCCCATCGAGCCCGAACCCACGGTGCTGCGCTGGGGCCTGAACGGCCTGGCACCGAACCCATGCCGCGAGGGCACGACGATATCCTTCGTGCTCGATCGGCCCGAAACGGTGCGGCTGTCGGTTTGCGATGCGGCGGGCCGGGTCGTGGCGGTGCTCGCCGGCGGCCCGCGCGCGGCGGGAGAGCACCGGGTCCGCTGGGATGCTCGCGGTCTGCCCAGCGGCCGCTACTACTGCCGCCTGCAGGACGACCGGCGCCGAGACTCGGCGGAGCTGATCCTGCTGCGGTAGCGGCCTCGGCTTGCGGCAGCGTCCCGGCTGCACGGGCAGCGGGTCGAGGCTCCGTCAGCTTCCGGCTGCACGGGCAGCGGGTCGAGGCTCCGTCAGCTTCCGGCTGCACGGGCAGCGGGTCGAGGCTCCGGCGGCCGAGGTTGGTTGGGCACGAACCTGCCCCCGAAGCCCCGAACCCCGCTGTCTTCGCAGTCCGGCCCGGCAGCGCCTACCGCATCATGAGCGCCCGGGCAGCGGCGGTTTGGGTGGTCGCGGCCGTCCGAATCGCGGCCCGCCCGAAGTAGACCCCGGCCGGCGCGCGTGAGCCGTCGCGCATGCGGCCGTCCCACGTGTACCGGTGGGTGCCGGCGGCGCAGGCCGCCCGCCAGCTATCCATCACCCGACCGCTGAAGTCGAAGACCTCGAGCTGCACGAGCGCCGCCTCCGGAAGATCGAGACGGAAGACGACCCGGCCGCGCGGCGCTGCCGCCGCGGAGAACCGGAGCGCATCCGGCACCACGCCGGGACCTTGCGGATCGAGCCCGCCGCGCTGCGCGTCGCCTGTTGCGCCAGGCGCCTCAGGGTCGAGCGCCCCGTGCGGCTCGGAGGGATCGGCGCCGCCGTCCGGGCCGGTGCCGGGCTCGGGCTGGCCGATCGGGTCCAGCCCCTCCTCGACCCCGCTGACGTCGGCGTAGATCACGAGCTGCACGTTGGTCGGATTGACCACGACCTCGTAGACGAGGCCGACGCCCGCGCAGCCCCAGCGCTCCGTGAACGTGCCGGTGGAGGAGGCGAAGCTCATCACGGTGAGCACGTCGCCCGGCTGCAGCGTGGTGCCCTCGTTCACCCGCACCCAGACGCGCCCGCTCAAGACCGCCTGACCCGTCACCGCCAGGTGGTCGTACTGGCCGGCGCCGGTCCCGGCGATCTCGAGGTAGAGCGTGCCGCTGGCCGCCTGCGTGTAGTTGCCGTTGACGGTGAGCGTGCCCACGCTCGCACCCGGGTCGACGCGGCCGGCGTTGCTGACATCGGCCGTGACGGTGCCGCTGCCCGCCAGGGTGCCGCCCTGCAGCGACAGCGTCGAGCCCGCGGGCGGCGTGAAAGTGCCGTTGACGATCAGCCAGCCCTGTCCGGCCTGCTGCGGGCTCGTGGGCGCATAGCCGGTCTGGGTATAGGCCCCGCCCGTCGTCATCGCGCAGCCCGCGCCGACGACGATCGTGCCGCTTTGATTGGCGAGCGCGCCCGGCGCCGCGAAGTTGCGGCCGTCCACGAGCTCCAGACGCCCACCCGCCTCGATGGTCGCCAGGTTGGCCAGCGCCTCGGCGGTCCCGTTGTCGCGGTAGATCGTGGCCTGCGGGCCATCGAGCAGGACGCTCGCGTTGAGCGTGGTCACGGCGGCCCCGATCAGCCGCATCTCGCCGTCTCCGCGCACGACCCAGGTGCCCTGGGACAGGCGCCCGCCGGAATAGTGGCTCGCCAGTCGATCGCACCAGAAGCTGCCGCCCGCCAGCGCCTCGACCGTCCCCGTGTTGGTGAAGGTGCCGTAGTCGATGACGATCTCGCCGTCGGGCTGCGCCTGCAGCGTACCCGCCTGGGTGAAGATGCCACCGGTCTGCTCGACGTGTCCGCCGGCGTCGGCGCGGATCAAGCCGCTGTTCACCACCGCGCCGCCATCGACCGTCAGCCGTCCGCCCGCGGCGGCTGTGACCAGGCCGGCGTTCTCCAGGGTCGCGGAAGATGCCCGGACGACGCCCGAGTCGACGGCCGCCACCGTTCCGGTGTTGGTGATGGTCCCGCTGGCGAAGCTCAGGATGCCGCGGCCCTCGGCGCGCAGGGTTCCGTCGTTGAGCTTGGGCTGGGTGACCAGTTCCAGCGCGCGACCCGGCGCATCGGCTGTGATCAGCCCCTCATTGCGGACGCGGGCCGTGATCTGCCCTTCGCCGCGCACGGTTTGCTCGGGCGCGATCGTGACGGTGGCACCCGCATAGGCGTCCAGGATGGCGTCGTTGCTCACGCCGAGCGTCTGCAGCACGATCTCGCCCAAGCCCGACACCGTTGCGTCGGACTGGAAGCGCAGGACGCTGTTCAGGGAGTTCGCCGGGTAGTTGATCAGGATCCGGCCCTCGTTCACGAGCTGCGCGCCGACGACTTCAACGGCGTCGCCGCCCTCGATCTCGAGACGCCCCTGATTGACGGCCCCGTCGAGATAGGCTGTTCCAAGCCCGGCCCGCACCGCCCCGGTGCCCGTGGGCGAGAGAGTTCCACCCGCGACGGTGGCGCCCGACGCCAGCAGAATCAGACCATCGCTGGGCGCGAGCGTGCCGCCGGCAGCCTGGTCGACGCGGATGCCGCTGATCGTCAGCGTCGCGCCGTTCACGGCACCCAAGGTCGCGCGATTGATCTTGTTCGCGTTCGTCAGCACCAGCGGCAGGGCCGGGTACTCGGCCCGGATGTGGCCGAGGTTCTCGACCGCGACGTGGATCTCGCCGGCCCCCCGCACCGTTTGATCAGCGCCCACGGTCAGCACGCCGGTCCCCGTGATCTCGGCGTCATTCGTGCCGGTCACCGCGTTCAAGACGATCTCGCCGGCTCCTGCGACCGTCACGGCCTCATCGACGTCCAGGAAGGCGTTGTTGGCGGATTGGTTGGCGTGGACCGTGATCGTCCCGTCGTTCGTGAGTCCGGGCGCGTGCAATGCGACCACCACGCCGTCGTAGACCTGGAACGTCCCCTCGATCTCGCAGCCAGTGAGGTGGCTCGTCCCGTTGGTCGCGGCGATGACACCATCCCCGGCGGTGGTCAGGAGACCGCCGGTCACATGGGCGTCGTCGCCGAGCTGCACGGTGCCGCCGTCCGCTCGCAGGGTCGCGCCGGGGTCCTGCTGCAATGAGAGGCTTGTGAGCTGCAGGGTGGCATCCTCGCCCGCCTCGATGAGGCCGCGATTGGTCTTGGGGTTGCCCGTGAGGCGCAAGAGCTGCGCCGTGTCGTCCGCGCGCAGCACGCCCTCGTTGACGAGCTGCGCCAGGATCACGCCCGACCCGGCGATCGTGTGACCGGCCCCCTGGGTGAGCGTGACCCCCGCGGCCGTCTGCAGCGAGGCGTCGTTGGGGTCGCCGGCCTGAAGCAGGCGGCAGGTGCCCGCTCCGCTCAGAGTGAGATCGCTGTCGGCGCGCAGCACCGCGTTGTTGGTGCCCAGTTCCTGGTTCAGGATCAGCAGGCCATCGTTCGTGATCTCGGTGCCCTGCAGCGAGAGAGTCCGTCCGGTGAGCACGCGCAGCTCCCCGGTCAGGCGCACATCCTCCAGAACGGGCGTGGAGGCCTGACAGGTGAGATACCCGCCACCGCTCGAGGCGAGCTCGCCGCCGGTGATGCGCGCCCCCGCATTGAGCCGCACCAGCCCGCCGTCGGCCGCCAAGCGCCCGCCGGTCGCCTGGGTGATGACGCAGTTCGCGACATCCAGGTAGCCGCTGTTGGTGGCGGAGATGATCCCGTCATTGGACTTCGCCGCGGTCTGGAGCAACAGCACGCGGCCCGTCTCCGTGGCGACGATCCACCCGCTGTTGGCCAGCGCGGCCGTGATGGTCCCCGTGCCCCGGATGGTGTGCCCGCTCGCGTGGGTGAGGACCAGGCCGGCGCCGGTCGTGAGGACCGCGTCATCGGCGGTGCCGGCCGTGCGCAGAATCAACTCGCCGGGCCCGCGCAGCAAGGCGTTGCTGCTGAAGGTGAGCACGGAGTTATTGGTGCTGGCGTTCTCGTTGACGATCAGCGTGCCTTCGTTGAACAGGTCCGGGACGGCGAGCGTGAGGTCCCGGCCGCCGTTCATCTTGATCCAGGCGCCGGAGCGGTTGTGCACCAGTCCGCTCAGCGTGCCGCTGGCCGTGAGGGCGCCGACGATTCCCCGGTTATCCAGGCCCGTGCCGGTGAGCAGCGTCAGCGTAGTGCCCGAGCCAAAGCTCAGGGTGGCGGTGGGATTGGCGATCCGGAGCGAGTCGATCGACGGCGAGGTGTTGAGGGCGACCGTGTAGGTGAAGCCGTCGGCGGGAATGAGCGCCGCTTCGCCGGCCTGATTGGGTACGTTCTGCGGATTCCAGTTGGTGGCCGTGTTCCAGTTGCCGCCCGCCGTGGCCGTCCACTGGATCTCGTCGGCGCCGCTTGAGCCGGCGGCAATCAGCCAGACCAAGAGCCCGGCCGCCAGCGCGGCCATCCGCATTGAGCCCAGATGCATGATGACGGGGTGGCGATGCGCGCGAGGTTCATGAAGGATGTCCATACTGCCTCCTCGAGGTTGTCCAGGTTCGTGCCCATTACGTGGCAGCGATGAGTGTGCCTCGGGCGTGTTACGCGGCTGTTACGCCGCCTCGCCCCTGAAGGCGTCGCGTGAAATTAACGCGATAAGTCTTTGTGCGGTGGTCGATTGCGCCCCAAGGGGCGCCGGGTGTGGGCGTCCCGACCGTTCCAGGCGAGGTGGGCGCTGGTCCCGGGGGGGCAGGTCACTCGCTGCCGCGGGCTTCTCCGCGCGCTGATCCGTGAACCATGTCGCGCTAGCGATAGCCGCGGCCGCCGCGCTCGCCGCCTCGGCTGCTGCCGCGGCCTCGGCTGCTGCTCCGACCGTGACCGCCGCCGCCGCCCCCGCGACCGCCCCGGCGCCGGCCGGGTCGCGACCGCTCAGCAGCTCCCGCGGATCCGCTGTCGCGCGCGGCGCCCGGTTCGGGCGGCGCGGGCGCGGGCCCGTGCAGCGACCGCTGGTAGTAGTCGTCGAGCAGCATGGCCAGCAGGGCGGGCTGGTCTTCGTCCTGGCCCAAGTGGCGGGCCAGCGGCAGGAAGCGCTGCATGCGCTCCTTGATCAGCGTGTCGCGCGAGCGCAGCTCGGCCTCCAGGAGCGCGATCACGCGCTGGGAGACGATCGCCTCGACGTCCTCGTCGCCGGGCAGCGGGCGCTCCTGCAGGTCGATCTTGAAACGCTTGGCGATGCTCTTCAGGTTCATCTCCTCGACCGCGTCGACGAGCGCGATCGCCTCGCCGCTCGCGCCCGCGCGCCCGGTGCGCCCGGCCCGATGAACGTATGCCTCGGGGTCTTCCTGCAGCTCGTACTGCACCACGTGGGACAGATCGGGGATGTCGATGCCGCGCGAGGCCACGTCGGTCGCCACGAGAAAGCGCAGATTCCCGCTGCGCGCGCGGGCCATGATCTCGTCGCGGGCGCTCTGGCTGAGGTCCGCGCTCAGCTCGTCGGCGTTGTAGCCGAAGCGCCGCAGCACGGCCGAGACGTAGTGCACCCGCTGTTTCGTGTTGCAGAAGATGATCACCGAGGCGGGGTTCTCGATCTCGATGATGCGCACCAGGGCGCGGTCTTTCTCCATCGCCTTGACGCGGTAGAAGACGTGCTCGGTCTCCGTCACGTGGACATGGTCCCGGCTCAGGCTCAGGACCTCGGGCTTGTGCAGGAATTCGCCGGCCAGGCGCAGCACGTGCGGCGGGAAGGTGGCCGAGAACATGTAGGCGTTGACCACCCGCTCGGGGAGAAAATCGCGCACGCGGCGCATGTCGGGGTAGAACCCCATCGACATCATCCGGTCCGCTTCGTCGAAGACGAGCATCTCGAGCTCGTCGAGCGCGAGCGTGCCCTTGGTGAGATGATCGAGAATGCGCCCGGGCGTCCCCACCACGATCTGGGCGCCCGCCTTCAGGGCCTCGATCTGCGGCCCGTAGGCTGTGCCGCCGTACACCGCCGCGGTGCGGATGCGACCCTTACCGGCGAGCAGCTCCGCGTCGCGCGACACCTGGCGGGCCAGCTCGCGCGTGGGCACCAGCACCAGGATCTGGCACTCGGCGAGCCCCGCGTCGATCCGCTCGAGCGCCGGCAGGACGAACGCGCCGGTCTTGCCGCTGCCCGTGCGCGACTGGATCATCAGATCGCGCCCGGCCAGGATGTAGGGGATGGCCATCGCTTGCACCGGCATCAGGTCCGGCCAACCCGCGGCCACGCACGCGGCGCGCAGGGTCTCCGGCAGATCCCTCAAGGTTGCGGCCGGCAGCGAATCCTTGGGCTCGACGATCCGGTCAGGCGGCGCGCCGGCTTCGGCCCGGCCGGGCGCCCGGGGCGCGCCCTGGGGGTTGTCACGTTCACTCATCATGGCTGCTGCGCGCTCCTCGGAAAGCCCACCGTCTGGGCCAGCATGATCCGCTTGTGTTCGGGAAGCTGCAGGGCCGCGGCCAGGCCCTGGCGGTCCACACTGCCGCGCACCACCGTGGCCAACCCCGCGGAGGCGCAGAAGAGGTAGACGTTCTCGCTGATGAAGCCGGTGTCGGCAGCCGCGTAGATGGCCTGATCATCGGGGGCGGCATCTTTCATCTTCGTCATGTCCGCCACGAAGACAAGATTCACGGGCGCCACCGCGACGAAGTCCTGCATGCCGGTCGCCCGCCGCAGGTCGCCGGGCACGATCGCCCTGAGCGCGTTGCCCTGGGCGTCATAGAGGAACGCGCCTTGCTCCAGGACCACGTAGACCTCTACCTCCTGCCAGTTGCGAGCCGAGGGCGCGGTGCGCTTGCCCGACTCGGGGCGGCTGATGCCCGCCGCCGCCCACAGCAGGTCCGCCAGCATCTGTGGCGACAGCTTCTGATCGCTGAAGGCCCGCGAGGACTGGCGCTCCTTGAGGACCTGCATCAACGGCCGGCCGCCCTCCGTCTGCGGGGCCGGCAGCGCGATGTCCTTCAGCTCCTGCGCGACCGCGGGCGCGGCCACCAACGCGATGGCGATCATGATGCCCAGGGTCTCCGGGATTCTCATCCGTGTCTCCTCCTCACAGCCGGGAACCGCCGGACGCCGGAACCGCCGGCAGGCCCGGCCGGAGCGCCCGTGTCCCTCGACGGCGCTATTCTGTTGAGGCTGCAACTTGAATGCAGCCCGCAAACGCCCGAACCATCCTACGGTAGATCGGCGCGCGGGTCCAGGCTACCCTCGCGCGCAGCGCGCGGGAACTTCGCGCTCGCATCCGAGTCTCTGGAGTGATCGCGCCGTGAGCGTGACTCCGGCGAGAGTCGCGGCGCGTTGCTTTGCGCACCTTCGCACGCTCCGCGCGCTCGCAACGATCGCGAGACGATCAGGAATGGGCAGTCATTGGGATACTGACATGGCAGCGAATCGGATCCGATTACCGATGCCCGCGATCCTGATCGCGGTCTGTCTGGCCGCGCACGTCCCGGGAGTCCGGGCGAGCCTGGCCGCTCCCGATCCCGCCGCGCCCGCGCCGCCGGTGGATTCCCTGATCCAGATGGCGCTCGCGCGTTCGCCCTCGCTCGAGGCGCTGCAGGCGCGCACCCTGGCGGCGCGGGAGATGGTTCGCTCGCGCTCCGCGCTGGCCAATCCGATGGTCGAGCTCATGCTCCAGGACGAGGACTTCCCGCGCTGGACCGTCGGGGAGATGCCGATGTCGATGACGGCGGTGGAGGTCTCGCAGCGCCTCCCCTGGCCGGGGCAGCGCGCTGCCCGCCGCCGAGCCGCGGAGGCCGATGCGCACTCCGCGCAGGCGGACATCGAGGTGCTCCGCCGCAGTGTCATCGCCCAGGTGCGCGGCCTGTACGCGCGGCTCTACGCGGTGGATGCCGAGTGGGACGCGCTCGATTCGGCCCATCACTTGCTGGGGCTGGCCGCCCACGCGAGCGCGGCGCGCTATGAGACGAATCAGGCGGAGCAGGAGGCGCTGCTCAACGCCCAACTCGCGCTGACCCGCGCCGAGGAGCGGCTCGACGATCTCGAGGTCGAACGCGCGGAGCTGCTGGCGGCGCTCAATCGGATCCTCGATGTGCCGGCCGACCACAGCCTGGGCCGCGTGGCCGTCATTCCCGAGATCCCCGTGCCGTCGCCGCCCTGGGCGGAGCGCGCGCTGGAGCAGTCGGCCGAGGTCGCGGCGCGCCGGCTGTCGGTCGAGGCGGCCGCGGCCAGGGCCGCGCAGAAGCGCGCCGCGCTGTGGCCCGAGCTGGTGGCCGGGGCGGGTTACGGCTACCGCGGATCGCTCGATCCGGTCGTGTCCTTCCGCCTTGGCCTGGAGATCCCCCTGTGGGCCGGGCAGAACCTGAAACCCGAGCTGCGCGCGGCCGAGCACGAGCTGCGAATGGCGCAGGCAGAGCTGCGCGAGTCCGAGGCCGCCGTCCGCTCGGGGGCGGCGCTCCTGCAAACCCGTTGGGCGCAGGCCGAGGGGCAGATCCGGCGGTATCGGGAGGAGATGCTTCCGCGCGCCCAGGCCGCGCTGGATGCGGCCCACGTCTCCTACGCGACGGGGCGCGGGCCGCTCACGGCCATGCTCACGGCCCTGCAGATGTGGCTGGAAGCGCGCGCCAACCTGGCCCGCCGCGAGGCCGAGCGCTTCTCGGTCGCGGCCGCGGTGGACGCGCTGATGACGCCGGCCCCGGCCCAGATCGACGGCCGGCCGGCCGGACCCGCCAGAAAGGATGAACGATGACGCGCGAGAAGCACGAGCTCCGTCGACCCGGACACCTGCCCTTCCGGGTGCACGCCCGGCGGGCCGGCCGCGGAATGAACGCAGCGTTTAAGGTCCGGCTCGGTCTACCGGGCGGGCTCGTCGTGCTGGCCGCGCTCGTGGCGCTGGCCGCGGGCTGCGGCACCGAGCGCCGGGCGGAACAGGGCGCCTCCTCCGGGTCGGCCGCCGCTCAGCTGTACCACTGCCCGATGCACCCGACCTTCATCACCGACAATGCCAAGGCCGAGTGCCCGATCTGCGGCATGAGCCTGGTCGCGGTGACGGGGGCGGCCGGCGCGGACGCGGCGGACGCCGGCGCGGGGCCGGGCGGCGTGCCGGGCATGGCCCCGATCGCGATGACCCCGGAGGGCATGCGGCTGGCCGGGGTCCAGACGGCGCGCGTCGAGCGCGAGAGCGTCGCCCCGTACGTGCGCACCGTGGGGCTGGTCGTGCCCGACGAGTCGCGCGTGCGCCACGTGCACGTCAAGGTGAGCGGCTGGGTGGAGAAGCTCCACGTCAACACGACGGGCCAGTCGGTGCGGGCCGGCAGCCCGGTCCTGGCGATCTACTCCCCCGAGCTGCTGGCGGGCCAGGAGGAGTACGTGCGGGCGCGCGCGGCGGCGGCGAGCCTGCCCGCGACCGCCGCACCCGAAACCCGCCGGCGCTTCGCGGACCTCGTCCAGGCCGCGCGCTCGCGCCTGCTGCTGCTCGATGTGCCCGCGAGCCTGCTGGAGCGCCTGGACGGCGGCGGAGTCGCCGAGCGCACGGTCACTCTGGTGGCGCCGATATCGGGGACGGTCACCGCCAAGGATGTGGTGGAGGGCCACCGGGTGGAGCCGGGCGGGGAGCTCTTCACGGTGACCGACCTGGCGCGCATCTGGGTCGAGGCGGATCTCTACGAATACGATGCGGCGTGGGTGCGCGTCGGCCAGGGGGCGACCGTCACGCTGCCCTACGATCCCAGCGTGAGCCTCGAGGGCGAGGTCAGCTTCATCTATCCGCTGCTCGATCCGCGCACGCGGACGACCAAGGTGCGGTTCGAGTTCCTCAATCAGGAGCTGGCCCTCAAGCCGGGCATGTTCACGAACGTCGAGTTCTACGCCGAGGCGACCGACGGGCTGTTCGTGCCCGATGAGGCGGTGATGGACACCGGCGTGCGCCAGATCGTCTTCGTGAACGTGGGCGAGGGGGAGTTCGCGCCGCGAGCGGTGCGCCTGGGGCTGCGCAGCGGCGGGCGGGCGCAGATTCTGGCCGGCCTGGAGGAGGGCGACCGGGTCGCGGTCCGCGCCAATTTCCTGCTCGATTCGGAGTCGAAGATCCGCTCTTCCATCGCGGGCATGACCGCGGCCGCTCAGACCGGCGGCTCGGGCGGCGCGGGAGCGGGCCACGGGGCGCACGCGCCCGATCACGGCGCGGGCCGGTGATCCGGGGCAGGGGGCGGCATGCTGGCCAAGATCATCGAGTTCTGCGCCAACAACCGGCTGCTCGTCCTGCTGGGCGTGGCGCTCTTGTCGCTCTATGCCGGGCACGTGCTGCAGACCATCCGCCTGGACGCTCTGCCCGATCTCTCCGACACCCAGGTCATCGTCTACTCGCGCTGGGACCGCTCGCCCGACATCGTCGAGGACCAGGTCACCTATCCCATCGTGAGCGGCCTGCTGGGCGCGCCCCGGGTCAAGGCGGTGCGCGGCTTCTCCGACTTCGGCTACTCGTTCGTCTACGTCATCTTCCAGGACGGCACCGACCTCTACTGGGCGCGCACCCGGGTGCTGGAGTATCTCTCCAAGATCCAGCCCGGGTTGCCCGAGGGGGTGCGCACCGAGCTGGGTCCCGATGCCAGCGGCGTGGGCTGGATCTTCCAGTACGCCCTGGTGGATCGCTCCCGGAAGCACACGCCCGATGAGCTGCGCTCCTATCAAGACTGGACGCTGCGCTACGCCCTGCAGTCGGTGCCGGGCGTCGCGGAGGTGGCGTCCATCGGCGGGTTCGTGCGGCAGTACCAGATCACCGTCGATCCCAATCGCCTGGCCGCGCACGACCTGGCGATCGACGACGTCATCGCCGCGGTGCGCGCGTCCAACGATGAGGTCGGCGGCCGCCTGATCGAGTGGAGCGGCACCGAGTACATGGTGCGCGCGCGCGGCTACGCCCGCTCGATCGAGGATTTCAGCAGCGTGGTGCTCAAGACCACGCCCGGCGGCGCCCCGATCCTTGTGCGCGACGTGGCGCGCGTCGAGATCGGCCCCGAGATCCGCCGCGGCGTCTCCGATCTCGACGCTCAAGGGGACGCGGTCGGCGGCATCGTCGTGATGCGCCAGGGCGAGAACGCCCTCAACGTGATCAAGCGGGTCAAGGAGCGGCTCGAGGAGCTCAAGCCCGGACTGCCGGCGGGGGTCGAGGTCGTCACGACCTACGACCGCGCCGACCTGATCACCCGCGCGCTCGACACGCTCAAGCACGAGCTCGTGCTGCAAATGATCATCGTCTCGCTGGTGATCCTCTTCTTCCTGTGGCACATCCCCTCGGCGATCGTGCCGATCGTGACGATCCCGGTCTCGGTGCTGCTGGCCTTCATCCCCCTCTACTGGCTGGGCATCACGGTGAACATCATGTCGCTGGCCGGGATCGCGATCTCGATCGGCGTGCTGGTCGATGGGGCGATCGTCGAGGTGGAGAACGCCTACAACAAGCTGCATCTCTGGCAGGCGGGGGGGCGCAAGGGCGACTATCACAAGGTTCGCCTCGAGGCGCTGCAGGAAGTCGGTCCGGCCGTGTTCTTCTCCCT
>CAZRWW010000096.1:0-20354 GCA_964603725.1 uncultured bacterium
AGTTTTGCCGCCGGCTTCCTTCGGACCGCCCCTCGCGGGTTGGCCCTTGCCTTGAACTAGCAGTTGGCGTCAACATCGTTGACGGTGGTCCTCCTGCGGGGACTTTCACCCCGTGAGTCCACGCCCATGCCGGGCATACACCCTGCATGCACCAGACGGGCGGTCCCGTCACGTCCCTGGCCAAGGAGCACGGGTGTCCCCGGTACCGCCCTACAGGGCCAGGACCGCGCCGGGCCCACCCGCTGGTGATGGCGAGCGCTATCGATCCAAGAAGACGAGCCGTGCCCTTCGCAGACGGGGAAATCGACCTTGACGGCGCCAACTACAGTTTGTAGTATGCACACTACGATTCGTAGTGCTCGGGGCGCCACTCATCCGGACGGGGTCATGGCAAGCAAGAAGCCCGCAACTGCCTCCATTGAAAGGCTTTTCCCCAACAAGGCTCTACTCGACGTGCTGGGCCTGCTCTTGCTGCACCCGGGCGAGGAGTTCTACCAAAGTGAGATCGTCCGGAATACCGGGCAGAGCCTGCTCCAGGTTCAGCGCGCTCTCCGACGTATCGAGGATTCCGGCCTGGCCCGTGCCACGCGCCGCGGCAATCGGATCTACTACACCGCCAATCGAGATCACCCCGTCCACGAAGAGATGAAGGGGATGATCATGAAGACCGTGGCCTTCGGGGACGCCCTGCGCGAGGGCCTCGCGCCCATTCGGAATCAGATCCTCCTGGCCTGCATCTTCGGCTCAGTGGCTTCCGGGCGGGAAGGCTCCACCAGCGATGTTGATCTCCTCATCGTCGGTGAGGTCTCATCCCGCAAGCTGGCCGGCGTGATTGGTCCCCTGGCGCGTACATTGGGCCGCGAAGTGAATCATCTGGTCTACAAACCGCACGAGTTCCGCCGGCGGATTCTCGAAGGCGATCGCTTCCTGACCGACGTGATCCAAGGTCCATTGATCTGGCTTATTGGTAACCGTGATGTCGCTGCAGGAATGGCTGAGTAAGGGACGCATACGGGCCCAGCGCGCCTCCGCAAAGGAGATACGCGGCCTGATTCGCGTGGCCAACCGCGACCTCGCAGACGCACGGATTGAACTGGTATCACCTGACCGCCGATTCGCCACCGCCTATGGCGCAGCCCTGCAGCTCGCCACTGCCGTCGTGCGGGCAGCAGGCTATCGAACATCGGGACCAGGCCATCACTGGATCACCTTCCAGTTCCTGCTTGAACTGATGGGGAGAGAGGAGCAGGAGCGCGTAGACTACTTTGACAACTGCAGACAGAAGCGGAACGTGGCAGACTACGGGGACGCAGGACTGATTGCCAACTCCGAGGTGGACGAGTTGATATCAGAAATTGTGGTGTTCCGAAACATCGTTCTTCAATGGCTCCGCGCGCAGTATCCGGACTTGGTGGGCCCGGAGGAGCCGATGCTATGATGTGTGTACGCTGTTGCACAATGGAATCGATAATCGGGTAGGCGCGAGTGTCTAACCCCCGCCCCCGCACCACCCGGCATGCGGGTCCGCACCGGGCGGTTCACGATGATGGAGCACACGACGGTCCTCATGCGTAGCCATGCGCCTTCAGCCACAGATCGCGGACCGAAAGGAGTCCCTGGCTCTTCAGCCACGCGTTCGTCAGCCCGGTCTGCGTCGCGAGGGTCTTCGACAGATGCCAATAGCCTTTGCGACTGGTAGCTGTGCGCTTCGCCTCGCTCAGGTCCGTGCCGAGCGCCAGCAGGTTCCGCACCTTCGTGCGCGCCCAGCGCCACTGCTTCCAGTAGCACATCCGGATGCGGCGGCGGACGCGGTGCTGGAAGTCGGCGAAGGAGCGGTCGGACCAGCGCAGCTTCGCTCCCCGGAACGTGAATCCGAGGAACGTGCACTCGTCGGTCCGCGCCACCCGGCTCTTCTGCTCGTTGACCACGAGCTTGAGCTGCGTGGTCAGATACTTCGTCCCGCTGGCTTTCACGCGCTCAGCCGCCCCCAAGCTGCGCACGACGCCTGCGGAGCACGCGGCGCGCCGGCGCGCCGGGCGGCGGACGCAGCCACAGCTGATGCCGGCATTCGGTACGGAGGGGGCAACACATGACGGCGCAGATTGCCGACACCATTCTCTTCAGGGGTGAAGAGTACTCGCTCATCGGCATCCATGGGGGTGATCTTGCTTCCCCGCGCCAATTCGGCATGACACCCAAGATGATGCACACGGCATGCTATCGAGGCTTTTACGCTACATACGAACTCGGGGAGCATGCACTCTATCTCCGGACACTCACGCTCACAGAGAAGAAAGGACGCTATGTTCCCATCCAAGGGATCGCGCCAGCCGAAGCAGATTGCGAAGCCACATATCATGGATTAGGTGTCATGGTCCCGTTCACAGGGAAGCTGAGACTCGCTAAGGACTTCATCCGCGAATTCTACATTCACATGGGTTTCCAGAAGGCCTCAGCCTTCCAGACCGTCTTGGACATCACCTTGAAGGACGGACAGGTTGTTGAGGTCATGGACCGTTCCCAAGAGATGGACCGGAAACGCGGCGCTTTCAGGAAGCACTATGAATCTGGCCTGACACACGACAAGATTGAAGAAGCGTTCAGCCTGGACATGGATTTGGAGTAGAACTGCCGAACAACGCGTTCGCGCGGCTCGGGTCCGCTGCGCGGCCCCGCCCGCTCAACGCGAGCCTTAGGCTGTTTGCGGGAACGCGAACTGGCCGCTGAGTAGCCAGGAGGACCTGTGAGCGTTGCGATCCGGCGAGCGCGTGACACCGATGTCCATGCCTTGGTTGAACTGACAGTGTTGGCATTCGTTCCAGTGTTCGACTCGTTTCGGGACCTTCTCGGGCCGGCCATCTACGCCAAGATCTGGCCCGATTGGCAGAAGACTCAACGCGAGGCCGTCGAGAGTTTCTGCAACGATCCAGGAGATCAGGTGGTGTTGGTGGCTGAAGTGGAAGGATCGGTCGTTGGTCTGGTGGTGTATCGACAACAGGCCGGGGCCAGCAAGGCCGAAGTTCTGTTCCTCGCCGTCCACCCCGACTATCAGAATCGCGGTATTGGTACCCAGCTCAACGAGTGCGCGCTTCAGGAAATGCGGAGCGGCGGCGCAGAACTGGCCGTCGTGGAGACCGGAGGCGAGGCCTCCCACGCGCCAGCCCGCCGGTCATACGAGAAGGCGGGATACACGGCGCTGCCTCTTGTTCGATACTTCAAGAAGCTGTGAATCGCCGCCCAGCCAGCGCACCGCACCAATGGGCATTGGAGGCCGGGTGGAGGATACCTGAGAATGGTCTCTGAGCCTTACATCCGCATGCACCCAGCGGTCGGTCCTGGCACAACCCACGTACTGAAGTGGGTGTCCCTGTCGCAGGCCCTGCAAGGCCCGGGTCGCGCCGGGCGGCCGCAGCTGATGCTAGCTGCAGGCGGGCTCCTGAAGGGTCCGGATGACGAACAGGAAAGCGAGAAGTGACAATGAGGACTGTGGGCATCTGGCAAGAGGTATGGAATACAGTGCTGTCGGAGTTCTCCGATATCTCAGATGCGACGCACATTGCACGTATCACGCTACGCCTTCTGGTTGCTGCGGCCCTTGACGGCGTACTGGGACGCGAACGTACAACTTTGTGCACGCACGTCCGCCCTGCAGACCCAGGGCTACCCAGGACCACCCGAGATCATGCTCGACATGGCGACCCAGAAGACTCATCCGTGCAGCAACTACTCCCTGGTCGCGGATATCCGTACGACTCTCGACAACGCGACCGTGTCCTTGCGGCGCGTCCACAGCCCGGATATCTGTCCTGCGGCATTGGGCCCGGCGGCATGCCGCGACCGACTTCCCCGTGCAGTCGGCGTGTACTGGCTAGCCTCGAGTACCGCCCCGCGCCGGACGCGTACGAGCTGGTCGTGACCGATTCGTTGATACGTGTTCGCGGGTCGGCGGGTGCTGCCCCGGCGCGCTTCAGCCGAGACGTCATCGGGGAACGCCTGGGGGGGCACATCCAGCTCTCCAACCGGCGCAACGAGCGCCGCTGCTCCTGGCTGCTCGGACATTGACCGCGGATGCGCGGCGGCGCAGAATCCGTCGCCGTCGAGACCCCGAGGCTCGGCCAGTCTGCGACGGCCCGCTCTTGGATCCCGCGCGCGGCGCGAGGGCGGGAGCGCCAGGCGCACGGAGGATGTGTATGCCGGTTCGGATAGTGCGATTGGGGACCCCGCGAACGCCCGGCGAGGGGCTGCGGGTGGGGACCGTCAGGCGCCCGCCCCGCGGCGTCCCCAAGGCGGAGTATGCGTCACGCGACTTCTATGACGTTTGGCTCCCGGCGCTTGCGCCTTCGGAGGAATTGCTGAAGGAGGCGCAGCATGTCGGGGATGACCGGGCGTGGCGCCGCTTTGAGCGGCGATACCGGGCCGAGATGAAGCAACCCGACGCCGACCGCCTCCTCGCGCTGCTGGCCGCCCTGTCCCACCAGACCGATCTCTCCGTGGGCTGCTACTGCGCGGACGAGGCGCGCTGCCATCGTTCGGTGCTCCGGGCGTTGTTGCTGGAACATGGCGCGAATCTGGCCTAACCCGGAGTCCGCTTCTGACGGGCGCTCGGCGTTCGCTCTCACGCGAAGGAGCTGCGGGCACGATGGAAGAGATGATAGGTTACTGCGGCTACAGCTGCCATCTCTGCGCAGCGCGATCGGATGATCCTCTTCTTCGACAGCGGCTGGTCGATGGATGGCGCCGCATCTTCGGTCATCAGCAGTACACTGCGGAGAACGTCAAGTGTGACGGCTGCCGGGGCGCAGGCCGCGTCGCCGACACAGCCTGCGCCGCGAGACCTTGCGCCCGGGAGAAGAACGTCGAGAGCTGCGCCTTCTGTGACGACTTCCCTTGCGCCAAGATGCGGCATCTGATGGGCAGCCGCGATGGATTGTTGATCTTCTGTCGCCCCGGCGGTGCCCCTGTTTCGGCCGACGAGTACAACCTCTGCATGCGCCAGTTCGACAGCATGCCGAATCTCGTGCGTCTCTTGGCCGCCGCAGGGAAGCTCGACGCACGGGTCCTGACGGCGCCCGACGGCAAGGGCCCTCCCGAAAGCGGCGCCGCAGGCCTGGCTTGACGGCGACGCACCGCCGGTTAGACTCCTTCGCCAAGCTGAATCATCTCCCCGCCCCGAGGCGAGAGAAGTGGCCGATGGACATTCTCAAGCACAACGCCCACGCGTGGGACGCCGAAGTAGGCCGCGGCAACCCTTGGACCGTCCCGGTCGATTCCGCCACGATTGCCGCCGCCGCACGCGGCGAGTGGGCGATCGTGCTGACCCCCACCAAGCCCGTTCCCCGATCCTGGTTCCCCCCGCTGCGCGGCGCGCGCGTGCTGTGCCTGGCCTCCGGCGGCGGCCAGCAAGCACCGGTCCTGGCGGCGGCCGGGGCGCGAGTGACGGTGCTGGACGCCTCGCCCCGGCAGCTCGCCCGTGATCTCTTCGTCGCCCGGCGCGACGCGCTGGATCTGGGCGTGGTCTTGGGCAGCATGACCGACCTGACGATGTTCGCCGATGCCACCTTCGACTTGATCGTGCACCCCATTTCGAACTGCTTTGTACAGGACATACGGCCGGTGTGGCGCGAAAGCTACCGTGTGCTGCGTCCCGGGGGAGTTCTGATCTCGGGATTCAGCAACGGCTTCCTCTATGTCTTCGACAGCGAGGCGATGGATCGGGGCGTTCTTACGGTGACCTACTCGCTCCCGTACTCGGATCTCGCTCACCTTGAGTCACCCGCCGTGCGGAAACTGCTGGCCGAAGGCCGTCCCCTCGAGTTCGGCCACACGCTGCAGGATCAGATCGGTGGCCAGCTCGAGGTCGGGTTTGTTCTGCGCGGATTCTACGAAGATTCGAGCCCGGAGGAGGTCCTGACCCGGTACGCTCCGATGTATGCGGCCACCTTGGCCGTGAAGCCGGAGAACCGACTCGTGGAGGACACCTCGATTGAGGACGCCCCTGGCGCGCGGTGAGGCGCGGCTGACGCAGCCGCAGGGCAGCCATGCCGGGATCTGGTCGGCGGATCGCCTCCTGACGCTGCTCCTCGCGGCCGGTGGCCTATGTGCGGCCGGAGCGCTGCTGCTGGCCGGCGGCTTTCCCCACGGTTCCCGGATGCACAGCCTGGGACGCGCGCTCGAAGCGCCTGCCCTGCTGTTCTTCGTGGCGGAGCATGCCTGGGCGAGCCTGCGGGCGCCCTCGTTCCGCGCCGCTCTGCGCCGTCGTCCGCTGCGCAGTCTCCTGCTCCTGATCCTGATCATCCAGGTGCCCGTCGTTCTGATCCGCGGGTGGACCCCGGACATGTTCTCCGCGCAGGCGCCCACCTACGTGCGGCTCTGGCTGGCATCGATCCAGCTCTACCTGGCCGTCGGCGCCATCATGGCCGCCGCTCGCCTCAGCGACGGGCTGGCCCGCCTCCGCCTCCGGCCGGCGGGGCTGGCCTTCGCCACGTTCATCGCCCTTACCCTGGTCGGCGCCCTGGCTCTGCTCCTGCCCAACATGACGCCGCCGGGCCGACCCCTGGGTTTCGTGGATGCCCTCTTCACCGCCACCTCGGCTTGTTGCGTCACCGGCCTGACCGTGGTCGACACCGGCACGGCTTTCACAGGCCTCGGTCAGGCGACGGTATTGATCCTCATCCAGCTCGGTGGGCTCGGCATCATGGCCTTGGCGGCGTTCCTCGCCCTCATGGTCAGCCGGGACGTCGGCCTGCGCGAGCGCGCTATCTTGCGCGACGCGCTCGACCTCGGCGTTCAGCGCGGCGTGCCCCAGACCCTTGCGTTCATCGTGTCGACCATGCTTCTGTGCGAGCTCCTGGGAGCAATTCTGCTGTTCCTGAGCCTGGGAGAGCAGCCGCTCCCCTTCGGAGAGCGCGCCTTCACGAGCGCTTTCCACGCGGTCTCGGCCTTCTGCAACGCCGGCTTCTCGATCTACGCGACGAGCCTCGAGGGCTTCCAGCGCAACCCCGTCTTCCTGCTCACGATCGCGGCCCTGCTGATCCTGGGCGGGCTCGGCTTCGTGGTCCTCTCAGACGGCGTGCGCTGGCTGCGCGCGCATCTGAAGCGGCGCGGCTCTCACGCCGACCGGATGCGGGCACGTTTGTCGGCGCAGAGCATGATGGTGCTCACGGTCAGCGGCGCGCTGCTGCTCGGCGGCTGGATCCTCTTCCTGGTCTTGGAATGGAACGGCGCCCTGGCGGATCTGTCCTGGCCCCATCGATTGATCAACGGCCTTCTCATGGCGGCCACGCCACGAACGGCGGGCTTCTCTTGCACAAGTCCCGCGCTCTGGGCCCCTCCCACGATCCTGTTGTTGATGCTGCTCATGGTGATCGGCGGCGCCCCCGGGTCGACGGCCGGCGGGTCGAAGGTCACCACGCTGGGTGTGATTGCGGCCACGCTTGCGGCCCGGGTCCGCGGCCGCGAGCACGCGGTCGCCTTCCGGCGCGAGATTCCCCTGCGAACCGCGGGCGAGGCATTGGTCGTTCTGTCGCTCTATCTCCTCGCGCTCTGCGCCGGGACCTTCGTCCTGCTGATGAGCGAGGGCTGGACGCTTCAGACCACGGCCTTCGAGGTGGCCTCGGCCATGGGGACAGTCGGGCTGTCCCTCGGGGCAACGACGGGCCTGTCACCGTTCGGCAAGCTGATCGTCTGCGCGCTGATGCTCATCGGCCGCGTGGGCCCGCTCACCGTCGCGCTGGCCTTGGCGCGCGGCGGCATCCGCGGCACGGCCCGTTACCCGGAAGAACGCGTGATGATAGGCTGATAGCCTGATAATTCGGCAGACTGACAGGACGGCGGGATGATAGGAGCACAGGATGGCCCGTCGGGTGGGCAACAGGATTATGGTCCGGCAAAGCCGGTGAACAACCGCCGGAGGAACTCATGAAGAAGAAGTACATGGTCATCGGCCTGGGCCGCTTCGGCGAGACGCTCGCCCGCGAGCTGACCAATCTAGGCGCGGATGTCATGGCGATCGACCGCCGTCTGGACGCGGTCAACCGCATCGCCCCGGACGTCGCTATGGCCGTGGCCGGAGACGCGACCAATCGCGACTTCCTCATCGCCCAGAATGCGCGGCAGATGGACTGCGCCGTCGTGGCGCTGGGGGAGCACTTCGAGGCGATGGTCCTGGCCTCGGCCCTGCTCGTCGAGCTGGGCGTGCCCCTGGTGATCGCCCGGGCGTCCTCGCTGACCGAGCGGCGGATCCTGGAGCGAGTGGGGGCCCACCAGATCTTCATGCCTCTTCATGACATGGCCAGCCGCCTGGCGCGCTCGATCCACCTGCGGGGCGTCGTCGACTTCGTGGAGCTGCCGGCCGGCTACTGCTTGCAGCAGGTCGTCGTGCCGGATTCCTTCGCCGGGCACACGCTGGCCGAGCTGAGCATGCGCCAGAAGGCGCGGGTCATGGTCATTCGCATCAAGCGCGATCGCGTGCGGCAGCACGAGGACGGCACCAAGGTGGTCGAGTCGGAGCTGATCGCCATTCCCGACGGATCGGTGGTGCTCGAGCGAGGGGACATTCTGTCGGTGATCGGAGCCGAAGAGACCCTGGAGAAGTTCGTCGAGGCGATGTAGACTGTCGAGCGGCGATGGATCCGGGATGGGCACCCCCTTTCTGTCAGGAGAACGATCATGAAGGCCATGGTGCTCGACCGGGCCGGAGAGCCGCTGCGTCTGCGCGACCTGCCACTCCCCGAGCCCGGGCCCGGACAGGTTCAGGTCCGCGTCGAGGCCTGCGGGGTGTGCCGCACCGACTTGCACATCCTCGCCGGCGATCTCTCCCAACCCCGGCTGCCCTTGATCCTGGGACACGAAATCGTGGGCATCGTGACGCGGGTCGGACCCGACGCCCACGGCGTGGAGCCCGGCCAGCGGGTAGGGGTCCCATGGCTGGGGCGCACGTGCGGGACCTGCGCGTACTGCGCGTCGGGCCGCGAGAACCTTTGCGACCACGCCTGCTTCACCGGCTACCAGATCGACGGCGGCTACGCGGAGTACTCCGTCGCCGATCACCGCTACTGCTTCCCGATTCACCCAGCCTATGAGCCCGCGGCGGCGGCGCCGCTCCTGTGCGCGGGTCTGATCGGCTACCGCTCGCTGCGCATGACGGGACATGCCGGGCGCCTCGGGCTTTACGGCTTCGGCGCCGCGGCGCACATCATCACGCAGGTGGCGCAATCCCAGGGGCGGGAGGTCTACGCCTTCACCCGGCCCGGCGACGCGGACAGGCAGGCGTTTGCGCGCGCACTGGGCGCCGACTGGGCCGGCGACTCGGATGAGCGCCCTCCTCGCCCGCTCGACGCCGCGATCATCTTCGCGCCCATCGGCGCCCTGGTGCCGCTGGCCTTGCGAGCCGTGGTCAAGGGGGGCACCGTGGTTTGCGCCGGCATCCACATGGACCCCATCCCGAGTTTCACGTACGATCTGCTCTGGGAAGAGCGGGTGCTGCGTTCGGTCGCCAATCTCACCCGGCGCGACGGCGTCGAGTTCTTCGACCTCGCGCCGCGCGTGCCCGTGCGCACCGAGGTCATGCGCTTCCCGCTCAGCGCGGCCAACGAAGCCCTTAGGCGGCTTGAGTCGGGCGAGATCCGCGGCGCGGCCGTGCTGGTCATCGACGGCGACTGATCGGGGTTCGCGGCGGCCTGCGCCCGCAGGCTGCCGCGATGCGTCGTGCGGAAAGGGCCCATGAGACAGATCGAGCTCTTCTTGATCGCGCTGGGTCTGGCCATGGACGCCTTCGCCGTGTCGTTGGGGGCTTCGGCCGCCGGTCGTGCGCGCGGCGCGCGGGCGGCCTTTCGCATGTCCTTCCACTTCGGCCTGTTCCAGTTCATGATGCCCATCGTGGGGTGGCTTGCCGGCTCCCTGATCGCGGGCTTCATCAAGGCCCTGGATCACTGGATCGCCTTCGGCCTGCTCTGTTTCGTCGGCGGGCGCATGATCGCCTCCGCTCGCCGGCCGGAGGAGTGCCGGCCCGGCGATCCGTCCCGCGGCTGGACCCTGCTGCTCCTGGCCGTCGCCACGAGCATCGACGCGCTGGCGGTGGGAATCTCTCTCGCCATGCTGGCGATCGACATCTGGTACGCCAGCCTGGTGATCGGCCTGGTGGCGGCGGCGCTCTCGTTGATCGGCATCCGCCTGGGCTCGGTCTTACATGCGTCGTTCGGGCGGCGCATGGATCTCGTGGGTGGCACGATCCTCATCCTGATCGGGGTGAGGATTCTCGTCGAGCATTTGCGGTTGTAGGATCGCGCGGCGAAGAAGCTCGCGAGGGAATTGTCTGCAAGGAGGACCTACGTGGACGCAAGAACGACGCAGCTCGCCAAGGTGCTGGTTCACTACAGCCTGGCGGTGAAGAAGAACGACTGGGTGGTCATCTCCGGGGCTTATCTGGCGGAGGATCTCATGCGCGCGGCCGGCCTCGAGGTGCTGGCGGCCGGAGGCCATCCCACCCTGACTGTTTCGATCCCCGAGTTCGCCAGCCTCTTCATGCGCGGCGCATCCGACGAACAGCTGTCCTTCGTCTCGCCGAGCGACCTGCTCCAGTACCGCAAGGCCGACAAGTTCCTGTTCATCATGGGCGGCTGGAACTCGCGCGCCATGACCGGCATCGACCCCGCGCGCACCATGCTGGCCAACAAGGCGCGCCATCCGCTCTCCGAGACGCTCATGAAGCGTCAGGCCTCCGGCGCGGCCGCCTGGGTCGGCACGCTCTTCCCCACCCACTCGGGCGCCCAGGAGGCCGAGATGGCGCTGACGGAATACGAGGACTTCGTCTACGGCGCCGGCCAGTTGCACAAGAAGGACCCCGTGGCGGAGTGGCGCAAGCTTTCCCAGCGCCAGGCGCGGATCTGTCAAGCCCTGGGCAAAGTGGAAACGCTGCGTGTCGTCGGCACCGACACGGACATCACCTTCAATGTCGCCGGGCGCAAGTGGATCAACTGCGATGGTCACGTCAACTTCCCCGACGGCGAAGTGTTCACCGGCCCGATCGAAGACTCGGTTGAGGGTCGCATTCGCTTCAGTTTTCCGGCCATCTACAGCGGCCGGGCGGTGGATAACGTGCGCTTGACCTTCAAGCGCGGCAAGGTCGTGGACGCCGCCGCCGACAAGGGCGAGGAGCTCTTGCTCAAGATGCTGGAAACGGATCCGGGAGCGCGGCGCGTCGGCGAGCTCGCCTTCGGCACCAATGCCGACATCCAGCGCTTCACCCGCAACACGCTCTTCGACGAGAAGATCGGCGGGACGATGCACCTGGCGCTGGGCGCGTCCCTGCCCGAGTCCGGCGGCAAGAACCACTCCGCCATCCACTGGGACATGGTGTGCGACACGCGCCGGGGATTCACCGTCTACGGAGACGGCCGGGTCATCCGCAAGAACGGGCGCTTCCTGCTGGACTAGCCGGCCGCGGCCGAGCGAGGTGCCATCGTGATCATCCGCCCCATGCAGGCCGAGGATCTCGACTTCGCCGCCGCCTGCACGCGGGCCGAAGGGTGGCAGAGCGAGACCCGCGAGCTGTTCGCCTGGGCCCTGGGGTTCGACCCCGGCGGGTGCGTCGTGGCGGTGTCGGAGGAGGGCCGCGCCGGGATCTGCGTGGCCACGAGCTATGGCGCGACGGGCTTCATCGGCGAGTTGATCGTGCTGCCGCGGTTCCGCGGCCGCGGCCTGGGGCGGCGCCTGCTCGACGAGGCGGGCGACTATCTCGTCCGCCGTGGCGCGCGGGCGGTCCTTCTCGACGGCGTGCCGCGCGCGGTCCCGCTCTACGAGCGAACCGGCTTTCGCAAGGTCTGCCGTTCCCTGAGGTTCTCGGGTCTCCTGCCCGCCGGCGTCGTGGCCGACACACGCCCGGCCGCGGCGGCCGATCTGCCCGCCATCGCCGCGCTCGATCTCCGGGTGTTCGGCGCCGACCGGCGGCACTTCCTCGCTCAGCGCCTCGCCGCGCATGGTGAGCTCTGCCGCGTGCGCACGCGCGGCGACCGGATCGTCGGCTACCTGCTGGGCCGCGGCTGGGACGCGGGCTGGCAGGGCGGACCCTGGATCCAGGAACCCGAGCTGGACGAGCCCGCGCGTCTGCTGCTCAGTGTCGCCGCGGCCGCGGGCGGCCGGCCCGTGGCCCTGGGCGTGCTCGAAGCCAACGCCGCCGTCGCCGCGCTCGTCCGCGCGCTGCCCCTGCACGAACGCCCCGATCCACCCTGGCGCATGGCGCGCGGCGAGCTGGCCCCCGGGGACTGCGGTTGCGGCGACGCGGGGTGGCCGGCGTGGCAGATCACCATCGGATCGGCGGCCAAGGGCTAGCCTCGGGGTGCGGCGCCGGTTGTGCGGCGCGGGCCAGGCCGCTAGTCTGGGGGTCGTCGTAGACGGCAAGTCGGCCCCCGATCGTCCCTCACAGGAGGTGTGTCATGGCGACGTTCGTCCTGATGACCAAGTTGTCGCCCGAGATCTCGCGCCAGATGAAGAGCCGGGGCAAGCTGGGGCGCGCCTGGCTCGATCAGGTCAAGAAGAAGTGCCCCGAGGTCAGCTTCGTCGCGCACTACGCGCTGCTGGGCCAGTATGACTTTCTCGACATCTACGAGGCGCCCGATGAGGAGACGGCCGCCAAGGTGTCCCTGATCAGCCAGATGAACGGCGCCGCGCGCGCCGAGAGCTGGGCGGCGATTCCGTACAAGCGCTTCGTCAAGTTGACCGAGCAGATCTAGCCGGCCGCGCCGGACTGTGCGGCGCCGGCGCGCAGGACCGCCGCGCTCGCGAGAGCCGGCCTGCCCGGGACCGTGCGGCGCCGGCGCGCAGGACCGTCGCGCTCGCGAGAGCCGGCCTGCCCGGGACCGCCGGAAGAACCGGAGGGAGTGGTCATGTCCCGTCTTCACCGCGTGCTCGCCTGCCTCGTCGCCTTCTGCGCCGTCGCGCTCTGCGGGGCCTCGGCCCCCGCGGCTAGGGCGCAGGGATCCCCCGCCCCGGAACCGCCCGTGCGGGGGTCCTTCGGTTTCGACGTGCGGCTGCGCGACGAGACTCTGCATAACCTGCTGGATTTCGACAGCCAACACGATGCCGGACGCGCCTCCGATGCGCACTATTATCGGTTTCGTGTGCGGACGTGGACGAAGGCCACCCTGCGCTGGGGCCCGAGCCTGTATGCTCGCCTGACGGCCGAGCCGTTCAAGTACATGGATCCCTATCTCTCGCCCGCCAAGACCGAGATCGTCTTGGACAACGCCTTCCTCGATGTCCCCCGCCTCCCGCTGGCGCCGGCGCGCCTGCGGGTGGGGCGCCTGGACTACCCGCTGGGAGATGGCTTCCTGTTGATGGATGGCGGACCGGGCGACGGCTCCCGCACCATCTATCAGAACGCGATCGTCGCCGACCTGGACGGCCGCGATCTCGGCCTGGGCTCCACCACGCTCGCTCTGCTCGCTTTCCGCAACCTCATGCGCGATCCCATCGTGCTCACCAACGACCAGGAGCGGATGCTGACCGAGAAGGACGAGACCGCCTTTGGTCTGCACGCGTCCGTGCAGGCGCTCGGCCCGAAGGCCGAGGTCCTGTACATGTACAAGAGAGAGCTGCGCGGCAACGCGGCTGCGGCACCCCCGCCCGATACGCGTCTGAACACGCTGAGTCTCCGTCTGTCGGGAAAGCTGCCCGCGGATCTGTCCTACGCCGGCGAGGCGGCCTACCAGTTCGGCTCGCGGTACGACTGGCGCACGCGCGCCAAGCTCGCCACCCAGCACGGCCTGGGCCTGCACGGTTGGGCCGAGCGGAGCTTCCTGGCGCCCCTCATGCCGGCGGTGAAAGGCGGGGCCCTGTACCTGTCCGGTGATGATCCGGACACCGACACGTATGAAGGCTGGAGCCCGCTCTTCTCGCGCTGGCCGATGTGGAGCGAACTCTACATCTACTCGCTGATCCCGGAGCAGAAGCGCGTCGCCTACTGGCAGAACCTGCTCTCGGGCTACGCGGGCATCACCCTGAAGCTCGGGGGAGCGCTGGATCTGGCCTACACGTACCGGCGCCTGCTGGCCGAGCATCCGCTGGGCAGCGCCCAAGGAGCGCCCTTCGGCAACGGCCTCGTGCGCGGCGATCTGCACATCTGGCTGCTGACCGCCCGGGTGAGCCCGCGCGTGACGATGCGGATTCTGGCCGAGCGCTTGGCGCCGGGGAGCTTCTACGCCGGGGCGCGCGACGACGGCTACTTCGTGCGCTGGGAGCTCCAGGTGCAGAGATAGCGCAGGCGGCGGCGATCGGCGGCGCCCCCCTCAGGCCGCGCGGCGGACTCCCGGTGTGCCCCTCCACACTGCGGACGGGTCGAGGAGCGCCAGGACCACGCTCGGAACGAGCAGGTCCTCGATCCGGCGCTGCTTCAGGAGCTCCAGCCAGCCGGCCGCCGGACGGTAGATCACCTGCCCTCCGAAGCTCCGCAGGTGTCGCTCGACCAGATGGCCCAGCACGTCGGCCAGATGGACCACCGCCACCGCCATGGCGTGCGCGTCCATTCGATCGGGCGGGCCATAGCTGGGAGCATGGTGCTCCGCGATCACGCGACTGACTTCGGGCGGCAGCCTGAGCGCTTCGCAGAACAGCGCGCCCAGGTGTGCGTGACTCACGCCCAGGCGCCCGAGCTCGGCGACCTGCGCCCGGCCATCGCTGAAGCGCACGTTGTCGAACGAGCGCGCGCGGGCCGGCCAGTGCGCCAGAGCGACCAGCTTGCCGATGTCGTGCAGCAAGCCGGCGGTCGCCAGGATGTCCGGACGCGGCAGATTCACGGTCACCGCCAGCGCCTGCGCGGCGCGAGAGACGGTGAAGGCATGTCGCCATTGGCAATCGAACGCGCCGGCGGTCATGCTGCTCGAGGGCTCGATTCCCTCTCCGAGGCACTGGCGCCAGGCCTGGAGTCGAACCTCGCCGTAGCCCAGGAGGACCGCGGCGCGCGAGACCTGGTCGATGGGTGTTCCGACGGCATACTCAGGGCCATTGATCCGTTCGAGGATCCGCCCGGCCAGATCGGGGTCCTTCTGGATCAGCGTGGTCAGATCTTGCGGGTCGCCCCCCTCGAGCAGCAGGGCCTCGATCAACCCCTGGCGTCGCGCCAGCTTCTGCGCCGCGGAGGCCACCGCGGCGTGGGCGGCCGCCAGGAGGTCGGGGTCGCCCGCGGAGGCGGCCGGGGCGACTTGAACGGGAGAGGTCGTCAAACCGTGCTCGACGTCCAGATCCGTCGCGCTCAGGATGTGCAACCCGATGGGAGCTGGGCGGCCCGGCTGGGCCGCCCCGAGGCGGTGGGCCGCGTTCCCTCGCGCCCGAGCGCCCGCACGACGCTTCCTGCGCCGCAGCGCCGACACCACCAACAGCGCGACGGCCACCCCAGCGGCCGCCAGGATCGCGATCGCAACATGACTGCTCACCGGCGAGGACATCATGTCGTGGTCTGCCTCGTGGTCTCCGTCAGCAGGTCGAGCCGCATGCTTGGGCGCCCTTCGCGCCCCGACCCGGTGGCGCCTTCATGCGGCGCGCGCCCGCGCGTAAATCATCGGCAGTGCCGCCCGATGGGTTCAGTCGTCATCCCCGTCGGGTGGGGCCCACCGAACCTGGCCGGGATGGGCCAGCTCCGGCGTGGCCGTCACGTGCGGTCCGGGCCGCGCGAGCGCGCCGCCCGCGCGCGCCGCCCACGATCGTGATTCCAACCCGGGCCGCGAGCAGCTACACTGGAATGGCTGGAAGCGCGACCCCGGCGCAGGCGGTCAAGCCGCGCACGCTGAGGGTCGATGGTGAAGATGGACGCACCCGGAGCGCTCAGCGGTTCCGGCAGCGTCCGGTGGTGTCGATCATCACAGGGAGGCCAGTTCGGTGGCGTGGTTCTCTTCGGCCAGTCCTGAGGCAAGACCCGTGGAGGTGGTCCAATGAAGCAGACGATTGGACTCACCCAGGGGCTGCAGCTCAGGCAGAATCTCGTGCTCAGCCCGCAGATGGTGCAGCAGATGAACCTGCTCGTGCTGCCCCTGCTGGACTTCAATGCCGAGATCGAGACGCTGGCCGACGACAACCCGGTCCTGGACGTCATTCCCCCCGCCGACCCGGCGCCCGCCGACACCGCCGCCGAGGTCAAGGAGCAGAAGGGCAACGACGAGTGGGATGAGGGCGCCCTGCAACGCATCGCCGAGCTGGGCGAGGAGCCGTCCGCGGGCAGCGGCACCTGGGCGGGCGGGACTTCCGGGCGCCACGATGAGGAGTTCACCGATCCCATTCTCCGCGTGGCGCCGACCAAGACCCTCACCGAGGACCTCCTGGAACAGGTCCGCCTGGGGCTGTCGGGCCGCGAGGTGCAGATCGGCGAGTTCCTCGTGCAGGACATCGACTCGCGGGGCTTCCTGACGCGCTCGCCCGAAGAGCTGGCGCCCGACATCGCCGCCTGGAGCGGCGAATCCGTGACGGCGGAAGAGGTCGCGGCGGTGCTCGACCACCTCAAGGGCATTCTGGAGCCCCCGGGCATCCTGGCCGCCAACGTCGAGGAGTCGATCGCGCTGCAGCTCAGGCGGCAGCACAAGTCGAAGTGGGTCGATCTGATCGTGAGCGGCTACCGACTCCTCGCGGCGAGCAAGGAGCGCGAGCTGGACCGCCTGTGCAGTCGCGAGGGCGTGGAGCCGTCCTTCGTCTATCGCGAGCTGGAGAAGCTGCACTTCGTGCCCACCTTCGGCGTGGCGGACCAGGCCTTCGACGCGAACTCCGTGCGGCCCGAGCTGGTCATCGTGCGCGCCCACCCGGATCGCCACGGGCCGGAGAAATACGAGATCCGGTACAACTCGTCCGCGGTCGTCACGCTCAGCCTGAATCCAAAGATCATCGAAATGGCCCGCCGCCGCGGCTCGCTGTCGCGCGACGAGAAGGTGTTTCTGCGCGAGAAGGTCCAGAAGGCCAAGTGGCTCAAGCAGATCGTCGACGATCGCCGTAGCCTGCTCCTGCGCACCGGCGAAGCGATCGTCCAGCGCCAGTGGGAATTCCTCGACAAGGGCCGGCGGTACCTGCGCCCGCTCACCCAACGGGAGATCGCCGAGGAAGTCGGCCGCGACGAGAGCACGATCTCGCGCCTCATCAACGGGCGTTTCGCCGAGACGCCCCAGGGGACCCTCCCGCTGTCGGCCTTCTTCTCGGCGGCCGTCGGACACGCCTCGGGAGCCGCCGCGCGCGAAATCCTCAAGGAGATCATGGACGGAGAGACGCCGGAGAACACTTACACGGACGATGAGCTGGCCGACATGATGCGCCAGCGCGGCTTCGCGATTCAGCGGCGGACGATCAACAAGTACCGCCGCATGCTCGGCGGGCAGTACGCGCTGAAGCGCAGCGTCCGGCGGGCCCTGAACCGCATGAACAAGGTCGGGTGAGTGCGCCGTTGAGGCCCCGACCGGGGAGTGGCGGGGTATTGATCTTGGTCCTACTCCTGCTCTACGCGGCGGTCACGATCGTTGGGCTCTTTCCCTTTCAAGGCATCCCGATCCTGAATGTGGCCCTCGGCTTCCCGGTCGGCGCCGCGATCGCCGAGCGGAGGCTCAGGCGCGCGACCTCCCCGAGCACCACGCCGCCCGACGTGTCGGCCCGCTCCGTGATGCGCGCCGTCCTCTACTGGTCTTTCGCCACCGCGGGCATCACGTTGCTGGTCTGCTGGACCCAGCTCGCGCTGGCGATTGTGTTCCTCCGGGCCGTCGGGCTGGGATCCCCGCTGACCGACTGGCTGCCCCTGCTCCCCTCGCCGATCCACCCCAACCTCTTCCGGGCGCAGCTCTTCGCCGTCATCCTCGCCCCGGCCCTTCTTGTGCTTACAACCGTATTCGGTGGTGTGCTGGCACTCCTCATCCGCCCCACATCCCGATCCTAGCCCCAAGAGTCTCGCGCGGGCAATTCGGGGCCAAACCGTCAACACTAAGGTGCTATCTTGCCCGATTTCGGGCAGGATGTTTGAAAACATGGCTACCTTGTGTCAGATTTCGGCCGATCGATGGTTTGGGCGGCCGCCGGCATCGCGATCCCGTGCGGGCAGCCCCCCGAGGAGCATGTGGCGGTGAGCCTGGACGACTCGCTCATTCGGCATCTGCAGGACGTGACCGGCCTGGATGCGGGCCTGCTCGCCAAGATCCTGGCGGAGGTGCGGGCCTGGCACTCCCGCGACCTGCAGTCCTGGGTCCGGGATCGACACCAGGAGCTGCAGCGCCAGGGGCTGAGCAACCGCCAGATCTTCCCCCGCCTGTGCGCGGAGGCCCGGGAGACGCTGGTGCGCCCGGCGCCGCTCAGCGAGCGGCAGGTCCGGCGCATGGTCTATGGCTGATCGGCGGATGCGGCGTCCGGGAAAGTGACAGGAGGAACCCCTCGTGTGCGGCATCATCGGCTTCACCGGCGAGAAGAAGGTCTCGGCCGACCTCCTCATGGAAGGTCTGAAACGGCTCGAGTACCGCGGCTATGACTCGGCCGGCATCGCGTGGCAGGTGCGCTCGAAGGTCCGGATCCGCAAGCGGGCCGGCAAGGTCGACGAGCTGTGGGCGGAGCTGCCCAAGAACCTGGCGCTGGTCGCTGGCGTGGCGCACACGCGCTGGGCCACCCACGGCGCTCCGAGCGACGTCAACGCTCACCCTCAGACCGATCAGTCCGGGGACATCGTGGTCGTTCACAACGGCATCATCGACAACTTCGCCGAGCTCAGGGCCGACCTGGTGGCGCGCGGGCACACCTTCGTCTCCGACACCGACACTGAGGTTCTGGCGCACTTGATCGGCGATCAATGCCGCAACGGCACGTCTCTCGAGGATGGCGTCCGCGCGGCGCTCCGCAGGGTGGAGGGCACCTACGGCATCGCGGTCATGCGCTCGGGCGACCTGGGCAAGATCGTCGCCGCCCGGCGCGGCTCGCCCTTGATCGTCGGCAAGGGCAAGGACGGCTCCTTCGTCGCGTCCGACTCGGTCGCCATGGCCGGCCGCGCCAACCGCGTGGTGCACCTGCAGGACGGCGATATCGCCGTGCTCACCGCCGGCGACCACCAGATCCAGCGCATCAGCGGCGGTGACAGCCCCACGCACCAATGGAGCCCCCTGGACGTCGTGCCCAGCATGCTCGACAAGCGCGGCTATCCGCACTTCATGCTCAAGGAGATCATGGAACAGCCCGAGGCCCTGGAGAACGCCTTCCGCGGCCGCATCGTCAAGGAGTTCGGCACCGCCAAGCTGGGCGGGTTGCACATGGAGCCGGGCGACTTCCTCGAGATCGACCGCGTGCGCCTGCTGGGGTGCGGCACTTCCTACATGGCCGGCTCCGTCGGGGCCCGGATGATCAGCGATCTCGCGCGCGTGGAGACAACCTGCGAGTACGCCCCCGAGTACCGCTATAGCAATCCGATCGTTCGCAAGAACACGCTCTTCTTCGCCATTTCCCAGTCGGGTGAGACCAGCGACACGATCATGGCCATGCGCGAGGTTCAGCGCAAGGGCGGCAAGGTCCTGGGTATCGTCAATCGCGTCGCCAGCACGATCGCGCACGAGACCGGCGCCGGAATCTACATCCACGCCGGCTTCGAGTACGCCGTCGCCTCTACCAAGACGATGCTCAACACGATGATGGCGCTCTTCCTCTTCGCGCTGCTGTTGGGGCGCATGCGCGATCTGTCGTACGCGCGCGGCAAGCAGCTCATCGAGGAGCTCGAGCTGCTGCCCGACAAGATCCGCCGCGTCCTCGAGCTGCGCGGGGAGTTCCGCGAGGCGGCGGAGCGCTTCGAGTCCTCGGAGAACTTCTACTACATGGGTCGCGGGTATTCCTTCCCGGTTGCCATGGAGGGCGCGCTCAAGCTGAAGGAGATCGCCTACGTTCACGCGGAGGGCTATTCGGCCGCCGAGATGAAGCACGGCCCGATCGCGCTGATCAACGAGCGCTTCGCCTCGGTCGTCGTGATTCCGCGCGACTCCGTGTTCGCGCGCTCCTTCGCCAATCTCCAGGAAGTGCGCGCGCGCAAGGGCCCGACGCTGTCGATCACCACGGGTCGCGCCGGGGACCTGGAGCCGTTCTCCGACCAGGTCATCGTCCTGCCGGAGACCGACGAGATCCTGGTGCCGTTCCTGACGACGGTGGCGGTGCAGCTCTTCGCCTACGAGTTCGCGGTGTTGCACGGCTGCCCCATCGATCAGCCCAAGAACCTGGCCAAGAGCGTCACCGTCGAGTAGGGGGTCGGGCCGCGTGAGTGCGGGAGCGGGGCGCGGGCGGGATCCCGCGCGGCGGCGCGGCGCGCGGCGCACGGACGAACCGCCGGCCCGCGCGCGGGCGGCGCGGATCGGCCGGCGGCCGCAGCGCGCGCCCGC
>CAZRWW010000097.1:0-15638 GCA_964603725.1 uncultured bacterium
CATCGAGACGGGCCGGGAGATCAGGACTTTCAAGGGCCATGCCGGCTGGGTCAGAGGCGTGTTGTTATCTTGTGTCGGGCGGGGGGGCCGGGCGGGTTGGTGGGCGCCCGTCTAGGCCGGCTAGTTCCGGATGGCGATCCGGAGCCGCAGGTCATGGGCGTTCGCCCAGTCCCGGCTGCCGGCCTCCTCGGGACGCGACCGCGTGAAACCATACTGGGCTTTCAGCGAGATTACCTGATGGGGCTGGATCGAGCCGGAGGCGGTGATCGCGAGCGAGCGGCCTTCGGCGGCCTCCCCGGTGGAGGGCGACGACCGATCCTCCGTGCGGGTGAGGAGGAAGGCGATCCCCAGGGTGGCGTCCAGGCGCAGCCAGGGGCGCCGGAGGGTGACGCGCGCCCGCGGGCTGAAGGCCTCGGTCCGGGCGCTGCCCCGGCCCTCCCCGGCGTCGGTGCGCCGCAGCTCGAGCGAGCCGTACGTGAGCAAGCCGCCGCCCCAGGTCTGATCCCAATCGCCGAGGAGACGGGCCGACTCCTGCGACCACGCCAGGCCGGACTCGTCGGTCTGCGTCTTGACCCGCATGGTGAGCAGACCGCCCCGCGGGCGCAGCTCGACCCGGTTCTCCTGGCTCCGGCTGGACGCGGCCGCCGGCAGCGCCTCCCGGTGCCGGTCGCGCGCGTCGTCCTCGAGCCGGTTGACATACCGCAGCCAGGAGACCACCTGCAGGCGGCTCTCGAGGACCCGGCTGCGCGACCACTGCCGCTCGGGGGCCTCGAGGCTCTCCTCGAAGAGGCTTCCCGCGCCGGGCTGCTCGTCCCCCGGTTCGCCGCGGTGCGCGCGCCCATCGCTCAGGTCGAGCCGCAGCGCGAGCGGGTTGAGGAGCGCGCAGACGCGCCCGGGATAGACCTGCAGCGTCGTTTGCAGCAGGCGGCCCGTCGTGTACCCCTGCGACTCGCCGCGCTGGTGCCAGTAGAGGGTGCGATCCGTTTCCCACCGCCCGAACCCGTCGAGAGAGGCGTGGGGCCTGAGCTGCACCGTCGCGTCCAGACGCTGGAACAGCCGCAGATCCTGCCGCGCGCTCCCCGAGTGGGCGGGGCGGTGCGCCCGACGATCCTCGGCGATCAGGTTCCACGCGAGCGGGTTGCCGCACGAGCCGTTGATGCGCAGGTAGGCATGGTCCGTCACGCGCCGCTCAGCGCTCGGAGAGGGCGAGGACGGCCGGCGGCGGTCGCTGCGCTGGAAGAACGAGCTCACCCAGAGCCGCTGAAGCTTCAGACCCCGCAGCCGCGCGGCCGGCGGGTCGAGCTCGATCTCGCCGCGCGTGATCCACTTCTCGGTGCGTCCCTCGGGCGATTCGGCGCTCACCAGGCCGCGGGTCACGGCGATGTTCGGCAGCCCGCTGTTGAGCAGGGCGAGACGGCCCAGCAGGGCGCGCTCCTCTCCCCACCCGCGGCGCCCGGATGAATCTGCCCCGCCGGCCGCCGGCCGCGCGGCGGCCCCGGCCGCATCGGCGTCCCCGCCGCCGAGGGCGCCGGGCGCCACGCTGTCGGAGCGGACCTGGCTCCACTCGAGCTTCGCCTGCAGGCGCCTGAAGTCCCAGCGTCCGGCCACCTCGTTCTCCTCGCGCAGGCGCCCCAGCAGCGTGCGCCGATCCTCCATCGAGGCGAAATCGGCGCCGAGGGTCCGGTGGCTCCCGGAGAGCTCGAGCCCCGCGTGGCGGGCCTGCACGGCCACGGCGCGAGCCTGGCCCTCGGCCGCCCGGCCCTCGGTCGCCGGGCGCGCGGCCGCCGCGTCCCGGCGACTGAAGCCGATCTCGGGCATGAGCCGCAGGAAGCTCTGCGCGCTCTTCCACTCGAGTCGCGCGTTCAGGTCGGCCGCCGTCGTCGCCCGCCCCGGGTGATCCTCCCAGCGCATGGCGTGCGTGCCGATGAAGAGGTGGTCCCCGGGCGCCAGTCCGAGCTGGGCGGCCAGGACCGGCGCCTCGTCCTCGTCGCCCGCCCGGCCGCCGCTCGTCTCGTACTGGTAGCTCACCTCGATGATGGAGTCCTCGTCCAGCAGGACGTGCTCGAAGAGCACGAAGATCCCGGTCGCGGGAATGAGCGTGTAGTCGGTGTTGGATTGCAGCCGCTCGCGGTCGACCAGGATCCGCTCGGAGCCCGGCACGAGGTTGCGGTGCGAAGTCTGAAAGACCGACTGGCGGGAGCGGTAGGCGAAGTCGATGGTGTAGAAGCTGCGCCCGCCGTCGGCATAGACCTCCGGCGGAAAGGGAAGGCTGTCGGGGAAGTCCAGCATTCCCGTGAGCGGGCTGAAGCGCTCGGCGTCGAGGGCGCCGTCGCCGTTCGCGTCGAGCCCGAAGACGGCCAGGTAGGTTCGTCCGCCGGCGCCCGCCGTGGCCCCGGTCGAATCGGCGATCGCCACCGCCAGCGATCCGGGGACCGGCTCGCTGGCCAGCCAGTAGTGATTGCGCAGGTCGGCCGCGGTGAGATCCACCTCGGCCGCCGCCGCCGGCCCCTCGGCGATGGCGACGAGCTTCTCCGCGCCTCCGAGGGGCGTCACCAGGATCAGCGTGGCCCGCTCGGGGCCCAACACGAACTGCTCGTGCGGCGTCAGACGGTCCCAGCTCCCGGTTCGGCCGGCCAGGACGGCGTGCCGGGTGTTGGCGCCGTCCGTGGCGGCGTTGCCGTCGTCGCGGTAGACGCGCAGATGATCGGGATCGAGCGCGCTCCACGCGGCGGGCAGCGCGAAGACCGTGCGGCGCGCGTAATCCCGGTCGCGCAGGCGGCCGCTGACGCTGCGGCTGTCGCCCCGGAAGACGTCGCGACCGGGGAAGGTCCGCCGCTCGCCGGCCCAGCCGTCGGCGGTGAGCAGGCGGCGCCGGGTCGCCTCCGAGCGCGCGCCGAGCTCGCCGCGCACCTGCGCCCCGCGCAGCCCGGTCCCGGGCGCCAGCTGCGCGTTGAAGGCCTGCAGATCGATCTCACCCGCGCTCGCGCTGCGCAGGACATCCTCATGGGCGCCCCGGTAGTTGAGCTGATAGGCGATGTTGTCCGGGTCCAGGCTGTTGTAGAAGCCGTTGATCGCGCGGTCGCCGCGCAGCCGGCCGCTCAGGCTGGCGTCGATGCGCGCCTGAGCCTCCAGATCGCCCAGCCCCTCGGGCTCCGCGCCGGCTTCTTCCTCGATGTAGATCGTGGCGCCGCCCTTCAGGGTCGCGGACTCGCCGGTGGGGGTGGCCAGGGTCAGGCCGCCCGCGGCGAGCCCCAGCGACCAGCGCGCCTGAGCCCCGGCGTGCTGCGCCAGCGGCTCGATGGGGATGGTCCGGTAGGCGAAGAGGTTCGGGTTCTTCTCGCCCTGGGTCAGGCCGTAGACGATGCGGTCCTCGCCGACGAGCACGAGGGCGCCGCCCGCCAGCGCCAACTGGCGGCAGTCGGCGGGCGCCAGCGGGACGTTCGGCGTGAAGTCGACCCAGCGCGCGTCGGCCGTCTCGTAGACCGCATAGGCCCGCTCGGTGACCACCCACAGCCGCTCCGACTCGAGGGCGAAGGCGGCCACGCGCGCGCCGGGCATCTGGTCGGCGGCCTCGTGCCGGCGCCAGATCCCGCTCGCGGCCAGGTAGCGCCACAGCCCCGCGTCGGTGGCCAGCCACAGGTCATCGCCCTGCAGCGTCGCCTGGCGGATCCGCGCATCGGGGAGATCAACGCCCGCGATGTGCTGCGTCCAGGTTTCGAGGTTCTTGTCGTAGCGGGCGAGACCCAGCGGCGTGATCGCCCAGAGGTGCCGGGGCGTCTGGCGCAGGGCCAGCACCGGCGGCGACTCGAGCTGTCCCAGGCGCTCGAAGACGCGCATGCTCTCCGGTCCCTTGCGGAACTCGGCCACGCCGCGCGCGAGCGCGAACCAGACCTGTTCGTCGCCCACGGCCACATCCGCGCAGGACCCCAGCGGACTGCCGCCGGGCCCCGCGAGCGGCTCCCATTCCAGGACGTAGCGATCGAAGCGCGCCGCGCCGCTGTCGGTCGCCGCGTAGGCGTAGTCCGCGTCCGCCTCGACGTCGGTCGCCGCCCTTCCCGGCAGGCCCTGCAGCGCGCCGTAGCGCCGCCAGTCGTCGTAGCGGAGGTCCGAGACGCTGGCCCCGCCGGCCCCGGTGATCCAGAGCTCCTCGGCGGTCGGGCACAGGCCGAGCAGCGGCGCATCGGGCAACCCTTCTCGTTCGGTCGTGACGGTCCAGGTCTCCGACTCGACGTGCAGGCGGTAGAGCCCCGCCGGCGCCAGGATCAGGACGCGGTCGCCCAGGATCGCGATCAGGGGGCGCAGATCCTGGGGGCGGGTGGCGGCCAGACCCGATGGGCTCGCCGTGGAATCCCCGGCGGCCAGGGCGCCCTGGGCCGTCGCCTGAGCCAGGAGGACCCAGGCGGCCAGCACCCCGCCCGCCTTGCGCCGCGCGCTCCCGTCCACGGGCGCTAGCTCCGTTCCACGATGTTCAGCGAGGCGAGGTCGAGCGTGCCCACCCCGCGGGCGGCCGCGTGGCGCAAGTAACCGATCTGCGCCGGGGTGAGGGTCTGGCGATCCCACGAGGAGAGGCCGACGCCATAGGCGTCGAGGGCCACGGGGTCCACGCCCGCGACGACGCCGCCGAAATCCTCGACTTCGCCCGGCCCGGTCGGGCCGTTGGTCTTAAGGATCTTGATCGCGTCGAGGATGGTCAGCTGCGGGCGCAGGACGGTGGCGAGGTCGGCGATGCCGACGTCGATGTCCATGTCGCTGTGAAAGACGCTCCGGTCCCAGATGAGGCCCATCAGGTTCTTCAGGCCCAGACTCACGCGGGTGGCCGAGTGGGCCTTGGCGCTGGGGAGATTGATCAGCACGTCGGCCTTCAGGGCCACCGCCGCGATGCGAGTTGCGCGGAGGCTCTCGCCTTGGGGCACCACGACCTCCGTGTAGGCGTGCTCTTCTTCCAGCGGCGCGAGCTTGGCCTTCGGGAAGCGCTCGACGACCGCCGCGGTGCCGGTGCGCGCGAAACAACGCTCGGCCTGGCCCATGGTGTGATCGGCGACCAGGACGCGCCGCGCGCCGGCGGTCAGGCACGCCTCGATCACCGCCGCCAGGACCTCCGGGTGCGTCGTCGCGCCCCACTCGGGCGGGGCCGGGAAGCTCGCGTTGGGCTTGACCACGACGATCTGGTCGGGCCGGACGAACCGCTCGATGCCGCCGATCGGCTCCAGCGCGAGCCGCACGGCGTCGGCCGGCGCGCCGCGGCCCACCCCGAGGTCGGCGAACGCGCTCGCCCCGGCGAGCGACCACGGCAGAACGCGCGGGGCCACCAGGCCGGCCCCCACGGCCCCCGCGCCCAGCGTCAGAAAACGGCGGCGATCCATCGGGCCTCCTAGGGGGCGATCTCCTGCTCGATGCTGGTCGCGAAGGCCTGCAGAACGCTCAGGGCGTCGTTGGAGGTGTCGTTGATGAAGAGCTTGGTCCAGTAGGAGCAGATGACGAAATCGATCGTGAGCGAGCCGAAGCTGCGGGCCAGCCGGGAAGCGTCTCCAATGGGCGGGTTCACCGGTTCCGAGATGGCCGGCTTGATGCCGTACTGCGTGTCGTTGTACATCGCCATCGCCTGGGTGGCCGAGGGGAACTCCGTGACGTAGACCTCCAGCGTCGCCAGGGACGAGCCGACCGTGCCCTGGTAGGCGGTGCGGGCGAATTCCTGGAAGCCATAGAGCTCGTAAGGCTGGAAGCCGCCGTCGACGATCGTTGCCTGGAGCTCCGGGATCGTCGCCGCCGTCTGCCGCTCGCCGGCCATCTCCTCCAGGCCCTGGACGGTGCCAGGCAGGAAGTCCTCGGGGTGCCCGGAGGTCGAGCACTGGGAGCCGGGTTTGCTGTCGTCGCTTCCGCAGCCCGCACCCAGGGCGGCGGACATGGCGATGGCGGCCGCCCACACCGTCAACGACAAGACCTGCGCAGCGTCCGGGCGCGCGCTTCTCGCGCGGCCGGCATCCAGAGCGGGCATGCGAACCCCCTTGCCGTGGTGCGGCAGCAGTGTGATGCCTCCGGTTTGGCCATCTGTAAACGTAAGGGATGCCGGCCATGGAAGGCAAGGCCACTGAAGGCAAGGCCACTGAAGGCCAGGCCACTGAAGGCAAGGCCACTGAAGGCCAGGAGGGGACTCAGACGCTCCGACTCTCCTGGGCGGCCGGGGACGCGGTCGGGTCGAGCACGGGGGTCTCGCAGGCGATTGCCCAGTAGTCGCGCAAGGCCCTGAACTTCCTCGACAGGATCATGGAGTCGACCGGCTTGACGATGTAGCCGCAGGCGCCGGCCTCGTAGCTGGCGCTGATCGCCTCGCTGCGCTCCGATGTGGTCAGCATGATGACGGGAATCGCCCGCGTGCGCGGGTGGCTCTTGAGCTGCCGGAGCAGCTCGAGGCCGCTCATGCCCGGCAGGTGAATGTCCAGGAAGACGAACTCGGGTCGGCCGGTTCCCTCCGGGGCGCGGGGCGCCTGCGGGTCGCGCAGGAAGGCCAGCGCCGACTCGGCGTCCGGGAAGCGAGTCACGTGCCGGGCGAATCCCTCGGAGATCAGCATGTCCTCGATCAGCATGCAGTGATCGTCGTTGTCGTCCACAAGCACCACCGAGTGTCCGCTGGCGGTCATCGTGCTCTCCCTGCCAAGGCTCATCTCGACGGCAATCGCCGCCGCAACCAAGAAGCGGCAGACGTCGACCCCCCGGGGGCAAGGTCGCGCTTGCTGCGCGTGGGTCCCTGTGCTGTATGATAGAATCGGCTGGGCGTGGGAGTGTCTTTGGCCTCCTTCATCCGGTTCGGGCGGCCTGAGTCTGCAGCCGCCCGATCACGGGCCGGTCGAATGGCTATCCGTAGCCACGGGGCAAGCCGCGCCGGGTCCGGGGAACGAACAGAACGGACGGGTGGGCACCCCATGGAGCCGATGGACAAGCAACTGATCCTGCTCGTGGAAGACAATCCTGACGACGCCGCCCTGGCGTTGCGCAGCCTGGCCAGGTGTGATGTTCCCGTCCAGGTCGTCGTTGTCCGCGACGGCGTCGAGGCCCAGGAGTATCTCTTCGGCGCCGACCGGACGGGTCCGGCGCGGCCCGGTCCCTTGCCCGCGCTCGTTCTGCTGGACCTCAAACTCCCCAAGGTCGATGGCCAGGAGGTCTTGCGACGCATCCGCTCCGACGCGCGCACGCGGCTCATCCCGGTGGTGGTGCTCACCTCGTCGGATGAGCGCCGGGACCTCGAGCGCTGTTACTCGCTGGGCGCCAACAGCTACGTTCGTAAACCGGTCGATTTCTCCCTGTTCTCTCAGGCCGTGCAACAACTCAGCAACTACTGGCTACGACTCAATCGCAATCCGCCCCTGATAGATCCGTGCTAGCGACAGCCGGCGTCAAGACAGTCCCCAGGCCGGCCGACGATTGAAGGGGAAGCCACGCTGTCCGCTGCCCCGGGGACTGGTCGTGCCCGCGGGGGAGGAGGCCGCGGCCGGCCTCCGGACGGCTCAGCCGTTCTGCAGTGACTGAGCAGGGATCGACCATGGGCAAGCCTCTACGCGTCCTGATCGTCGAGGACAACTGCGACGACGCCGCGCTGGTGCTGCGGGAGCTGCGCAGCGGCGGGTTCGATCCGTTCCACGAGCGGATCGAGGATGCCGCGCACATGGCGGAGGCGCTCCAGCGCGGGCCCTGGGACGTGGTGATCGCCGACTATGCCCTGCCCCGCTTCAGCGCTCCGGCCGCGCTCCGGCAGCTCAGGGCGTCCGGCCAGGACATCGCCTTCATCATCGTGACGGGGACGATCGGCGAGGAGACGGCCGTGGCGGCGATGAAGGCCGGGGCGCACGACTACCTCATGAAGCACAACCTGGCGCGGCTCTCGGCCGTCGTCGAGCGCGAGATCCGCGAGGCGCAGCTCCGCGGCGAGCATCGGGCGGCGCAGGCGGCGCTGCGCCAGAGCGAGGCGTGTCTGCGCGCGATCTTCCAGGCGGCCGGGGTGGCCATCCTCGAGCTGGATGTCACCCGCGCCATGTCGCGGAGCGCCCCGGACGCGACCACGGCGGGCGAAGAGACTCTGCGCCGCGAGCTCGCGGCGGTCACGGTGGTGCGGGCCAACGACGAGGCGCTGGCGCTGTTCGGCGCCGCCGCCCTGGAGGACCTGCTCGCTTCGCCCGCGGCCCTGATTCTGCCCGAGACGCTTGCGGCCGCGAACGCCGTCCGCACGGCGCTCGCCGGGGGGCTGACCACGATCTACGGAGACTCGGCCTTCCGGCGCCTCGACGGCGAGCGGCGCGACGTGCACTACAAGCTGCGCTTCCAGCTCCGCGGGTCCGGATCGACGCGCGCCCTGCTGAGCCTGACCGACATCACCGACTACAAGCGGATCGAACGGGAATTGCTGGCGGCCATGGAATCGGCCCAGGCGTCCAACCGCGCGAAGGGCGAATTCCTGGCCAACATGAGCCACGAGATTCGCACCCCGATGAACGCCGTCATCGGGCTGGCCGGCCTGCTGCTGGAGACGGAGTTGTCTCCCGAACAGCGACGCCAGGTTCAGATGATCGAGGACTCGAGTCAGGTGTTGCTGGCGGTGATCAACGACATCCTCGACTTCTCGCGCATCGAGGCCGGGCAGATGGTGCTCGAGCCGGTGACCTTCGATCTGCTGGAGGCAGTCGAAGAGGTCATCCTGCTGCAGGCCTTCCAGGCGCGCCAGCGCGACCTCGAGATCCTGCTTCGCTATGACCCGCGCGCGCCGCGCATGGTGGTGGGCGACGTGGGCCGCATCCGCCAGGTGCTGATGAACCTGGTGAACAACGCCCTGAAGTTCACATCGGCCGGCCACGTGCTCATCGACGTTGGCTGCGAGCACGCCGGCGACAGGCTCTCACGGTTCCGCTTCGCCGTGCAAGACACCGGGATCGGGATCCCGCGGGAGAAGCACGAGGAGATCTTCGAGAAGTTCACCCAGGCCGACGCCTCCACGACGCGCAAGTACGGCGGCACAGGCTTGGGGCTCGCCATCTGCCGGCAGATCGTCAAGCTGCTGGGCGGCCGGCTCGGCGTCGAGAGCCGGCTCGGCGAGGGCTCGACGTTCTGGTTCACGCTGGACCTGGAGCACCGGGAACAGCCTGCCGTGCTCGCCGCCGGGCCCGACCGCGAGTCGCCGCGGGTGCTCGTCCTGGCGGGCGGGCAGCCGCTGGCCGGCATCCTCGCCGAGCAGGTCAGGAGCTATGGCTTGCGCTGCGAGACGGCAGCCGATCCGTCCGACGCCCGCGAGCGCCTGACGCGGGGGATCCAGGATGCCGACCCGTTCTCCATCGCGTTCCTCGACCTGGGCGGCCCCTGGCCGGACCTGGAGGACCTTGTGCTGGCGCTGCGCTCGACCCCGGGCCTCCGGCGCACCTCGCCGGTCCTGATCGGCCGCGCCCTTGACGTCGCCCTGCCGTCACAGCTGGAGGCGGCGGGGGCGACGAACTGGCTGAGGCGGCCCGTGCTGCCTTCGCAGATCAAGCAGTCGCTGCTGAAGGCGCTGCCCGACCACGCGCGGACCCGTGACGGCGCCACCGTCGAGCGGGGAGCGCCGGCCTCGGACCCGGTCGCGGCCGCCGCGGCGAAGCGTCCCGACGACCTCGGCGAGCGCCCGCCTGACAAGGGAGAACCGGCGACCACCGGGCAGCCGGCTGCCCCCCGCGGGGCGCCGCGCGTGCTGGTGGCGGAGGACAACCCGCTCAATCAGCAAGTGGCGGTGTTCCTGCTGGAGAAGCTCGGGTGCCGGGTGGATCTCGTGGCCAACGGGCAAGAGGCGGTCACGATGGTCAAGATGTTCCACTACGACCTGGTCTTCATGGACTGCGAAATGCCGGTCATGGACGGCCCATCGGCCTTACGCGCCATCCGAGCGCTGGGGGGCGTCCGCTCCCGCGTTCCCGTCATCGCCATGACCGCCCACGCGTCCGAGGAGATCGCCGCGATGGACGATGCCGTCACCAAGCCGGTGAGCGCCGAGCTTCTGCGCGCGGTGCTCCAGCGCTGGCTGGGGCGGCCCGTGTCCGGGAACGCGTGAGGCCCCGCCCGCGACGCGCCATTGCCACCGGTGGCGCGCATTCGTTACCCTCGGCCGACTGCGGCGCCGGGATCGACCGCGCCCTGTTCGGAGCAACCATGAAGCGCGCGGATTTCGTCGAGCTGCTGGGTGAGCGGGTCCTCGTGGGCGACGGACCGCTCGGGCAGCTTCTCGGGGCGGCGTCCGTCCGGGCGGCGCCGGCGGATGCGGGGCCGGACGCTCCCGGCGCGCCGCCGGTCGCCTTCCCGCGACCCGACCTGCTCGCGCTGGATGACCCCGATCGGTTGGGGGCGCTTCATCGCGGTTCGCTCGAGGCCGGGGCCGACGTCGTTCTCACCAACACGCTGACCGCCAACCGGCCCACGCTCGCGGCGACCGGGATGCAGGCTCGCCTGGGCGAGGCGATCGAGCGCTCCCTGCGCGCCGCGCGCGCTGCGGTGGCGGCCCACGGCCGCCCCGGCGATCGCCCGCGGCTGGTGGCGTTCGCGCTCGGGCCACTGGCGCCGGGGATCGTTCCGCTCGGCCGGCTCACCTTCGCCGAGGCCATCGAGGCCTACAGCGAGGCGGTCACGCTCGCGCTCGGGGGCCTGCCCGACCTTTTCTGGCTCGAAGGCCACACGGATCTGCAGAGCGTGCGGGCCGCGCTGATCGCATTGCGCGAGACGGCCCCGGACCATCCCGTCGTCGCCGCGCTGACGTTCGGGGCCGACGGACGCGCCGAGGGAGGCGCCTCGCCGGCGGCGCTTGCGGCCGTCGCCCGCTCGCTCGGGGCGGACGTCGTCGGGGCCAGCGGGAGCGCGGGACCCGATGGGCTGAGGCCCGTCGCCAAGGCGCTGCGCACCGTCAGCGATCTGCCGATCCTGCTCGCTCCCTCTCCGGCCGGACCCGATGGCGGGGGACGCCCGCTCGCGCCGCGCGAGTTCGTCCGCCGCATGGAGCCGCTCCTGGAGGACGGTCCGGCGATGGTCTGCTGTTGGGGCGCGCCGGCGCCTCAGCACACGGCCCTGCTGGCCCGCCGCGTGCGCGCCCACACGCCGCGGCTGCCGCAGCGGGCGCAGCGCCTGTGGGTCGCCTCCCGCCGGCGGGACGTGGAGATCGGCCGCGGCCGCGGACTGGTCACGGTTCAGGCCTGGGGCGGGGCCGCTCGGCGCGCCTGGCAGCAAGCCGCCGCGGGGGAGCAGGGCGCCTGGCGGCAGTGGGGCGAGCGCATCGCCTCGTCGGCCGTGCACATGATCGAGGTGCGCCTTCCCGACCCCGGCCGTGCGGAGCCGGACTTCTTCCGGATCGCGGTGCCCGAGATCTCGGCCGTCACGGCCTGTCCCATCCTCATCACGGCCGATACGCGCCGCGGCCTCGAGACGGCGCTGGAGCATGCGGCCGGCCGGCCGCTCGTGGCGGGCGTGTGGGACGACCGCTCGCGGCTCGATCGCGTGCTGCCCCTCGCGCGCCGGTATGGGGCCGCCCTGGTCGCCACCTGCATGACCGGCCGGCGGGTCCCCGCTCGTGCCGAGGAGAAGCTCGAGATCGCGGAGAAGCTGCTGACCGAGGCGACCGCGGCCGGGCTGGCCCAGGAAGACCTGATCCTCGATCCGGCCCTCGGCCCGGCACTGGCCGAGCCGCTGGGGCCGGGGGAGTTCATCCGGACGCTGGCGCTGCTCAAGGAGCGGCTCGGACAGCCGACCCTCCTGCGTCTGGGCCATGTGGCCGAGGGGCTGCCCGGCGGACGGGTCGGCGTCGAGATGGCCATGCTGGCGATGGCCGGCGCGGGGCAGCTCGATCTGGTCGTGGGGGAATTCGATGTGCCCCCCCTGAGGCAGGCGGCGGCGGCGGCCTCGCTTCTCATGGGGCGAGACCGTGAGGGACGCCGCTACCGCCAGATCGTGGGGGAGACGGGATCGGGCCCGACGAAAGCCACGGGCCGTCCCGGAGCGGGCCGCTCAGGGCGGCCGAGCTGGCCCCAAGGTTCTCAGAGGGCGTGGCCCCGGGGTCCCGAGCCGCGAGGGCCTCTAAGCCCCGAGCCGCGAGGGCCCCGCAGTCCCGAGCCACAGAGGCCCCGCAGTCCCGAGCCGCGAGGGCCCCGCAGTCCCGAGCCGCGAGGGCCCCGCAGGCATTCGCCGCCGGCCAGCCGCGGCGCCGCGCCCCGGGGACATCGTCCCCGGCGACCCCCACAGGATCGTTGACGTTGGTATTACGAAGTAGTATCGTGCCCTTCGAGCCGGGAGACGGGAGAGCCATGGGCGCGAGCAAGAAGCAGGAGATCATCTCTTTCAAAGTCGATGCCACGCTGGCCCGGGCGCTGCAGACCATGCCGAATCGATCGGAGTTCATCCGCGCGGCGGTGCTGGCGGCGCTCGACAGCGGATGTCCGCTCTGCGGGGGCACCGGCATCCTGAGCGCTGATCAGCGCGTGCACTGGCGCCGCTTCGCCGCGACGCACGAACTCGTGCAGTGCGGCGACTGCCACGCCTTTCACCTCGTCTGTCCGGCCGATGTGCGCCGGACTCGCGACGCGCCTCATCCGAAGGCGCGGGAGGGGACATGATGGGCTTGCATTGGCCGGCACGGCTCTCGGGGGGGCGGCTCCGCGTGAGCGCCCGCCGGGCCACGTTCCCGGATGCCACGCGCAGCCGGGGAGGTTGCGTGCGGGCGGGGGTCGCGCTGGGCGCGATCGGGCTGGCGCTGCTCGGGAGCGTGAGCGGCCAGGACGCGAGCGACCAGGCCGCGTTGCGGGTGGTCGTCAGCACCCCACCCCAGGCCGGCATCGTGGAGCGGGTGGGCGGCGCGCGGGTGGCCGCCCAGGTGCTCATCCAGCCGGGTCAGGATCCCCACACCTTCGAGCCCGCGCCGCGACAGATCATGGAGATCGGGGCGGCCGACGCCTACCTGCTGATCGGCCTGCCGTTCGAGGATCGCCTGGTCAAGAAGCTGCGCGAGGGCGGCAGCGCGCTGCGCTTCGCCGACATGGGGGCCGGCATCGCGCGGCGGAGCTTCCGTCCGGGGGAGGGCGATGATCACGGCCACGGCCATGACGCCATCCGCGACCACGGCCACGACGCCATCGACGAGCCCGGCAATGCCCACGCTCATGCCCACGCCCACGACCACGGTCCCGCGGCGAGCGTGCATTCGGACGACCACGCGAGCGCCGAGAATCTCGACCCGCACGTCTGGCTTGGGCCCGGGCCGATCGAGCGGCTGGCGCAGAACGCCGCCGGGCTCTTCCAGGAGCTCGATCCCACCGGGGCGGACGAGTACGCCAGCCGCCTGGAGGCCTTTCGCGCCGAGATCCACGCCGCCGATGCGCGCATCCGCGAGCTGCTGGCGCCCTTCCGGGGCGAACGGTTCTACGTCTTTCACCCGGCCTTCGGCTACTTCGCCGACGCGTACGGACTCGAGCAGATCGCCGCGGAGATCGAGGGCAAGGAGCCCGGGCCGCGGCGGCTGGCCGCCATGATCGCCTCGGCGCGGGCCGACAGCGTGCGGATCATCTTCGTTCAGCCGCAGTTCAGCACCCAGGCGGCCGCGGCCCTGGCGAGCGCCATCGGCGGCGCCGTGGTGCCGATGGATCCGCTCGCCCGCGACGTTCTCGAGAACCTGGAGCGCGTGGCCCGCGCGGTGCATGCCGCGCTCGCGCGCTGACACACCCCTCAGGTCTGCCCGGGGGGAGGGGGACCGCGTGAGCGACATCCCGATCGTCGAGCTGAAGGGCGTGACCTTCGGCTACGAGCGGACCCCGGTGATCGAGGGCGCCGATCTGGTCATACCGGCTGGCGCCTTCGCGAGCATCGTGGGGCCCAATGGCGGGGGCAAGACGACCCTGCTCAAGTTGATCCTGGGCATGCTCCAGCCGAGCCAGGGAGTCGTGCGGGTCTTCGGCGAGGCCCCGGCGCAGGCGCGGTCGCGCATCGGCTACTTGCCGCAGGTCTCCCGGCACGATCCGCTCTTCCCGGTCACCGTGATGGACGTCGTCCTGATGGGACGCTTGACGGCGGGCTCGGCCGGGCCCTACTCGCGGGCGGACCGCCGGGCCGCCGAACGCGCGCTGGCGGACGTGGGTCTGCCCGAACTGCGCGGACGCCGCCTGGCGGACCTGTCGGGCGGCCAGCGGCAGCGCGTCCTGGTGGCGCGGGCGCTCTGCAGCGATCCGGAGATGCTCTTGCTCGATGAGCCGACCGCGGGCGTGGATTCGCCGGCCGAGGACCGCCTGCTGCGGCTCCTGGTCGAGCTGAACCGGCGCATGACCATCCTCATGGTCTCCCACGATTTGGGCTTCGTCTCGCAGATCGTGCGGCACGTGATCTGCGTCAACCGGCGCGTGCGCGTCCACGCCACGAGCGAGCTGACCGGCGAGCACATCCGCGAGCTCTACGGGTCGCCCGTGCGCATGGTGCACCACGAGGGCGGGGACCAGCGATGAGGGAGTTCCTGCAGGCCCTGGCCAATCCCGACATCGCGTTCCTGCGCTACGCCTTCGCCGCCGGGATGCTGGCCAGCGTGGGCTTCGGCATCATCGGCACCTACGTGGTGGTGCGCCGCATCAGCTACATCGCCGGGGCCATCTCCCACTGCGTGCTGGGCGGCATCGGGGCGAGCCTCTACGTGCAGGCCGTGGCGGGTTGGGCCTGGTGCACGCCGCTGCTGGGCGCGGTCGTCTCGGCGCTTGTGGCCGCCCTCGTGATCGGCCTGGTCAGCCTCTACGCCCGCCAGCGCGAGGACACGGTCATCGGCGCCCTGTGGGCCGTGGGGATGGCGGTGGGCCTGGTCTTTCTCGCGCGCACGCCCGGCTACGTCAATCCGATGAGCTACCTGTTCGGCAACATCCTGCTCATCTCGCGCGGGGACCTCTGGATGATCGCCGCCCTCGACCTGGTGGTGGTGGGGCTGGCGGCGCTGTTCTACAACCCCTTCATGCTGGTCTGCTTCGACGAGGACTTTGCCCGGGTGCGCGGCGTGCGCGTGCAGCTCCATTTCCTCTTGCTGCTGGGCCTGACGGCCCTGACGGTCGTCCTGCTCGTCACGGTCGTGGGCATCGTGCTGGTCATCGCGCTCCTCACGCTGCCCGCGGCCATTGCCGGGCAGTTCGCTCGCCGGGTCTGGCAGATGATGGCGCTGGCGGCGGGGCTGTGCATGGCGTTCACGGCGGTGGGGCTCGGGTTCAGCTACGCGCACAACCTGCCCAGCGGCCCGACGATCATCCTGGTGGCGGGAGGGGTGTACCTGCTGGTCGTCGTGGCGCCCCGCCTGCGCAGGATATTTCCTGCAGAATAGTTGCGGGCGCTCCAAAGGGGCCCTTTCCGAGCCCTCCCTGGCCGATTCCCCTCGGGTGCCGATGAAATCCGGGAACTTGTCCGAATGTCTAGTGAAATAGTTGACAATGGGAATCCGGGGCGGCATGCTCTTCTGGCCGTGGAATCTGGGAAACGCCTGATGCGCCGGGAGCGGGCCGCCGTTTACTGGGGAGTGCTGCCGCTCAGGATCAAAGCCACTCAGTGGAAGGGAGCGCTGGTATGGACACAACGATGGCCAACAATCTCGCCAACAATCTCGCCAACAATCTCGCCAACAATCTCGCCAA
>CAZRWW010000097.1:15738-20103 GCA_964603725.1 uncultured bacterium
TGGCCAACAATCTCGCCAACAATCTCGCCAACAATCTCGCCAACAATCTCGCCAAGGACTTCGCGAACGAACCGGCCGAGAAGACACGGCCCGGGGGCAATGGCCGTCCGTCGTCGCGGGCGGAGGACCTGCTGCGTGAAGTGGGGCTCAAGGTCACGGCCGTCCGCGTCGCGTTGATCGACCTGATCGCGCGGCGGGCCCAGCACATGACCGCCGATGAGATCACCGACGCTCTGCATGCGGAGGGCCTGCCGGTCGATCGCGTGACGATCTATCGCAACGTGGAGCGGATGCTGCAGGAAGGTCTCCTCAAGGCCGACCTCCGGCCGGGCCGGGCCCTGAAGGTGGCGCTGTTGCCCCACCCGGGGCGGGTGCATCACCACCATATCGTCTGCGACTCCTGCGGCCGGGTGACGCCGACGGAGAACTGCTACTTGACCGAGAACTGGGAGCAGATTCGAGCCGATGTCCTCCGGACCACCGGCTACGAGCTCAGCGGTCATCTGATGCAGTTCGCGGGCACCTGCCCCGAGTGCGCGCGGGCGGACAGGTAGCAGCTCTGGGCGGCTGGGCTCCGCGGCGCGGACCGGCGAGCGCGTTCTGTAGGGGTGCGCCCTCCCGGCGTCGAGCGACAGCGAAGCAGAAGGGCCAGCGAGCAAGATCGGCGGGGAAAGGTCGGGCGGGCGGAGGTCGGAGAGGTTACGCCGCTAAACGGAAGCGGAGGAGCCTTTCAGGCCCCCCCGCTTCTGCTCAGAGCAGGTTCCGCCGAATGGACTAGCGGAACATCTCCTTCACCTGTCCCCACGAGGCCGTCTCGACCGGCGAGCAGCCACCATCGCGCTCGAACGTGTCGAAGTAGGCCGGCGTGCCGCTGTCGAAGTTACGAACAGCGATACCGCCCTGGGTGAACTGGTTGTTGACGGCGCTCACCGTGGCGAGCAGCGTCGTGCCGTTGCTGTCGTACAGGTTGGCGGTGATCAGGCCGCCGACGCCCCACACGACCTCAACGCGATACCAGTACGCGTTGATGAACACGTACGGTGTCGAGGCCAGCTCCGAGTAGCCCCAGCCCGAGTTGAGCTGGATGATGAACGTGTTGGTGTTGTCGCCGAGCACGGCGCTGTAGCAGCCGGCCGCCGTGGCGCCGAACCCGATGTAGTTCCGCGTCCACGTGGAGTTGGGGATCTTCGTCCAGACGCTCATCGTGTTGCCCTGGGTCAGCTGAACCTGGGCATCGTTGCGATAGAGCCATCCGGTGCGGATCGTCCCCGCCTCGAGACCGTACTGCCCGTCGTGGGCCGCGATGGCCGTGACGCGCGTCCCGATCGGGTCGCCGCCCTGCGCCTGCAGCCACTCGGTGACATTACCGTCCTCGAAGTCATCAATGACGACCGCCGTCGCCGCCATCGGCAGCAGGCAAGCCATCACGACGACCAAGAGATACTTCCTCATTTCTGCTTCCTCCTTGCTCCGGACTCAGTGTCTGCGGTGCAAATCTCACTGACCTGACAAGACCAGACTACAACCTCGCCCCTAGATTGTACGAGAGCCGCCGATCCGCCGTCAAGCGGGACCAAGGGGACGGGGCCCCGAGACCGGCGGCTCTCCCCGCGAATCGGGTTTTGGGAGTGACGCTTACGACTGTAATCTTCGTGGGGCGGCCTTCGCCCCGGCCGCGCCGCTCCGGCGTCGCCGCGCGCGGCCGCCCCATGAGGCGGCCCCCCCTGGGCCGCTGGAGGGCGGCCACCCGGATGGTTGCGCGCTCGCCGGTCGCGGGAGTACACTGCCCGCTTGATCTCTCCGCGGCGCCGGGGAATCCCGGCTTCGCAGGGTGGATGCCATAACTGACAATCGGACCTTCAATTCCGGGGGAGGATTCCGTGAAGGGGCGCGTGCTCATCATCGACGACGAGCCGGAGATCCGGCGCAACCTGACGATCGGCCTCACGCAGGAGGGCTACACGGTGGTGGCCTGTCCGGACGGGATCTCCGCGATCCACGAGCTCAACCGGGCCAGCGAGCGGGGGGTGGGTTTCCACTACCTGGTGACCGACATCTTCATGCCCGACATCGACGGGCTCAAGATCCTGAAGGTCATCAAGAGCCAGTACCCGGAGCTGCCGGTGCTCGTGATCACCGGTTTCGGCGACGACCGGCTCAAGTTCACGGCGCTCTCCGAGAAGAACACCGGCTATCTCGACAAGCCCTTCGAGATCCCCGAGCTGGTCGAGGCGCTCGATCGGCTCTCGCCGGGCACGACCACCCTGAAGCCGTCCGCGGCCGAGCCGGAGGCGGCGATCCGCGAGTCGGTGAGCGCGTACCTGACGCTCAAGATAGGCGATGCCGGTCGCAGCATGGAGATCTACAACGAGCTCGCCCGCATGCCCGGGATCGTGTCGTGCCACGCGGTGCGCGGCGACGTCGACATCATCCTGCTGGGCCAGGCCGACAGCCAGGCGGGCATCGACGCGCTGTTCTCCCGCGTCAGGGCCGTTCCGGGCGTCGAGGTGGCCTCGGTCTCGGCCGTGGAGCGTCCCAAGCTCGATCGCGACGTCAACGAGTTCGTCGACGTCTATCAGAAGGCGGTCAAGACCGCGGCCCAGGAGACAGCCCAGAAGCAGCCCGGCACGGCCAGCTACATCATCGTCGACATCGACCGCGACGCCATCCAGCAGATCTTCACCACGGTCTTCTTCATCGAAGAGGTCATCTTTTGCGACGTCATCGACGACGGCACCAAGCTGGTGGGGATGATCACCGGCCAGGGCGCCGTGGGGCGCACGCCGCGCATCATCGAGAAGATCACCGAGATCGAGGGCGTCTTGCGCGTGCGCGAGGCCAAGGTGATCAAGATGCTCGACGACTGAGAGGAAGCGCAATGGCCCGCCAGAACGAGAGCTTCGCCTACCGGCTGTGGCGCTATGACGGGGCGCCCGGGGAGCTGATCCCGCTGCTGCAATCGGCGCAGGACCACTTCGGCTACATCCCGCGCCGGGCGATCAAGTACATCGCCGAAGTGACCAGCATCCCCGAGTCCACCGTCTACGGCGTCATCACCTTCTACAGCCAGTTCCGGCTGCAGCCCATGGGCAAGCACGTCATCCGCCTGTGCGCCGGCACGGCGTGCCACGTCTCGGGCTCCAAGCTGCTCATCGACACCGCCCAGGACGAGCTGGGCATCGAGGTGGGTGAGACCACCGGCGACGGGCTCTTCACCCTCTTCACGGTGGCGTGCCTGGGGTGCTGCTCGCTGGCGCCGGTCATGATGGTCAACGACGAGACCCACGGCAGCCTGACGCCGGCCGCGGTGCGCAAGCTCCTGCGCGCCTACCGGCGGCGCGAGGCGGCCCAGGGCGCGCCCGAGGCGGCCGCGGCCGGCGGTTCCTAGGGACGTCTCCCCGTGGCGGGAGGCTCGAGCAACCCGGGCGGGCGCCCGCGGGCCATCAGGCGGCCGCGGGGCGGCTTCCCAGGCGAATCCGGAGTGGGCAGATGAAGACGGTCTTGGTGGGCATGGGCACCTGTGGGCTCTCGGCGGGGGCGCAGAGCGTACTGGAGAAGCTGAAGGCGCTGGCGCAGGCGCCGCCCGCGGTGTGCGACGTCAAGCTCACGGGTTGCATCGGTATGTGCTTCCGCGAGCCGCTGGTGGAGGTGCGCGAGAACGGCAGGCGCATCTTCTACGGCGACGTCGATGCGGCCCGGGCGGCGGAGATCTTCGAGCGGCACGTGCGCGGCGGCGAGGTGCTCGACGACTACGTCGTGTTGCGCGAGGAGCACGGTCGCCTGGCGGGCGCCGAGATCGAGTTCCTGGCCTCGCAGCAAAGGATCGTGCTGCGCAACTGCGGCACGATCGACCCCGAGTCGCTCGCCGAGTACGAGGCCGCGGGGGGCTACCGCGCCCTGCGCCAGGCGCTGGGCGAGATGACCCCGGCCGAGATCATCGAGCTCGTCAAGGCCTCGGGCCTGCGCGGGCGGGGCGGGGCGGGCTTCCCCACGGGCCTGAAGTGGTCCTTCGCCGCGCAGAACGCCGGCGAGCACAAGTACGTCGTCTGCAACGCCGACGAGGGCGACCCCGGCGCCTTCATGGACCGCTCCGTCCTCGAGGGCGATCCCCACAGCGTCATCGAGGCGATGGCGATCGCGGGCTACGCGATCGGCGCGAACCAGGGCTACATCTACGTCCGGGCCGAGTACCCGCTCGCGATCGAGCGCCTCAACGTCGCGCTCCGCCAGGCCCGCGAAATCGGTCTGCTGGGCGAGGGGATCTTCGGGTCGGGGCACGACTTCGACGTCAAGATCAAGCAGGGCGCCGGCGCCTTCGTCTGCGGCGAGGAGACGGCCCTGTTCGCCTCGATCGAGGGGGAGCGG
>CAZRWW010000098.1:0-19878 GCA_964603725.1 uncultured bacterium
GCTCGCTCGCGGCCCGCCGCTATGGGGTCCCGTTCTACGTGGTCGCGCCGTGCTCGAGCTTCGACCCAGCGCTCGCCACGGGCGCCGCCATCCCGGTCGAGATGCGCGCGGCGCAGGAGGTGTGCGAGCTGGCCGGCCGGCGGATCGCCCCGCGCGACGTCGACGGCTGGAATCCCGCCTTCGACGTGACGCCGGCGGAGCTGATCTCCGGGTGGATCACGGAGCAGGGCGTGCTCCGCCCGCCCTTCACGGGGCCGGGTTCAGCGGCGGCTCGGTGAGGATGAGCAGCTTGCTCTGGGGCGGCAGGGACGCGTAGAGGGTGGCGGCGCCCTCGGTGTCCAGGCGAACGCGAACGCGGGCGGCGTCGCCCTCCTCGGGCCGGCGGAACAGGGCCCAGGCGCGCGCCAGCGCGTCGCGCCAGCGAGTGACAAGCCCGGGGCCGCGGACGCTCTGCGAGTCCGGCGCGGCGGGGGCGTAGAGGACCTCGAGCGCGAGCCCGCCATCGTAGCGGATCCGGTAGGAGCCCGTCGGGGGCAGCGGCGGGGGGCCCAGCGCGATGTGGGGCACGGCCGGCGGGGGCGCGCTGCCATCGGAGGCCGCTACCAGCTCGATGCGCTCACGCTCGGGGGCCGGGTCGAGCTGCCCGTTGAGCCACGTGATCAGCTGCCAGTCCCCGGGGGGCGGGCGCTTGCGCCACATGACGCGCGGCACCGCCAGCTCGGCGGCCTGCACCTGGAACTCCTGAAGCGTCACGCCCGCCAGCATGAGCCGCAAGACGCTGCGCTCCGCGTCGAGCACCAGGTAGAACTCCTGATTCGAAGCCGCGTCGAGCAGGCGCTGCAGCTCCGCGCTCTTGCGTCGCAGGCGGTCGGGATCGACCGGCGCGTCGGCCCCGGCGGCCGCCAGCGGGGGGGCCGCCAGCCCGGCGAGCGCCGCCAGCCCCCAGACGGCCGGCCGGAGCAGGCCGCTAGTAGATGTAGATCGGCGTGCCAATCGGACACTCCCGATAGATGCGCCTGAGATCGTCGCGCCCCAGACGAATGCAGCCGTGCGTCACGCTGCGCCCGAGCAGGTTCTCGTAGAGCGTTCCATGAATCATGTAGCCGTTGCCGAAGTAGAGGGCATACTCGCCCAGCATGCCGTACTCGATCCGCTCGTCGGCGCTCCTCGGCAGCGGCTTGCCCTCCTCGAGAAACGCCCAATCCGGCTTCTTCCAGACCGGGTCCTCGATCTTGTTGAGCACCTTGAAGGTGCCCCGCGGCGTGTCGAAGATCCAGCGGCGGCTCTTGCCGCCTTGCTCCGACAGCACGAAGCCGGAACCCGCCGAGCAGACCGCCTTCAAGAGGAGCTCATCCTTGTGCTTCAGGTAGATGCGATTGTGCGTCTGGTCGATGACCAGGTAGTTGCCGTCGGGCACCTTGCGGGCCAGCGCGCGCGACAACCGGCGGTGCTCGGTCGCGAGTTTCTTGAGCGCCTCCGCATCGGCGGGACGGGCTTCATAGAGCGCGGCGGCCTCGTTGAGGACGTCGGCCAGCGGCCGGGGCGCATATCCCGTGCCGGCCAGCAATAGCGCCGCCACTGCCGGCAGCCCGAGCAGCGGCGCCAGCAGCCAGGCGCGCAGGGTCCGCGCCGAGCGCGACCGGGTGCGGGCGGCCGGCCTCGCGGGCACGCGCGCGTAGTCCTGCACCGTCGTCATGGCCGCCTCTCGGTGTTCTGGTTGCTCAGCCGGCGCACGATGTCGGAGTAGGCGCCGTTGGCGCCGTCCCCGCCCACGATGACCACCGGCGTGCCGACGCCCACGCGCCGGAAGAGATCGTCCATGTCTGGGTTCGTGAGGGCCACGCACCCGCGGGTCCAGTTGAGGCCCTTGCCGCCCTCGCCGTGGATCTCGATCAGCGCGCCGATCGTCGCGCCGGCCGGCAGCTCCCCGCGGCGCTTGGCCCGGGCGAAGTGCTCGCGATCCTGCTCGTTGGGGTAGTCGAGCAGCAGGGCCCGGTGGTAGCGGGAGTTGCCGACGTCCTTCTTCTTGGTGATCTTGTAGCGACCCTCGGGGGTGGCGTGGTCGTTGGCGCGACGCTTCGGATGCAGGTTGTTGCGCCCCATGTCGGCCCGGTAGGTGCGCACCTCGCGCCCTTTGTCGTAGAGCGCCAGGAGATTCTTCTCCTTGTAGACGATGATGATCGGCTGCCCGCGACTGCGAGACCACGCGATCGCATCGTTGATCCAGGTCCGCCACGTGGCGATCATGGCCTGGTCGGTGAAGCGGGAGGCGACGGGCAAGGCCAGACGCCAGGCCTCCTCGGCTCGCACGAGGCTCACCTGCGCCAGAGACTCGGCCGTCGCGAACTCCTGCTCGGCGTGCAGCACGCGCGCCTCCTCGAGCGCCAGATGCGCATCCTGCAGGCGCATGCTCGCCAGACGGGGCAACAGCATGCCGCGGGCGACATCATCGGCGACCTCGAGCTCCGCCGCCGCTTCGCTCAAGGCCGAGTCGGCCGCGGCCATGGCCAACGCGCGGCGCTCCAGGGCGAGGCGCTGAGCCTCCTGAGCCAGCGCGGCCGCCGAGTCATAGGCCGCGGCCACGCGGTGGAAGTTCTGGAAGGGGAGCATCAATCCGGCCTGATGCGCCTGCTGGCGCGCCGCGGCTTCATAAGAGGTCTCGGCGCGCGCCAGCGCCGCGGGCGCCCAGCGTTCGGTCTGGGCCTGCCGCGCCGTCGCCAGGGCGCTCAGGGCCAGGTCGCGTTGATACACGGGCAGGATGGTCCGGCCCTGCAAGACCGCGACGAGGCTACCGAGGCCGAAGGCCACGGCCGGGATGATGATGAAGATGGTGATGATCCAGGCCCGCAGGCGGTGCCGGCGCCGCCGGCGCGGTCTGCGCGAGGCAGGCGGCGGTTCGACCTCGAGCAGCCGCAGTCTGTTGTTCGGCGATCGGCGCATCGCGTGACGCATGGGATGGTCTTCGCCCGCAGGCTGTGTCCGCCTGGTCCAGAGTATCGGGTGCGAATAAGCTGGGCGCAGCCCCGACAAGGGCCACGCCCAGCCTGAGACGTGCACAGGGCGCTACCTACTTCTTGCGCCCTCTGGCCTGATTGTAGGCATCGATGGCGGCCTGAATCACGGACTTCGTCCGCTCGGCATCCATGCGAGCCGCAGAGGCCTTCGCCTTGGCCGGGATGTAGCGCTCTTGTCCGAAGAGGCCTTCCGCCTCAGCGATAACAGCATCGACACCCGCCAGGTCCGACTCGAGGGCCGCGATGTCCGTCGACGAGCCCTTGCCGCGCGGTGCGCTGGCCAGCAGAGTGCGGGTCTCGGCCACCGCCGCCTTGGCCTGCTCGATCATGGCCGTGGCTTCGTTGCGCGCGCGCGCCTTGCCGGCCTGACCGTCGGCGACGGCCTTCTGGCCCGCCGCCTGAGCGGCCGCCGCGAGCTGCTTGGACTGGTCGTACTTGCGGAACAGCGCGAACTTGCCCTTCTGCGCGGCCAACTCGGCGTCAAGAGCCTTGACCGCCTCCTTCGCCGCGGCCAACGACTGCGGCGCGTACTCCGTGACATCGGGCACTTCCGCCTGAGCCAAGGCTTGCCGCGCGCTCTCGATCTCGACGGCTGGCTCCTTGGCGCAGCCACTGAGCAGCATCGATCCCGCGATCAGAACGACTCCGAGAAGAAGCAGGTTTCTCATCTCAATCCTCCCACCTACTAGGCCTCCGACCTGCGCGGAAGGTACGCATGTCTGTTAACGCGAGGCATTCTACTCCCCCCGCCGCGCGCGGGCAGCAGAAAAAGGGTAACCACAAAAAACCCCACCCCCCACTGCTACTCGCGCCTCAACTGCAATGTTCGTGCCGCAATGGCCGATAACGATCATACGATCGCAAACATCATAAGAAGAACAGGTTACTGGAACAGGGCCCGCGAGTGGAGGCGTCTTCGCCGTGCTGGAAATCGGGTCTAAAAGGCCCGGTTACTTCTCGGGTCGGTGGTCTGGGGCCCGATCGCCCTCGATCCCTGCGCCTCCGCCTCTGAACGCCTCCTTGCGCAGCCCGTGCTTCTTCAGGAGATCGTACAGCGTCCGCGGGTTCACGCCCGCCCGGCGCGCGGTCGCGCCCACGCGCCCGCGGTTCTCCGTCAGCAGGTGGGACAGATAGGCCTTTTCGAAAGCGTCCACGCACGTCCGGCGCGCTGCGCCGAGCGGTTGCGAGGTCCAGCGCGCGAGCTGCGTGAAGCTCGCGCTGCACGGATCTTCGCCGGCCGCGGCGCGCGGGGCGGCCGCGTTGGCGCTGGTGATCGCGCGCGGCAGATCGGCGAGGGTCACGCGCTCGCCGGGGCAGATCAGCACCGACCGCTCGATCACATTGATCAGCTCGCGCACGTTGCCCGGCCAGTCATAGCGCACCAGCGCGGCGAGGGCATCCTCGGTGATGCCGCGCACCGGCCGGCCGAACTGACGGTGGAACTGCTCGAGGTAGCCGCGCGCGAGCAGGGGGATGTCCTCCCGCCGCTCGCGCAGCGGGGGAATGGCGAGATTGACCACCGCCAAGCGGTAGTAGAGGTCGGCGCGAAAGCGTCCTGCGCGCATCTCGCCGTCGATGTCGCGATTGGCGGCCGCCATGACGCGCACGTCGATCTCGATCGGGCGCTCGCCCCCGACCCGCAGCACCTGGTGATCCTCCAGCACGCGCAGGAGCTTGGCCTGCAGGTGCAGGGGCAGCTCCCCGATCTCGTCCAGGAAGAGCGTGCCGCGGTGGGCGAGCTCAAAGTAGCCGCGCCGCATCCGCGTGGCGCCGGTGAACGCGCCTTCCTCGTGACCGAAGAGCTCGCTCTCGAGCAGGTGCTCGGGCAGCGCGGCGCAGTTGACGGCGATGAACGGCCCGCCGCGGCGCGGGCTCTCGACGGTGATGGCGCGCGCCAGCCGTTCCTTGCCGACGCCGGTTTCACCGAGGATCAGCAGCGCGCTGTCGGTCGCCACCACCCGGCGCACGATGTCGATGAAGCGCTGCATCGAGGGGCTGGCCGAGGCGAAATCGGCGAGCCGGTAGAGCTTGTCCGTGCGCGTGGCGCCCAGCCGCTGGATGATCTGCTCGCGCCTGCGTTGAAAGAGCGTGTGCAGGGCTTCCTGCAGCTGCGCGTCGTCCAGCCGCAGCGAGAGCACCGCCAGGCAGCCCGCGGCCACCAGACGCGCTCGCTCCTCATGCGTCTCGTGGTCAGCCAGCACGACCGTCTCGGGACGACTGGGCTGCTGCTGGATCCGTTCCAGCAGGGTCTCGGGTTGCTCGGGCAGGAGCCGCCGGCGCACCAGCACGATATCGGCATCCTCGTGGGGCAGGCGATCGCTGAGCGTCTTGAGGTCGGCCGCCAGGCCGACGTCCACGTCCTGACCGCGCAGCAAGCGCGTCAAGCGCGTGCGCACCTCGCGATCCTTGTCGGCGATCAAGACCCTGAGCAGCATGGTCCGGGCTGGCTCCCTTCGGGCGGATTGTCCCCAGCGCCGCGGCGGCAGTCAACTCGACTCGGTCGGGCGCGACGCGGGTGGGGCCGCCTCCAGCGCCGATCCCTGAGCCGGAACCGCACCCGCCGGAGCCCCGCGGGCGGGTGCCGCGATCGCGCGCCGGTGGTACCATGAGGCCCGGAAGCGTGCGGGGGAGAGAGCGCCGAAGGACGGGCCGATGACAGTCAGCGCGGGTGATCGGTATGAAGCGCGCCGGGCGCTGGCGGAACGCGGCGCGCGCCGCACCTGGCTGGCGCACGACCGCCTGAGCGGGCGTACGGTCGTGCTCAAGACCGACGAGGCCTTCCGCTGCTGGCGGGAGCTTCGTCACCTCTTGGCCCTGCCGCCGGCCGTGGGGCCGCGGGTGCTGGACGCCGCCTGGACCGCGGGCGGGCAGCTCTGGTTCGCCCAGGAAGCGCTGGTGGGCCGCACGCTCCGGGAGGCCGCGGCCGAGGCGGATTGCGGGGCCCGGGCGGCGCTCTGGCGGGACGCCTGCGAGGTTCTCCAGCGGCTGCACCGCGCGGGTTTCGTGCACGGCGACTTGAAGCCCGCCAACATCTTCGTGCTGGCCCGGGCCGAGCAGGGCGGCCGGGTGCGGTTCCTGGATTACGGCTGCGCGACCGCGCGGGCCGGCGATCCGGTGAACCGTCTGCCGGGCGAGGCGGAGACGGGCGGCACACCGCCGTTCGTGGCGCCCGAGGTGGCCCGCGGGTGGAGTGTCGACGGGCGGGCCGATCAGTTCTCCCTGGCAGTGACCTTTCTGACGTTGTTTCCCGAGCTCGAGCGCGACCCCGCCTGGGGGCCGGTGCTCAGGCGCGCCTCCGACCCGCTCCCGGCGCGGCGCTACGAGCATGCGGGCGCCATGCGCGCGACGCTCGACGGCGCCCTCGGGGCGGTGAGCGCGCCGGGCGGCGAGCCGCTCTTCGGCGGAGGCCCTTTGCGCGGGCGCGACGGCGCGCTCAAGACGCTCGGTGAACGGGTGGCCGGCCGGCGGGCGCCGCGCGTTCTGGTGCGGGCGCGGCCCGGGCTGGGGCTCTCGCGCTTCCTGCTGGAGGCGGTGGCCGAGCTGGCCGCCCGCGGCGGGCCGCCCGTGCGCATGCTCGATCTGCCGTCCCTGGGGCCGGCGGCCGATACAGCCCGCATCCTGGCCTGGATGGAAGCGGCCCGGGACTCCGGCGGGGCGGTGCTGGCCGGGATCGACGACTCGTCGCCGGGCCTGACCTGGTCCGCGAAGCGGTGGGAGGAACGTCTGCGGCGCCAGTGGGCCGGCGGATCCTGGGAGCGTCTGGCGCTCGAGCCCCTGGGCGCCGCGGTGGTGAGCGAGATCGCCGCCGACAGTCTCGGTGCGGGCGGCGAGGCGGTCGACCAGTGGGCGGTGGTCGCCGCGGAGCGAGCCGACGGCGACCTGCACGCGGTGGCGGCCGATTTCGCCGCGCTGGTGGCCGCGCGTGCCCGGCTCGAGGGGAATGTCTGGAAGATCGACGAGGCCCGGGCGCCGGCGGCAGACGTCCGGACAATCGCCGGCGCGTGGCCGCGGGCGCTGAGCGGCCGGGCCCGCGGGCCTGGCTTGGAGGTGGCCCCCGAAGGTTGGCGCGCGGCCCTGGCGGCCTGCGCTCGAGCGGGGAGGGTTGCCAGCCGCGAGCTGATCGACTCCCTGCTGGCCCGGCTCGACCTGGGAGTTTCGGTCGAGGGGCTTCTGCGCGAGGGTCTGCTCGAGCCCGCGGGCGCGGGGCGCGTGCGCTTCGTCTCGCGGCGACTTTGGGAGGAGGCCGGGGCGGCCCCGGCGCCCGGCGAATCCGAGCTCGAGGCCTGGCTCAATCGGCATCAGGAGCCGGAGCCCGACCGGATCGAGGAGGTTCTGATTGCCTGCGGGCGGGCGCGCCGGCTGGGCGAGCGGGGACGCGAATCGCGCCTGTTGGGAGAGGCCTTGGCGGCAGCGCAGTCGGCCCAAGCCTGGGGTGACGTGCGCCGGCTGTGCGCCTATCCCGGCGCAGAGCTGTCGGCCGGGCTGTCCGCGGAGGAAGTCCTGGAGCGGGCCGAGGCGCTGGCAGGCCTGCTCGGCCCGGGGTGGGGTGGCGATCGCGTTCTGCTGGCCCTCGGCGCGGCCCTGCGGCCGGTCGATCTGGCGCTGGGCACGGCCCTGCTGCGCCGCGTGGCGGAAGACGAGCGCTCGGAGCACTCCGTGGCGGCCCTGCTGCTGTTGGCCGACCATGCCCGCGGCCCGGGCGACACGAGCGAGTTCGAGCACTTGGCGGCGCTGCTGCGGGCCCGCGCGCAGGCGGGCCGGCCCGTGCCGGGGGGGGTGATGGAGTCCTTCCTCGGCCATCTGGCGTGGCGCGCCGGGCGCCCGGCCGAGGCCGAGGCGCTCGCCGAGCGCGCGGCCGCAGGGCTCGCCGGCAGCGGGCTCGTCTTCGAGAGCTACACGCTGCAGATGCTCGCCATCCTGCGTTTCGCCCGCGATCCGGCCGGTGCGATCGGCGCGCTCGAGGCGGCCTGCGCCCGCGCGCCCGACCAGGAGATCCTGGCCCAGATCACGCACAACCTGGGCCTGATGTACCTGCGGGTGGGCCGCCATCAGGATGCGATCGAACGGATCGGTCGGGCCTGCGAACGGCTGGGCGCTCGCGTGCGCCCCAGCTCCCTGGCCGCCCTGCGGCTCCAGCGGGCGTGGGCCTGGGCCGACCTGGATCGCATCGACCAGGCCTGGCGCGAGGCGCACGATCTGCTGAGCCTCGCGTGCGTGCGGCAGGTGCGGGGCCACCACGTCGCCGCGCGGCTGCTCATCGGATTCTGCCACCTGCACCGCGACTCGTCCCCGCGAGCGCTGGCGGAGGCCGCCTGGGCATGGGAGGAGGTGCGCGGCGCGCGCTACGTGGCCCTGCGCACGGGGACGCTGCGGGCGCTGCTCGATACGCTGCTCGACCTGGGCGCGTGGGAGTTCGCGCGCGAGCGCGCCTCCGAGCTGGAGCTGGGCGGCGAGAGCGCCCAGGCGCTCGACGTCACCTGCGCCGCGCGGGCGCGCGCGCTCGTCGCGCAGGCCCACGGGCGTACGGACGAAGCCGCGGCGGCGCTGGCCGGCGCTGCGGCCGCGGCGCGCGGCTTGACCGAGCGCGAGGCGGCGGCCCGCTATCTGGGCCACTTCGGTCTGGTCCAGCTGGCACTGGACCAGCCGGGACCGGCCGCGGCGAGCCTGAGCGAGAGCCTCCGGGCCCTGGACGGGGCGCCGGGCCGCGGCTACCTGCGCGCGCGCACCCTGCTCGACCTGGCCGAGGCCCGCCGGCGCCTCGGCGATCAGCGGGGGGCGGCGGCGTTGCTCGACGACGGAGTGGCCCTGGCCCGGCGCATTCGGAGCCGGGGCGTGCTCGCCCGGGCCCTGCAGGCGCGGGCTCGGTGGATGGCCCAGCGGCGCTGACGCCGCGCAGGGGGCATCCCACGCCGCGGGGCGCGCCAGGCGGCCTGGCTGGGTCGCCCCAACGCGGGAGTTCTGGTGCCACCGGTGGCGCGGGGTGGTAGACTGGGTGCTATACTGAGGAGCGGCACAGCGCCCTTCAGACGTCCGGAAGATGGCCTGTGCAGTCGCCTGTGTTGCGTCGCATATCCGGCGGGATCGGTCCGGCTGTCGTCCCGCCAGGAGGGTTGGGCCATGAAGGAGCGCACTACCCCTCGGCGCCCCCGCCCATCGAGCTGGCTGCCGGGCGCCGCAGTTCTGCTGGCCCTGTCGGCGATCGTTCCCGTCGAAGCCCTAACGCCGGCCGCGGCGCCGTCCGCCTGGGTCGAGCTCGCGGCTCCAGCGGCGGCCCGCCCCGGACCCGCCGCGATCCTGGGTCTCGGGCTGGCGGCCGTGGGCCCCTGCTGGGACCTCTGCGCGGCTGGATTAGGGCTGATCTCCGACCCGGCCCCGCCCGATCCGGCGTGCGCCGAGCATCCGGCGGCGGCGGCCGTGGGCGGAACCCAGGGCTGGTACGCCCTGGAAATGGAGTGGAACGTGTCGGGCAATCCCGATCCGCCGCCGGAAGGCTCCGAGCCCCACTAGCCCGGGGGCCCGCGCCCCGCCGCTCAGGATGCGGGCGCCGTCCGCCGATGCGCTGCTGGGATGTGGGGCGCTTCGAGGAACTTGACATCCCTCGGGGCCAGCGGTAAAATCCGACCTTTGCGAAATTCTTGGCAGAATTGTCGAGAAGGACCTTCCGCTTTGAGGAGTTCTTCAATGGAGACGTATGCGACCAAGGCCAGCGAGATTCGGCGCCGCTGGTACGTGATCGACGCCGAGGGTCAGGTGATGGGCAGACTGGCCAGCGAGGTCGCCGCCCTGTTGCGCGGCAAGTGGAAGCCGACCTTCACGCCTCACCTGGATGTGGGCGACCACGTCGTGGTGCTCAACGCCGCCAAGGTGCGGCTGACGGGCACCAAGGTGCTCAAGAAGACCTACTTCCGCCACAGCGGCTACCTCGGCAGCGAGCGCTACACCGGCATGCGCGAGCGGCTCGATGAGGAGCCCGAAGAGCTCCTGCGCGGCGTCGTGCGCGGCATGCTGCCGCGCAACCGCCTGGGCCGCCAGATGATCCGCAAGCTCAAGGTCTACGCGGGGACCGAGCACCCGCACGGCGCCCAGCGCCCCATCCCTTACAAGCTCGGCCTGCACGGCAAGGGCTTTCCCGCCCAGGCGGACGCCGGCGAGACGAAGGAGGCATAGGCCATGGCAACGACCCCGATCAAGCCGATGACCGGCCGGCGCAAGACATCCGTGGCGCGGGTCCGTCTCATCGCGGGCAGCGGCCAGATCAAGGTCAACGGACGCGAGTTCGAGGACTACTTCCCGCGCGAGACCATGCGCCGGGTCGCGGTGCGACCGCTCACCATCACCGAGCGCCTGGGCAAGTACGATGTGCAAGCGACGGTGATGGGCGGGGGGTTGAGCGGCCAGGCGGGCGCGCTCAGCCTGGGCATCGCGCGCGCCTTGAAGGCTCTGGAGCCCGACACGAAGGCGGAGCTCGGCAAGCAGGGCCTGCTCACGCGCGATCCGCGCGCGGTCGAGCGCAAGAAGTACGGGCAGCCGGGAGCGCGCAAGCGCTTCCAGTTCTCGAAGCGGTAGCCACAGGGGCTTCCGGCCGCGGCCGGCGCGGGGCGCCACGCGCCGGATGCGGTCCGAGCGGCTCCTCATGACGCACATCCCCATTGGGAGTTCTCCCGGCCCTGGGGGGAGTAGGGGATGGAGGCCAAACTTCCAAACCTGGAGGACCCTATGCTGCAGATCACCGTTCAGGATCTCCTCGACGCCGGGGTCCACTTCGGGCACCAGACCCGGCGGTGGAATCCCAAGATGAAGCCGTACATCTTCATGGAGCGCGGCGGCATCTACATCATCGATCTCGAGAAGACGATGGAGTCGCTCGCGGCGGTGCGCGAGGCCATCCACCGCATCGTGCGCGAGGGCGGCGCGGTGCTCTTCGTGGCCACCAAGAAGCAGGCCAAGAGCGTGATCATCGAAGAGGCCAAGCGCTGCGGCATGCACTTCGTCACCGAGCGGTGGCTGGGGGGCATGCTGACCAACTTCCAGACCGTCCGCCAGAGCATCCGCTACCTGCGCAACCTCGAGCGCATGGAAGAAGACGGCACCATGGCCAAGCTCTCCAAGAAGGAAGCCTCGCGCAAGACGAAGCAGAAGGCCAAGCTGGACAACACCTTCTCGGGGATCAAGGAGATGAACCGCCTGCCGGGGCTTGTCTTCATTCTCGACACGAAGCGCGAGCACATCGCGGTACGCGAGGCGATGCGCCTGAGCATTCCCACCATCGGCATCGTCGACACCAACGCGGATCCCGAGGAAGTGACCTACCCGGTTCCCGGCAACGACGACGCCATGCGCGCGATCAAGCTGTACGCGCGCTACATCAGCGACGCCGTGCTCGAGGCGCGGGCCAGCGCGCCGCCCATGCCCGAGCCGTCACCCACGGCCTCGGTCACCGCCGCCGAGATGAGCGGCGGGCGGGGTCGCGGGGCCTGGTCTTCGGAGGCGCCGCCGCGCTGAGCGGGCCGGGACAGGCTGCGCACGCGCGCGATTCATTCCCGAGGCAATCGCATCCGCACGCCGGCCCGCGCCCCGCGGCGCGTTGGCCTGCTGCGCGGGTGATGACCGCAGCGAAACGGGCCGAAACGTGCTTGGGGACAGCGGCCAGCCGCTGCCCCGGCCGCCGGGACCCGAGGGCAGGTGAGGAGATGACCATGGAGATCGACTCGAAAATCGTGAAGGAACTGCGCGAACGCACCGGGGCGGGCATGATGGACTGCAAGAAGGCCCTGGCGGAGACCGGCGGGGACATGGAGAAGGCCATCGAGTACCTGCGCAAGACCGGCATGGCCGCGGCGGCCAAGCGCGCGCACCGCGAGGCGGCGCAAGGCCGCATCGAGGCCTACATCCACCCGGGCAACCAGATCGGCGTTCTGGTCGAGGTCAACGCCGAGACCGACTTCGTGGCCAAGACCGACGAGTTCATCACCTTCTGCCACGAGGTGGCGATGCACATCGCCGCCGCCCGGCCGCAGTCGGTCGGCCGCGAAGACCTCGACCCGGCTCTGGTCGAGAAGGAGCGCGAGATCCTGCGCGACCAGGTCGCAGCCTCCGGCAAGCCCCAGAACGTCTGGGACAAGATCGTGGACGGGCGCATGACCAAGTTCTACGAGGAGTCCTGCCTGCTCGAGCAGCCGTGGGTCCGCGATCCGAAGATGAAGATCGAGGATCTGCGCAAGCAGCTTTCCGGCAAGATGGGCGAGAACGTCATCATTCGCCGCTTTGCCGTCTTCCAGGTGGGCCAGAAGGGCTAGCAGCGGGCCGGCCGGGCCCGGGAGCTGTTGCGTCCGGGCGCGACGCGCTGCGTTTGGGCAAGCTGCTGGCAACGTGCCGGAGGGAAGCGGGCGATGAACCCCGAGCCGCCGCAGCGGGTGCTCCTGAAGCTGAGCGGCGAGTTGCTGGCCGGAGCGGGCGGTGAGCCGCTCGCCGGCGAGGGCCTGAGCCTCGCGGCCGATCAGATCGAGGCGGCGCGCCACGCCGGCGCGCAGGTCGGCGTTGTGCTGGGAGGCGGCAACATCCTGCGGGGCGGGCGCGACGGTCTGGCCCGCCGGTTCGACCGCGCCGCCGCCGACGCGATCGGCATGGTCGCGACGCTGGTCAATGTCCTGGCCATCCAGGCCGAGCTGGACCGCCGCGGCGTGCGATCCCACGTGCTCAACTCCTTTGCCGTGCCGCGGGTGGCCGATCTTCACACCGCGCGCCGCGCCCGCGAGCTCCTCGACTTGGGCGAGGTGGTCCTGTTCGGGGGCGGCACCGGAAACCCCTATTTCACCACCGACACGACGGCGGCCCTGCGGGCGCTGGAGTCGGGCTGCACGGTGCTGATCAAGGCGACCAAGGTGGATGGCGTCTACAGCGCCGATCCGGAGCGAGACCCGTCGGCCTTGCGCTTTGCGGGCCTGACCTACGAGGAAGTCCTCGAGCGCAAACTGGGCGTCATGGACTTGACGGCGATCACCCTTTGTATGGAAAACCGCCTGCCGGTTGTGGTATTGAATGCGCGGCAGAGGGACTCGGTCCGGCGCTATCTCGCCGGCGAGCCGGTGGGCACGCTGATCCGTCCCGCCGCGGCGGGAGGCCAGCCCCGCGGCTCGGGCTGATGGCGCTGGCGGCGGGGGAGCCGGCCGGTGGAGGTGGAACAGGATGCAGAAGATCATCAAAGAGAGTGAAGCGCGCATGCAGAAGAGCCTGGAGAAGTTCCGCGCGGATCTGCTGAGCGTGCGCACGGGCAAGGCGTCGCCGGCGATCCTGGAGAACGTGCACGTCGAGTACTACGGCTCGCAGCTGCCTCTCTCGCAGGTGGCGTCGGTCTCGGCGCCCGAGCCGCGCCTGCTGGTGGTTCAGGCCTGGGACAAGGCCGCCGTCAAGGCGATCGTCAAGGGCATCCAGGCCGCCGATCTGGGCCTCAATCCGGCCGAGGACGGTGAGATCGTGCGCGTGCCGATCCCCGCGCTGACCGAGGAACGGCGGCAGGAGATGGCCAAGCGCGTCCGCAAGATGGCGGAGGATGTCAAGGTCTCGGTGCGCAACGTGCGCCGCGACGCCAACGAAGCCCTGGCGAAGGCCGAGAAGAAGAAGGAGATCTCGGAGGACGAGCTGCGGCGCGGCGAGAAGGATGTGCAGAAGCTGACCGACGACATGATCGCGAAGGTCGAACAGGCGGCCAAGGCGAAGGAGAAGGAAATCCTCGAGGTCTAGGAGCGGTGTGCGCAACCTGATCTGGCGAGTCGGGGCCGGGGTGGTGTTCCTCCCGGTCCTTTACGTTCTCATTCAGGCCGGCGGCTGGGCCTTTGCGGCGTTGATCTTCGTCATCGTGGTGGCCGGCGCCTGGGAGTGGTGGCGCCTGACGGCGGCGGGCGGCGGATGGGCTGAGCTGGTGCTGCTGGCCGCCGGCGCGCTCGGGGCTCTGCAGGGCGGGAGCGATCCGCGCCCTGAGCGGCTGGCCGTGTTCCTCGCCCTCTGGCTCGCGATCGCGCTACTGGTCGAGCTGCGGCACGCCGACGGAGGCGCGCTGCGTCGCGCGGGCTACCTGGCCGTGGGCGTCCTGTACCTGGGGCTGCTCCCGGCCTTCCTGCTGCGCATCCGGGCGCTGCCCGCGGGGCGCGAGGCGCTGCTGCTCACCTACGCCACGGTCTTCGCCTGCGACACCGCCGCCTTCGGCGTGGGCAGCCTGCTGGGGCGCCACCGGCTCTGGCCGCGCATCAGCCCGCGCAAGTCCTGGGAAGGGGCCGCCGGCGGTCTGCTGGGCGCGATCGTGGCGGCGCTGGTCAGTCGGGCCTGGTTTGCCGATTTCCTCAGTCCGGCCGCGGCCGCCGGCTTCGGTCTGATCGTGGGCACGCTGGGCCAGGGGGGCGACCTGGTCGAGTCGCTCTGGAAGCGCGAAGCGGGCTGCAAGGACAGCTCGGCGCTGATCCCGGGGCACGGCGGCGTGCTCGACCGTTTCGACAGCCTGCACTTCGTGGCGCCCGCCCTCTATGCCTATCTGACGCTGTGGCTGTGACGGAGCCCGACCGTTGCGCGCCGCGGCTGCCGCGCTGGTTCTTGTAGACGGTGGTCTCAGGGCGTACGTTTCAGCGGGCCGCGCACACGGGCCCGGAGCCATGGCTTCGCGGCGGAGGGGTGTCTATGCCTGATCGCGCAGCTCAGCCGGTCGGACTGGTTGTGCTGGGCTCCACGGGGACGATCGGCCGCCACACGCTCGATGTGGCCGCCCGGTATCCCGATCGGATCCGCGTCCTGGCGCTCCTGGCGGGGCGCAACGGGCGGTTGCTCGCCGAGCAGGTTGCCGCGCACAGGCCGGCCGCGGCCGCCGTGGTTGCCGAGACCGGAGTGGAGGAGTTCCGCCGCGCGGCGCCCGCCGGCTGGCGCGGTGAGCTGCTGACCGGATCGGACGCGCCGGCCGACCTGGCGGCCTGGCCGGGCGCCACCGTGGTCGTCAACGCCGTGGTGGGCGCCTCCGGACTGCCGGCGAGCCTGGCGACCCTCGAGCGCGGGCGGCGTTTGGCGCTGGCCAACAAGGAATCGCTCGTGATGGCGGGCCATCTGCTGCGCCGCGCGGCCCGCGCGGGCGGAGGGGAACTCCTGCCGGTCGACAGCGAGCACAGCGCCATCTTCCAGTGCCTGTCCACCCTGCGCTGCGAGGCGGTGCGGCGCATCGTGCTCACGGCTTCGGGCGGCCCCTTTCGCGCCTGGGACGCGGCGCGCATGGCGCGGGCCACGGCGCGCGATGCCCTGCGCCATCCGACCTGGCGCATGGGCCCGCGCATCACCGTCGACTCGGCCTCACTGTTCAACAAGGGCATGGAAGTGATCGAGGCCCGCTGGCTCTTCGACCTCGATCTCGATCAGATCGACGTGTGGATCCACCCGGAATCGATCGTGCACGGGCTGGTGGAAACGCGCGACGGATCGTTGCTGGCGCAGCTCTCGGTGCCCGACATGCGCCTGCCGATCCAGCTCGCGATCTCGCACCCGGAACGGTGGGAGCCGCCGGTGGCTCGCTGCGACCTGACCGCGGGCGGGGCTCTCTCCTTCGCGCCCGTCGATGAGACCCGCTTCCCGTGCCTGGCCCTCCTCCGGCGGGCGGCGCGAGTGGGGGGCGTTGCGCCGGCTGCCGCGAACGCGGCGGACGAGGTGCTGGTGGCGGCCTTTCTGGAGGGTCGCATCGCCTGGCCGGCTATCGCCGCCGGGATCGAAGCCGTGCTCGATGCCTGCCCCGCCGTGCCCGACCCCGATCTGACCGCGGTTCTGGCGGCGGATCGCTGGGCGCGCGACGAGGCCGGCCGCCTGACCGGCGGCTCGGCACTGCCGCCCGCTGCGGGAGAAGAGGCATGACGCCCGCCGCCGCCGGCCTGCGCCGGGAGACGCCGCCGAGGCGGGCGGGCTACCGGCCGGGCGCGCGGGGACGCTCGGGACGGCGGGCCCGGCTTCTCGCGATTACCCTGGGGCTTTTCCTGGGGGCGGGGACTTTCCTGGCCAGGCCCGCGGCCGGCCAGGCGCCGCCGCCACCCGAGGGCGAACAGCCCGGCGACGACGCCGGTGCCCCGCCCCGTGTGCGCTCCGTCACGCTGGCCGGGATCGAACAGGCCAACCGCGGTCGCGTGCAGGGAGCGATGCGGCTGCACGGACGCTCCTGGTGGCATCCGCTGCGCAAGAACTACTTCTACGGGATCGATCATCTCGAGTTCGACTTGCAGCGGATCCTGGATCACTTGCGGGGTGAGGGGTTCCTGCTCGCGCGGATCGTGGATGCCACTGTCGACTACCCGGCGCGCGACTGGGTCGACTTGACGATTCGGGTGCAGGAAGGGCCGCGGTTTCACGTGCGCGGCGCCGGCGTCGAGGGCGTGAGCGGCCCCATGTTGGCGAGCCTCGCGGGGCACACGAAGGTGCGAGCCGGCGATCCGGTGCGGGCGGCCATCCTGCAGACCGACGTGGTGCGTCTGGCCGAGGTGTGCGCGGATCGCGGCTTCGCGCTGGCGCGCGTCAGGCGCGAGCTGCGCCTGTCGGCCGATTCGGCCGACGTCGTCTACGGCGTCGAGCTGGGACCCCTGGTGCGGGTTGGAGAGATCACCGCCAGCGGACAGGCGCGCACCGCGCCGGATGTGATCCTGCGCGAGGTGGCCGTCCGGGAGGGGGATCTGCTCAGGCTGGCGCGCGTCGAGCGCAGTCAGGACCGGCTGTTCGATCTGGGGGTCTTCCGCAGCGTGCAGCTCGTGCCCCGCTACGACGGCGCCCATCCCGAAAGCACGGGGGCGACCGAGGTGACGGCCGACTTGAACGTCGAGGTTCAGGAGAAGCCCCCCGGCTGGTTCGGCGCGGGCTTCGGCTACTCCTCGGGCGACAAGCTGCGCCTGTCGGCCGAGTGGGGCTATCGCAACCTGGGCGGCCGCGCACGCCGCGTGGAGGCCGCGGGCGAGATCTCCTACTCGTTGCTCGAGGATCCGGGGCAGCGCTTCACCCGCCCCAAGGAGTGGCGGATCGAGGTCAGCTACAACGGGCCGTGGATGCTGGGCACGCCGACGCGGTGGCAGCTGCGCCCCTACGTGCGCCAGAAGCGCTGGTTCGATCAGGCGGCGACCAACCAGGAGGACGTCGTCGGCATCGCGCTGCGCGGGCGGTGGGACCTCTCGCGCTACCGCTGGCTCATGGGGACGATCGAGAACAAGTGGACCACGCAGGACAGCAGCTTCGTCACGCGGTTCCTCTCGCTCGAGGTGGCGGAGGACCGCCGCGATTTCATCCTCGATCCGGGCAGCGGCCACCTCTTCCAGGCTGGAGCCGAGCACGCGGGCGGCATCCTGGGCGGGCAGGCCGACTTCACCCGCTGGACGCTCGGATTGACCGGCTATGCCCCCCTGTCCGGCGGCCTCGTCTGGGCCCGGCGCCTGAGGGCCGGATACATCCATCCTTACCGCCTCTCCCGCAGCCAGAGCGCGCTGGCCAGCGTGCCGCTGGGGGAGCGTTTCTTCGCCGGAGGGGGATCGTCGGTGCGGGGGTACGAGGATGAGAGCCTCGGGCCGCGCCGCGACGGGCAGTCCGAGGGAGGGCTCGTGCAGCTGCTGCTGAACACGGAACTGCGCTTCCCACTGGTCTGGAGGATCGGGGGCGTCGCGTTCGTCGACGCGGGCAACGTGTGGGCCGACTACAAGGAGGTCACCTGGTCGCGCTTCATCGACTCCTGGACCGAGTCGCGCTTCAGTGCGCTCGACGTGGCCTACGGCGTCGGAGCCGGGCTGCGGCTGGGAACGCCGGTGGGGCCGCTGCGGCTGGACTATGCCGTCAAGGTCGGCCGCGGATACCGTTCCGTCGCGGGACAGGATGCCGAATGGCACCTGAATCTGGGCCAGGCGTTTTGAGGTGGAGATGACGCCCGAGGAGCGCATCGATCCGCGACCGCCGCGCCGCCCCGGGGCGCGGCGCGGCCGCTGGGCGCTGTGGGCCCTGCCGGCGGTGCCGCTGGCGGTGCTCGTTCTGGCCCTGCTCTATGGCCCGTACCTGGCGCTGCGCATCGACTTCGTGCGCGAGCGGGCGCTCGACAGCGCGCTGGTGCGCCGCGCGCTGGGCGAGCGGCTGCGCGTGCGGATCGCCACCGTGAACCAGCTCGAGCTGCGGGGCGCCGATCTGAGCGGGGTGCGGGTCGAGGCGCGCGACAGCACCGGCGTCTGGCGGGAGCTGGGCGAGGTCGGACGGCTGAAGGTGCGCTGGTCGCCCCTGCGCCAGCTCTCGGGCGAAACGCTCATCCACGCGCTCGAGGCGGGGCCCATCGCGCTGCGGCGCGAGACGCTGCCCCTGCTGTTTGGCGGCCGGCCGAGCCCGGCCGCGGAGGATCGCGGCGGGCCGTTCGAGCTGCGTCTGAACGCGCTGCTGCCGCCGGGGCTGCCCCGGGTGGTGGTGCGCCACATCTTGCTCGGGCCCATCGAGGTGCGCGAGGGCGAGCAGACGGTCCTGCGCGCGGGGCTCGAGCGCGGCGAGCTTCTGGTGGACGCGTCGGCCGCGAGCCTGCGGCCGCAGGAGGCCTGGGTGGAGCTGCCGCTCCGCGGCCTCGAGGTGCGCGTCTCGGACGCGCAGGTGCGCGTGACCCGGGAGCACGCCGAGGTCGAGCGGCTGGTCTTTCGAGGCGCGACCGCCGAGGGCGAGCTGTCGGCCCGCTACGATCCGCGGGCACAAGGCCCGCCGCTGCGCGGCGACCTCGCGCTCGTGCGGCTCGACCCCGGGGTCCTGGCCAGATGGTTCATCCCGGAGCTGGCGCCGAAGCCCGCCGACACGGTGAGCGGCGCGGTGGGCTTCCGCCTCGGCCGAGGCCCGGCCGAGATCGAGTTCGCGCTCCAGGGCGTGATGCTCGGCGAGCGCTGCGATGATTGCTCCGGGATCGTCAGGATCGACGGGCCGGAGATCTCGTTCGAGGAGGTCGCGCTGCAGGCCGAGGCGTGCGACCTCTCGGCGCACGGCCGCTGGGACGGGGCCGGCCGCCGGCTGGCGATCGCGGCGCGCTGGTCGCGCTTCGATCCCGCGAGCGCGTGGCTGCCCTGGATTCGCACCCTGCCGGTGGGGGGGGCGTTTCCCGGCGAGGCGGAGATCACCGTCGAGCTGCCCCTCGGTGAGCCGCCTCTCATCGCGGGCCGCGTCGATGTGCGCGATGCCCGGCCGCTGGGAATCCACCTGGAGCGTGTCCACTGGGCGGGCCGCGTCGCCGCGGACGAGGCGATCACGGCCGACGAATTGCTGGTGCACCTCGGGGGAGGACGCATCCGCGCCGCGGGCACGTATCCCCTGCGCGCCGGCGAGGTCGAGGGCGCGGTGACGATCGATTCGGTGGCCCTCGAGGCGCTGCCCGCCGAGTGGGTCGGCGGCGCCGTCGGCCGGCTGTGGGGCCAGTTCCAGATCTCGGGCCTGCCGGGCGATCCGCTGGTGGAGGGCTCGGCGCACCTGGCGGACCCGCGCTACGACGCCTGGTCGGCGGAGCGGGCGCTGATCGGGTCGCTGCTGCTCTGGCCCCGGGACCTGCGGGGCTCGGGCACCGTGTCGCTGCACGCGGTGCGGCGCGGCGACGACCCGCCGGCCGATCTCGATGCCGGATTCTCGCGCTGGCAGGAGTGGGTCTCGCTGTGGGCGAATCTGCGCCGCGAGGATGTGGAGCTGCACGTCGAGGGCCGCGTCGATCCCGCCGGCCGGGCCCAGCTCGACGCCGGCAGCGCCGCGCTGCGCCGTCTGGGGCGCTGGGAGCTGGCCGCGCCGTGCGCCGTGGCATGGGGCGACGGCCGCGTGACCGCGGACTCGCTCGAGCTCACCTCCAACGGCGCGCGCCTGGTGGTCGCGGGCC
>CAZRWW010000099.1:0-18905 GCA_964603725.1 uncultured bacterium
GTCGCCCTCGGGCTCGCGCTCCGCGGGGCGCGCCGGGGCGTCAGCCGCGAGCGGAGGAGAGGCCCGATCGGCGGGCGGCAGCGGGCGCTGACGGCCGATGCCGCAGCCGCTCAGGACGGCCGCGCCGGCCAGCAGCAGCGCCAGCGCGCTCCACCCGGCGGCCGGCGGCCGGCGGCGCCCGAGGTCGGGTCCATGGGGCCGCATCACCCGCCTCCGCTCGCTTCGCCCGCGGCGAGTCCGTGGAGCGCCGCACCGATGAAGCCGGCCTCGACTCCCAGGGCGGCCGGCAGGATGGCCGGCACCGCGACCGCGCGGGCCATGGCGCGCTCCGCCAGCACCCGGCGCGCCGGCTCAAGCACGAGCTCGCCGGCCTGCGACACACCGCCGCCCACCACGAACACCGTGGGGTCCAGCAGATTGCCCACGTCGGCCAGCGCCCCGCCCAGCGCCTCGCCCGCCCGCCCGAACGCCTCCCGCGCCGCCGCGTCGCCCCGGCGCGCCGCCTGCGCGATCAGCTTCGGATCGACGCGCTCCCGGCGCCCCTCGGCCAGGTCGTGCCCGGGCGCGCCCGGCTGCCAGTGGCAGCGCTCCAGGTAGTCGGCCACCAGGCCGCGCCGCCCGACGTAGAGCTCCAGGCAGCCGCGATTGCCGCAGGGACAACGGGGTCCATCCCGGTCGATCGACATGTGGCCGAGTTCGCCGGCGAAGCCGTGCGTGCCCGCGAAGAGCCGCCCCTCGATCACGATCGCGCCGCCCACCCCGGTGCCCAGGGTGAGCGCCACGACGATCCGCTGGCCGCGGCCCGCCCCCAGGCGCGCCTCGGCGAGCGCGAAGGCGTTGGCGTCGTTGGTGACGGCCGCGGGCGTTCCCAGGCGCGCGGTCAGCAGCCTGCCCAGCTCGAGGTCGCGCCAGAGGGGCAGGTTCGGCGAGGTGTGCACCACGCCCCGGCGGCTGTCGATCAACCCCGCGCATCCGACCCCCACGCGCACCGGCCCCGCGCCCGCCAGGAGCGGCGCCGCGGCGGCGGCGATGCGATCGACCGCCTCCGCGCCCGGCACCTCGATCGGCGCCGCGATCTGAGCGCGGGCCAGCACCGCGCCGCGCTCGCTGACGCGCCCGATCTTGATTTCGGTGCCGCCGATGTCGATGCCCACCGCCTCAGGCGCCATGGCCCCACTCTCCTCGCCGCCCCGGCGGATCCTCGAGAACCCCATCCGCGTCCTGGGCTTCCCAAACGAACAGCTCCGGCTCCGGTTTGAGACCCAGGTGGAGCATGGCCGCCTCAACCGTGCGGAAGGAGCCGCACGCCACCACCGGCCGGCCGCCTGCGCACGCGGCCTCCCAAGCCTGGGGAAAGTCGCCGTGCACGCGCGGCTCGCACCCGGCCTGGCGAGCGGCGGCGGCCAGGTCCGCGATCGGACCGGCGCGCTGGTCGTCGAGCGGCACGAGATGCAGCTCGCGCGACAGCGGCGCCAGCGCGCGGAAGAAGCCGGCGTGGTCCTTGTCGGCGAGCATTCCCACCAGCAGGGCCGGCGGCGGAGCGGACGGCAGCCACGCGCGGTAGGTGCGGAGCACCGTCTCGGCGCCCCCCGGGTTGTGGGCCACGTCGAGGATGGCCAGCGGGCGGCCGCCGGCGGCGGGCAGCACCTGGAAGCGGCCCGGCCAGCGCGCCGCGCGCAGGCCGCGGACCACCGCTTCAGGGACCATCGGCACGCCGGTCTCGGCCAGCAGCTCGGCCCCCGTCTCGGCCAAGAGGGCGTTGCGCGCCTGGTGCTCGCCGGCCAGCGCGATCGAGCGGCGCTCGGCGCGCCCGTCCGCGCGGCGCAGCTCGAGGCGGGTGCCCCAGCCCTCGGGCATGGCCCGCTCGAGGACGGCCCGCTCGCCGAGCGCGATCACCGGCGCGCCCACCTCGCGCCCCCGGCGCTCGAAGACCGCTCGCACGCCGGGCTCCATGTCGGCCAGCAGCATTGGCACGCCGGGCTTCATGATGCCCGCCTTTTCGCGCGCGATCAGCTCGCGCGTGGCGCCCAGCGACTTGGTGTGGTCGAGGTCAATGCCGGTGACCACCGTGAGGGCCGGCTGGATGACGTTGGTCGCATCCAGTCGTCCGCCCATGCCCACCTCGTGCACCGCCGCCGTGACGCCCCGGCGCGCGAAGGCCTCGAAGGCCAGCGCGGTCGTGGCCTCGAAGTACGAGAGCTTCAGCTCGAGAATCAGCGGCCGCAGCTCGGTCGCGAGCGCCGCGATCTGATCCTCGGGCAGCAGGCGGCCCGCAATGCGGATGCGCTCGCCGAAGGCCAGCAGGTGCGGCGAGGTGAGCAGGCCGGTGCGCTGTCCGGCCGCCTCGAGGATCGCGGCCAGGAAGGTCGCCGTCGTGCCCTTGCCGTTCGTCCCCGCCACGTGCACCGAGAGGTAGCGGCGCTCGGGATGGCCCAGCGCGGCCACGGCCGCCTCGATGCGCTCCAACCCCAGCTTGACCGAGCCGTGTTCGAGGTTGTACAGGAAGTCGATCGCTTCAGCGTAGTTCATCGGCGCTCACCCGGCCCCGCGCCCCGGTCCAGCGGCCTTCAGGCTGTCGGCAAAATGGCTCAGCAAGCGGGTGACGACCTCGCGCAGCCGGTCGCGCCCCACGATCTCGTCCACGAAGCCGTGCTCGCGCAGGAACTCGGCGCTCTGGAAGCCCTCGGGCAGGTCCTGGCGGATCGTCTCGCGGATGACGCGCGGCCCGGCGAAACCGATCAAGGCGCCCGGCTCGGCCAGAATGATGTCGCCCAGCATCGCGAAGCTGGCGCTGACGCCGCCGGTCGTCGGATCGGTGAGGATCGACAGGTACGGCACGCCCGCCTCGCTCAGGCGGGCGAGCTGCGCGCAGGTCTTGGCCATCTGCATGAGCGAGAGGATGCCCTCGTGCATCCGGGCGCCGCCCGAGCACGAGATGATGACCAGCGGCAGGCGCTCGACGCGCGCCAGCTCGATCAGCCGGGCGAGGCGCTCGCCCACGACCGAGCCCATGCTGCCGCCCAGGAAGCCAAAATCCATGACGGCCAGCGCCGTCTCGATCGACCCGATGGCGCCGCGCCCCGTGATGACCGCCTCGCGGCCGTCGTCGCCCCCCTGGGCGCGCTTGAGCCGGTCGCCGTAGCGGCCGCTCCCGTCGCGGAAGCGCAGCGGGTCGGTCGGGCGGATCTCCCGGAACATCTCCCGGAACGTGCCCTCGTCGCACAGGATGGCGATGTACTCCTCGGGCGGGATGCGGAAGTGGCGGCTGCAGCGGGTGCAGATCCAGAGGTGGCGCTCGAGCTCCTGGCGATAAAGGATCTCGCCGCACCCGGCGCACTTGAGCCACACGCCGTCGGGCACCGACCGGCGCGGTTGGGCGCGAGGGCCCGCGACGATCTTACGCAGCCAGGACACTCCGTCGCTCCTCGACGCTTCCACCTGGGGCTCTCCGGCCTCTGGATCCATCCACGCCGCCGGCTGCCGCCGGACCGCCCGGGCACCGCGGGGGCCCGGGCGGCCCGCGGGCGGCTTCGCTCAACCCGCCGGTGAGGATACCGTCAGATCGAGGGTCAATACGAGGGCATCCTCACCATTGTCCCGATAGTATCGCTTGCGGACCCCGGTCAGCCGGAAGCCCAGCCCGCGGTAGAGGGCCAGGGCGGCCGCGTTGCTGGGGCGCACCTCGAGGCCCAGCCACCGGGCCCCGCGCCGGCGCGCCTCGCCGATCGCGAGCAAGAGCAGCCGGCGGCCCAGCCCCAGGAAGCGGTACATGGGCGCTACCGCCAGGTTGGCGACGTGCGCCTCGTCCAGGACGAACCAGCCGATGACGTAGCCCGCCAGTCGCCCGTCGCGCAGCGCCACCCGCGCCCAGTGGATGTCCTCCGGGTCGTCGATCTCCGACTCGAACGACTGCCGCGACCACGGATCGCTGAAGCAGTGGCGCTCGAGCGCCGTGACCGCCTCCAGGTCGGCCGCCCGCATGGGGCGCAGCTCGAAGTCCTCGGCCGAGAGCCCCGGCGCGCTCATCGGGGTCCTCCCGCGTCCGGGCCGTCCCGCCGCGGGGAGGGGCGGCGCTCGCGCGGGGGCCGGGCGTCGGCGCCGCGCAGGTAGCGCGGCACGAGGGCATCCAGCTCAGCCCCGGCCACGATCTCCCCGGCCCCGGCCCGGGCCGCGAGCAGCGCCACCGCGCCGGGCAGCGCGCCCGGCTGGCCCGCCAGGCAGATCAATGTCCCTTGCGCGACCCAGCCGGCGCCGGCCTCGCCCAGCTCCGCCATCAGGATCCCCGCCGCGTCGCCGGTGCACAGCAGGGGCGCGCCGCCCGCCGCCGCGGCCCCGCTGATGGCCGCGCCCACCCACTGCCGCGCCGCGGCCAGCGGCCGCGAGTCCTCGGCCAGGATCTCGCGGAACGCCCCGGCGGTCCACAGCCCGGCCCCGCAGAAGACCGCTCCCTGCCGGTGGGCCGTGACCGCCAGGACGCCGCCCGCGCTGCCCAGGGCGAAGATGCGGGCGCGCAGGCTCGACACCGCGATCACGGGCGCGTTCCAGGCGAGCGCGAGCCCCTTGGCGGTCGCCAGCCCGACGCGCAGCCCCGTGAAGGAGCCCGGGCCGATCGCCACGCCGATGCGCTCGATCGCCCCCGGCGCCGCGCCCAGGTCGGCGAGGAGCCGGTCGATCTGCGAGAGGATGCGCTCGCTGGCCGCAGCGCGCGCGTCGCAGCGCACCTCCCCCAGGAGGCGGGGGCCGTCGGCGAGAGCCACGCCCCCCAGGATCCCCGAGGTGTCGATACCCAGCACGATCACGGCTCGTCCCTCGCACAGGACGGGCCCTGCTCGCCCGCGCCGGCCGCCGCGGCGCCCGGCGCGGGCGGCGTCGCGCCCCGCGCGGCGAGATCGGCCAGCGCCTCGATCAGTCCGCCAGGACGCCCGGCCGGGACCGACACGCGCACGCGCCGCCGATCACCGCCGGCGTGGATCAACCGGACTCGCACGGCGCGCTCCGGCAGGCGATCCGCCAATCGCTCGGCCCACTCGATGAAGGTCACCCCGGGGCCATCCATCAGCTCTTCCCACTCGGCCAGGTCCTCGTCGCGGCCCGCTCGCTCCAGGCGATAGAGGTCCAGATGGTGCACCGGCCAGCGCCCGCGGTAGATGTTGAGCAACGTGTAGCTCGGCGAGCGCACGCGCCCGCGATAGCCCAGGCCGCGGCAGGCCCCCTCGACGAAGCGGGTCTTGCCGGCCCCCAGCTCGCCGCTCAACGCGACGACGTCGCCCGGCGCGAGGTGCTCGGCCACGCGGGCGGCGATCCGCGCGGTCTGCTCCACGCTGTCGCTCACGAGCTCGATCGCGGCGCGGCGGTTGTGCGTGCGGCCATCCATCGCTCGACATCCGGGGGAAGGTCGCGCCGGCCCCTCAGGCCGGGCTCAGGGTGGCCAGCGGGAGAATCATCTCCTCCATGGAAATGCCTCCGTGCTGGAAGGTGCCGCGGAAGAGCCGCTCGTACTCGTGCCGTTTCTTGGCGTAGACGAAGAAGCGGTCCTCGCGCGCGAAGACATAGTTCTTCATGAGCCCCCCCTCGGGCAGGCCGAAGGCGGCCGGCGCGCGCACCAGCAGCGCGTCTTGCTCGTCGCAGCCCAGGGCCTTGCCGACCTTGGCGCGCACCCCGCCCTCGGTGTCTCGATCCCCGCGCACCAGCGCCGGGCGGCGCACCTGGATGTTGCCGTGGTCGGTCGTGACGATCGTGCGCCGGCCCTGGCGCGCCATCTCGCGCAACACATCCACCAGCACCGACCGCTCGAACCAGGTGCGCAAGTGCGCGCGCAGGGCGCCCGGGTCCTGGGCGAACTCGGCCAGGATGGCGTCGCGGCTCCGGCCGTGGGCGAAGGTGTCGACGAAGGTGAAGACGAGGGCCACCAGGTCCAGCTCGGCGAAGCTGCCCATCTGCCGCGTCAACTCGTCCGCGTCCTGGCGGTCGACGACCTTGCGGTAGAGCACCTTGTCGGACCGGGCGCCCTCGCGGGCCAGCATGCCCACCAGCAGGTCGCGCTCGAACCGGTTCTTGCCGAGGTCGTCGGTGCGGGCCTCGGACCAGAAGTCGGGATGGTCGGAGGCCAGCTCGCGCGGGAACAGCCCGCTGAAGATCGCGTTGCGCGCGTAGGCGGTCGTGGTCGGCAGGATGGCGCAGGCCGGCTCCAGCTCCACGCGCAGCCCCTGCGGCAGGACCGCCTCCAGCAGCAGCCACTGGTCGAGCCGGAGGCAGTCGATGACGATGAGCGCGATCCGCTCGCCCGCCTTCAGCGCCGGCACGATCCGGCGGGGCACGACGTCGGGCGACATCAGCGGGCGCTCGCCCGGCGCCTGGGCGACCCAGGTGGCGTAGTTGGCTTCGATGAAGCGGCTGAAGCTGCGGTTCAGCTCGCCCAGTCGCAGGCGGTGGGCCTCGTGCAGGCCGGCCTCCTCGATGCGGTCGAGCTCGAGATCCCAGCGCACCGACTTCAGGTACTGCTCGGTCCAGGCTTCCCACGTGACCAGCTCGGGCGCCCCGGCCTCCTGACCGACCTCGCGGACGTAGTCGCGCACCGTCTGCCCGCGCTCCAGGTCGGCCGATTCGAAGAGCTTCTTGCAGGCCAGGTGGATCTGGCCCGGATTGACCGGCTTGATCAGGTAGTCGCTGATCTTGTGCCCCAGCGCCTGATTCATCAGGTTCTCTTCTTCGCTCTTGGTGATCATGATGACCGGCAGGCGCGGGCAGCATTCTTTGATGGCGTCCAGGACCTCGAGCCCCCCCATGCCGGGCATCATCTCGTCGAGCAGCACCACGTCGTAGCGCTCGCGCTTGACCAGGTCGAGCGCGTCGGGCCCGTTGGTGACGGCGGTCACGCGGTAGCCCTTGCCCTCCAGGTAGAGGATGTGGGGGCGCAGCAGATCGATCTCGTCGTCGACCCACAGGATGTTCTGACGATCGGTTGCCATAGGATCATCCGCGCGCGGGAATCAGGCCGCGCCTAGACGGGGAATGAGACCACGAAGGTGGTGCCGCGACCGGGCTCGGTGCGTTCGACCCAGATGCTGCCGCCGTGGTAGTCCTCCACGATGCGCTTGGCCAGCGTCAGGCCGAGGCCCCACCCGCGGCCCTTGGTCGTGTAGCCGGGCAGAAAGGCCTGCCGGGCCTCCGAGCGCGTCATGCCCTTGCCGTCGTCGGTCACCCAGATCTCCACGCTCTCGTTCTCGCGCCGGTACTGCACCTCGACCTTGATGGTCCCCTGCGTCCCGATGGCGTCGATGGCGTTCTTCAGAATGTTCTCGACGACCCACTCGATCAGCTCTTCGTTGACGTTGACCGGGGGCGCCATCTCGTAGCGCTCCTGGATCTGGATCTCCTTCTGCAGGTGCGGCACCCGCCGGCGCAGGTAGCGCACGGCGGCGCTCACAATGGGCGCGACGTCCTCGGTGTTGAGCCGCGGCAGCGAGCCGATCTGCCCGAACCGCTTCGCGATCTTGTTCAAGCGCTCGGCGTCGTCCTCCATGACCGAGACCAGATCGGCCAGGAAGGCGCCGCTGAGCGTCACCGCGCCGCCCGGCGCGCTCTCGGGCACGCGCTCGCGCACGAGCTCGACCAAACCCATGAGCGAGGTGATCGGGGAGCCGAGCTGGTGGGCCGTCTCCTTGGCCAGCCCGATCCAGATGGCCCGCTCCTCGCTGGTGCGGATCGAGCGGTAGGCCACGTAGCCCAGGGCGATGAAGACGGCGATGATGCCGAGCTGCACGATCGGGATGTAGCGCAGCTCGGAGGCCAGGCGCCGCTCGCCGTAGTGCACGTAGCCGAAGGCGCGCGACTCGCCGCGCGGATAGATGGGAATCGCCTCGTGAGTCCGGTCGAACTCCTCGATCTTGTCCAGCAGCCGCCGCAGCACCGGCGGCGCGGGCGTCGCGCTGCGCGGGTCCCAGCGCGAGATCGTCTCGATGTCGATGGCGTCGCGGTCGATCCCCACGTTGTGCCACACGAACGGCCGCCCGGCCCGATCGGTTAGGATGAGCGGCAGATCGCTGGGCTGGATGACGTCGCTGAAGAGCTCCTTGAGCGCTGGGTCTTCGGGCGCCTCCAGCGCGCTCAGGGCCACGAAGCGCGCCAGCAGATTCGAGATGGCCTGCGATTCCTGGTTGACCTTGCGGACCCAGCTGTATGAGTAGACGAACGCGGCCGCGACCAGGACGAAGCTGCCCAGGAAGAGGTACGCCCGCAGCAGCGTGGACATGTTGGACCGCGAGACCGACATCGAGCGTCCTTCTAAGTCCGTGCCTCGTCCGGGCCCCCCGTCGATACCCGTTGCTCCGCGGTCAGTTCCTCCAGCCCGCCCAGGTAGGGCTGCAGGGCTCGGGGCACGCGCACCGTGCCCTGCGCGGTCTGATAGTGCTCGAGAATCGCCACGGTCAGACGCGGCAAGGCGACGCCGGATCCGTTGAGCGTGTGCACGTGCCTGAGCTTGCCCTGCTTGCTGCGGTAGCGCAGGTCGATGCGGCGCGCCTGGAAGTCCTCGAAGTTGCTGCACGAGGAGACCTCCAGCCAGCGGCGCTCGCCCGGCGCCCACAGCTCGAGGTCGTAGGTCTTGGCCGAGGCGAATGACAGGTCGCCCGTCGCCAGGGTGACGACGCGGTAGGGCAGCTCAAGCGCCTGGAGCACGGCCTCGGCGTCCGCCGTCAGGCGCTCGAGCTGGTCGTAGGATTCCTCGGGCGCGACCAGCTTGACCAGCTCCACCTTGTCGAACTGGTGCAGGCGGATCAGGCCGTGCGTCGCCTTGCCGTACGTGCCGGCCTCGCGCCGGAAGCAGGGCGAGTAGGCCACCAGATTGATCGGCAGATCCTCCTCGACCAGCTTCGCGCCGCGGTAGAAGTTGGTCAGCGAGACCTCCGCCGTCGGAATGAGGAACAGGCCGTCGTTCGGGATCTCGTACATCTCCTCGCGCAGCTTGGGCAGCTGCCCGCAGCCGAAGAGCGCCTCGGCGCGGGTCGCGTAGGGAATGCGCACCTCGCGGTAGCCCCGCGCCGCCTGCAGATCGAGCATGAAGTTGATCAGGGCGCGCTCCAGCCGCGCGCCGAGCCCCGGGAATGCCACGAAGCCCGATCCGCTCATCTGCGTGGCCGCCTGGAAGTCGATCACGCCCAGGAGCTGGCCGAGCGCCACGTGGTCGCGCAGCCCTTCCTCCTGGCGCGGCGCGCCCCAGCGGCGCACCTCGCGATTGGCCTCCTCCCCGCCGATCGGCACGTCGGCATGCGGCAGGTTCGGCACCCACTGCAGCTCGTCCTGCAGCCGCTGATCGACGCCGGCCAGCTCGCTGTCGAGCGCCTGGATGCGGTCGCCGACGGCGCGCATCGCGGCGATCACGTCGGCGGGCTCGCGCCCGGCGGCCTTGGCCTTGCCGATCTCCTGCGAGCGGCGGTTGCGCTCGGCCTTGAGCTGCTCGGCCTCGCCCAGCAGCTCGCGGCGGCGCTGGTCGAGCGCCAGAATCCGGTCCAGGTCCGCCTTCTCGCCCTTGGCGGCGATGGCCCGGCGCACCAGCTCCTCATTGGTCCGGATGAACTTCAGATCGTACATCGTTGTCCTTCCACTCGATCAGGCCGGGTCGGTCGAGTTGCTCTGCGCCAGGATCCCGGCCGCCCCGCGGTCGAGCAGCTCGCGGGCCAGTCGCTCGCCGGTGCGAATCGGGTCGTCAGGGAATCCTTCGGCCAGTCCCCGCAGGATCTGCTTGCCATCCATCGAGATCACGCAGCCCTCGATCTTGAGAATATCGCCCCGCACCCGGGCCAGCGCCCCGACCGGGGCGCCCTCCCAGGCTCCGATCGCCTTGTGGAACGCCCGCTCGGCCGCCACCTCGCGGTGCGACAGCGTGTGGTTGAGGAAGCGCAGGGCGGGGACCAGCTCTTCGTCGCCCTCGCGCACCAGGATGCCCAGGGCCGCCTGCCCCACGGCGGGGATGCACAGGTGCGTGGTCAACACCTCCGCGACGCGCGCCTGCCAGCCGCGCCACTCGATGCCCGCGGCGGCCACGACGACGCCGTGGAGGCGCCCGGAGTCGACCAGGTGCAGCCGCTCGGAGAGCGAGCCCACGACGAACTCGATCTCCAGGTCGGGGCGATAGCGCGCGAGCTGCGCCTGGCGGCGCAAGCTGCTCACGCCGAGGTGCGCCCCCTCCGGGAGGTCGTCGAGGATCGCGCCGTCGGCCGTGACCAGCACGTCGAGCGGCGTCTTGCGCTGGGTCACCGCGACCAGCTCCACCCCGGCGGGTATGTCGTGAGGAATGTCCTTCATCCGGTGCACCCCCACGTCCACCTTCGATTCGATCAGGGCCTGATAGACCGGTTCGGCGTGGAACTCGCGGATCGGGATCGCCGTCCCGGCGGCCGAGGTGCGCGAGCCCCGCGGGCGCGAGCCGACCGCCCGCAGCGCCACTTTCAGCTCCGGGCGGCGGTTCTCCAGTTGCTCCTGCAGCCACGTGCCGTGCAGGTGTCCCGACTCGAGGTCGGGAACCCCCACGCGAAGCCGTTTCGTCGCCATGACCCCACCTCCAGGTCGCCGCCCCGGGACCATCGCGCGCAGCCAGATGGCGCCGGACACGGATCGCGAACGGGAACGGGCACCGGCCTCCACGCGGTCAAAGCCGCCTGCCCCCAGAAGCGCGTGGGCAGCCTAGCACAGGCCCCCCGGTGGGTCAACGAGGCCCCCGGACGTCACTTGCGCCGCACGGCCCGCAGATGGCGGCCGCGCGCGCCGGCCAGCCAGAGCCCGGCCCAGGGACAGGCGGCGGCCGCCAGGGTCCAGGGGGGCAGCACGCCCCCCACCACGCCGATCCCGGAAAGCACCGAGAACGCCTGCACCGCCAGCACCAGCCGCCAGGCGCGCGGCCAGCTCCCCAGGGCCGCGCCCAGATCATGCGACAGGTGGTCGATCCCCCCTCGCCAGGGCGCCTCGCCCCGCAGCAGGCGGCCCAGGATGGCGTAGGTCGGATCGATCATCAGGTATCCGGCCACGAACAGCAGCCCGGGCAGGGCATCGACCGGCCCGGCCGTGCGCGCGCTGCCGGCCAACAGGCCCGCCACGAGGGCGCCGAAGGCCAGGGCGCCCGCATCGCCGAGGTAGAGCCTGGCCGGCGGGCGGTTCCAGACGAGGAAGCCGGCCAGCGCTCCGGCCCCGGCCAGCCCGCCGATGGCGGCCCAGGCCTGGTCGGATGCGGCCAGCAGGAGGGCCGCGAGGCCTCCCAAGGTCAGTGCTCCGGCCCCCGCGGCCAGTCCGTCGGCGTTGTCGGTCAGGTTGAAGGCGTTGGCGACAATCACCGCCAGGGCCGCCGTCGCCAGGATTCCGGACCAGCTCGCCGCGGCCGGAGCCGCCGCCGCGCCGTCTGCCGGCCCGGCCCCCAGAACCAGGGGCAGTCCGAGCGCCCCGGCGGCCCAGACGCACTCCAGCAGCAGCCGGGCGATCGGTGAGAGCCCGGCCAGATCGTCGCGCAGGCCCACGACGGCGAAGCCCGCGATGAGACCAGCCCAGGCGAGCGCCGGCCACGGCGGGGGCGGTTCGAGCGACGGTGAGCCCGTGACCCGGCCGGCCGCCCAGGCCGCGACCAGGCCGGCCGCCACGCCGGCCAGCGCTCCGAGCCCGCCCAGGAGCGGGACGCCCCCCGGCCCGGCGCGCGCGCCAAGCGGCGCGGAGACGATTCCACGGGAGAGGGACCAGGAACGCAGGCCGCCGCACACGGCCCAGGCGGTCAGGCTGGCGGCGAGGAGAACTGCAACTGGAACCCCTGGGGCCATCGTGCGGGTCTTGCTTCAGGCCGGCCGAGCCGCCCGGGCGGCCGGTCACGCGTCGCCGCCCGGCGCCGCTCAATCCTCGGCGTTCTTGAGCTTGGGCAGCGGCGCGACCGCGCGCCCGGCGCGCCGGGCCCCGCGGCGGCCCGACAGGCTGGCGATCGTCACGCGCAGCAGTTCGTCCAGGCCGACCTCGGGCTCGTAGCCGACAAAGGCGCGGATCTTCTCCAGCGAAGGCACCCGGCGCCGAACGTCCTCGAAGGGCTCCTCGAAGATCCGCTCGTAGGGCACGTGGATGATCCGCGCCGCGCTGCCGGTGAGGGCCACCACGCGCCGGGCGAGATCCAGGATCGAGACCTCTTCGTCGTTGCCCACGTTGAAGACTTCGCCCGCGGCGCCCGGCTCCTGCTCGAGCATGAGCACGCCGCGCACCACGTCCCCGACGTACGAGAAGCACCGGCGCTGCTGGCCGTCGCCGTGCACGGTGAGCGGCTCGCCCGCCAGCGCCTGGCGGACGAATGTCGGCACCACCATGCCGTAGCGCCCCGACTGGCGCGGCCCGCAGGTGTTGAAGCAGCGCACGACCGTGACCGGCAGGCGGCGGTCGGCATGGTAGGCCATGGCGAGGGCCTCGTCGGCCGCCTTGCCGGCCGCATAGGTCCAGCGCAGCACGCTCGGCGGCCCGATGGCCAGGTCGCCCTCTTCGCGCAGGCGATCATCGCCGCCGCGGCCGTAGACCTCGGAGCTGGAGAACAGGATCGTGCGCGCTCGCAAGCGGGCCGCCTCTTCGAGCACGACCATGCTGCTCTGGACGTTGTTGAGCAGGCTCTCCAGCGAGTGCCCTACGATGCGCCGGACGCCGACGTGGGCCGCCAGGTGATAGACGATCTCGGCTCCGGCGGCGGCGCGGCGGACGAGGTCAGGATCGCGGGCGTCGCCGATGACCAGGCCCAGGCGGGGATGGCGCTGGACCGCCTTGAGGTTCTCGCGGCGGCCGGTCACCAGGTTGTCCAGGATGACGACGTGGTCGCCCCGGGCCAGGAGCGCTTCGGCGAGGTGCGAGCCGATGAAGCCGGCTCCCCCGGTCACCAGACATCTCATGCGCGGTCGTGTCCCCTTTCCGCGCTCCCTGCGCAGCGCCCGCTCGGACGGGCGGATCCCCTTGACCCGCCCGCCGCCCTCCGCGTCCCGGCCGGCGAACCCGAGCGGCCCGCTGCCGATCGGCTAACTCTCCGGGGTGCCGCCCCGGCCGTCAAGGAACTTGTAGTTGCGCCGGTAGAAGTCCCAGAACTCGCCCGACTTGAGCGGGCGCCACCAGGATTCATGTTCATGATACCACCGCACCGTGTCCCGGATCCCTTCTTCGAACGCGATCGCGGGCCGCCAGCCGGTGCGCTGCGCCAGCTTGCTCCAGTCCACCGCGTAACGCCGGTCGTGCCCGGGGCGGTCGACCACGTGGGCGAGGAGCTCCCGCGACCGCCCGGTCGCCCCCAGAATGAGATCGGCAATCTCGAGGACGTTCTTCTCATTGCCGGCGCCGATGTTGAAGACCTCCCCGTCGGCGTCCTCCGCCGCCAGCAGGGCCACCAGGGCCCGCACGTGGTCGTGCACGTGGATCCAGTCCCGGACGTTCTTGCCCGTCCCGTAGACCGGCACCTTCTGCCCATCCAGCGCGTTGGTCGTGAAGAGCGGGATGAGCTTCTCGGGATACTGCCGCGGGCCGTAGTTGTTGCTGCAGCGGGTGATCACGACCGGCAGCCGGTAGGTCGCATGGTAGGAATAAGCCAGCCGGTCGCCCCCCGCCTTGCTGGCCGCATACGGGTTGCGCGGCACGAGCGGCGCGTCCTCGCGCGAAGCGCCCTCCAGCACCTCGCCGTAGACCTCGTCGGTCGAGATCTGGACGAAGCGCGTCACGCCCGCGTGCCGGCGGACCGCTTCCAGCAGCACGTACACCCCGTAGACATCGGTCTGCACGAACTGCCCCGGATCGCCGATCGACCGGTCCACGTGGGTTTCGGCCGCGAAGTTCAAGATCCAGTCGAAGCCGCGCCCGATCAGCGCGTCGATCAGGGCAGCATCGCAGATGTCGCCCTGGACGAACTCGTAGCCGCCCTGGCGCTCGAGGCCCTCGAGGTTGGCCGGATTGCCCGCGTAGGTGAGCTTGTCGAGCACCGTGATGTGCGCCTGCGGGAACCGGGCGCGCACCTCGTGGACGAAATTGGATCCGATGAAGCCCGCGCCGCCGGTCACCAGGTAGCGCCCCGTTTCGAGCAGCTTGCGCCTATCCATCCTTGCGGCTCCAGTCATAGGCAATCGGGCCGCCGTGCGGCGGCAGCCGGAATTCGTCGGGGTTCTGGTAGTCGTAGGGCCGGTCGGGCACGTTGAGCATGTAGGCGATCTCGGTGCCGATCGCCTTCATGCCATGCGCCACGCCGACCGGAATGCGGATCAGGATCGGGTTCTTCTCGCCCACGAAGAACTCGTTGATCTCCCCCCTGGTCGCTGAGGCGTCGCGCGTGTCGCACAGCACGATCTTGGCCATGCCCTTGATCACCGTCAGGCAATCGGTCTGCTGCTTGTGGTAGTGCCACCCCTTGACGACCCCCGGGTAGGCCGTGGTCACGTAGACTTGTCCGAATCCGCCGAAGAGCGCATCGTCGCTGCGCAGCACTTCCATCAAGAACCCGCGCTCGTCCGGGATGACGCGCAGCGGCTTGGTCTGGACACCTTCGATCATGGCCAACCTCCCAGCGCAGACCCGGCGGCCTTCAGGACTTGGCGGCCGCGGGCTTGCGCTCGCGCGCCCGCCGCTGCGCGGCCCGCCTCAGGTGCACGCCGCGACCCACCCCGCCGTAGGTGAAGGTCAGGTTTTCCATCTCCTCCGGATCGTAGATGTTGCGACAGTCGAGCAAATTGGGCGTGCGCATCAGCTTGTGGATCTTGCGCATGTCGAGCATGCGGAACTCGTTCCACTCCGTGGCGATCACCAGCAGGTCCGCGCCCTGGGCGACCTCGTAGGGGTTCTTGCAGAACTCGACCCCGCGCAGCCTGCGCGCGGCCGACGGCATCGCGATCGGGTCGAAGGCCCGCACGCGGGCCCCCTTGCGCTGGAGCGCCGGGATCAGCAGCAGCGCGAAGGCCTCGCGCACGTCGTCGGTCTGCGGCTTGAAGGACAGCCCCAGCACGCCCACGATCTTGCCCTGCGGCTCCTTGAGCATCGCCTCGGCCCGCCGGATCATCTCTTGACGCTGGTTGCGGTTCGCCCTGATCGCCGCCTCGACGATCGTGGCGGGGATGCCGGCCTCGCGGGCGAAGCTCATCAGCGCCAGCGTGTCCTTGGGGAAGCAGGAGCCGCCGTAGCCCGCCCCGGCGTGCAGGAACTTCGGCCCGATGCGGTTGTCGAGGCCCATGGCGCGCGCCACGACCTTCACGTCCGCGCCGACCTGCTCGCACAGCAGGGCCATCTCGTTGATGTAGGAGATCTTGGCGGCCAGGAAGGCGTTCGCGGCGTACTTGATCAGCTCGGCCGTCTCGACCGAGGTCTTCACCAGCGGCGCCTCGTTCAGGTAGAGGGGCCGGTAGATCTCCGAGAGGATGTCCTCGGCCTTTTGCGTCCAGGTGCCGATCACGACCCGATTGGGACGCATGAAGTCCTCGACCGCCGAGCCCTCGCGCAGGAACTCGGGGTTCGAGGCCACGTCGAAGGCGGTCTTCTTGCGGCGATGCTGCTCGACGATCGCCTTCACCTTGGCGCCCGTTCCGACCGGGACCGTGCTCTTCTGCACGACCAGCTTGTAGTCGTTGAGATTCTCCCCGACCGTGCGCGCCACCTCGAAGACCTGCCGCAGGTCGGCCCGTCCGGCGCGGTCCGACGGCGTGCCGACGGCGCTGAAGATCACCCGCGAGCGGCGGATCGCGCCGCCGATGTCGGTCGTGAAGGCGAGGCGCCCCTCGCGCATGTTGCGCTCGACCAGCTCCTGGAGGCTGAATTCGTAGAAGGGAATGCGCCCCTCGCGCAGGAGGGCGACCTTCTGCTCGTCCAGGTCGACGCAGATCACCTGATTGCCGAAGTCAGCCAGGCAGGTGCCCGTGACCAGGCCCACGTAACCGGTGCCCACCATGCAGATGCGTTGCATGCCGTCATCCTCCCGCACAACCTTCCGGCGCAGCCCGAAACGGCCGGGGTCCGCCAGGCGGCGGCTTCTCCCGGTCCCGGGCGCAAAAGAGCCTATGGTACTCGACCACCGGCAGGAGCGTCAAACGCGCGGACGCCGCCGGCTACGGCACCGCCACCCAGCGCTGATCGCCGCGCGCCTCACACCCTGGCGGCCATCTCTTCCAGGATCTCGCGCGCCGCCGCGGGCGGGTCCTGCGCTCCATGGATCGGCCGCCCGACGACGATCCAGCGCGCCCCGGCGGCCACCGCCTCGCCCGGCGTCGCCACCCAGCGCTGATCGCCGCGCGCGCTGCCCAGCGGGCGGATGCCGGGCACGAGCAGCAGGAACTCCTCGCCGCAGCGCCGGCGAACCTCAGCCACGGCCCCGGCCGGGCAGACCACGCCGTCGAGTCCGGCCTCGCGCGCCGCCTGCGCCCGCAGGGACACCTCGCGCGCGAGCGCCTCGGGCGTCAGGGGCGCGCCGCCCGGCCCGAGGCTGCCGGCGCTGGTCAGCACCGTGACCCCGATCACCCGCGGGCGGGGCCCGTCGCCGGCGGCCAGCTTCACGGAGGCGGCCGCCAGGCTCATCGCCTCGGCGCCGGCCGCCACGTGCACGTCGATCAGGTCGGCCCCCAGCCCCGCCAGCTGGCCGGTCGCCCGACTGACCGTGTTGGGGATGTCGTGGAGCTTCAGGTCCACGAAGACGCGCTTGCCGCGCGCCTTCAGCATCCGCACCGCCTCGGGCCCCGCCGCGGAGAACAGCTCGAGCCCGACCTTGTACCACCAGACCTCGTCGCCCAGGCGCTCCACCAAGGCCTGCGCTTCGTCCAGTCCGCCCACGTCCAGCGCGACGACCAAGCTGTCACGCGGATCCCTGCCCATCACCCGGCTCCTCCTTCCCGCTCGTCGGCCGTCAGGCGCCCGCCGCGTGCAGCCGCAGGCTCCCGATGAGCTGCGCCATGCGCGTCATGTTCTTCGACCGCAGGATCTCGGCCAGCCCGCCGACGACGCGCGCGCCGCGGGCGGGCTCGCGGAAATTGGCGGTCCCCACCTGCACCGCCGCGGCCCCGGCCATGAGAAACTCCGCCGCATCGCGGGCGGTGACGATGCCCCCGACGCCGATGATGGGGCAGCTCAGCCGCCGCGCCAGCTCCCAGACGCGGCACAGCGCCAGCGGGCGGATGGCCGGCCCCGACAGCCCTCCCACCGTGCGCGGCAGCACCGGACGCCCGCGCTCGACATCCACCGCCATGCCGAGGAAGGTGTTGATGGCCGTCAGGCCGTCGGCTCCCTCCTCGACGCAGGCCCGGCCCACCGAAACGATGTCGGTCACGTTGGGGCTCAGCTTGGCGAAGATCGGCTTGCCCGTGCAGGTGCGCACGAGACGCACGACCTTGGCCGCCTCGGCCGGGCTGCGTGAAAACTCCAGGCCGCTGGCCACATTGGGACAAGAGATGTTGATCTCGAACGCCGCCGCGCACTCCGAGTCGGCGATCCGCACGCACCGGCCGAAGTCCTCCGGCGTGCTGCCGCCCACGCTGACAATGACGGGCGGCCCCAGGCGCGCGAGCCCGGGCAGGATCTCCTGGGCGAAGCGCTGGGCGCCCACGTTCTGCAGTCCGATGGAGTTGAGCAGCCCGGCGGGCGTCTCGCACAGCCTGGGCGGAGGGTTGCCCGCCCGCGGCTCGAGCGTGATCGTCTTGGTCACCACCGCCCCGAGGCCGCTCACCCCGGTCAGCTCCGGGTGCTCGTCGCCGTAGCCGAAGGTGCCCGAGGCGGTCATGACGGGATTGGCGAGCCGCAGCGGCCCCAGCCTCACGCTCAGATCGAGGACCGCCGGATCCGTGCTGCTAGGCATGCATCCCCCTCCAGGCATCCCAATCGATGCGCTCGGCCGCCACCACGGCGCCGTCTCGGCAGGCCCACAGGAAGCGCTCGTAGGGCCCGGCCGGGGCCCGGACCGGAACGGCGCAGCCCCCGCAGAGGCCGGCGCTGCAGCCGAAGACCTCCTCCACCGAGACCGAGCAGGGCCAGCCGCGCCGCCGGGACCAGTGGGCGACCGCTTCGAGCATGCCGTGCGGCCCGCAGGCCGCGACGACCGCCGGGCCCGGGACGGCGAGCCCGTCGAGGGCGTCGATCACGGTGCCCCGCGTGCCCCCGGTGCCGTCTTCGGTCGCGAAGCGCGCCACAGCCTCGAGCTCGCCCAGCGGTATCCACTCGGCGCGCGTGCGGGTGCCGTAGATCACCGTGCAGGCGGCCCGCGCGGCGAGAAGCTCGCGCGCCAGCAGCAGCATCGGCGCGATGCCCCGCCCGCCCCCCACCAACAGGTGGTGCGCCCCCGCGACGGGCGCCGGGAAGGCCGTGCCCGCCGGGCCCAGCACGTCCACCCGATCCCCGGCCGACAGGGCGACGATCGCGCGCGTGACCTTGCCCACGCTCGCGTAGAGGAGTTCGAGGATCGTTTCCGCCGCCTCGGCGCGCCAGCCCGCCACGCTGAACGGCCGGCGCAGGAGGGCCAGACCCCCCTCGCCCGAGCGCAATTCCTCCCACGGCGGCTCGAGGGTGAGCGACACGTACTGGCCGGCGCGCACCGGGCCCCAGCCCGCCGGCAAGCTCAGCTCCAGCAGGTGAAGACCGGCGGCGATCTCGGTGTTCGCGCGCACGCCGGCGAGGACGGTTGTGATGGCGGCGGGGCGCGTGGGCCCGGCCGGCCCGCTTGCCCGGGGTATGCTGCTCATGGCTTCTCCGGCTCCGGGGTGTTCGGTTCGTCCGGCGCGGGCGGCAGCGCTTCGAGACTGCCGGCGCTGTCGGGCGCTGCCGCCGCCGTGGAATCTCCCGGGACGGCGCCGCCGGGCGCCTGCTGATCGGGCGCCCGCAAGGCGCGCGCCGCCCGGCGCTCGGCCGCCTGCGCCTCGCTCAGCGAGTCGGCCCGCGCCTGGGCCCTGGCCGCCGAATCG
>CAZRWW010000100.1:0-18247 GCA_964603725.1 uncultured bacterium
CCATGATCTCGAGCAGGCCCACGTTGTGATAGAAGATGTTCGGCGGGCGGATGGCATACAGGGGTTGGCCCGCTTCATCGCGCGCGTAGGGGTTGTATCCGTCCCACCGCGCCCCGCAGGCCCCCACGATCAGCAAGTGAACGGCGACGATTAGCGTCAGGGCACGAAGCAGTCGCGGCGGATTGAAGATCATCGCTCTCATGAGCAACCTCCGGAACGCCTTGCGGCGCTAGAACTGGTACCCAACGCCGACGCGGATCGTGCGCGGATCCCCGAACACTCGCGGATCGTGGAGCGGGATGAACTCCTCAATCCCATCATCGTTGCGGTCGGCCAGGTACGCTCCACCGGCGCGCCCCGTCTCCGTGTAGTAGACGGTATACGCGCTGCCGACGGGCGGGGCCGGCCCCACGCCCGGACTGAGCGTCGTGATGTTCTTGGCGTCCAGCACATTGCGTCCGTGCAGGAAGAGCGAAAGCTGGTTGCCCCACAGCGGGTAGTACTTGTCGAGCCGAACGTCCAGCGAGGTCGTGCTCGGCAGACGCCGGGAGTTGACCATGCCGGGCACCAGCTCCCGCGTGTCGCGCTGCTCGGGCGTGTAGGGGTAGCCCGTGGTGTAGTCCCACATGAGGCTCACGCCCCAATTGATCCGGTCCCCGATGTACAGACTGGCGCCGATGCTGTGCCGGGCGTCCCAGTCGAGCGGCACCTCCGCATTCGGCAGGTAGACGAAGTTGCGGGCCGTGGCGGCATCCGGATCCGAGCCGACACCGTAGGCATTCCCGTAGCCGTAGTTCAGGTTCCAGCGCATGCGGTTGGCGAAGCCGCGAGAGAGACTGACCTCGAATCCCTGCGAAGAGGCGTAATCCTTGTTGACGTACTGATTGACGTTGCCGGTCGTGGACCAGTCCGGCGTTTCCTCGGACGAGATCAAGCCGAAGATGTCCTTGTAGTAGACGCTGAACTGCCCGGCCACCAGGTTACTGAAGAGGTGCTGAATCGCCGCCTGATACGCAATCGTGGTCTCATTGGTGAGGTTCGGATTGCCGCGCGTGCCCTCGAAGGTGGTCAGATCGTCGAACATGTACTGGCGATCAGGAATCTGGTAGAGGCGCCCATAGTTGAAGCTGAAGACATCCCGGTCCGAGATCGGGTAGGCGATGCCGATGCGCGGGCTGAGCTGCTTCTTCACCCGCTCCTGCACCTCCGACAGCGGCACCTGGTCGCCGACGCTGAAGACGTCGTAGCGCACGCCGGCATTGATGATCATGCCCTCGTGTTCCCATTGGTCTTGCAGGTAGAAGGCGCCCTCCGGGTTGTAGTAGTGATAGCGCGTGCGCGTGGCGCCGATCTGGCCATTGGAATTGGTCAAGTACGGATCGGAGACCGAAAACAGCCGCATGTCGTTGTACTGGCCGGAAAGGCCGGTCTCGATCGTGTGGCGGCCTTTGCGGGCGGTCAGATCGAAGATCATCTGGTGCACGTAGGTTTCGCGCGTCGACAGCGTCGGGTAATCGCCGTTGGTGACGAAGAAGTCATAAGACGTGCCGTCGTAGTAGTTGAACCAGTAATCGGCCCGGCGCTCAACCTCGTACTCCCACTCCTTCTTGTCCAGGACACGGCTGTCGCGGAAGAAGTGCTGCGTGCTCAGTTTCAAGCTGTACTGCGCGTTCTGGGACAACGAGTGCATCAAGACGGCCTTGTACTGCTGGAACTGGTTGAGCACGTTCGGCGTGTGCTCGGCCGCGTTATAGTAGACATAGGTGGAGTCGAGCGGCACGGGCGACCAGCGGCCGTGTCGCAGGACCACCTCGTCCGTCCGAGTGGTATCGAGAAAAGTCTGCACATAGCCGGCCTTGCTCCACGGGTGGATGTAGCTGTCGAAGCGATCTTCCTGACGGATCATCTCCAGGGTCAGTTTGGTGTTGGGCGTCGGCTTGTGCGCCAGCTTGCCCTGCATCTTGAGCGAGTTGCTCTTGCGATCACCGATGCTGATGAAGTTGAGCACGTTGCTGCGCGAGCGGCGCTCAACGGTCTTCGGGTAGTTGTCCTCGTAGGTGGCTTCGGCCGAGACGTAGTAGGTCAGATCACGCACGGGTGTGGGACCACCGACCCCCACGAACATCCGGTCGTAGTTGTCGAAGGTGTTCTTGGGCGAGCCGTAATCGTCGGTGATGTAGCGGAGCTCACCGCCGAAGCGATCGCCGCCTTCCTTCGTGCGGAAGATGACCACGCCCGATTGCGCATTGCCGTACTTGGCCTGCATGCCGCCCAGGATCGTCTCGGTGTTGGTCAGCGCCATGGTGGCCAGCGAGGGGCTGCCGCCCACCAGCGGGTCGCGGACCGGGACCCCATCGACCTGATACTGCACCTCGCCGGCGCGCCCGCCCCGGAAGTAGAGCTGACCGCCCTTGGCGATGACGCCGGCGTTGAGCGCGATCGCCTCCTCGACGTTGTCCACGGGCAGCGCGGCGATGTCCTCCGCGTCCATCTGGTGCGACGTCCCGGTCTCGCGCTTGTCGATCTGCTTCTTCTTGCCGACCACCTCCACGACCTTCAGGGTCGCCACGATCTTCGGCCGGAGCTGGAAGTCGATGCGCGCGGTCTGCCCGGCCTCCACGGCGACGCTCGGCATGAGCTCGTCTTCGAAGCCCATCATCTGCACCATCAGCCGGTAGGTCCCGGCCGGGATGTTGTTGATGATGAACGAGCCGTCCTCCAGCGACATCGTGCCCCAGGTGGTGCCGAGCAGCAGCAGGTTGGCCGGCGCCAGCGGCTTTCCGGTGACCTTGTCCCTCACCGAGCCGGCGATGGTGCCCACCTCCGTGGACGGAAGGGCCGAACCGGGGCCCTGCCCCTGCGACAGGGCGCCCGCGCAGGCCCAGACCGTGACCAACGCTGCAACCCAAGCGAACTTTGCCCGCTGCATGGTGGAATTCCCCCCGTGTGCTTAGCCGCCCGGTCCCCCGGCGTCGTGACGGCCGTCCCTCTGTCAGCCCGTCGCTCAGCGCATCAGGAACCGATTCCCCGGCACACCGGAATCCTTGGGCGCAAGCCCTTATTCGATAAACAATTGCCGCCCCGGCACGTCCCCAAATCCGCTCTAGATCAGGATCCGCAAGCCCAGCAGGAAGCTCAGCTCCGACTTGTCGTCGACCCTGGCCGAACCTTCCTCATCGGGCTTCGTCTTTGTATGACGGAGGCCGCCGTGAAGTTGCACGGTCCCGCCGCGCGGCAGCCAGGACGCCCCCGCGGACAGCCCGCGGCCGCGGGATAGCGTCAACGGCTCATTGACATCCCCGTCCTGGCTCGTGAGCCAGAAGCCGCCGCGCAAGACCACATCCTGGTATACGAACAGCTCCAGCCCGGCGCCCAGGGTGCCGTGTCGGGCCGTTCCGCTGCGGGTCTCCAGGGACTGGGCTTCCTCCCAGTCCTCCTGCCCGACTTCACCCTGAACCGCCGCCAGCATGCGCCCCTGCAGCAAGCGGGTGCTCACGCCGGCCGCGGCCTGGAGCGCGTCGCTGCTGAGACTGCCGGCGCGATTGGAGCCCTTGAAGTTGGAGGCTTCGATGGCGCTCCACTCCCAGGTCCGATACGAGGCCTCGATCCCGACGGTCAGCCGCCCGACATCCAGGCGCGCGCGACCGGCCACATCGGCATCGGTCTCCTCCTCCCGGAACGTGCTCAGCCCGGGGCGACGGAAGAGCTCCTTGCTGGGGTTCTCGGGCGAGGTGTCGCTCCAGCTGATGACCTCGGTCTCGCCGCCCGTGCGGTCCATGTACCGCGCCCGGAGCCCGGCTTCGAGGCCGTCGGCGCCCGGCACGATGACCGCCACCGAGTAGCGGTCGAGCGGGCGCACCCAGGTCAGCTCGTCTTCGTGGAAGCGGGCGGGGTCGACCGACTTGCCCTCTACGTTGCCCCGCTCGAAGTCCCAGCCCAACGCGACCAGGGTCGGGCCCACCGGCACCTGGGCCCCGAGCTGACCCACCCAGCGCGTCTGCTTGTGGCGGATCGCGAAGAAGTTCTCCGAGGTGCGCGACTCGTTCTCCCCCTCCGAGCCCACCACCGCGCCGAGCACCAGGCGCCCGAACCGGTGGTTGACCAGGGCTGAAGCCAGCGGCCCGCGCACCCGCGACCAGTCGCCCGGATGGTCCGTGGCTTCGAAGAAGGTCCAGTTGTAGTCCAGCCCCAGCGCCGTGGACTGCGAGCGGTACACGACCTGCGCGCCTGAGTTGCCGTAGGAACGCTTGCTGTCCCGGTCGGGACGGTTGGTCTGCTGGCGATGCCCCGCCAACCACGACTCGATCACCCAGCCATCGCTGTCTTCCAGCACGCCGGCGACGTTGAGGCCGAAATCGCGCGTGTTGATCTCATTGGCCTCGTCGCGGACGCACAGATCAACTCGTCCCAATCCCGCCAACCGCGCGGACGGCGCGCTGCGCAGGACGGTCGGATCCAGACCCGCCTGCTGCATGAGCCACTCGCGCACCGTCCCGTGCGCAGGCGATCCCACCGCCAACAGCAGCCCGCCGAGCAAGACCAGCCCGCTCAGCCTGGTCGCCGCACGATCGCGCCTCGGCACTCGCATCACTCGTCTCCCCCTCCCCTCTGGCGAAGGCTACCTGCCATTCTTGGGCCCGAAGACCAGCATCTGGGGCTCGCTGCCCCAGTGCGTGTGGGTCGAGGCATCGAAGACGGCCACGGTGAAGTAGTAGGGCTTGCCCGCCGCCGGGTTGAACTCCACATCGTCCCGGGAGGTGCGCCCGGTGTTCAGCTTGCGCGCGACCTCCAGCGTCCAGACCAGGTTGTCGGCGTTGTACTTCGCCTTGCCGCGCACATCGCCCCGGCTGCCTCCGGGGTAGGTCAGCACATAGCCCGGGACCAGATCCCCGCGCTGCCACTTGCGCGCATCGGGCATGATGGCCTGGTTGAGCGTATCGCGGACGCCCAGGGGGGCGAAGAAGGCGTCGTACTTCTCGCGCCAGAGGTAAGTGTGCGCCACGCCGTTGTTGCCGCGGCACTCCCCACCCCATTCGTTCTGGCACTGCGCGGGATTGGGAGGCTCGAACAGGGGGTCGTCCGTGCGGCGGTAGACGTGCCGCGGCCGGCCCGCGCCCTGATCGAAGTTGGGCCAGTAGCCGGGCGTGCCGTCGTCCGGCACCATGCCGGCCAGCGCGTCGACGTAGAAATCGTCCAGGTAGCCCGGAATGCCCTGCGCCGGCTCATCGCGCTCGGGGTCGGTCGGATCGAAGATGAACCGCAATGGGTTGGTGCGCCCCGCCAGCCAGTACCAGAGGTCCAGGCGGCCGGAGGTCATCGGCCCGAAGTCCGTGGCCCCGTTGCCATGGCAGGCCACGTGGCAACCGATCTCGGGGAAGGTCGCGCCCCGCCCGCTGGCGGCCCCGATGTCGAAGGCCAGCGCGAACTTGTCATCCTCGCCGAACTGCGTCCACCACCGCGTGGTCAGCAGGCTGTCCTCGGGTCCGCGCCGGTAGAGGCTGTCGCAGACGATCCGACCGCCCACGTGGTTGCAGCGGATGATCGGCGCCGTCAAATCGGGACCGATGTACATGAAGACGTCCTTGAGCAGATCCGGCTGCGGATCCATCCACTCGGCCAGCAGGTAGAGGTCGGTGTCCGTGTAGACCGCCTTCATCGAGACGTAGCGCGGCGGCCCGGGATTGCCCGCGCCGTCCTCGGCGGAGATGCGCACCTGCGTGAAGCGGCGCTCGGGCGTGAACTCGCTGCCCCATTCGCGGTCGATGCGCTCGCCGTCGATCTCGATGAGGCCCTGGGCGAAGCTCTCCGGCGACTGGTAGAACGCGGTCAGCACGCTGGTCTGGGAATCCTGCGGCTCCGAGGGCACCTCGTCGCTGCATCCGAACCAGGCAGCGGCCAGAATCACCGCCCCCAGGCCACCCGCGACCAGGAATCTCTTGCGCCACGCGCACGGGTCCCCCGCGGCCGGCAGATTCCTCCCGGCTGACTGCCCCCAAACCGATGCGCACTTCACGCCTGCGCCTCCTCCCCGCGTGCGTCCACGCCAAGACGGGCCGCTGCACTCCGCCCCAGATACATCAGATGTACGCTAGGCGGGTAACCCCCTAGTGTCAAGCAGAGAATGGCCCTACGCTGTCCAGTGCACCTCCGGATACCGCGCCAGCAGCTCCCGAAAGCGACCGCGAATGCGCTCCAGATCCGCCCGGGTGCGGGCTTCGAAACGCAACACCAGCACCGGCTGCGTGTTCGACGCCCGCAACAGCCCCCAGCCCTCCGCGAAGGTCGCGCGCACCCCGTCGATCGTGATGACCGGGTGATCCCGCGCCAACTCGCTGGCCACGGCCGCCACGATCCGGAACTTGGCCTCATCGGCGCACTCGATCCGGATCTCGGGGCTGTTCTCGTAGCGCGGCAGGCTGTCGATCCGCCCGCCCAGGGTGTGGTCCCCGCGGGCGAGGATCGCCGCCATGCGCGCCGCGCCGTAGATCGCATCGTCGAAACCGAAGAACCCCTCCCCGAAGAACATGTGCCCGGACATCTCGCCGGCCAGCGGGATTCCGTCGGCCTTCATCTTGGCCTTGAGCAACGAGTGGCCGGTCTTCCACATGACCGGCTCGCCCCCGTGGGCGCGGATGTCCTCGGGCAGGCCCTGCGAACACTTGACGTCGAAGAGGACCCGACTTCCCGGTCGGCGCGCGAGCAGGTCGCGCGCGTAGAGGGCCAGGATCTGGTCGCCGAAGATGAGGCGCCCGGTCTCGTCCACGAGGCCGATCCGATCGGCGTCGCCGTCGAAGCCCACACCCAGATCGGCCCCTTCGCGGACCACCCTGGCCTGCAGGTCTCGCATGTACTCCGGGACCGTCGGATCGGGCAGGTGGTTCGGGAAGCGACCGTCGGGCTCGCAGTAGAGCGCCACGACCTGGTGGCCCAGGTCGGTGAGGATGAGCGGCGCCACCGGGCCGGCCGTTCCGTTGCCGGCGTCGACGACGATGCGCAACGGGCGCTCGGCCGGGCAACGCTCCACCACCATCCGCCGATACCGCGGCACGATGTCGAGCGCCTCGCGCCGGCCGCGGCCCGCCGCGAAGTCGCCCGCGGCGATCCGCGCGGCCAGGGCGCGAATCTCCTCGCCCCAAATGGGGGCTGTGCCGCGGCACAGCTTGAAGCCGTTGTACTCGATCGGGTTGTGGCTGCCGGTGATCATGATCCCGCCCCCGGCGCCCGCCTCCATGACCGCGTAGTACAACACCGGCGAGGGCACGACCCCCACGTCGATGAGGTCCGCGCCCGCGGCGAGGATGCCCTCGCCCGCGGCGGCGTGCAGGCGCGGCGAGCTGGCGCGCACGTCGCGCCCGAGACAGAGGCGACCCGCGCCCTCGTCCCGCAGCAGGCTGGCCACGGCGCGCCCCACGCTGTAGGCCAGCTCGTCGGACAGGTCGCGTGCGGCGACCCCGCGAATGTCGTACTCCCGAAAGATGGCCGGATTGACGGCTGGGCTCATCGCCTGGCGGACTCCTTTCCTCCCGACCGCAGGAAGGCCTCGATGAAGCCGTTCAGGTCCCCGTCGAGGACCCCCTGGGCGTTGCCGACCTCGTGGGCGGTGCGATGGTCCTTGACCAGCGTGTAGGGATGGAGAACGTAGGAGCGAATCTGAGACCCCCAGGCGATCTCCTTCTTGGTCGCCTCCAGGGCGCGCGTCTCCTTGAGCTTCTCCTGCTGCTGGACGTGATAGAGGCGCGCCCGCAACACCTTCATCGCCATGTCGCGATTCCGGTGCTGAGAGCGCTCGGCCTGGCACTGCACGACGATGCCCGTCGGCAGGTGGGTGATGCGCACCGCCGAGTCCGTCTTGTTCACGTGCTGGCCGCCCGCGCCGCTCGCTCGATACGTGTCGACGCGCAGGTCCTCGTCGCGGATCTCGACCTCGACCTCCTCCTCGACCTGCGGGTAGACGAAGACCGAGGCGAACGAGGTGTGCCGCCGCTGGTTGAAATCGAAGGGCGAGATGCGCACCAGTCGGTGCACGCCCACCTCGGCCTTCAAGTAGCCGTAGGCGTACTCGCCGCGCACCTCGATCGTCGAGTCCTTGATGCCCGCCTCCTCGCCCTCCTGGAAATCGATCACGCGCGCCTGGAAGCCGCTACGTTCCATCCAGCGCAGGTACATCCGGTGCAGCATCAGGGCCCAGTCCTGCGACTCGGTGCCGCCGGCGCCGGGGTGGATCGTGAGGATCGCGTCGCAGCGGTCGCGGTCGCCGTTGAGGTAGGTCCGCAGCTCGTAGCGCTCGAGGTCCTGCTGGAACGCGAGCAAGGCCCCGAGCTGCTCGTGCTCGAAGGCCTCGTCCTGCTCGGAGCGCGCCAGCTCGATCAGCTCGCGCAGATCACTGAGCCGCCGGCGCAGCTCGGCCCAGCTCTGGACCACGCTCTTGACGACGCGCAGTCGATCGACCACGCCAGCCGCCTGACCGGGGTTGTCCCAGAAGCCCGGCGCGGAGACCTTCTGCTCGAGGCCCCTGAGCTCCCCTTCGAGGCGGTCGAGGTCAAAGAAACCCCCGCAGATGCGTGACCTTCTCCTCGCCCGCCTCCAGCAGCTGGTCGATCTCCGGAATCATCTTCGCGTGCATCCCTTCCGAGCGCGCGCAGCGTCCGCCCGCGCCCCGGCGCGTCCCGGCGACCGCCGCGCCCGCGCAACGAGGCGCTGCCACAAACGGCCAGCGCCCCGCTCCAGCCCCGCCAAGGTCCCGTCGTTGCGCACCACGTAGTCCGCGGCTCGTCGCCGCCGCGCGTCCCGCGCCTGGCGGGCCATCCGCCGACGCGCGTCGGGCGGTCTGATCCCCCGCGCCGCCAGCCGCTCCAGACGGCGCGCGCGTCCAGCCTCGATCGTGACGACCACGTCGCACCAGTCGGGCACGCCCACCTCGACCAGCAGGGGAATCTCGACCACCACGATAACAACCTCGGGCCGGCGCTTCAAGGCGGCGACCCGGCGCGCCAGGCGCGCGAGCACCACCGGGTGCAGGATCGCCTCCAGGCGCGCGAGCGCCCGCCGGTCGGCGAAGACCCGCTCGCCCAGCCGCCGGCGATCGACCCGGCCCGCCGCGGTGAGCGTCCCCGGGCCGAAGCGGGCGGCGATCGCCCGCGCCACGGCCGGGCTGCCGGCCAGCAGACCCCGCACCACGCGATCGGCATCCACGTGAGCCACGCCGGGCCGCGCGCGCAGCAGGCGGCACAGGGTGGACTTGCCTGCGCCGATGCCGCCCGTCACGGCGACCACGATCGCGCGGGAATCAGGCCTCGGCATGGGCTTCGTACCAGTCGCGGCCCGCCCCGGTGTCGACCTTGAGCGGGACCAGCAGCTCGAGCACCGACGCCATCTCCTCGACCACGGCGGCGCGCACTGCCGCCAGCGACTCGGCGGGCACTTCGAGCACCAGCTCATCGTGGACCTGCAGCAGGAGCCGGGCCCGCGGAGCTTCGGCGGCCAGGCGCGCATGGACCCGCACCATGGCCAGCTTCATCAGATCGGCGGCGGAGCCCTGCACGGGCGTGTTCACGGCCATGCGCTCGGCGGCCGCGCGCAGCTGCGGCCGCGTCGAGGCGAGGTCGGGCAGATAGCGACGCCGGCCCAGCAGGGTCTCGGCGTACCCGCGCCCGCGCGCCTCGGTCACGCAACGATCGATGAACGCCTTGACCCCGGGGAGCTTCGCGAAGTACTCGGCGATGAAGCGGGTCGCCTCGGCGACCGGTATGCCTTGCTCGCGCGCCAGGCGCTGGGCGCCCATGCCGTACAGGACGCCGAAGTTGACCACCTTGGCGCGCGCGCGCATGGCCGGATCGACGCGCTCGATGGGCACGCCGAAGACGCGCGCCGCCGTGGCGCGATGGATGTCGGCGCCGGCGCGAAAGGCGCCCAGCAAGTCCTGGTCGCCCGACAGGTGCGCCAGGATGCGCAGCTCGATCTGCGAGTAGTCGGCCGACAGCAGGCGCCAGCCCTCCGGTGCGACGAAGGCCCGCCGGATCTCGCGCCCCAGATCGGTGCGGATGGGGATGTTCTGCAGATTCGGGTTCGAAGAGCTCAGGCGCCCCGTGGCCGTCACCGTCTGGTGGAACTCGGTGTGGATGCGGCCGGTGCGCGGATCGACCATCTTGGGCAGGGCCTCGGCGTAGGTGCCGCGCAGCTTCGCGAGCTGACGGTACTCCAGGATCCGGGCCGGGAGGGGATGATCGACGGCGAGCTCCTCGAGCACCTCCTGGCCGGTCGAGAAACCGGTCTTGGTCTTGCGGCGCGGCCTCAGGCCCAGCCGCTCGAAGAGCACCTTCTGCAGCTGCTGGGTGGAATTGACGTTGAAGGGCGCGCCGGCCAGGGTGTGAATCTCGACCTCCAGGCGCTCCATCTGGCGCGCCAGCGCGCGCCCCAGGGCCGCCAGCAGGCTCACGTCGACCCGGATGCCGGCGCGCTCCATCTCGGCCAGAATGGGCACGAGCGGCATCTCGATGCGCTCGAACAGCTCCCGGGCCCCGCGCTCGCGCACGAGCCCCGCCAGCGGCTCCAGCAGCCGCAGGACCGCGTCGACGTTCTCGCAGGCGTAGGGCGCGACCCGCTCGATGGGAACTTGGGCCATCGAGAGCTGCCCCCGGCCCGAGCCGATCAGCGCTTCGATGGGCACCTTCTCGTGCCGCAGGAACTCGGCGCTCAGCGCGTCCAGGCCATGACGGGCGCTCGGGTCGCGCAGGTAGGAGGCGACCATCGTGTCCACCAGCGGCCCGCGAATCTCGAAACCGTGGGCGATCAGGATCCTGAGGTCGAACTTGAGGTTCTGCCCGGCCTTGGCGATCCCGGGATCGCCGAGCAGCGGCCCCAGGAGGCGAGCCACCTCCCCGGCGGGGAGATTCGACCCCTCCAGGTGCCCGACGGGCACGTACCACGCGTCTCCGGGGGACCAGGCGAAGCTGACGCCCACCAGCCCCGCGGACTGCGGGTCCAGGCCGTCGGTCTCCGTGTCGATCGCCACCATCGGCTGCTGCGGTCCCCGGCGCGGATAGCGCCCCACGATGGCCGCCAGCGCCGCGGCATCGCACACGGCCTGGTAGCGCTCGCCCCAGCCGTCGCGCACGACGATGGGCGCTGCGCCAGCCGGCCCCCCCGGCTCAGGCGCCGCCGGCGGCGCGAGCGGGAGTTGGGCGGCCTCCGGCGTGATCGCGGCCGGCGCGGCCGCCTCCGGCGCGCCGCTGCCGCCGAAGAGCCGCCGGGTGAGCTGGCGGAACTCGAGCTCCTCGAGCAGGGCCCGCAGCGCCGAGCGCCCGGACGGATCCGGGACCGTGAGCTGATCGATCGGGGGCGTGGTCAGATCGGTGCGGATGCTCACGAGGTCGCGGCTCAGTCGCGCCAGCTCCTCTCCGCCGGCGAGCTTCGCGCGCACGCCCGCGGGCTCCACGCGCGACAAGCCGGCGTAGAGGGCGTCCAGGCTGCCGTGCTCCTGCAACAGCCGCGCCGCCGTCTTCTCGCCGATGCCGCGGACGCCCGGAACGTTGTCGGATGAGTCCCCCATGAGCGCCAGGAAGTCCACGAACTGCTCCGGGGCGACGCCCCACTTGGCCCGCACGGCGTCGGCGTCGATCCACTGCGCCGGCTCACGCCCGCGCGAGGGCACGAACTGGCGGACTCCTTCTCCGATGAGCTGCGCGAAGTCCTTGTCCGCCGAGACGATCACGACTTCCCAGCCGGCCACGCGCGCCGCGCGGGCCAGCGACCCGATCAGATCGTCGGCTTCCATTCCTGGCCGCGCGACCGCCGCCAGGCCGAAGGCGGCCACGGCGCGATCGATCAAGGGCAGCTGCTCGACCAGGGGCGCCGGCATGGGTGGCCGGGTGGCCTTGTAGGCGCGGTAGCGCTCGTGGCGGAAGGTCGGGCCCGGCGAATCGAAGGCCACCGCCGCATGGCTGGCCCCCTCGTCATGGATGAGCGCCAGCAGGGTGGAGACGAAGCCGAAGATCGCGCCCACATCCTGGCCTCGCGAGGTCGTCAGCGGCCGGCTGACGAAGGCGAAATGCGCGCGGTAGAAGAGCCCGGGCGCGTCGATCAAGTGGATCCGCTGCCGGACGGCGCCGGGCATCTCACGCCTCCTGCCCGGCCGCGGGAGCGGCCGCTCGATAGAGCCCCGCGCCGCGGATGATCGCCTGCACGCCCGGCGGGACGAGCGCGTCGAACGGGAGTCCCCGGGCCGCCAGGTCGCGCACCTGGGTCGATGAGGCTTCCACCGGCTCGCCCGCGACGAGATCCACGTTGTCCGCCCATGCGGCGGGCAAGGGCAGCCGATCCTCCCCGCGCTGATAGACGGCAAAACGCGCCATGGACGCAATGGCCTGCGGGTCCCGCCAGCTCGCGATCTCCCGGAGGCTGTCGGACCCCAGGCACAGCCAGAAACGCGCCCCAGCGTAGCGCGCCCGCAGCGCGCGGAGCGTGTCGACCGTGTAGGAAACCCCGCCGCGCTCGCCTTCGAGCGCGAGCGCCTCCAGGCCCGCGCGGCCAGCGATGGCCGCCTCCACCATGGCGAGCCGCACCGCGAAGGGACTCAACGAGCGGTGGAGCTTGTGGGGCGGCAGGTTGGCGGGTATGAACAGGACGCGCTCCAGGGCCAAGGCGTCCCGGCACCCTTCGGCCAGGGCCACGTGCCCCACGTGCGGGGGATCGAACGAGCCCCCCAGGACGCCCAGTCTCACGTCCACCTCCTACTGCGGGAGGCGATCGAGCCGGTGACGCGCGGCGGCGGCGATCTGGCGGCCGTCCTCGAAGCGGGACGGATCATCGCCCAGGTGCTGGAGCAGATCGAGGTAGGCCTGACGCGCGGCCCCCCATTGCTGCTGCTTCTCGTAGCTGGCGGCGATGCCCTCCATCGCCCTGGCGGAAACGGGCGCTTCTTTCCAGCGATCCAGCGACTTCTGGAAGTAGCGCCGCGCCGCCTCGGGCTTGCCCAGCCGCAAGTAGGTGCGCCCGTTCAGAAAGTCCTTGGCGGCCAGATTGGACCGGGCCTTGAGGATCGCGCGCTCAGCCTCGGCCCGATGCCCCCCATCGGGATAGCGCCGCAGATAGATCTCACAGGCCCGCAACGCCTCCTCGGCGGGCTCCGGATCCAGCGCGGCGCCGCGCATGCTCAACACCCAGCTCTGGGCCAGCTCGAAGAGCGCATCCTCGGCCAGGTTGCTGCGGGGGAATCCGTCCAGCAGGCGCTGGAAGGACTGGCGGGCCAGGATCTGCTCGCCGTTCGCCTGGTGAGCCTTGCCGAGATAGAAGAGCGCGTCGTCGATGAACTGACTGCCGGGGTAGGTGCGCTCGAAGGCTTGGAGAATCTCGATCGCGCGGGTCTGGTCGCCGCGCTCGTAGGCCTCGCGCCCCTTCAAGAACTCCCCCTGCGCGCCGGGCCCTTGCACGCGCTCCTGGCTCCCGCACGAGCAGATCGCGGCCGCCAGCGCCAGCGCCACCCAGGGGGTGCCACGCGTCCCTCGCCGCCCCGGACCGACCATCACTTCTGGTTCTCGTAGAACAGGTAGACCAGCCCCGACACGACCGCCGCCACGAACACCGGCTCGACATACCGCTGCATCGACTTCTGTTCCGGTTGCGAGATCGCGAAGGGATACTGCGGGCCCTCCAGGTAGGACCGCGCCCAGCCGGGGAACTCGTCGATCGCGATGCGATCGCCCTGGGCCACCTCCCCGACGCGGAGCCCCGGCTGGGTCAGATGGGAGGCGCGCAGTCGCACGGTGGCGAGCCGGCCGTAGCGCCGCGGCCCGACGACCCAGCTGCGCTTGATCCAGGGGTAGGACACCTCCAGCTCCGCCACGCGATAGAGAACGACCTCGCCCTCGGCCGGCAGCGCCCGCGTGAGGTCGACTTCGACGGGCGCGGGCGACGCCTCGGTCTGAGCGGCGGCCGCCTCGGCCTGACGCCGCGCTTGCTCCTCCGCCTCGCGCTGCAGGCGCTCCTGGCGGCGCTGCTGCACGACCGCCGGCAGCTCGCCGCCGGCCGGAGTCTGCTCCTCGCCCGTGCCAGTCTCCGGCTCGGCTCCCCGCTCGCCGGCGACTGCCGCGCTGTCCGGCTCGCTCGGCTCCTCGTCGCCCGTGGCGGGCACGCCCTGCCTCTCACCTGTCGCCGGCGGGGTCTGCGACCCGGGCAAGAGCCGCGGCTGCGGCGATGGGGCGGCCGCCTGCGGCGGTGCCACCGGCGTGGGCCGCCCCTCGAACGGTCTGAGAATCACCTGGCAGCCCGACTCGGTCAGCGAGCGGGCCAGCGCCCGCTGGGCGAGCCAGTTGGCGGGGTGTTCCGTCTCGGGCACGAGGTGGACCGCCGTGCCGGGCGCCAGCGCGAGTTGCGTCACGACGTCTCGCGCCGCCTCTCCCGCCAGGGCTTCGAGCAGGGTCAGGTGATCGGGCGCTGGCGGCGAGTCCGCCCGGACCGTCCGCGGTCCCGCCGCGACGCCCAGACCCACCCAGCCAACCACCGCCGGCGCCAGCGCCCACGCCCTGAGGCGCGCTCCCAGCATCGTAGTTCTCACGGTCCTTCCCCCCAGCGGAGGCCCATCGCCGTTGGCGGCCGGTCTCGTTCGCTCCTGCTCGAGCGCGCGCTCGACAGGCGGGGCCGGGCTCCTAGATGGGTACGCCCACCAGATCGTACGGCCCCACCGCGATCACGCGCACGGACACGAAGTCCCCCGGCGACAAGCCGGATTCGCCCGACGGCCGAGCGTGCTTGACGTGCACGACCCCGTCGACCTCCGGCGCCTCGCCGTAGCTGCGCCCTACGGCGTAGGCGCGATCCGGCCGGACACCCTCAATCAACACGTCCAGCCGGGTCCCCTTGCGGCGCCCTTGTGTTCTAACCGCAAGCTCGCGCTGGAGTTCCAGTACCCGGCCGCGCCGCTCTTCGGCTTCGGCCCGGCTTGCGGCGGGTGGGGTCGTCGAGCCCGGCGAATCGACTTCGGGACTGTAGGCAAACGCTCCCAGACGGTCAAAGGGAAATTCCTCCAGGAAGCGCAGCAGCTCGTCGAACTCGCGCGGGCCCTCGCCGGGATGGCCGGTCATCACCGTGGTGCGCAGCACGAGGCCGGGAACGCGCCGCCGCAGCCGGGCGACCATCCGACGCAGGTGGTCGCCGTCGTGGCCCCGGCGCATGGCCCTGAGCACCAGGTCGGCCACGTGTTGGATCGGCAGATCGACGTACGGCAGCAAGCGGCCGCCGGCGGCGAGCAACTCCTCGAGCCGCTCGTCCCAATGCACCGGGTGCGTGTACATGAGCCTCACCCACTCGGGGCCCTCGCAGACCTGCAGGCGCGCGAGCAGATCGACCAGCGTGGCCCCTCCTGGCAGATCGCGTCCATAGGCGGTGGTGTCTTGCGCGATGAGGACCACCTCGCGCACGCCCTCGGCGGCCAGCGACTCCACCTCGGCCACGATCGACTCGGGGCGCCGGCTGCGCTGTGGCCCGCGGAGCCGCGGGATGAGGCAGAAGGCGCAGCGATGATCGCAACCCTCGGCGATCTTCACATAGGCCGAGTGCGGCGCGCCGGTGCGGACGCGCGCCACCGTGTCCGGCATGCCGGCGAAGCCACCGAGTCGGACGGGCCGGCCGCGTCCCGCGAGCGAATCGGCCAGCACCCGCGCCACGGCGGCCACGTTTCCCGGCCCCACCAAACCGTCGACCTCGGGAATCTCGCGCAGCAGTTCATCGCCGTGACGCTCGGCCAGGCATCCGGCCACGATCAGGCAGCGCAACCTCCCGGCGCTCTTGAGCCCGGCCAGCTCCAGGATCTCATCGATCGACTCGCGCTGCGCGTCCTCGATGAACGCGCAGGTGTTCACGACGACCGCCTCGGCCTCCTCCGGAGCCAGCACCAGACGGAAGCCCTGCGCCTCGAGGGCGGCCAGCATCTGCTCGCTGTCGACCGTGTTCTTCGGGCAGCCCAGCGTCACGACGCAGACGCGGGCGGCCGGCAAGTCTACCGGATCCGCCGGACCGCCGGGGACGTCAGTCGACATCGATGAGCTCATAGCCCCGGGGCGCGGCGAACTGAAAGAGCGTGTCGGGGAGCGTCACGGGAAACGAGACAGTCTCGAAGGAGAACTGATAGCGGTTGCCCTCCTCATCCACGTACGCATAGGCCAGCGGCAGGCCGCGGTCGGCGTCCAGAGTCACTTCCATCGACCGCACGCCCAGCTCGGGACGGGGCCCCAGCGCGATGCGGGCGGCGCGCCGACCTTCGGCCCCCACGGTCACAGACACGAGCGAGTCTGCCCCCTCATAGAAGGCCCGCAGGAAGAAGTCACCCCAGCCGGTGGTGGCGCCCACTCCGGCCCGCAGCACCTGGCGCTCCTCGGGGACGAACGTCCAGACGTACCGGCCGTCGCAGCCGATCCGATGGCCGCGCGGGAAGGCGTACTCGAGGCGGAATCTCTGGGGGGGGGCCACGGTGAGCACGCCGCACGCCGAGTCGGACTCGTCGATCACCGCCCAGCGGTTGATCTGAGTGAATCGGGCCTGCATGCCCGCCGCCGCGGACAGCCGCCCGAGAAACGCCTCGACCATGGGCGCCGCCGGCACCCGGCCATCCGCGACCGCGGGCGTCCCCATCCCGATCAGCGCCAGCAGGGCCGCCTTCCAGGCCGCCGTCACGGGCGCGCTTCGTGTCTGGCCGCGATTCATGACCGGCTCCGCCCCCCTCACCCTCAACTCCTCGTGACTACCCGTTCCAGCTCCGGATGCTCCTTCTCGAGGTAGTCCGGCGGCACCAGCACATCGCGCGCGCGGCTGCCGTCGGGCGGCCCCACGATTCCGGCCTGCTCGAGCATGTCCATCAGTCGGCCCGCGCGGGTGTAGCCGACGCGCAGGCGACGCTGGAGCATCGAGGTCGAGCCCTGCTGGCCGAGGACCACGATCCGCAGCGCCTCGCCGAACAGCGGATCATCGCCCTCGTCGCCCTCGCCTCCGGGCCCTTCTTCGAGCTCCAGCGGACCCAGCATCTCCGGGGCCGGGAACTGCCGCAGGTAGGTGGCCACGCGCTCGATCTCCGTGTCGCTCAAGAAGGCGCCGTGGATGCGGTGGGCCTGGGCCTTGCCCGGCGGTATGAAGAGCATGTCGCCGCGCCCGAGCAGCGACTCGGCGCCGTTCATGTCGAGCACCGTGCGCGAGTCGGTGCGGGTCGCCACCTGGAACGCGATCCGCGCCGGGAAGTTGGCCTTGATCACGCCGGTGATCACATCGACCGACGGTCGCTGCGTGGCCAGCACCAGGTGGATGCCGACGGCGCGGGCCATCTGGGCCAGCCGCGCGACGGGCACCTCGATCTCGGCGGCGTTCGAGAGCATCAGGTCGGCCAGCTCATCGACCAGGACCACGATGTAGGGCATCGGCGGCAACGGCTCGGTCTCGCCCGGGGCGGCGCACTTCTGCTGGTAGCCCTGGATGTTGCGCACGCCGAGGCTGGCCATGATGCGATAGCGCTGCTCCATCTCCTTGGTCAGCCAGCGCAGCGCGCGGGCCGCCTCGCGCGCGTCGGTGACGACCGGCCGCAAGAGGTGCGGAATGTCGTTATAGGCGGTGAACTCGAGCATCTTGGGGTCGATCATCAGCAGGCGCAGCCGCTCGGGCCTGCAGCGCAGGAGCAGCGAGACGATGAGCGTGTTCATGCACACGCTCTTGCCCGACCCGGTCGTGCCGGCCACGAGCAGGTGCGGCATTTTCTCGAGCGAGGCGAAGAAGGGCCGTCCCATGACGTCCTTGCCCAGCGCGACCGCCAGCGGATCCTGCGACTCCAGGAACCGTCCCGCGGTCACCACGTCCTTGAAGGAGATCAGCGCGGGCTCGCGGTTCGGGATCTCGACGCCGACGGCGGCCTTGCCGGGGATCGGGGCCAGCAGGCGCACCCGGGGCGCGCGCATGGCCAGCGCCAGGTCGTCCTGGCGGCTGACGATCTGGCTGATCGTGACCCCCACGCCCGGCGTGAACTCGTAGCGCGTGATGATCGGACCGGGGTGGACCTCGCTCACCTCGCCTTCGATGTCGAAGCTGGCCAGCGTGCGCTTGAGCAGCTCCGCGTTCTCGCGGATCTCCCCCGGCGAGACGCCCGCCGCGCGCGTGTCGTGATCTTCCAGGAGATCGAGCGTGGCCACCGCCTCGGCCCCGGGCTTGGCCGCCCCCGGCGGCGCCGCCCGCGCCCGCCGCGCGGCCCTGGCGACGGGGCCCGGACGCGCCTCGG
>CAZRWW010000101.1:0-17449 GCA_964603725.1 uncultured bacterium
TGCCGTCGAGCACCTTGCGGCCCTTGAAGATCATGAAGATGAAGTCGCACATCTTCTCGGCCACGCTCATGTCGTGGGTGCTGAAGATCACGGTGGTGCCCGCCGCGCGCACCTCGAGCACCGCGTCGCGCAGCGCGTCGGCGTTGACCGGGTCGAGGCCGCTGAAGGGCTCATCCAGGATGAGGAGCTCGGGCCGCGCGCAGACCGTGGCGATGAACTGCACCTTCTGGCTCATGCCCTTGCTGAGCGCGTCGACCTTCCGATTGGCCCAGGCGCTGAGGTCGAGCCGCGCCAGCCAGCGGTCGACCTCCTCATCGACGCGCCGGCCGCTCTTGAGCTCGCCGTAGAACTTGAGCACGTCGCGCACCTTCATCTTGCGGTAGAGGCCGCGCTCCTCGGGCAGGTAGCCGATGCGGTCCGACACGGCGCCGGACATCGGCTGGCCCAGCACCCGGATCGTCCCGCGATCCGGGTAGAGGATGTTCATGATCATGCGCAGCGTCGTCGTCTTGCCCGAGCCGTTGGGCCCGATGAAGCCGTAGACGCTGCCCCGCGGGACATTCAGCGTGAGGTCCGCGACCGCCACGTGCGACCCGAAGGTCTTGGTGATGTTCTCCAGCTCGACTGCCTGCATCTCGTTTTCCCCTGCCTGTCGCCTTGGAAGAGCAGCTCCCGATGAGCTCCCTCGGAGTGTATATATCGCCTGATACACCCGGCGGGTTGCACGGACGCATAGTCTACGCTCCAATTGCAAATAGGAGAAGCGATTCAGGGCCCTGCCCCGCCCCGGGTGAGCTGGAAGTACAGAGACCGGCGCAACCTGCGGGCGACAGGACGGGTCGGGCCCGGGGGAGATCACGCGTGGGGGGAAGAGCTGCCCGGGCCCCCGCTGCGGCTCGGCGGCTTCAGCCTCGGCGCGGACCCCCGCGCGGCGGGCGCGGGAGCCAGGGCAGCAGCGCCGCGAAGACCGCCTGCTGTTCTTCGGTCAGCAGCGCGGCGATCGCCGCGCGGGATTCCTCGCGGATCTGCTCGAGCTGGGCGCGCGCGTCGTCAGGCGTGCCCTGGCCGCCCCGGGCCGCGCCGCGCACCGCCGCGGCCCGATCGTGGGCCTCGGCCAGGATTCGCGTCACGGCCTCTACCTGCGCCGCCTCGAGGTGGAGCGCCGTCGTGAGCAGAGCGATCACGCGCGCCTCCATCTGCGCGCGGCGGACCTTGCGCTGCTCGCGGCGCGCCTCGCGTAGGGCTTCCCGCCGCCCGCCGTCCCGCGCCGTGCGGCTCGCACGCTGTCCGTGATCCCGGCGCACCTGCTCGCGCTCCTGGCGCAGCCGCTCACGCTCCTGGCACACCTGCTCGCGCTCCTGGCACACCTGCTCGCGCTCCTGGCGCAGCCGCTCACGCCCTTCGGTGAGCATGGTGATGAGCGCCGCCAGTTGATCGGGATCGAGCACGTCCGCGCATCTCTCGATGAAGCGCCAGCAGGGGCGCTCGCCCGAGGTCGGGCCGCGGCGCCCGACGTCACCGGTCCTGGCCGGCCGCGACCTCAGCTCCTCCAGCGCGGCGCTCACGGCCGCGACCTGCTCCGCGCGCAGCTGGATCCGACCCTGCACCTGCTCCAGCGCAGGAACGTAGGCGGCCGCGAACGCGGCCGCATCTGCCGCATCCGCCCCATCCGCCGCGGCCGACGCCGCCACGAGAGCGCTGCCCGGCGCCTCCGATTCGCCGCAACCGGTGACCCACACGGCGCTCGCCACCAGCAGCGCCACGAGCGGCGCCGACGGCCGCACCGACAGCACCGTGAGGGGTCCCCCCGGAGCGATCCAGGCAGCCGGCTTCGTTCCTGTGCTTCTCGCCATGACTCATCCCTCCTCTCGGGTATGTCCATCGGTCTGGGCGCCGCGGGCCCGGCGCGACTGGCCCGCGGGCGCGCTCATGGCCCGGGTGGCGGCGGCGGCGGCCGGCGCCCGCCGCGATCGCGCCACGGGGGTGGGCCGATCCACTGGCGCCGGAACCGCTCCATGCGCTCGTTCCACCGCTCGGCTTGTTGGGGCGTCAGCACGGCCGCCACCTCAGCCCGCATGCGCTCGATCTCCTCTTCCAGCCGCGGGCGGCTCTGTTCCAGGATCTCGGCCTCGCGGCGGCGGTGTTCGTCCACGATGGCGCGGACCTGCCGGGCCTGATCCTCGGTCAAGTCCAGACTGCGCATCAGGCGCTCGGTGACGCGCGCGTGCATGCGCTCGGGGCTGCGCGCGCCGTGGAGCACACGGTTCCAGAGCACGTGGCCGCTCACTCCGGCACCGATCAGGAAGCCACAAACCAGGATCGCGCCGCCGAGCACGATCGTGTGGATCCAGGGCCGTCGTGCGACTTCAGTCCGGGCAGCACCAGCGTCGCTCATGCTCGGAATCCTCATGGCGCGTACACGCCGATCGACGCGAACAGCGTCCAGAGCGGGTCGGCGATCCTCAGATACAAGACGATCGCCGCGAGCGTCGCCGCCGACGCGGCCACGGCCGATGCGGTCGCGAACCAGGCCAACGTGGGATCGGGCCCGACCGGCGGGCGTCGCCGGCGTTGGGAGCGCAGCGCACGCGTCACCCGATCGCTCACGTCAATCTGCGGCGCGGGTTCCTCGCGCGCCGCAGCCGCCCAGCGCGCCACCCGATCCAGCGGATCGCTCTTCATCACCATCAACCTCCGAAACCGGCCTGCCTGAGCCGGGATCGCAGCGTGCGGCGCGCCCGGAAGGCCCGGACCTTGACCCAGGCGCGGCTCCAGCCGGTGCGCTCGGCAATCTCCCGCGTGCTGCAGCCCTCGAAGTAGTGCAGCGTCAGCACCAATCGATCGGCCGGCGGCAATCCGCTCAGGAGATCGTGCAGCAGCCGCGCGGCCTCCGCGGGACCGGCCGGGTCCGCGAACGGGTTTGCGGGCTCCCAGCGCGTCGCCAGCTCGGCGCGGCCCCGCCGCTCGCGCGCCTCCTGGCGCCAGTACCGGTACCCCACGCGGGTGGCGATGCGGCGCAGCCAGTGCAGCAGCGGCGCCTGCCCGCGAAAGCCGGCCAGGCTGCCATAGGCCTCGATGAAGACGCGCTGCACGAGCTCCTCGACCTCGACCGGATCCCGGCTGAAGCGCCTCATCTGAGCGGCAATCGCGGCCTGGTAGCGGCGCAGAAGACGGGCGAACGCCTCCTCATCGCCCGCCCGCGCGGCCTGAACGTCGCTCCGATCCTCCTCCGCGACGGGTAGTCCCAAACCGCGACTCCCCTTGCGCGCGGTCATGCCCCGGTCCCGCGCGGCGCGTTTCCACCCGATTCCGCGGGCAGCCACAGCCCGGCGGGTGCGATGGGTGAATGCCCCCTCCGGCCCAGGGCCAGTCTAAGCTGGGCGCCTGTCCCTTGCGACCCTGCCGACCGGCGCCGGTTCTGCTGTGCTCTGGGCCGCGGCGCCCGCGGAAACAGGCTCACCCGGGTAGTGGGCGCGAGGGCGGCCGGTGGTTACAGATGGCCGCGGGTCGAGGGCGGTCTTCAGCGGTGAGAACCAGCTCGCGCAGATTGCGAGGAAGGCAGGATATCTCATTTCACGGAAATGGATTGGCGGCCCCGACCACCTTGTGCACCGTTTCTTGGCAGCCGGGGCCGCCCCTCTGGCCGAGGGCGCCCAGTGGACTTCGCTAGGAGCGCGGGCGCGCCGCCCAGAGGTCTGCATCCGACCTGTAGACGCGCCGCGCGGGCCGCAAATACCACATTGCGGCACTTTCCGGCCGGGCCTAGCCTCGGCTCCGGCAGCCGCACCCGCGGGGGCGCTCCGCAGAGGCGTTGGAGGAGGTTGAAGTCATGGACGGGGAGATCAAGATCGGAAGGATCACCCACTATTTCGGCAAGGTCCAAGTAGCCGCCATCGAGCTGACCGAGGGGGACCTGGCCGTGGGCGACACCGTGCGCATCAAGGGTCACACCTCGGACTTCACGCAGAAGATCGAGTCCATGCAGATCGACCGCGTCGATGTCCCCAGCGCCCGCAAGGGCCAGTCCATCGGCGTGCGCGTGGCCGAGCATGCCCGGGTGGGCGACGAGGTCTTCAAGGTTCTGAACTGATCTGCGCCGCGCGAAACCGCGCGAGTTGCTCCTGCAGATAGCTGTCCTCGGGGGAAAGCTCGAGCGCTCGTCTCGCGACGGCGATCGCTCGCTCGACATCCCCGAGGCGAAAGCAGACCTCCGCCAGCGTGTCGATGATGTTGCTGTCGCCCGGCTCGAGCTCGACCGCTCGCTGCGCGGCGATCAGGGCCTGCGGCAGGAACAGGTCGTTGGTGGCGGCGAACCAGGCCAGCGAATTGAGCATGCCGGCGTCCCGCACGTCGTTCTCGACCGCGCGCACGAGCACCATCCCCACCAGCTCGCGCTCGCGGCGGGCGCCGGCCGAGTCGCCCTGGGCGGCCCGCCACTCGGCGAAGCGCATGTGCGCCTGCACGAGCCCCTGCGCTTCGTACATCTCGTAGAGCCGCCGCAGCTCGGCGATCGGGGTGACGTGATCCTCGACCCGGATGTCCACGTAGCGCTGGGCGTACTCGGGGAACTGCGGGTGATGGCGGCCGATCAGGATCGCCGCCGATTGCTGGCCGCGGCTGTCCCCGCCCGCGGCCTGGCCGGCCTCGAGCGCCGCGATCATCCGGCGGGCCAGCTCCTGGCCGGCGGCTTCCTCGAAAGCGCGCGCCATGGCCGCCACCACGTCCGCGCCGGCGAGGATGTTCCCCTGACAGGTGAAGCCCGCCCCGGCGGCGTCGCCCGCCCAGTCGAGGCAACCCGGGCCGGTCCACCTGGCGACCGCGCCCTGCGCATCGACCACGCCGACCTGGCGCCGGTCACGGTCCTGGTCGCGCGCGAGCAGCGCATCCAGGGTTTCCTGCGCCGTCAGACCCGCCGCCAACATTCGCAGGCCATTGGGACCGAACGACTCATTCGACTGCGCCTGGGTCGCAATCGCTCCCACGCCGCCCTGCGCCCAGGCCACGCGCTGGCCAACGCCGAAGACGCGCGACTGCACCGCCACGCCCACCTCGCCCGTCGCCGGGTCGTGGGCCACGATTGAAAAGGTGCCGCACGGTTCGCCCGCGAGCGGCGCCGCCGCGGTGAGCGCCCACAGCGCGAGCAGCATGCCACCCAGCCGGATCGCCCGACCCGCCGGCGCGCCGCCATGCGCGAATTCATTCCGCAACCACGAGCTATGGTTCATCTCACCCTCCTCGGCGCCCCTGCCGGGCGCCTTGCGGACGAAGCGCCGCCCGGCGGCTCCGTTCGGCCGCGTCTTGATTCCGTGCCAGGCCGAACATACTCTCAGGGCTGTCAAGGCACCGCCGCCGCAGCGGGGCAGTCGATTCCGTGGCCCTGGAATACTGGAGGTCCCCATGTATCGACCAGCTTTGATCTCGGCAGCTTCACCGGCTCTCCCGGTTTCCTCGGCTCTACTGGCTTGCGTGGCTTCGCTGGCTCTCCTGGTCTGCTGCCCAGCGCTCGCCGCGGCGGCGGACGCCCTCAACTCGCCGCCGTGGCCGACCGCCGACCCCGCCATCAAGGCGCCCGCCGAACTGCAGGCCGCCCGACTCCCGGGCGAGCCCGCCGCTGGTTGCGCGCCCCGGTCTGATCTGCCGCTGCGCGAGTCCGGCAATCTGCTCGAGGAGACCGTGGGCGACTGGCAATGGAACTACCAGACGAATCCCGCCTGCCGTGGCAACATCTACCACGTCGACACGACGGTCAACCTCCACGAGCATCGTTTGCGCATGTACACGCCGCAGCCGATGACCCTCATCTTCGTCGTCTACCGCGGCGCTGCCGTGACGGGTCAGTACACGATGATCGACCAGGTGACGGTCAACGTCCCCGCCGGCGACCAGTTCTATTCCTCCGGGCCGCGCGACATCCTGCTCGAGGCCGGCGGGCACTACTTCATCGGCGCGGCCTTCTCCCGCACGGTCATCTGGGGACGGCGCAACGATCTACCGCCGCAGAGCGTCTCCTTCGGCCAGGTCGAGACCAGCGTGCCGGGTGGGACCGGGTTCACCTACCCGCCCCAGCCCACGGCCACGAATACCTACAGCGGCTTCCAGCCCATGCACCAGATCGTCGTCACGGGCACGCCGCCGGTCGCCGCCGCGCCCGGGGCGGCGAGCGCCTTCGCCGTCACGGCCCCCTACGGCTCGCTTTCCGCGCAGCTCGAGTGGGTCAACCCCGCGCTGACCGCCAGCGGCGACCCGCTCACCCAGCTCACGGGGGTCAAGGTTTATCGCGACGACACCCTGCTGGCCGACCTGACCGGCGTGCAGATTGGACAGCCCTCCGCGTACGTGGACGCTTCCGCTCCGGTGGCGGGCTACTATGCCTATGAGGTCGTGCCCTACAACGCGGCCGGCAACGGCGAGACCACGCGGCGCTTCGAGTGGGTGGGCCACGGCACCGGCGTCTACGACTGGGTCGAGATCGCCTACGACTGGTTCGACATCATGGCGATCGGCACCAACACGGGCATCACCGAGGACGATGAGCTGGCCGGTCCCTTCCCCCTGGGGTTCACTTTCCCCTTCTGGGCGGGACTCGAGCGCGACAGCTACGACGCCGTGTACGTCTGCTCCAACGGATACCTCGCGTTCACGCCCGGCGATCCCATGTTCATGAACTTCCACATTCCCCTGCCGGGGGAGCCCAACAATATCGTCGCGCCCTACTGGGACGACTTCAATCCCTCCGCCTACGGTCAGGTCTACTACTTCAACGACGCCGCCCACGGACGCTTCATCGTCCAGTGGAACGACCTTCCCTCCTGGGGCCCGCCCGAGGGTCACCACACGCTCCAGGCCGTTCTCTACCCGGATGGGACGATCGACTTCCTGTACAAGGAACTGACGCCGGGTGTCCCCGGCTCCGCCACCGTGGGGGTGGAGAACGCCGACGGCACCGAGGCGCTGGAGATCTGCTACAACGGCTTCGGCGGCTTCCGGCCGCGCGTCGAAACGGCCCTGCGTCTCTTCCACCCCGACGCGGCGCACGTGACGGCGGAGACGGTCCGGCCGCAGCGGTGCTGGCTGCGGGGTCCCACCGTGGCGACTCCATCCGGGCGGCTCGCCCTGCGGCTGTGGGCAGCCGACCCCGGCCGGGTGCGGCTGACGCTGGTGGACAGCGGGGGCCGCGCGCAGGGCACGCTCTACGAGGGGCACCTGCCGCGCGGGGAGCGGACGCTGAGCCTGGAGTGGAGCGCCGCGGGCGGCCAGCGGCTCGGCGCCGGGGTGTACTACGTGGTCGCCGATGGCGCGCTGCGCGCGTCGCAGCGGATCATCGTGCTGCAGTAACGCGCGGAGGGGAATAGAGACCGGGGCGGGTCACCGCTGGCTCGCCCAACCCCCCTCGTTGTGAGCGTCCAGCGGAACACCCGCCCCAGATCGATTCGATCGTTCCTGCCCAAGGCGCAGGGCCGATCGTGAATCCTCCCGTGCGGCTCCGTCTCGCCCCTGCGCGTAGAAGAATACGAGACGGCCGTCTCACGAGCGTCTCACGGCCCTTAGCTCGGGAGCTCTCCGATGAGGGTCGGTTGTCCCCCCGCAGCCCCGATTGCCCCCTCCTCCCCCGGCGCGCGTGCCTGCCGCTGTGAGCTCGGGCGGCTCGGATCTTGACCCCGTCTTCCCGCGCACGCATCATCGCGCTCGATCCGCGTGTCGCAGCCGGGCGATGAGCGTGGAGTTGGGCGTCACGGGCGGGGAACACGGGCGTGAGCACGAGCCGGGGGCGGTCGGCCCGAGCGCTGCGCGCGGCTGCCGGGGCCGTCTGCGTGCCGTCGGCGGCCCGGGCGGTCCGCGTGCGGGCGGCGGCCCGGGCGCTGGCGGCCGCGGTCATCGTCGCCGCGCACCCAGGTCTCGCCGAGGCGGAGCTTCTGACGTCCGGCAGTGCCGGTCCCGCCCTGGCGCCGGCCAACCTCACGGTCCCCGAACTTCAGTCTCCCGACAGCACCGGTCCCGCCCTGTCGCCGCCGGGCAGTCCGCGCGCGATCGACGTCCCCAACGACGCCGGCGGAGTTCTGCTCCTGCAGTGGGAGCTTTCGCCCGCCGATCGTCCCGAAGACCCCACATTCTCGGGCTACGAGATCCAGCGGGCCGAGTCGCCGGCCGGCCCCTTCGTCAAGGTCGGCGAAACGCCCGCGCGCACGCGCGAGGCTCAGGATGCCCAGGGCTTGCGCGATGGCGCGCGCTACTACTACCGCGTGGCGGCGGTCCGCGGCCGGCAGGTCGCGGTCTCCGAGGTGTGCGGCCCCGCGGTCCCGGCCGCCCAGTGGTTCCATCGCGGCCGCATCAACACCCTCGTCGCGGTGATCGTGCTCGCCGGCCTGATCCTCTACTTCATCGAGCACGCGCGCCGCGGCCGGCCGATCTTCATCCGCAAGATCGCCGGACTGGACGCGGTCGACGAGGCAGTCGGCCGGGCCACCGAGATGGGCCGCAAGATCCTCTTCATCCCCGGCTCGATGGACATGGACCAGGTCCAGACGCTGGCCGGGATCGCCATCCTCGGCCGCGTCGCGCGCCAGACCGCGCGTTACGGGGCGGCGCTGGAGGTGCCCGTCTCGCGCTCGCTGGTGATGGTCGCCTGCCGCGAGACGGTGCGCGAGGCCTACCTCGCCACCGGCCACCCCGACGGCTACCGCGACGACATGGTCTACTACCTGACCGACGACCAGTTCGGGTACGCCGCGGCCCTCGACGGGATCATGGTGCGCGAGAAGCCCGCCACGATCTTCCTGCAGGGGCTCTTCTACGCCGAAGCGTTGCTCCTGGCCGAGACGGGCAATTCGGTCGGCGCTATCCAGATCGCCGGGACGGCCGAGCCGAGCCAGCTGCCTTTCTTCGTCGCCGCCTGCGACTACACGCTCATCGGCGAGGAGCTCTTCGCCGCCGGGGCCTACCTGTCGCGCGAGCCGGCGCAGCTCGGGAGCCTCAAGGGCCAGGACCTGGGCAAGGCGCTGATCCTGGCGCTGCTCTTGATCGGCGTCATCGTCCAGACGGCGGGGCTCTTCGACTTCGCGTCGCTGTTCGTGGTCCAGTGAAGGGGGATCGGGTGAGACGGGGTTCATGCCGGGGGTATGGGGCGTGAAGCGGCGCGTGCCGATGGTCCTGACGGCGGCGGTGGGCGTTATCTTCGTCGTGCAGTTCTTCATCCCCCACCGCCCCTTTTCCGGCCTGCAGGACCTGCTGACCGACTGGGTGCAGATCATCGTCGCCTTCGCGATCTGGCTGGGCGCGCTCAACCTGATGAAGCTCTCCGGCGAGAGCGTCTACCGCCGCGAGAGGCGCTGGCCCTATGCCGTGGTGACGATCGCCTGCTTCCTTGCGACCGTCGTGGCGGGCCTCGGCTTCAGCGGCGGCAGCCGCTTCGCCGACCCGGGCACGCCCTTCGACTGGATCTACCAGAACGTCTACAATCCGCTGGCGGCCACCATGTTCGCGATGCTCGCCTTCTACGTCGCCAGCGCGTCGTACCGGGCCTTCCGCGCCCGCAACCGCGAAGCGACGCTGCTGCTGCTGGCGGGCGTCCTGGTGATGCTCGGTCGCGTGCCGGTCGGCGATCAGCTCACCGGATTCCTGCCCGAGGGTTGGCGCCTGTCGAACCTCTCCGACTGGATCATGAACGTGCCCAACAAGGCCGGGCAGCGGGCGATCATGATCGGCATCGCCCTGGGGGTCGTCTCGACCAGCTTGCGGCTCATGCTCGGGATCGAGCGCTCGCACCTGGGGGGCGAAGGATGACCGGCCCCGGGAGCACCCATGGCCGCGCTGATCCGCGGGCGGCTTCCGGCGGCTCGGCCGGCGCGGAGGGCCCGCGCGCCACCGGGCATCGCGCGCCGGCGCTGGCCGACCGGCTGCTGCGCCTCAATCGCCGCTGGCTCTACGTCTTCGTGGCCGTCGCGGTCAGCCTGCCGCTCTTCCTCAACCTGCAGCAACGCGTCGCGGTAACGCCGGAAACCCGCGGCATCAGCGAGGCCGTCGACCGGCTGGCGCCGGGCGCGCGCGTGCTGCTAGCCTGCGACTACGATCCCAGCAGCGCCGCGGAGCTCCAGCCCATGACGGTGACCTTCCTGAAGCAGGCGCTCAGCCGTCGGCTGCGCGTGATCATCATGGGCCTCTATCCGCAGGGGCCGCAGCAGGCCAATCTGGCCCTCCAGGAGGCGCTGCGCGACTCGGCCGTGGCGCGGCATGCGCCCCGCTACGGCGTGGACTACGTCAACCTGGGCTTCCAGTCGGGCAACGAGGTCGTCATCCAGCGCATGGGCTCGAGCATCCCGGCCGTCTTCCCGCGCGACTTGCGCGGAACGCCGATCACGGAGCTGCCCATCATGGACGGCGTGCGCGACTTCAGCTCGTTCGCCTACGTCTTCGAGGTCTCCGCGGGCTACCCGGGCACCGTCGAGTGGGTGCAGTTCGCCGGCGATCGATTCCACGCCGCGCTCGGTTCCGGAACGACCGCCGTCAGCGCGCCGCTCTACTACACGTACTATCCGGCCCAGCTCACCGGCTTGCTGGGCGGCATGAAGGCCGCGGCCGAGTACGAGGCGGTGACGGGCTTCCCCGGCAAGGCGATGACCTACATGCTCTCGCAGTCGCTTTCCCACATCGTCGTCGTGCTCTTCGTCGTGCTCGGCAATCTGGCCTTCTTTCTCACCCTGCGGCGGAGGGCCACGCGGCGATGAGCGCGGATGTCGGCATCTGGATCGCGGCTCTGCTCACGCTGGGGATCTTCTCGTTCCTCTACCGGGAGAACCCCGTCTATCGCCTCTGCGAAGCGATCTTCATCGGAGTCTCGGCCGGGTACTGGTTCGTGAGCCTCTTCTGGCAGAACATCTGGCCCAAGCTCATCCTGAACGTGCGCGACGCGGGCGGCGCCTCCCTGACCGGGGGCGGATGGGACGACCGCTGGCTCTACCTGGCGGCCGGCGCGCTCGGGGTGATGATGCTGATGCGCCTCGTGCCCAAGGTCGGTTGGATCTCGCGCTGGCCGCTCGCCTTCATCGTCGGCACGACCGCCGGGCTCTACTTCATCACCTACCTGCAGTCGAACGCCATCAGCCAGATCCACGACACCCTCGTGCCGCTGGTCACGACCGGGACGGGGCGGCTGCTCTTCATCGCGTTGCCGGTGCGCATCGACTGGAACGCGGTGTTCGTCTTCGCGGGAACCTTCACCGGGCTGGTGTACTTCTTCTTCTCGGTCGAGCACAAGCGGGCGGCGGGCCGCGCCGCTCGCATCGGGATCTTCTTCCTCATGGTCACATTCGGCGCCTCGTTCGGCTACACCGTGATGAGCCGCATGTCGCTGCTGATCGGGCGCATGGACTTCCTGTTCGGGCAGTGGTTGGGGGTGCTCAAGTAGCGTCTCCCAGATCACCGCAGGTCGATCGCCCCGGCGTCATCCGTCCTCGCGGCGCCGCGCCCATCACCGCGCGCCCGTCCCCGCGGCCGCCGCGCTGCGGCCCGCCAGCCACCCCGTCGAGAAGGCCGCCTGCAGGTTGTAGCCGCCCGTGTCGGCGGCGAGGTCGATCACCTCACCGGCGAAGTAGAGCCCGGGCACCAGCAGCGAGGCCATCGTGCGCGGGTCGATCTCGCGCAGATCCACGCCCCCGGCGGTGACGATCGCCTCGGCCAGCGGGCGGTGGCCGGTGATCTCGAAGCGCAGCTCCTTCAGCCACGCCCGCAGCCGCCGCCGCTGCGCGCCGGTGATCTGGTGTCCGGGCGTCTGGGGCGCGATGGCGGTCTGATCGACGCAGAGCGGGATGAGCTTGCGGGGCAGCAGCCCGCGCAGGATCGTCGCGAACGTGCCCCGGGCGCGCTCGCGCAGGTCGCGCTGGAGCCGTTCGTCCAGCGTCTGTTCATCGAGGGCGGGCTTCAGGTCGATCGAGAGCGCCACGGGCTCGCCCGCGCTCAGGGCGTCGACGATGAGTCCGCTCAGCGTGAGGATGACGGGCCCCGAGACGCCGAAATGGGTGAACAGCATCTCCCCGAACTCCTCGGCGCGCCGGCGGCCGTTCACCAGCACGCGCACACGCACGTTGCGCAGGCTCAGGCCCTGGAGGCGCTGGGCCGAGTCGCCGGCGGTCACGAGCGGCACGAGCGCCGGGCGGATCGGCACGATCGTGTGCCCAGCCGCCGCCGCGAGGCGAAAGCCGTCGCCCGAGGAGCCCGTGCCCGGATACGAGGCGCCGCCCGCGGCGAGCACGACGGCGTCGGCTTCCAAGACCCGCGCCGCCTCGCGAAGGCGCACGCCGGTGGCGCGACGCGCGGCGACAACGAGCTGCTCGACCGGCGACCGCGGCCGGATGCTCGCGCCCTGCGCGACAGCCCAGCGATGCAGGGCCGCCACGACGGCGCCGGCCTCACCGCCGGCGGGAAAGACGCGACCGCCGCGTTCGACCACCGTCGGCACGTCCAGCTCGGCCAGCAGGGCGATCAGATCGTCGCTGAAGAAGCGGGCGAAGGCCTGGCGCAGGAAGCGGCCGTTGGGCCCGAAGTGCGCGATGAACTCCGCCGCCGGCGCCGCGTTGGTGAGGTTGCAGCGGCCCTTGCCGCTGATGAGCAGCTTGCGCCCCGGCCGGTCCATCTTCTCGAGCACCAGCGCCTCGGCGCCCTGGGCGGCCGCCTGGCCCGCCGCCATCAGGCCGGCCGCCCCAGCGCCGACCACGATGACCCGGGGCTTGCGCACGGTGCCTCCTTCCGGTCGCCGGACTCGCCGCCCAGCGGGCACGACTCAACGCAGCGTGAGCGGGGCCCACCCGCGTCATGCGACCGGCCGAAGCATGCCAGCCCCCTCGCCGCCTGCCAACGGCCTGTTGAGACTGGGGGGCGCGCACTCCCAGTCGCACGGCCGGGAAAGCGCGCCTGGCGGATCGTCAGGCCGCCGCGCGCTCCCGCGCGATTGGCAGCGAGACCGAGAAAGTGAAGGTCGAACCCTCGCCGGCGCGGCTGGCGACGGTGACGTCGCCGCCCATCATGCGCGCCAGCTCGCGGGAGATGGTCAGGCCCAACCCCGTGCCGCCGTAGGCGCGGGCCGTCGAGCCATCGGCCTGCCGGAAGCTCTCGAAGATGACGTCCATCTTGTCGGCCGGGATCCCGATGCCCGTGTCGACCACGTCGATCGACAGGCGGTACTGCCCGAACGCGGCGCCGGCCCGGTCCGCCGGGGCGACGGCGACCTGCCCCGCGTGGGTGGCGGCGGCCTGCCCCCCCAGCACGAGGGTCACGCTGCCGCGGCTCGTGAACTTGACCGCGTTGGAGAGCAGGTTGAGAAGGATCTGCAGGATGCGATTTTCGTCTCCCATGAGCGACGGTACGGGCTGCTCCGGCGCGCGGATCTCCAGGACAAGGCCTTTCTGCTCGACCTTCGGTCGGACCATCGATGCGGCCCGCTCCACCAGCTCCTCGGGTCGAAAGGCCACCTGCGCGAACTCCAAACGTCCCGACTCGATCTTCGAGAAGTCGAGGATATCGTTGATGAGGACGAGCAGACTGTCGCTGGACCTCAGGATGTGGGCCACCCAATCGGCCTGCTCGGCGGTCAGCGGCGTGATGCTGAGCATGTCGGCCAGTCCGATGATACCGTTGAGCGGCGTGCGGATCTCGTGCGAGACGTTGGCCAGGAACTCCGACTTCGCGCCGCTGGCGCGCTCGGCCGCCTCCTTGGCTGCCCGCAGCTCCTGGGTTCGCTCCTGGACCATGATCTCCAGCCCCTCGGCATAGCGTTGAACCTGGGCTTGCGAGAGGCACAGCTGCCGGCTGCCGGCCTCGATCGAGGCGGCCATGGCGTTGAAGCTCGCTCCCAGGCGGCCGATCTCGTCGGCGCCGACATCGGCGATCCGGGTGGCCAGCTCGCCGTCCGCCAGGTCCCGAGCGCTCAGCGCCAGGCGCTGGAGCCGCGACGCCACTCGCTGAAAGAGCAGACGGGAGATCAGCGTCGACACCGACAACGCGAGCAGGGCGGTCAGCCCGACCAGGACTCGCCCTTGTCTGACGCGCGATTCGTGGCGGCCCAGGTCGGCCAGCAGCACGATGGTGCCGACCGGCCTGCCCCGATAGTGCACCCCGCGCACGATGCGCACCGCGGTTGCGCTGCGCCGCGCGGGTGCGAGTCCCTCGCCGCCGGGGGGATCGTCCCCGGCAGCAACACCGCGACCGTGGTGACGGTCGAAGTAGGCCACCGGACTGGCCTCGTTGTCCAGGAGCCAGGCGGCGCGGATGTCCGGCGCCACGGCGAGCGGACTGAGCGCCTCGGCGGCCGCGTCGGCATCGGCGAACACCAGCGCCGGCGCGGCGCTGAAGCCGACGGCCGCCGCGGTCTGTTCGGCCATCTCGAGCCCGCTGGCGCGGAGCTGGCGGTGCTCGCGGTGCAGGAAGAGCAGCCCCAGACCCGTCACGGCGATGGTCGTCGTCAGCAGCGTGAAGCCGAGCAACTTCTCGCGCAGGGAGAGGCGACTGATGAAATCCGATAGGTCCACGCGCCCCCCGCGCCTCAGCACAGTCTCGCCCGGCGCGCGTGGAGCAGCATGTGCCCCCGATCGCCGCGGGCGAGTTGCAGCAGCCGAGAGCTGACCTTGATGCCCGCCGCGCGGGCGGCCTCCAAGTCGACATCGAATCTGAGCCGGTTGACATCGCGGCGGAGCTTGATCATCGTGCCGGCCCCCGGTTCGGGGCGACAGTCTACCGTGACGGCGCCGGCCTGGTGCGCGCGGGCGATGAGATCATTCACCGGACCAGCATGCGGCCCGGCCAACACGAGGATGTGGAACGGGCGCGGGTCTCCTGATCGACCGAGCGCGGCTACCGTCACGACCGGCGGAACACCCGGAAGCAGCCCATCCGCGGGCGTGGCGTTGTGCTGTTCCGCGAGGCGGCCGAGCGCCGCCAGCAGCTCCTCTCCTTCCACCACCGCGATGTGCAGCGTATCCCCGGGGGACCGCGACCACGTCACGAAGGCAGGGAACTTGAGGATAAAAGCGGCGTGGATGTCGGCCTCCGGTAGCCGGCGCTGCGCCTGGGCGCTGGCGGATGGTCCCAGCAGGAGCGGAAGGGCACAGCCGACCACGCGCACCGTCCTGCGCCACCGGTCGGACGTCAATGACCCGCGGGCACGTGAAGCCATGAGCCTGCCCTTGCCCGATGATCGGTCGCGGACGGACCAGGCCGTGCCGGACTGATCCCTGCCGGGCAATGGAGACGCACCACACCCCGGAGGAGTCAGGCTGCGCCAACTCCCCTTCATTCACACAAGTACGGATCGTCCGAAATCGGGTGGGCCTTTAGACTGCGGGGAACCAGTATCGGTCCAACCGATCACCGGACACGGCGATCGGCCCGTTGGTGCAACAAAATGGCATCACAAAGGGGCACCGCGGACGGCGGCGTCGCGCACGCCTTCCGCAGCGCCCCTTGGCACAGCCACCCGCGGTAGCCGGAGCTACCGATAGAGCGACTTGATCTGACCCCAGGTCGCCGACTCCACCGGAGAGGCCGGCTCGGGGTGGACGTCGACGTTATCGAACGCGGTCGCGTTGCCGGCCACACCACCGCCGCCGAAGAACCGGATGGCCGTGATGGGACCGCCCGCGCCGGCCGCCCCACCCACCAGGTACCAGTTGATCGGGTACTGGACTTCCGTCACGCCCGTGGAAAGGTCCGTGATCCCGCACTCGGTGATCAGGTTCGCCACGAGGTCGATCTTCGTCCAGGCCCGGAACCAGTGGTTGATCGGCAGCTCCATCCACATGAAGCCCGGCGACTGTCCGGGCTGCGGGAACTGCACGCCCGCCGCGTCATAGGCCATGTAGAACGCGTTGAAGAGCGTCGGGTTGTTCGGATCCACCCACGTCATCAGGTGGATGTAGTGGTTGATGGCCAGGCCATCATTGCGGATCGAGAAGCTGCCGACGTTCTGGGCCGACGGGGCGACGCCCAGGTAGGTCGCCGCGAAATCCCAGGCGATCACCCAGGTCGGGCACACATCGAACGAGACGTCGCGCTGCGCGCGCGCGTAGACGCCGCCGCCAGGGCCGGTGCCGCCGATGAACTGGTCCTCGCCCGTGGGGTTGTCGGGCAGTCCGAGCGCATTGCCCTCGTAGGTGTAGACGAGGTAATCGACGCTCCCCGTGGGGAGGTAATAGCCGTCCTGACCCGTCAGGATCTCACCGCCGGGAGAGCCCATCAACTCCTCGAAGCCGGTGATGTACTCCGCGCGCGCCATCGGCAAGACCAGTAGAGCTGCCGCCAGGATCGAGCAGGCAATCCAAACGGGCGGATGCTTCACACACGCAAGGCTGTTCATGATGATGCCTCCTTTGACCTCTAGGTCCCTACATGCGGATGGGTCGGCGGATCGTCCGCGGCGGCTGGCGAGGCACTCTAGGCATGGGGGGCTTCGTCCACCGCGGCGCGCGTCCAAGTCCGATCTCCGCGCCCTCGGTAGCTGTGCCATGAGTTTCCCACTGCCGGCGCGCGCCGTCAAGATCGAAGCGCCGGCAACGGCAACATAGCTGTCGCGAAAGGTGACCGCGCGTCAGCCGGAGAACAGAGCAGCCTATGTTTACATCTGTCTGCAAACAAGGACTCCTCGCGGTGCCGGCCTGCCGCGCGCCGGGTCGGATCGGCGCGCCCAAGACTATGCGGCAGGGAGATCGCAATGAAACGACGCCACTTCACCGCCGCCGCGCTACTGGCGGCCGGCGAGGCAACATTCAGATCCGCATCCGGTCAGATGCCGCCGGCCGAAACCCGCAGCGTGCGTGATGCGCCGGCCGTGGTGACCGTGGTGACCCGCGAGGAGATCCGGCGGTCGGGCGCGCGCGACCTGGTCGACGTGCTCCGGATGGTCTCGGGGTTCGACTTCGGCGTGGACGTCTGGGGCGTGATCGGCGTCGGCTTCCGCGGTCACTGGGGCCAGGAGGCCAAAATCATGCTCGCCATCGACGGCCTCGTGCTCGATGAGCTGATGTACGGCCACCGGGACCTACGCGGAGGGCCTCTCGCGGGCCAACCATGCGCCAGCTACGGCGCCGCGCTGGGAAGCGAGTCCTACCTCGGGGTCTCCGCCTTCGGCGCCGCCGGGCGCCAGAGCCCCCGCACCCACACGGACATCTTCGGCGATTCCTTCGACATGGGCGACGACCACGACCTGCGGGCCGCCAACCTGGGGCTGCGCTATCGGCGCGGCTCTCTGCGGGCCCAGTTCCATTACGACGACTACCGGACGACCTTCCGCGACGGGTACGACGAGATCCTGCCGGCCTCGATCGGGGCCGACTTCACCTCTTACCTGGGTGATGTCTCCTGGAGCCTCACGCCGCGCCCCAGCCTCACGATCACACCCGCCCTTAAAGGGAAGGTTGTGGTGCGAGTGTCTGTGATGACCGCCAGGCCGCGCAGGTCGCCGGGACGC
>CAZRWW010000102.1:0-16329 GCA_964603725.1 uncultured bacterium
CCCACAGCGCGACCCCGATCCCGAAGACGCGCCGCTGGTGGCGCGCCCACCACCGTGATGTCTGCCGTCGCGCTGCCCGAGCCGCCCCGGACCCGAGGCTCGGGCCGGGGGAACCTGGGCGGCGGCGCCGCACCACAACCTTGGGACCGTCTACTGCCGGCCACGCCGGCCGGCCCCGCGAACCGACCCGGCGAGCCCGCGCCCGGGGGGCAGGGCATAGCTGTACCCGGACCGTGGAAGAAGGGGAAGGATTCACGCCCGAGCAGCACCGGCCCAACGCTCGAGCGAGCAGGCGCCCGAGCATCGCTGATCAGATGGACCCCACAGGCCCCATGACCGGCGCGCTGGACCCCGCCTCTTCTGAGGCTACGGGCGCGGAAGGTGCTTGGAGTTCCTTATCCGCCTCGGAGGACGGCTGGCCGTTGATCTCACCCGACGGGAGATACCTCTTCTTCGGGTCCGACCAGGCAGCGGGCGCGCGCTTGTATGACATGCTGCCCAACTTCATCGTCGACTGGGTCGACTCCACGGCGATGGTGAAGGCCCTGCATCTGCCCGCCACGTTCACGGTCGAGACGCCGCGCGGCACGATGATCACGCAGGAGTGGCTCATCAACGCCAACGCGGGGCTGATCGTGCTCTGCGTCATGTGGGTCTCGCGGCTGGTCGCGCGCATGCGGCGCGTCACGTCGATCTTCATCGGCATCACGTTCGCCTCGGCCGGGCTCATCGCGCCCGAGGGGCAGAAGGCGCTCTACATGGGCTACGCTAACATGCCGACCGCGATCGGCTAGACGATCGGCTCGATCCTCGGCGGCAAGATCTACGAGCAACTCGGGGAGAAGGCGAGCCTGGCGCTGCGCTACCTGGCCGAGCATCACGGCATCACCGGCGGCGTGGCGCGCGAGGAGGCGCTGGTCAAGATGCAGGAGGTGCGCCAGGTCGACGCGGCTCAGGCGACCCGCGTGCTGTGGGAGACCTATCACCCGTACCGGCTCTGGTTCCTCTTGGCGGCACTCGGGATCGCCTCCGCCGTGGGGATCTTCTTCTACTCCCGGTGCGCCCGGAAGTACGAGGCGGCGGACGTGTAGGGACGCCTACTGCCGCCGGGGTGTGGCACGCGCCGGGCTAGGGGTCCGGCGGGGACGCCGAGGCCGGACCCAGCGAGCCCGGGGTGGTCTGTGGCGCGCGGGTAGCCACCTTCGGGCTCCCTCCCTGGTCGTGGATTCTGATACGATTTCATTTGACATTATCCAAGAAACTCCGAAGTTCATCTCAGGCGACCGCTCTGGCGCGCCTAGGACGTCCAGGGTCTGGATACTTTGGGTCTGATTCCTTTGAGAGACTCCAATGAATGCTGCACGGTATCCACATAGGGCCACGATCGGCCTTGAGTTGGTCAGGCTCCTGGCTCGTGAGGGTGAGCGCGTCTTCACGGCGGGACGGGCGCGCGAACTGGGGCCCCAGGTCGGTCTGAAGGAGCCCTACGTCTACGAGGCGCTGCATCACCTGAATCGTCAGGGATGGATTGTGCCGTTGCGGCGCGGCCTCTATGCGCTGGCAGACTCGACGCCGGGCGTCGCGCCGGTCCACGAGTTCGAAGTCGCCATGGCCGCCGCGCAGCCCGCCGCAATCAGTCACTGGTCTGCCATGGACTTCCACGGCATGTCCGATCAGGCCCCGCGAGCGGTCTTCGTTCTCGTCCCGGCGGGAACCCCCATCCCCCAGCAACGAGGCAAGAGCGCGGCGTCTTCTCCCGGCGGTTGCCGCATCGGGGGAACGTTGTACCGATTCGTGCGGGTCAAGCCCGAGCGGTTCTTCGGAACGGAGGAGGTCTGGGCCGGAGAGGCGCGCATCACGATCACCGACCCGGAACGCACCCTTCTCGACGGTCTTGCACGACCGCAGTACTGCGGCGACTTTGCCGAGGTCCTGCACGCATTCGAAGTGCGCGTCCCACACCTCGATCTTGACCGAATCCTCAGCTATGCCCTCAAGCTGGATGGGGCCACAATCAAGCGTCTGGGCTGGGTCCTCGAACGGACGGGCACCGACCCTGCTCGCCTCGAGATTCTCGCCAACGCCCCCGTCAAGGGCTATCGGAAGCTGGACCCGACAGGCCCCCGCGCGGGTCCGCGGAATCGCCGCTGGATGATCCAGGAGAATCTCCCCGGGTGGGTACGGGAATGAAGACGCTGCGCGCCCGGTTGATGGAGGCTCGCCGGCAGACTGGCGCGCCGTGGGAAGTCCTCGAGCGAGACTACCTGCTCTCGTGGGTGCTGGCTGGAGTCGAGCAGGTGGACTCGTTGCGAGACGCGCTTGTGTTCAAGGGTGGCACAGCGCTCAAGAAGTGCTACTTCGGCAACTACCGCTTCTCCAAGGACCTCGACTTCTCGGGAACCGCCGACGTGCCCACTGGGCCGGCGCTCCAGGAGGCCATGGCCGACGCATGCCGCGCGGCCGTCCGGCTGTGCGACGAGTACGCCCCCCTTCTCCTCACCTGCGAGCGGTACACCGAACGCTCCCCCCATCCGGGCGGTCAGGAGGCCTTCTCGATTCGCGCGCGGTTCCCGTGGCAGAGGGAGGCACACACGCGGGTGATGGTCGAGGTGTCGGTCGACGAAGCGATCCACAGGGCAACCCCGAGGAAGATGATCCTCCACGAGTACGGCGAACCGCTCCGGGCCACCGTGCTGGTCTATGCGCTCGATGAAATCATCGCCGAGAAGCTGCGCGCCATCCTCCAGCACATGGCCAGGCTGGCCGAGCGAGGCTGGAGTCGCTCGCGCGCCCGGGACTACTACGACCTGTGGCGCGTGCTGGGAGCCTTCAGGGAACAGCTCGACTTGCGGGATTTCAGGTCCCTGTTGCATGCCAAGTGCGCCGCACGCGGGGTCTCGTTCGTCGGCCCGGGGGACTTCTTCCAGGGGAAAATGCTCAGCCTCGTGGAAGCGACCTGGGTCCAGTGGCTGGATCCTCTCGTGCCCGCCTTGCCCCCGTACGAGAAGGTCGTCTCCGAACTCCGCATTCAAGTCGAGGAGTTGCTCGAGTGAGTCGGGCACAGCGGCGTGGCTGAGGCTCGCGGGCATCGGCGGGCTCGATCAGGCGGACGGCTGCGTCCGGGTGGCCTTGGTTGGGAGCGCTCCAGCTCCGCAGCTTGTGGACATCCTGCCACCCTCGAACCGAAGTCTCCGAGAAGCGCCGCTTGCGGAAGAAGTCGAGGATCTCTTCGTCAGTCCTTCCGACTTCACGTAAAGCCTTAACCCATTCCTCCGTGATCAAGCCGAGCATGTGGGCCAGGTGGAAGGCGGGCTGCTCTCTGTACCAGGCGATGACCTCGTCCCTCCGGGTCCCCCGAACGTCTCTACGCGCCGGGAAGCCACAGGAAGAGACCGGGGGTTCCCCGCACGCCCACGCCCCGCGCGTCTGGGCGCAGAGAAGCCCGACCACCGTCGCCGGATTTTGCGCCGAAACCCGACCGGGCAGGAGAAACGTCAGGACTGCAATACCTGGAAGGAGAAGCGGACTTCTCGGACAGATGCGCCGAAGAGCGCTCATGAATGTCTCCTTTACGCGCGCCGAGCAATGACCGCCTGGCTCCGTGTACTACCTCCGTTTCATCGGCGTCAAGACGCTTTTTGACTTGGGCGAGAGAGGAAGCGACAGGAAGGAAGAGAGCGAGGCGGACGAGGAAGCGGGTCCCAGGAGGCATGCGCAAGCACAAGGATGATCAGCCTTTTATCACCGTGTTACCCAAGGAGAACATGGTGCTCGTGACCACGGGCGGCAACGACGACAACGCGAAGCACTTCGCCGTGGCGCCGCTGGTGGGGCGGTATCTGCTGGGGGCTGGCGCTCAGGGGCCCCTGTGCTACTGCACCTCCGGAAGCGAGATCGCGAACCGGCCCAGGCTCCAGCGGCCCCGCGCGTCCTTGCACAGCGCGTACAAGTCGCTGCCCGCCATGGCCACCGCATCGGGGCTGAACCGCACATCCCCCGGAAGGCGCAGATCGGCTCGGTAGAGATAGCGCCCGTCCGGCGAGAAGATGTCCACGGGCTGCGCGATCACATCGCGCTCGAGGCCCGTGGGGGGCAGGACGAAGACCAGGCCCGCCCCGGTCCAGAGCCGCCGGAAGCTGGCCAGCCGGTCCGGCAGCCCGGCCACGATGGCATCGATGTGCTGCGCCGGCAGGCTGCTCTCGGCGGCGTGCGCGCGCTTGGCCGCCTCGTCCACGGATGGGCGGGGCCGTTCCAGGGAGAAGACCCCGAGGCTTTCACCGTCGGCGCGGGCCAGACGGATGGTGTAGTCCGACGAGCAGCCGTAGTAGACCCGTTCGAGATCAGGATCCCAGGCGGCCTCGATGGTCGGCGTGAGCCCGCGGACGACGACGGCCGGGCCACCGGCGCCGTCCGACGCGGCCAGCGCCAGCTCGTCGAAGAGGGTCTCCGTCCCGCTCGAGAAGTCCACGCGCATGATGCGCGCGACCCCTCCGGGCAGCCCGCTGAGACTACCCGGCGCCACGAGCGCCACCCGTCCGCTCAGAAAGGCGACGGGGAATCGCGCAAACAGGTTGTTGGGCGCGGAGCCGGCGAAGCGGCCGTCTTGGCTGTAGAAGTGCAGGTCCGTCGGAGCGCCGATCACGATCTCGCTCCCGGCGATGAAGCAGTTGACGTAATGCGTCACCTGGCCCGGCTGGTCCCCCTGTGCCGCGAACGCGCACACGTGCCGGCCGTCCGGCGCGAAGATGTGACTCACGTGGGTGCCAAAGTCATGGAAGACGCTGGTCCCGCCCGCCAGGACGCGTAGCTCGCCGGGGCGCGCGAATGCCTGGCCCGCGGCCTGATCGACCGACCAGACCAGGCGCGGCGAGAAGTCCCAATCTCCCTTCAGGGGTCGATCGAGGTTGTGCACCTCGGATGCGCGCGCGGGCAGCGACAGAAGCAAGGCGGTGAGCATCATGGCCATCCTCATGGCGTTCCTCCTCGTATTGAGGCTCCGGCTCGCCTCCTGATGTCCGGCCGGGCTGGGATCGGGCCCACTCGGCTGGGCCCACTGCCAGGGCTTTCCTGCAGGGCCTTCCTGCAGGGCTTTCTCGCAGGGCTTTCCTGCAGGGCTTTCTCGCAGGGCCTTCCTGCCGGGCCTTCCTGAATGAGGCCTTCTGAACAAGCCTACGCGCTGGCGCGCCGGGAGTTGTTCTCCCGGCGTAAGGACGATGTAATCCATGTAAGATCCGACCGAAGGCGGTCGCGTCGGGTGACCGGCCTGCTATCATCGAGCCGATCGTCATGGCGAAGGGAAAGCGACATCTTCGGGGACTCGACCCGCTCTGGGTCGCCGCGGGGTTGCTGGCGGCGGTCCTGCCGGCGCTGGCGGTGACGCAGTATCTGTGGCTCACGCGGCTGAGCGAGTGGCAGCAGCGACGCACGCTCCAGTTGCTCCAGGCCGGCGCTGACCGGCTGGCGGAGCAGTTCGTCGATGCGCTCGAGCCCTTCCAGAGCGCCTACCAGCTCCTCCTGATCCCCGCGGGGCCCGGCGAACTGGAGAGGGAGCTGGCCGCGACCTGGCAGCGCGCTGCGGAGAAATCCCCGCTGCCGGCGCGGGATCTCGTGCGCCGGGTGCTGTGGGTCACACCGGGACCGGGCGCGGGGGCCGAGGTGCAGGAGTTCCTTCCGGAGGAGGGCCGCCTGCAGGCCTGCGCGTGGCCGGCCGAGCTTGCCGCGTTGGAAGAGCCCTTGCGAGAGGTAACGGGCATCGCCAGCGCGGAAGGGGGCCGGATCGGCTTGCGCCTGGAACAGGGAACGCCTCTGCTGCTGGTCCCACAGCTCTCGATGGGGAAACCGAGTCAGAGCCGAAAGGCGTCCTGGCTCATCCTGGTCCTGGATCGCGATCTGCTCGCCGGACGATGGCTGCCCGACCTGGAGCGCCGCTACCTGGCCAGCGAGGAAGCACGCGATCTGCAAGTCGTCGTCGAATGCAGCACCGACCCGCCGTCGCTCCTGTACGCATCGGAGCCCGGCCTGACCGCCGGCAGCCTGAACCCCTGCGACGCCTCCGCCGACCTGCTGCGCATTCGGCGGCAGGCGGTCTTGATCGTCCGCGGCCCGCCCGGCGACATCGGGGTCGCACGCGCCGGCGGCGAGACCGTGACGCTGACCCCCCAGGACTGGCGGCTGCTCGTCCGGCATCGGTCCGGCTCGGTGGAGGCCTGGGTCCGCGGCGCGCGCACGCGCAACATGCTGCTCAGCGCCGCCGTGCTGGCGGCCCTGGCCGGGAGCATCGCGCTCCTGCTGGGCGCCGCCGCGCGGGCGCGAAGGCTGGCGCGCCAGCAGATGGAGTTCATCAGCAGCGTTTCGCACGAGCTGCGCACGCCGCTGGCGGTGATCTCGGCGGCGGGCGAGAATCTGGCGGATGCCGTCGTCGGAGATCCCGCGCGCACGCGGGAGTATGGGCGCATCATCCATCGCGAAGGTCGCCGGCTGGGGCGGATGGTGGACCGGGTGCTGCAGTTTGCGCGCCTGCAGGCGGGCCCTCCCGGCGGGGCCGTCCGGGCGCTGTCCGCCGGTGAGCTGATCGCCGAGGCGCTCGAGACGTACCGCCTGGAGCTCACCGAGAGACGCATCACCGTGCGGACCGAGGCGCCCCCAGACCTGCCGCTCATCCGCGCCGACCGCGAGGCCCTGGTGGCCGCGCTGGAGAACCTGATCTCCAACGCCATCAAGTATGGCGGCGATGGCGGCGAGGTGACCCTGCGCGCCGCGCCGGCCAGCCTCTCGACGCAGCCGGCCGTGGAACTGAGCGCGAGCGACCGCGGGCCCGGAATCCCGGAGAGTGAACGAGCGCGGGTCTTCGAGCCTTTCGTGCGGGGGCGCGTCGCGCATGAGCATCAGATCAAGGGCAGCGGGCTCGGCCTGAGCCTCGTGCGCGACGTCGCGGTCGCGCACGGCGGGCGAGTGCGCATCGAGGAGACGCCCGGCGGCGGAGCACGCATCGTGCTGACCTTGCCGGCCGATGTGGCTGCGGCGTCCGGCGCGGGGAGCATTGGGGAGCATGAAGAAGCGCGTTCTGCTGATTGAGGACGAGCCGGGATTGGTGTTGACGCTGACCGACCGCCTCACCGCGGAAGGGTTCGAGGTGGAGTCGGCCCACGACGGCGACACCGGCCTGCAGATGGCGAGCGAGCGGCGCTACGACGCGATCCTGCTCGACATCATGCTCCCGGGGAAGAGCGGCTTCGACGTCTGCCGCGACCTGCGCGCCTCCGGCCGGCAGACGCCGATCCTCATGCTGACCGCGCGCGGGATGCTGGCGGACAAGGTCGTGGGGCTCAAGCTGGGCGCCGACGACTACCTGACGAAGCCCTTCGAGATGATGGAACTGCTGGCGCGCATCGAGGCGCTGCTTCGTCGCGCCCCGGCTCCTTCCGGCGCCGGCGGAGACACTTTCGTGTTCGGGGACGTGCGGGTCGACTTCCGCAGCGCCGAGGTGGAGCGGGCTGGCCGGCCGGTCGAGCTGTCGGCCAAGGAGTTCGCCCTGCTGCGCTGCTTCATCGAGAACCGCGGCGCCCTGCTTTCCCGCGACGAGCTGCTCAACCGCGTCTGGGGCTACGACGCCATGCCCTGCACGCGCACGGTCGACGTTCACGTCGCCGGCCTGCGGCAGAAGCTGGAAGCCAATCCCCGGCACCCCCGGTTCATCCTGACCGTGCACGGGATGGGCTACAAGTTCGTGGGTTGACCTCGCGGGTCAACCTCGTGGGTTGACCTCGCGGGTCGACTTCGTGGGTTGACGACCAGGACGTGGGCCTCAGCGGATCAGCACGAAGCGCTGCCCCACGCTCTGCCCGGCCGCCTCCAGTCGGCACAGGTACACGCCGGCCGGAAGGCTGCGGCCCGCGTCATCGGTGCCATCCCACACGAGGCTGTGCGCCCCCGGTCCGGAGAAGCGCCGTTCCAGCAGCGCCCGCGCGAGAGCGCCCGTGACGTCGTACAGCCGGGCGGAGACCGGCGCCGAGGTCGACAGCGCGTACCGGAGTTCCGCCTGGCCGACAAAGGGATTGGCGACCGGCGACAGCCATCGAACCGCCGGCGCAGCGCGTTCCGTGTCGGCCGCGTGCGATATCGGCGCTCTCAGCCCGCTCTGAACGAGCGCGTAGGCCTGTGGGCACGCCAGCACCCCCTTGTGTCCGACCGTGACCCAGTACTCCCCGGCGGGAGCCGACTCGACGTGGATCTTCTCGACATTGTCGCGGAAGTTGTCGCCGGTGGTCGCGGGGGCCAGCGGGTTGGCGGGATCCAGCACGTATGGGTAGTAGACTCCCGGCACCGTCACGCCCTCCAGGCGCAGATCGAGATCGTGGATCAGCTTCAGGTCGGGTGGATCCAGGGACCAGGGAGCAGGCGTACCGGGCAGATCGGTCCACACGAGCGTGACCGTGATCGGCCCGGCCTCGTCGTGCGCGTAGGCCCACGAATCGCTCGCGCCCGGAACGAGCCGTCCCTCGCCGATCCGGTCGCGGGTCGCGCCGTCGGCGGCGATGAGATCGATCGCCGCGTTGGTGTTCATGAGGCCCCATCCAAAGGCGTAGTCCGGACCCGGGGCGGTCCCGGCCTCGCGCGTCGTGTGGAGCAGGATCGCCTTCACGGTGGCGGCGAGCGGCGTCTCCCCGTGCGTTTCCTCGTAGAACTGCACCGCCAGGTTGGCCGAACCCGCCGCCGCCGGGGTGGCGCACGACGTTCCGGTCAGTCTCTCATACGCATTCGGGGCGGTGTTCGAGCAGCTATACACATCAACGCCGTTGGTCACCAGGTCGGGCTTGATGCGCCCGTCGTCAGTCGGCCCCCAGCCGCTGAAGGAACTCATGACCACACTGCCGGGATCGACATAGACGAGCACGTCCTCGACCGCGCCGACGATCAATGTGTTCTTGGTCGTGCTGCGATACGGGAGGGTATCATGCCCGGTCTCGCCGCCGTTGAGGTCGTGCACCATGTCCGACCAGACCATCTGCCCTCCTATCCACATCCAGTGCCAGGTTCCCGGGGGAGGGCCCAAGCCCCGCAGATTGCTGGCGGCGCTGACGATCAGGTAGTAGGGCGCGTTGTAGGCGATCTCGTCCCACTCGGCAGAGTGGTCCAAGTAGATGCCGAAGCCGGCGTCCTCGAGCGAGTCGACCTCGACGTCCCCGCACCAATACCAGGCCGAGGAACCGGGCAGCCAACCCGCCACGTAGCCATAGCTGTGATTGGAGATCAGCAGCCCTTCGGCAGCAGCGGTCGCCATCTCGGCCTCGGCGTAGTCCCAGTTGTACGAAACGACGTGCGCCTCGGGGGACATGCCGTGGGCGTCCGGATCGACGCCCGCCGCGATCATCGTGCCGCACACATGCGTGGCATGTTCGCTCGTTAAGCCCATGGTTTCGGCCCAGTGGGCACGACCTGCCAGCTCCTGGTGGCTGCGCAGGGGAAGGTCCTGCTCCCAGGCCGCCAGCTCTCCAATGGCGTTCGCGCCGGTCAGACCGTAGCCGCTCGCCCCGCCCGGCCAGAGCGGGGCGGTGTTGATGCTGATGGCCGAGTTGAGGTTGAAGACGCTGTTGATGAGCGGGCGGCCGCGCTCATCGATGCCCATCAGCTCCACGCCGGGGCCGGCCAGCAGCATCGCCAGGGACCCGTTCGGATCGGCGCGCAGCATGGCGCACAGGGCATGGTAGAGCGGTGTCCGGCGTGCCTCCTCGCGGGCGGCATACTCGCGCGCCAGTGCTTGCAGCCTGACGGTATCGGTGGCGGGGCGCCGATCAGCGCCGGCGCGTGGGGCGGCAGGCGGGACGAGACCCAAGATGCAGGCTGCGACCGCCAAAACGACGGGCAGCCCGGCGGAAAGAGAGAAACGCGGAGGAGTCATGGCCGCATCCTTTCGCGGGTCCACGAGCGGGGCGTCCAAGGCTACCGTGTCGAGGCGAGCTCTCGTCGCCTGAAAGCGTAAGCGCTTTCGGAGGAACCTGCCATGGGGCGTTCACGGGTTCGACACGGCCATGACGGGCGTAGACTCACAGCGATGACCTGGACCGGTGCCGGAGCACCGGCAGCTACAACGGCCACACTGGCGCGGTCACCCGCGTGCGGGCAAGGCGCGCTTTCGTCGCAGACCACGGCGGCCGGTGAGGATATCGCCTGCATCGGATGCCCCCGCCGCGTGGTACACTGGATTCACGAACACGCGTACGGAACTCACTCGCGGCCCTCAACCGTTGCCAAGGGGGACCACCATGTGCCGCCGGCGGATTCCCGGGCCTTTCGCCCTCACCCTCGCCGTCGCACTCTGCTCCGTCCTCGCGCCGCCGCTTGGCGCGACGGTCTACGTGGTCGATCCCTTTGGCACCGGGGACTTCCCCACGATCCAGGCCGCGCTGGACGGCTGTGCCTCCGGGGACGTGATCGAGCTCACCGCCGGCGTGTTCCAGGGCGCCGGCAATCGCGACCTCGATTTCCACGGCCAGGCGGTCCTCCTGCGCGCGCAGGGCGGGCGCACGCGCGATTGCGTGATCGACTGCCAGGGAAGCGAGACCGAACCCCATCGCGGCTTTCACTTCCACTCCGGCGAGGGCTCGGACTCCGTCGTGCGCGGGATCACGATCCGGGGAGGCTGGGCCTGGCAGGGCGGCGGGGTCTGGTGCGAGGGAACGGCTGCGCCCTCCTTCCTCGAATGCGCCTTCTGCGATCATCGGGCGCACAGCGGCGCGGGAGCCTGGGTGGACGCGGACGCCGCCTTCAGCGACTGCGTCTTCTCTGGCAACGTGGCCACCTGGTCGGGCGGCGGGATGCACGCCCGCGGCGAAGCGGCGCTCAGCAATTGCGTCTTCCAGGCCAACACCGCCACCCACGGAGGCGGGCTCTATCTCTACTGGAGCAGCGCCGCGGTCGAGGGCTGCGTCTTCACCGGCAACGCGGCCTCGCACGGCGGCGGCGGGGCGCACTGCGAGATGCCCAGCGCCCCGGCGTTCACGAACTGCACCTTCGCCGGCAACACCGCCGGCCTGATCGGCGGCGGTCTCAACCTCCAGGTCGAATGCGCGCCCTCGCTCGCGGGCTGCACGCTCGCCTTCAACGGCGCGCCCAACGGCGGCGGCCTGTGGGTGGGCCCGCTCGGCGGCGTCGTCCTGACCAACACCCTGATCGCTTTCAGCACCGCGGGAGAAGCGGTGCTGTGCGCGGAGAGCGAGGCCCAACTCGAGTGCTGCGACCTTTACGGCAACGCGGGCGGCGACTGGGTGGGCTCGATCGCCACGCAGTTGGGCCTGAACGGCAACATCAGCGCCGATCCGCTCTTCTGCGAGGCCGCGTCGGGGGACTATCGACTCGCCGCCTGTTCGCCGTGCGCGCCCTTCTCGCCGCCCAACCCCGAGTGCGATTTGATCGGCGCCTGGCCGGTGGGGTGCGGGACGACCCCGATCCAGATCGTCACCTGGGGCCGGCTGAAGCGCCTCTTTGGCTGATTTCGTGCAATCGGCCGCGGCCGCGCGCTCGGGATCAGGGCAGCCGCTCGCGAGGTCATCTTGATGAGAGCGCCTCACCTGGGGTATCCTTAACAGGCACAATCACCTGAGCCCTGACCGCAACTTGGAGCCATCCATGCACCGCAGCTTGCGCCCCCTTCGGCTATGCCTGCTCCTCGCGCTCTGCTCGCCGGCCATGCCGGCTCCCGGCGCCCAGGGCCTGAGCTTCACGCGCGTGGACGCCCAGCTCGGGATCCAGGTGGCGGAGGAGAACTACGGCCCGGCCTGGTGCGATTACAACAACGATGGCTTCGAAGACGTCTTCATCGACAATCACTACGCGGCCGGGAACCTCTTGCGCAACAACGCCGGCCGATCCTTCTTCGATGAGATCGTCGGGTCGGGCATCCCGATGAGCGGGGATCAGCACGGCTGCGCCTGGGGCGACATGGACAACGACGGCCTGCGCGACCTCTACGTCGTCGTGGGCGATCCGGGGCCCGAGGGCACCGCCATCAACCAGCTCCTGCACAACCTCGACGGCCGGCACTTCGCGGACATCTCCCGCGCCGCCGGCACCACAGACTCGACCGGCCGGGGCCGCTTCGCCCACTGGTTCGACGCCAACAACGACGGCTGGCTGGATCTGCTGGTGACCAACACCGCCACGCCCAATCGGCTGTTCCTCAATCGCGGCGATTACACGTTCGCGGATGTCCCCGACGCGGGCGGGCTCAGGGCCGATGCGCTGCGCCTGCCGGCCATCACGGATCTCAACAGCGACGGCTATCTCGACGTGCTGCTGACCGACTGCGACGCCGGCTACCTGAAGCTCTTTCGCAACCTGCACGACGGGACGTTCCAGGACATCACCACCGGCTCCGGGCTGCCCGCCTGGCCCCTGTCCGTGTGGAGCGCCTGCTGGTTCGACTACAACAACGACGGCGCCCAGGACCTGTATATCTGCCGCGGCGGCTGGCCGAGCCATCGCGACTCCTACACCCTGAGCCCCACCGTCTTCGCCTTTCAGACGTTCATGTCGCCCTCGCATCCGGAGGACGGCCTGGACGGCTACGACCTCGCGGCGAACAGCCCCGCGCTGGACTTCAAGATCCGCCTCGATACCATGTATGGTCCCAACCAGTACATCTTCCTGGGCCAGAACGGCGTTCACCCGACCGGGAACCACTTCGTCGCCCAGAACGGGCAGTACCTGGGGCAGCCGAGCTTCGTGCCCGGGGTCAGCCTGGGGTGCTACATCTGGCAGGATGCCCCGGGCGGGGTCTGGCACGTGCGCACCTCCACCGACTTCGCGACGACGCATCGCTGGTGGGCGGAGGTCACCGCCCAGGGCGGCGGCACCCTCACATCGGTGGCGACGGTTCAGCTCGAGATGGACCTGGTCAACATCGACCATCTGTCCGACCGGCTCTACCGCAACAACGGCAGTGGCACGTTCGCCGACGTGAGCGCCATGGCCGGGATCGGCGACACGCAGAGCGGCAAGAACTGCCTGGCGGTCGATTTCGACAACGACGGCTGGATGGACATCTACGTTGTCAACGACCGCGAGGTCACCGGGCCGCTGGCGACGCATGCGCCCAGCTTGCTCTACCGCAACAATGGGAATGGGACCTTCACGGAGTGCGCCGCGGCGGCGGGCGCGGACTGCATCGTGGCCGGCACCGGCTCGGCCGCGGCCTGGAGCGACTACGACAACGACGGGTTCGCCGACCTGTTCATCACCAACGGGTCGCAGCACTGGCCCTTCAACCACGGGCCCCACGTGGTCTATCAGAACGAAGGCAACGGCAATCACTGGATCAAGCTGCGGCTGGTGGGCACGGCCTGCAACCGCGACGCCATTGGCGCCCGCGTCAAGCTCGTGGCCGGGGGCCGCGCGCAGTACCGCGTCGTCACCGGGGGCGTGATCGACGCCGGCCAGAGCTCCACCGACCTGCTGTTCGGCCTGGGCGATGCGACCGCCGTCACCTCCGTCACGGTCTGGTGGCCGGGCGGCGAGATGGAAGTCGGCGGCGGTTTGCTGGCGGATCAAACCTACGTGCTGCACCAATCCGGCTTCAGCGATGTCGCCGCCGACCCACAGGCCGCCGCGCCGATACGCCTGGCCGCGCCGCAGCCCAACCCGGCGCGCGGCCCCGTCACCCTGACCTACTGGCTGCCGGGCAGCATGAGCGCCGAGCTTGGCGTCTTCGACGTCGCGGGCCGTCAAGTCCGGCTGCTGGCGCGTGGCCGGCAAGGGCCCGGTCCCCGCACGGTGACCTGGGACGGGCGCGATGCCGCCGGCGAGCGGTCGGCCCCGGGGATCTACTTCTGGCGGCTCAAGGCGGGCGGCGCGGTCCAGAGCAGGCGCGTCCTGCTCATCGAATAGCGCCCGTAGTGCTCGCGTGCGACGCCGGCCCGACCGTGGTAGCCTCCGGGACGATGCCTGCAAAGAATACTCCTGCACATGGCCGGGAGCCCCGGGCGTCTCTGGCAGGTGCCCTGGCGTTGCTCTGGATCATCTGGGCCGTGCTCGGCGCCTGGCGTGAAGTGCACGCCCAGCGCTATCTCGAGCTCGGCTATCCCTACCTGGCCATCGTCGCGATCGGGCAGGTCTGCCTGCGCGGGCTGCCGTGGTTGCTCGCCGGCGTCCCGCTGGCGGTCTTGCTGGTCCGGCTCGTCCGCGACCGCCGCTGGGTGGCGCCGGTGTTGCTGAGCTGGCCGCTGCCGGCGCTGGCGCTGCCCCACCTGACCGAGTGGAACGTGGCGCTGCGCGCCCCGGTGCCGGCGCAGTGGCTGCGCGCGGTAATCCTCGGCGGCATCCTGGTGGGCGGGGTCGCCGCGGGTGTGGGGCTCGGCCTGCTGCTGAGCCGCTGGCGCCCGGCGGGCCGCGCCTGCGCGCGCCTGGCGGGCGTTCTGCAAAGCGGCGCCGAGGCCCTGCGTACTCGCCGGGCCGCACGGATCTTTGGCCGGCGCGTCGTGTGGGGTATCGCCGTGCTGGCCGCGGTCGCTGGGCTGACCCTGCCGTCCATCGCGCGGCCCAGTGCCGACGGCCGAAGCTCGATCGTCATCGTGCTCATCGACACGTTGCGGGCGGATCACCTGGGTTGCTACGGCTATGATCGCGACACCTCGCCCAACGTGGACCGCTGGGCCGCCGGATCGACGGTATTCGACGCCTGCATCGCCCAGGCCTCCTGGACCGTGCCCTCGGTCGCCTCGATCTTCACGTCGCTTTACCCCTCCGTTCACCGCACGGGCAGCGGCCTGGCGGAGCGGCGCACGATCCGCGACGGCCGGGTCGTGATGGTGCCGGCCCCGCCCGGCGCCCCGCAAACGGGTTCGGCGCTGCCCGCGGGCTTCGTCACCCTCGCCGAGGCCTGCCGGGCGGCGGGCTATCGCACGGCGGGCTTCGTGGCCAACGGGCTCGTCTCGGTCGCGCAAGGCTACGCCCAGGGCTTCGAGACCTACGGGATCATGAACGACCGCAGGATCACGCCGCGCGCCCGGGAGTGGCTGGGCAAGCGGGGACAGCGGCCGTTCCTGTTGTACTTGCACTACATGGCGCCCCACGCCCCCTACAATCCCCCCGCGCAGTTCAACCGGTTTCCCGCCGAGTCTCGACCGCTCGACCTGCGCAACGCCGCGCTGCGCGACAGCATCAACTTCGTGGGTTCCCGCGCGCTCTCGCCTCGCGAGCTGACCAGCCTGATCAACGCCTACGACGGCGAGATCCTCTATGCCGACAGCCAGGTCGAGCAGATCCTGGCCGCCCTGGCCGAGCTCGGGCTCGCGGAACGCACGGTGGTCGTGCTCACGGCGGACCACGGCGAGGAATTTCTCGACCACGGTTGGATCTGGCACTCGTCGACGCACCTCTACGAGGAGCTCATCCGCGTGCCGCTGATCGTCGATCTGCCCGGCGACGCGGGCCGGCCGCGGCGGGTGCCGCAGCCGGTGATGCACATCGATCTGGCGCCGACGCTGCTCGCGCTGGCCGGGCTGGACCCGCCGGCCCAGATGCAGGGGCGCTCCCTGGCCGCGCTGCTGCGAGACGAGCCGCTCCCCGCGCGCTGCGCGCTGTCGGAGACCATCGACTGGGGATGGCAGCAGGCCATCCGCGCCGATTCGCTCAAGTTGATCTACGACCGGGAAGGCGGCCGGATCGAGCTGTACAACCTCGCGAGCGATCCGCGCGAGCAGATGCCGATCAACGACCCCACGGCAACCTGGGGGCGCACCCTGATGGACAGCCTCGACGCCCAGCTCGCCCGCAATCTGGGGCACATCGACCCGGACCTGCTGGGCCGCCGGGGCGGGGTTTCGGCCGAGGCGCGCGAGCGGCTGCGCTCGCTCGGCTACATTCAGTAGGTTGTGGTGCGGGTATCTTGGATGGACGTGGGGTCGCGCCGCTCACCGGGACGGGCGAACGCCTGAGAGCCAAGGCCGTCGTGGGACGCCCGGCTGGAATCACCCCCCCTGCGGGCGGTTCCGGCCGCCTAGCCGGCTCATGAAGCCTTGGGAGTCACGTTGGGGGCAAGCCATCTCCACACTGACCCGTCAGGTTCGGTGTCCGCCGCGCTGCTGCACCGCGGTCTCTAGGCCGCCGCCAACTCCACCAGGTCGGGGAACAGCCGCCGGCGCAGGATCTTGCGCCAGCGCAGGGGCCGGTCGACCATCCCGGCCCGCATCGCGGCCGTCTGCGCGGGCCAGCGCTCCTTCTCCCGCCGTTTCTTGACGAAGTTGCGCCAGACGAGGAAGACCGCCAGGCGATCGATGGCGCCCTGGGGGCACTTGCTGAAGGCGATGGTTTCGCGGCGGTGGTTGGCGCTGCCGT
>CAZRWW010000103.1:0-16221 GCA_964603725.1 uncultured bacterium
CGATGCCAGGAAGGATTCAAGACAGCGGTCGGCTTCCTCCACATCACGCCGTTCCAGGCAACCCCTCACTTCCGCGGCAAAAGCGGAACGGTTGGTCATTTTCCCACCATATCTCTGATGCGACGGCGGTAATCGCCCGTCAGAACTCCCTTCTCGGTAACGATGGCGGTGATGTAGCGGGCCGGCGTCACGTCGAATGCCGGGTTGCGGACCTTCACCCCGTCCGGCGCGATGGGAAGCCCGGAGAGATGGGTCACCTCGCGGGAATGTCGCTCCTCGATGGGTATCTGATCCCCGCTGTCCAGGGAAAGGTCGAAGGTGGAAAGGGGCGCGGCCACATAGAAGGGGATCTTGTTCTCCCGCGCCAGGACCGCCACCGTGTACGTGCCGATCTTGTTGGCGGTGTCGCCGTTGGCCGCGACGCGATCGGCTCCCACCAGCACGAGGTCGATCCCGGCCGTGGCCATGAGCCAGGCGCGTGCCCCGTCGACCAGCACCGTCACCGGGATGCCCGCGCGGCGCAGCTCCCACGCCGTCAGCCGCGCACCCTGCAGGAGCGGCCGCGTCTCGGCGGCGAACACGTGCGGGCGCTTGCCCGCCCGCGCGGCCGTGAAGACGACCGCCAGCGCGGTCCCCAGCCCCCCGGTCGCCAATCCGCCCGTGTTGCAGTGCGTGAGGATGCGGGCGCGGGGCCCGACCAGCTCTGCCCCAAATAGCCCCATGGCTCGCGACGCCGCCAGATCCTCCTCGTGGATGGCGCGCGCCTCGGCCAGCGCCGCCGCGCCCGCGGCCTGCAATCCCTCGCCGCGCGCCAGCGCGTCCTCGTGGGATCGCAGCACGCGCGCGACCGCCCAGGCCAGGTTGACCGCCGTCGGGCGCACCGCGCGCAGCGTGGCCGCCGCCCGGCGCACCGCGGACGCATCCTCGGCGCGCTGCGCCATCAGCGCCAACCCGTAGCCGGCGCAGATGCCGATCGCCGGAGCGCCGCGCACGCGCAGGCTCAGGATCGCCTCGCACAGGGCCTCGAGGCTCGTCAGATCGAGATAGATCTCCTCCGCGGGCAGGCGCGTCTGGTCGATGATGCGCACCGCGTCGCCGCCCCAAGCGACGGTGGGGATCATGGCCGGCTCCCGAGCCGCTCCAGCTCGTGCAGCAGCGCCCGCAGGCGCGCGAGCGGCAGTCCCATGACGTTGAAGTAGCAGCCCTCGATCGACTCGACCAGCATGCCGCCCACGCCCTGGATGCCGTAGGCGCCGGCCTTGTCGAGCGGCTCGCCGGTGGCCACGTAGGCGCGGATGGTCTCCTCGTCGAGCGCGCTCATGCCCACGCGGCTGCGCTCCACGCCCTGGATCCGGGAGGCGCCGCCCGCCAGGGCCAGGCACAACCCGGTGTAGACCTCGTGGCGGCGGCCTGCGAGGCGCGCCAGATAGGCGCGGGCCTGCTCGGGGCCGCTGGGCTTCTCGAGCACCTCGCCGTCCAGGTAGACCACCGTGTCGGCCCCCAGCACCACGCCGCTCTTCACCCGGCGCGCGACCGAGAGCGCCTTGGCCTCGGCCTGGCGCAGCGCGTACTGGCCCGGATCGTCGCCCGGCACCCACGCCCCGCCGTCCTCGTCCGGCTCCTGCACATCGAAGCGCACGCCCAGCATCTCCAGCAGCCGGGCCCGCCGCGGCGACCGCGACGCCAGGTGCAGGGGCCCGTGACGTAGGCCGAGCAGCCTCTCGGCGCCCCGGGCCTGCTCCGCGCCCCCCCGGCGACCCTGCCAGTCGCGCGTGTCGATGATGAGCGTGACCGGGCCGTCGTTCACGCTGTCGACCGCCATCATCGCCTGGAACACTCCGGTCGCGACCCGCTGCGGCCCGCGCCGCAGCTCGGCGACGAAGTGCTCGTAGAGCTGCTCCGCCTCCCCGGGATCGGCCGCGTGGCTCCAGCTCGGCCGGCGCCCCTTGATGCAGTCGCCCAGCAGCGTGAATTGCGAGATGACCATCATCTCGCCGCCGACATCCCCCAGGGCGAGGTTCATCTTGCGCTCATGGTCATTGAAGATGCGCAGGCTCGTGCACTTCTGCGCCAGCCACTCCGCGTCGGCGGCGGTGTCGCCGCGCGCCACGCCCAGGAGGATGAGCAGCCCCGGACCGATGCGGGCCGGATCGCGCCCGGCGATGCGAACCTCGGCGCGCTCGACGCGTTGCACCACGGCGATCATGCCAACTCCTGGCCTGACGTATGGGGCGCACGAGCCGCACGCGACGCCCTCAGGCGCCGACCTGAGCGGCTCCGCCCGGGCTCGCTAGAGGCGGAACGACAGGCCCAGATAGACCGATGTGCTCCTGGGCAGCTTCTCGGTGTCGAAGCCTTTCAGGTAACGCCCTTCGGCGAAGAGCCACACCGGGAAGTCGCCCGGGACCACGCGCAGGCCGCCCACCAGGTGCCACCCGAGCTCGGTGCGCTCGCCGGCGACCTTCTTGACCTCGTCCTCGAGGTCGCCCGGCCCGGCGTCCCGGTTCGCGAGCCCGACGTTCTCAAGCGTCAGCTCCGCCCAGTGCAGGTTGAGGCCGCCGCCCGCGTAGAACTGCACGGGCAGGAAGACGAGCCGCAGGAGCCGCGCGCGCAGCGTCGTGTAGAGGGCCAGGTCCTCCCACGTCCCCTCCCCGACCGCCTCGAACGGCCCGATCGCACCCTCGCTGAAGTCGAATTCCTCGGTGATCGACTCGCCCGCGACCTCGAGCTCGAACAGCGACAAGAGCCCCACACCCAGGTGCGCGCCCATGAGCGTTGTGCCGCCCAGCTCCCCGCTGCCGGTGAAGACCTCGTCGGCGACATCCGACCAGCCGGCGCGGACGCCCACCGTCACCTCGGCGCGGCCGGCCGCCGTCAGCCCGGCCAGCGCCAGCAGGGCCGCCAGCGATCCTGGCGCCAGCCGCGCGGCCCAGCGCCGCCGCCCCACGCTCGCCCTCGACGTCTCGCGCATGCTTCCTCCCGTTCACCTGCCTGTCGCTCAGCCCGCCGCGCGGGGGGGGCCGCGGAACCGGCCTCCGCGGGCCGAGCAGGTACTCACTCCTCGGTCGCGGGCGGCGGCGTGTCGACCACCGTGCCCGCCCGCTCGACCACCCGCACGCCCCGCACCTTGCGGATCTTGTCCAGCACTCTGGAGAGGTGCCCCACGTTGCGCACCTCGAGCACGAACTCGCCGCGCGCCTCGCCGTCGCCGGTCGAGGTCAGGGTTGTGTGCCGCATCTCGACCCCTTCGCGCGCGATGACCGTCGCCAGATCGACGAGCATGTTCGAGCGATCGTCGCAGACGATGGTGAAGCGCACCAGGAAGTGCTGATCGCGCTCGACGTCCCACTGCACCTCGATTCTTCGTTCCGGCTCGACGCGGTCGGGGAACGTGTTGGGGCAGTCGACCCGGTGCACCGAGATCCCGCGCCCGCGCGTGATGATGCCGATCACCTTGTCGCCAGGAATGGGCTGGCAGCACTGCGCCACGCGGATCATCAGCCCGTCGATGTCGCCGATGTGCAGGCCCTGCACGGGTCGCTGCGCCAGACGGCGGATCTTCTGCAGCGCCGAGTCCGCGCGGCCGGGCTGATCGGACTTGCGCGTCTCGGGGTAGAGGCGCTCGACCACGCTCTGCACCGAGAGATCCCCCTGGCCGATCTTGGCGAAGAACATCGAGACGTCCGGCAAGCCGAAGCTCTGGGAGGTGTCCTCCAGGTCCTTCTCGGAGGGGACCTTCAGGCGGTGCTTCTTCAAGTCCCGCATGAGCATGTCGCGCCCCAGGCGCACCGAGACCTCGAGGCGCGCCTCCATCAGCCAGCGACGGATCTTCGACTTGGCCCGGCTGCTGGCCACGAACTGCAGCCAGTCCTCGCTCGGCTGGCCCTGCGGCTGGGTCATCACCTCGACGACCTCGCCGCTCTTGAGCTGGTAGCGCAGCGGAACGATCTGCCCGTTGACCTTGGCCCCCACGCAGTGGTTGCCGACATCGGTGTGGATGGCGTAGGCGAAATCGATCGGGGTGGCGCCGCGCGGCAGGCGCTTCAGGCCGCCGCGCGGCGTGAAGACGAAGACCTCGTCCTGGTAGAGCGAGGTGCGCAGGAAGTCCATGAAGGTGTCGGGGTCGCGGGCATCCTCCTGCCACTCGGTCGTGCCCTGGACGATGAACTCCCCGAGCTTGTCGGTCAGCTCCTTTTCGGGCTCGCGCTGGCCCTCCTTGTAGCGGTAGTGCGCGGCGATCCCGATCTCCGAAATGCGGTGCATGTCGCGCGTGCGGATCTGGATCTCCACCATCCGGCGCTCATCGCCGGCGCCGGTCGGCACCGTGACGGTCGTGTGCAGCGACTGGTACATGTTGCTCTTGGGCGTGGCGATGTAGTCGCGCAGCCGATCGGCCACGGGCGTGTACATGTCGTGCACGACCCCCAGCACGCGGTAGCAGTCGTCGCGCGTGTCGGTCAGGATGCGCACGCCCAGGAGGTCGTAGATCTCCTCGAAGGGCGCCCCCAGGCGTTCCATCTTCTGCTTGATGCTGAAGAGGTGCTTGGCCCGCCCGGTGACCTCGGCGCGGATCCCCTCCCGCTCCAGGCGCGCGCGGATGGGTTCTTTGACCGACTCGATGGCCGCCTCGCGCTCGGTGCGCTTCTCGGCAATCGCCGCGACCAGCTCGCGGTAGGCCTCCGGCTCGAGGTACTTGAAGGCCAGGTCCTCCAGCTCCCACTTGAAGCGCGCGATGCCCAGCCGGTGGGCGATGGGGCCGTAGATCTCCATCGTCTCCTGCGCGATGCGCAGCCGCTTGTCGTCCGAGAGCGCATCGAGCGTGCGCATGTTGTGGAGCCGGTCGGCGAGCTTGATCAGGATGACCCGGATGTCCTTGGCCATCGAGAGCAGCATCTTGCGGTAGTTCTCCGACTGGGCCCCCTCGGCCGTGCGGAAGGGCAGGTCGCTGATCTTCGTCACCCCGTCGACCAGCGCCGCGACCTCCGGCCCGAACTCGGCCGCCAGGTCGTTCAACGTCACGGCCTGGTTGTCCTCCACCGTGTCGTGCAGCAGCGCGGCCTGCAGGATCGTCAGGTCGGAGCGGCGGCGCAGCAGATCGAGCAGGATGCGGGTCACCTCGACGGGGTGCAGCAGATACGGCTCGCCCGTGTGGCGCGTCTGCCCTTGATGCGCCTCGGTCGCGAGGCGGTAGGCTCGTTCCAGCCCGGAGACGTCCGTCCCCGGGCGGTGGCTGAGCACCTCCGCCAGCGAGGCCTCGAAGAGGCGATCGACGTCCTGCATCTGCGCGCCCACGGTGTCCGCTGCACCCCCTCTGATCGGCCCCCGGCCGAGGCGCCCGCGCGCCGCGGCCCGGTGCTCCCGCCTAGATGCGCACCTCGATGGCGGCGGCCGCGCGCAGGCGTCCGGCCAGCGCCGTCACCGCCGGTTGCACCCGGCCCTGGATGATCACCTCCCGAATGCGTTCGGCCAGCGGCTCGCTGAACTCCAGGTGCCCCTCGCGCCGCTCGATCACCTGGATGATGTGGAACCCGAAGGGGGTGACCACGACGTCGCTCACTTCCCCGGGTTGCAGGGCGAAAGCCGCATCCTCGAAGGGCTTGATGAACCGCCCGCGCGGCGTGAATCCCAGATCGCCACCCCGGGCCGCGCTGGCCTTGTCATCCGAATGCCGGCTCGCCAGGGTTGCGAAGTCCTCCCCCGCGCGCAGGCGCCCGAGCAGCCCCTCGGCCCGCGCGCGCGCCGCCGTCACCGTGTCGGGCTGCGCGTCGGGCGGCACCAGGACCAGGATGTGGCGCGCGCGCACCTGGGTGGTGTCGAAGTACTGCGGGTTCGCCGCGAAGTACTCGCGCATCTCCCCGGGCGCCACCACGACCGTGTCGCGGATGGTTTCCTCGACCAGGGCCTGCACCAGGAGGTCGCGCCGGAAGCTCTGGCGCACATCGTCGACCGTGATGCGATAGGCGGCCAGCTTCTGGTCGCGATCCTCCGGCCCCGTGAAGCGCGACTCCCACGTCGCCAGCATCGCGGCGACGGCGGAATCGGGCGCGCTCAGGCCTTGCCGCTGCGCCTCGCGGCTGAGCAGGTGCTGGTCGATGATGTTGTCGAGCGCGCGCTGCTGGCCTTCTTTGCGCGAGCGCGCTCCCTGCAGCTCGGGCGAGCGGATGCTGGCCCAGAAGCCCTCCACCAGATTGACCTCGGCCAGGGTGATCTGCTCGCCGTCCACGACCGCCACGACGGCGTCGGGATCGCCGAGGATCTCCGTGCCGGTGTCCTGCAGCTTGCCGGCCTTCCCGTCGCCCTCGCCGCCGCAGCCGCCCAGCGCCAACACCAGGACGGCGGCGACCGCCACCGGCGACCATCCGCCACAGACCCTGCCCTGCATCGCTCGCCTCCCCCCGCGGCTGTCCCCGCCTGCCGAGAACAGGTTGGGCGGATTATAGCCGCCCGGGGCGCTTCGTCCAGGGGCGCCTGCGCCCGAGGCCCGCTGAGCGGCGGCGGCGGCGCGGGCGAGCTCGGCTCGCGGGCACGCGCGCTGAGCATCTTCACGCGCGCCCGCCGGCGGCGGCCGCCGCGGCGATGCTGGCTTCTACCCCGTGAACAGGCTACAGTTCTGGACCGCACGACCCCGATGGAGGAAGGCAGGACGTGGGCATCCGGGCAGGCGATCATCGCGCCCGAACCGGCGAAGGGAAGATGCGCGCCGGCGATGCGACCGCTGGCGCGGGCGAGCGGCGCCCCCGCCCCGGCGAGGTGATCGAGGGCGTGATCGAGGACCTGGCCTACGGCGGCGCGGGGGTGCTGCGCGCGGACGGCTGGGTGGTGATGGTCCGGGGGGCCTTTCCGCAGGATCGGGTCCGGGCGCGCGTGCGCCGTCAGCGCAAGGGCCTGCTCGAAGCCGATCTCGTGGCGGTCACCGAGCCCGGCCCGGAGCGCGTGCCCCCCTGCTGTCCGCACCTGCCCGTCTGCGGCGGTTGCGCCCTGCAGGGCCTGGCCCCCGCGGCCCAGACGGCTCACAAGGCGCGGCAAGCGGCGGAGCTGCTGCGCCGCATCGGGCGGGTGGAACCCGAGAGCGTGGCCGAGCCATGGAGCGGCCCGCGGCCGTACCACTACCGGAACAAGATGGAGTTCACCTTCGGCGCGCGGCCTTGGCTGAGCCCCGAGGAGCTGGCCGCCGGCCGGCCCTTCGCACCCGGTCCCGCCCTGGGCCTTCACCCCCGCGGCCAGTTCCGGGGCGTCTTCGACGTGGAGGACTGCCGGCTGCAGTCGCCGCTCTCCAACCGGATCGTCAGCGCGACCCGCGCCGCCGCCCGCCGGCTCGAGCTGAGCGCCTACGACTCGCACAGCGACCAGGGCGTGCTCCGGCACCTCGTCGTCCGCCAGGCGCTCACGACGCCCGACCTGTTGATCGTCGTGGTGGCCAGGTCCGCGGATCCTCGCCTGCGGGAGCTGGCGGCCAGCATCGCGGCGGCGTGTCCCGAGATCACCGGCGTCGTCGCCAGCATCAATCTGCGGCGCGCGACGGTGGCCCAGGGCGACTACGACCTGCCGCTCCTGGGCGAGCCATTCTGGCGCGAGCGCGTGGCGGGCATGGAGTTCCGCATCGGCGCTTCTTCGTTCTTTCAGACCCAGACGCTCGGCGCCGAGGCTCTCGTCGCGGAGGTGCTCGCGGTGGGCGGGTTCGGCGCGAGCCAGCGCGTGCTCGACCTCTACTGCGGGATCGGCGCCTTCAGCCTGCCGCTGGCCCGGCGCGCCCAGGCGGTGCTGGGCGTCGAGGTGGAGCAGGGCGCCGTCGCGGAGGCGCGCGCCAACGCCGCGGCCAACGGCGTCACCAACGCCACGTTCGTGGCGGCGCCGGTCGAGACGCGCGAGCAGCAAGAATGGGAGGCGCCGCCCGGCGGCCCCGCCGGCGGCCCGTGGGACGCGGTCGTGGTCGATCCGCCGCGCGCCGGGCTTCATCCGCGCGCGCTCGAGAAGGTCCAGCGCCTGGCGCCGCGCCGCATCGTGTACGTCTCGTGCAACCCGGCGACGCTGGCGCGCGACGCGGGCGCGCTCGTCGCCTCGGGCGACTACGTCGCGCGGCGGCTGCGGGTGTTCGACCTCTTCCCGCAGACGCCGCACCTTGAATCGGTGCTGCTCCTCGATCGCGCGTGAGATGCGCCCGGGAGGTGGGAGCATGATCGTCAGCGGATCCGTCCGGCGCCCCGCGGCGCGCCTCCGGCGGGCGGCGCCCGCCGGCCTGTGCCTGGCGCTGGCGGTGCTGCGCGGCGGCGACGGGGCCGCCGCGCGCGCGCCCGGCCACGCCCTGGTGGAGCACCCGTCCCACGCGGCCGGCTGGGCGGGACTCTGGCTGCAGGCGACGTCGGACGCCGGCGTCGGCATCCTGGGCACGACGCCCCTGTCGCCCGCCGACCGAGCGGGACTGCGCCGGGGCGATCTCGTCGTTCACGTCGACCAGCAGCCGCCCGCCGATCCCGAGCGCCTGCTGGCCGCTGTCGCCGCGCGCCGGCCGGGTGAAGCGATCACGCTCGCGGTCCAGCGCCGGGATCGATCGCTGCCGGTCACCGTGCGCCTGGACGTCGCGGCCGGGCCGCTCCTCGCGCCGCTGTCCGTGGTGGGCGCCGCGGCGCTCGAACCGCCGCTGCGCGGCGAGCCGCGCCCTTACCTGGGCGTTCAGGTGGTCGGCTTGTCCGAGGCGCTGGCGCCGTACTTCCGGAGCAAGCCCCGCGCGGGCGTGCTGGTCACCCACGTCGAGGGCAACGGCCCGGCCGAGCGCGGCGGCCTGCTGGCGGGCGACGTGATCCGATCCTTCGCCGGCCGGCAGGTCCGCGTCCCCGCGGACCTGCGCCAGGCCCTCACCGACTTCGGCGCGGGCCAGCACGAGGTGCGCATCGTGCGCCGCGGCAAGCGGCGCTCGCTGCGCGTGCGACTCGAGGCGCCGGCCCCGGGGACCGAGCTGCCGGACGTGGGGATCTTCGTTTCGCGCCGCGATCTGGAGTTTCTGCGCGACGGGCTGTCGCGCGGGGATCCCGAGGCGCACCGCGAGCTCGCGCGACTGCGGGCCGAGACCGAAGCCGTGCGGGCCGCGCTCGGCGCTCTCGAGCGCAATGCGCGCGCTGGCGCCAGGCAGGATCGTTAGGGCCGGCCCGTCCCGCCGCCGCGCAGTCGTTCGAGGTTGCCGCGGATGCCCTGCGCCAATCCGGGCTCCGGCCGCAGCGCCAGGGCCCGCTCCCAGACGCGCTGTGCCTCGCCGCGCCGGCCGACGGTCACCAGAGCGATGCCGTAGTTGTTCAGCATCTCGGCGCTCGCCAGGCCCAGCCCCTGGGCGGCTTCGTAGTGCTGGAGGGCCATCTGGATCGCCCCGCGCTCGCGCAGGATGTTGGCCAGGTTCGCGTGCGCCTGGGCCATCTCGGGCTGGGCCGCGATCACCCGCTCATAGAGCTCGATCGCCCTGGTCAGGTTGCCCGCCCGCCGCTCGAGCCAGGCCAGGCGGAAGGCCGCCATCGGTTCCAGCGGATCGCTCGCCAGGGCCGCCTCCATGGCGACCCGGACGCCCTCGAGCCGGGACGCCCCGCCGCGGCTCTCCTCGGGCGACCCCTCTGCCTCCCAGGCCCGCCACTGCGCCTCGCCGATCAGGGCCTGCGCCCCGGCGGCCTCGGGATCGATCGCCAACGCCCGGCGCGCCAGCGCTTCTGCCGCGCTCACGCGCCCTTCGGCCCATTCGATCCGGGCCCAGGTGACCAGGAGCCGCGCATCGCGCGGCTCGGCCGCCACCGCTTCCGCCATCAGGCGGCGAGCGAGATCCAGCTTCCCGCTGCGGGCCAGGGCCTGGAAATGCAGGTCCCGCGCGTCACGATCGGCCGGGACGATCCCGCGCAGGGCGCCGAGCGCCTCTTCGGCCTCATCCAGTCGGCCGCCGGCCATCAGCGCCCGCGCCCTGGACAGGTGCGCCTCGACGTCGCTCGGGGCGCGCGCCAGCAGCGCGTCGAAGGCCGCCACCGCCTCGGACGCGCGGCCCAGCTCGACGAGCGCGCTGCCCAGCAGGCGCATCGCCGCGGGATTCCCCGGGTCCGCTGCCAGCGCCTCCTCCAGGATCTGGCGGGCGCGTTCGGTCTGCCGGCCCGCCTGCGCGGTACGCGCCTCGTCGATCTTCAGGTAGATCGGCAGGCAAGTCTTGGGATCGCGACCGCCCGCGGGGATCTCGACCGGCATGGCCGCGGCCACGTAACCCAGGCTGCGCAGTTGCTCGATCGCCTGCTGGTCCAGCGGCGCCGCCGAGTGGGCGCCCGGGCCCTGGCCGGCGAGGTAGTCGCACCACGCCGCCAGTCTCCGGGTGAGCTCCGGCCGCTGGAGGGCGAGGTTCCGGGTCTCGCCCGGGTCGGCCTTCAGATCGTAGACCTCCGGTTCCGGGGCCTTGATGTAGGACCAACGGTCGGTGCGCACGCCGCGCAGCTCGCTCCACCCGTACTCGAGCGCGGGCACGAGCGTCTCCATGTAGACGACCCGCGGCCCGCGCCAGCGCCCGGTGACCGCCGCCATGAGGCTCGCGCCCGAGGCCGGGAGCTCCGCCGGGCTGATCCCGAGCGCCTCCAGCATGGTCGGCGCCAGGTCGCGCAGACCGACGACCCCCGCGACGCGCGCGCCCCGCGCGGTCTTCCCGGCGCCGTCGCGCCAGGCCCGCGGCGGCACGAGAAGGCAGGGCACGTGCTGCGTGGCGCCGTAGATGAGGATCGAGTGCGTGGGCTCCTGATGCTCGCCCAGGGCTTCTCCGTGATCGCCCACCACCATGATCCAGGTGGCCTCCAGCAGGTCGAGCTCCTCGAGACCGCGGATCAGGCGGCCGAGCTCCGCGTCCATGTAGGCGACCTCGGCGTCATAGGGATGCGCGAACCGGCCGCGGAAGGGCTCCGGAGCGGCGTAGGCCGCGTGCGGATCGAAGTAGTGCACCCAGTGGAAGAAGGGGCGCGCGCGCCGCTCGGCGGCCCACGCCAGCGCGCGGTCCGTGACCTCGCCGGCCCGTCGCTCGGGCGTCTCCCAGGGACGCAGCCGGCTCGCGGCCGGAAACTCGTCGTCGTAGTGATCGAATCCCTGGTTCAGGCCGAAGCGCGCCGCCACGGGAAAGGCCCCCGCGGTCGCCGCCGTCGCATACCCGTGCGCCGCGAGCACCTCCGCCACGGTGACGTGGGCCGGATCGAGGACGAAGGTCCCGTTGTTGCGCACCCCGTGCTCGTTCGGGTTCAAGCCGGTCAGGATGGTGGCGTGGGCGGGCAGCGTCACGGGCACCGGCGAGATGGCGCGCTCGAAGCGAACGCCGGCGCCCGCCAGGCTGTCGAGGTGCGGCGTCAGCGGCAGGCGGCAGCCGTAGCAGCCCAGCCGATCGTGGCGCGTCGTGTCCAGGGTGATCAGCAGCAGGTTCCAGGGCTGCGCGGCTTCGTCAAGCTCGCCGCTCGGCGCGGGCAGCGGTCCCGGCTCCGGGATCCCGCCGCTCGGGTCGGAGCCGCAGCCGCCGGCCGCCAGCGCGAGCAGGATCGCCAGCGCGCCCCCCATCGGATTCACACCCGCCCAGCGCATGCCCATCCCCCCGTCTCGTTCGGGCCCGGCGCAGGCACCCGCGCGGTCGCCGCGCCCCGGCCAGCCTAACAGCGGCGGGCGGTCAGCTCAACGCGCGGCCTCGGTCCACCGCAGCAGCGGCGAGCCCGGCGCCATCCCGACCGCGCCGGCCACCAGCGGGTCCTTGACCACCGCCACGCGCAGCACCGGGCACCTGAAGCGCGTCGTCCAGTTGGTCTCGACGCCGCGGCCTTGCCCGTCGATGACGAGCCAGGCTGCGTCGCGCGCCGCCGCGTTCAGGGCCGGGCCCACCCGGCGCAGATCGATTCCGGGCGATCCCGTGCCGCTGGGCACGAGCTCCAGCCGCGCCCCGTCGAGCGCCGCGCGCGCCGGGCCCGGGGAAGAGCAGCTCAGGCGATCCAATAGGTCGCGCGCCTCGGCAAAGGTGACGTCGCTCGAAGCGGGCTCGGAGTTGACGACGATCCGCACCCGCCAGCGCCGCGCCCAGAAGACCGCCGCCGGCAGCACGCCGAGGAGAAAATCGGGCCCGGCGTTGTCGGCGAAGACGAGCACGCCCGCGTGTGAGCCCGCCGGCCGATCGCCCAGGAGCCGATCGCGAGCGCCGGGCGCGAGATCGGCGAGCCAGGCGCGCGCCCGCTCCCGGAACTGGCCGGCGGCGGCCGCATCGAGCTCGCCGCGCCGGTAGGCCTCCTGGGTGGCGCGCGATCCCAGATCGAAGAGATTGCCGGCCAGCATGGACGCCAGGACGTCGGCGAGCGCCTCCTCGCGAGCGGCCGCGCCGACACCCTGGGCCCCGGCGGCCCAGGCCGCCGCAATGCGCCCCTCGGCCGCCGGCAGGCAGCGTTCGCTCTCGCCCGCCTTGATGGCCCGATATGGGTCGGCGATGCCGTGAGACCGCAGCAGGTGCTCGCGGACCATCGTGAGGTCGTGCACGGTGCGCACGGCCGGTCCGGCCGCGCCCCGGCTCACGTCGTCGAAGAGCGCGCCGAGCACCGCCGCCACGCGCTGCCCGGCTTGCAGGTGCCCCGCATCGCCGTCGCGCGCGAGGACCTGCAGGAGGTACTCGAAGTTGTCGCGCAGAATGTCGACCCAGTGACGCGCGACCTCGGGCTCCCGCGCGAGATCCCAGAGGCCCGGCAGACCGGGGGGCGCGCTGCACAGCGCGAACGGCTCACCCTCGGGCGGCGGCACCCACCGGCGCCAGTCGTCCTCTGCCCAGGCTTGCACGCCCACTGCCCCCCCGAGCGCATCTCCAGCGCGGCGCGCCGATCCCCGGCCCGGCGCGCCCGTCCCCGCTTCGCGCGAGTTGACACCGGCGGCGATGGCCCCCTAGCTTGGACGGCGACGCTCGCCGGTCGCGAAGGCCCCCGATTGAAGCAGAGCCCGCGGCCGGTCTCAAGCTCCGGAAGGGAGAAGCTCCGATGCCCCACGTCGAGATCGTCGGCCCGTGCCGGGTGCGCGAACTGGCCGCGCCCCTGCAGGCCTTCGAGGAGAAGCAGCCGCCCTTCGTGGCGAAGATCCAGGACGCCTACCTGAGCGCCGACGGCGAGCGCCTCTTGCTCGACGCCCTGGTCGTCGAGGGTTACCTGCGCCAGAGCTTCTTCCTGCTGGTCAAGAACGAGAAGGGTGGCGTGCTCATCCGCTGCCACCCCTCTTCCGCCGTGCAGAAGACCACCGGCGTCAGGACTCTCATCGCCAGACTGGGCCGCCGCTGTCTCGAGCTCTGCCCCGGCGGCCGAATCGGCCACACCAATCTCCAGAGCTGGCTCGAGCCCTCGAGCCCCTGATCGCCTGGCCCTAGATGGGGCCCTACATGGGGCCCTACATGGGGCCCTAGATGGGGCCCTACATGGAGCTCTACATGGAGCTCTACATGGGGCTCTACATGGGGCCCTGCTTGGCCCTACTTGGCGCCGATCGCCCCGCCCGCGCCGGCCTGGACCATCTTCCGGAAGGGCTCGAACAGGTCGATCGGGATCGGGAAGACCGTGGTCGAGTTGTTCTCCGCGGCGATCTCGACCAGCGTTTGCAGGTACCTGAGCTGCAGGGCCACGGGGTGGGCCTCGATCACGTTGGCGGCGTCCGCCAGCTTCTGGGACGCCTGGAACTCGCCCTCCGCCGCGATGACCTTGGCCCGCCGCTCGCGCTCGGCCTCCGCCTGGCGGGCCATGGCGCGCTTCATCTCGAGCGGCAGGTCGACGTCCTTGACCTCGACCGACGCCACCTTGATGCCCCACGGGTCCGTGTGCGCGTCGATGATCGCCTGCAGCTCGCTGTTGATCTTCTCGCGCTCCGAGAGCAGGTCGTCCAGCTCCGCCTGCCCGAGGATGCTGCGCAGCGTCGTCTGCGAGAGCTGCGAGGTCGCGTAGAGGAAGTTCTCGACCTCGAGCACCGCCTTGGCCGGGTCCATCACCCGGAAGTAGACCACCGCGTTCACCTTGACCGACACGTTGTCGCGCGTGATGACATCCTGCGGCGGCACATCCATGACGACCGTCCGCAGGCTGACCTTGACCATGCGATCGATCACCGGGATCAGGATGATGAGCCCCGGACCCTTGACGCCGACCATCCGCCCAAGGCGGAAGATCACGCCGCGCTCGTATTCGCGCAGCACCCGCAGCGCGTTGCTCAGGATCATGATGCCCAGGACCAGGACGACGGCGACAGCAGTGAGACCCATGACGATCAACCTCCCTGTGAGATCGGACTTCCCGACCCGCCCCGCGCCGATCGCGGCGACCCGCGGCTCGCCCGGCCCGCTAGCCGCGGCGCGCCTCGGACGCCATCGGTTCGACCAGCACGCGCAGGCCCTCGACCTTCAAGACCCGGACCGGTTGTCCCCGCGACACCGGCGCGGTGCTGACCGCGCGCCAGAGCTCGCCGTGCACGAAGACGATCCCCTCCGGCGCCAGGTCGCTGCGCGCCTCGCCCACCTCGCCGACCAGGCCCTCCTGGCCCGTCACGGTGCGCCGCCCCTGCGCACGCACGGCCAGCCAGACGACCAGGATGAAGAGCCCAGCGACGACGATCACGCTAGGCAACAGCACACCCCATGCAACGCGCACACCCGTAGCCCCCGTGTCGAACAGCATCAGCGAACCGAAGAAGAGCGACGCCACGGCGCCCATGGTCAGGGCGCCGTAGCTCGTCACCTTGATCTCGAGCAGGAACAGGACGATCGCCAGCGCGATCAACGCCACGCCCGCCGCCCGCACGGGCAGGAGCTGCAGGGCGAAGAACGCGAGGAACAGGCACAGCGCGCCGACGATCCCGGGAAAGAGCGACCCCGGATGCGAGAGCTCGAAGAACAACCCCAGCCCGCCGAGCAGAAGCAGCAGGTAGGCGATGTTGGGGTTGGCAATGACGCTCAGAATCTGATCGCGCAGGTTGGAGCGTCGCTCGACGACCAGGGCCCCCGCGGTCCGCAGCCGGAGCATCCCGGCCGCGGTGACCACTTCGCGACCATCCACGGCCGCCAGCAGCTCAGCCGTGGTGTCCGTCACCAGGTCGATCACGCCCAGCTCCAGCGCTTCGCCCGCCGGCACCGAGGCGCTCTCGCGCACGGCCCGCTCGGCCCAATCGGCGTTGCGCCCGTGCTGCTCGGCCAGCGAGCGCGCGTAGGCCACGGCGTCGTTGGTGACCTTGGAGATCATCGTGCTGTCGGCTTGCTGGCCGCCCACCAGGCCGCCCCCGATCGCCACGGGGTGCGCCGCGCCCAGGTTGGTGCCCGGCGCCATCGCCGCCACCTGCGAGGCCATGAGGATGAAGACGCCGGCTGACGCGGCCCGCGAGCCGGCGGGCGACACGTACGTGATCACGGGCACCGGGGAAGCCAGGATGGCCTTGATGATCTTGCGCATCGAGGTGTCGAGCCCGCCCGGCGTGTCGAGCTCGATGATCACGGCCGCGAGCCCCTCGCGCGCCGCCCAGTCCAGCGAGCGCACAACGAAGTCGGCCGTCGCCGGGTGGATCGCGTCGTCGATCCGCAGCAGAGCTACCCGCGGCGCCGGGACCGCTGCCCGCAAGCTCTCTTCCTCGCCGCGCGCGCCGCCCGCGAGCAGCGCGCCGCCGAGCACGGCCGTCCAGAACAGGGCGCGGCCGAGCAGCGCGCTCCCGAGCCGTCTCGGGCAATGAGCCATCTGGAGCGTGGCCCCGGCGCGTCTCGGCGCGGACATGGTGTGCCTCCCGTTGCCCGCCGCGGCTCCGACGCCGTAGGGTGTCGCACGGTGTCGTGATGCTCTGCCGTCAGCCTGGCCGTCCTCTCGAGCGGGCGAGCGCATAGTAGCCTCTTTCGGGGCCCAGGGGAAGGGCTGGCCGCCGGGAGCCCCCCTTGCGCGCCGCAGGCGCCCGCGGTCAGGGCCCCGCGTTGCCCGACCGGTGCGCCCGCCCTACACTGGTGGCGGTCGAGCGGCGGCGCCGCGGCGCCCGGCGGAAAGCACCGGGCGCACGCCGTCTCACCAGCGTGGAGGCGCGCTGCCGCGCGGCTCGCACAGCCCAGGAGGAAACCGCCATGGCCAGGCACGTGAGGCCGGCCACCACGCAGTGCGCCACCCGCTTATCGACGCTGGCCGCCGCCGCCGCGGCCGCGGCCCGCGCCGCGCTGGCGGCGCCTCCCGCCGCGGCGTCAGGATCGCCCGGTGCCGCGCCCCT
>CAZRWW010000104.1:0-15903 GCA_964603725.1 uncultured bacterium
CGCGCCAGGCGGGGCAGCAGGCGACCGCTCCCGCGCGCGGCGCGGGCACGGGCGACGCCGGAGGCACCCAGGGGGGGCCCCTGGTGCTGCTGCCGGACGCGGCCGGCCTGGGCCAGGGGCTCGAGCCGAGCTCGCCGGGACCGGCGGCCGCCGCCGGCCTCGAGAGCGGCGGCGATGCTGGCGCCGGCGGGTCCGACTCGGCGCCGGCCGGCACGCGGGGCGGCGTGCACTTCGAGCTCGCGCAGTCGGATCGGGTCCAGCTCGTCATCCTGAGCGTCACCGGGACGCTCGTGCGCACCCTGCTCAGCCACGACCTGCCGCCGGGCAGCTACACGATCCACTGGGACGGCAAGGACGACGCCGGCCGGCCGCAAGCGAGCGGGATCTATCACGTGCGCCTGCGCGTGGGCGGTCGGGCGCGGACTCAGCAGCTGTTGCTCCTGAAGTAGGCCGATGCACCGTCAGGGGTGCGCGGCGTGACCCGCCATCAGCGCCTGGGCCTCGCGATTCCCCGGATCCAGGGCCAGCACCGCGCGCCCCTGCGCCGCGGCCTCCTCGGCGCGCCCGGCGGCCGTCAGGGCCAGGCCCAGATCGAGCCGATAGCGGGGATTGGCGGGACTGAGCGCCACCGCGCGCTCCAGGGCCGCGATCGCCCGATCCGGTTGCCCCGACTGGCTCCAGGCCGCCCCCAGCGCGTACCAGGTCACCGCCGAGCCGGGCATCTCGCGCAGGGCGCGTTCGTAGGACTCGGCCGCCTCCCGGAGTCGCCCGAGTCGAAACAGGGCCACCCCGCGATCGTGCCACACCTCGCCGGCGTCGGGCCTCAGCGCGATCGATCGATCGTAGTGGCCCAGGGCCTGCAGGTAGTTGCCCGCCTGGGAGCAGCGCTTGCCGAGCTGGTAGGCGTCAAAGCTGCGGGCCTTCTCGCGCGGGTAGCCCGGCGGCGCGAGCGCGAGGAGCACGCCGGCGGCAACGACGAGCAACGCCGCCCGGTACTGGCGCGCGCGCAGCGTGACGGCGAGGCGCACCAGGCCCGCGCCGGCCAGGCCCAGCAGCGCCCCCATGACGGGCCGCCGATAGCGGCCGGCGGCGAAGAAGACCGCCGTCTGGATCCAGGCCACCGCGATCAGGGCCAGCCACGGCGCCAGGGTCCCGGCCCCGCCGGGCTCGGCGGCCGCGGGCGGGATCCCGCGCGAGCCGAGCGGTCTCGCGCCGCGGCCTCGCCGGGCGAGCGCGCCAGCCAGGGCCAGGGGCAGCACCCAGCCGAAGCGCAGCCAGGCCACTCGCAGCGGCCAGCTCTCCTGCGCCAGCACCTGGAAATCTTCGATCTGCGGGATCTCGTCGGGCGAGAAGAAGAGCAACGCCTTCTTCGCGAGGAGCCCGAGCGCGCGGGCCGGGGACTGGCGCACGAAGTCGATTGCCCGCCGGGTCCAGAATCGCCCCGCCTCGACCGTGGTGAGCTCGCGCCCGGCCAGCAGCGAAGCGGAGCGGGTGCCGGTGACGTCTTCGTGCAGATCGAGTCCGGGGGGAACGCTGAAGATGCCCCGGGCGACCGGGTTGTTGCCCACGTAGAGGTTCAGGCCGCCGTTGAGCGTCAGCACCCGCAGGCCCCCGGTGGCGCGCGTCTGCTGCACCGCCTGCGGCACGAGCGGCAGGATCGCGCCCAGGGCCACGGCGCAGGCGCAGGCCCAGCGCGCCGCCGGGCGGCCGCGCGGGCCCCTCAGGCTTCCCCATAGCCAGCCGGTCGCCCAGATCAGCGGCAGGAGCAGGAAGGTTCCACGGCCGGCAGCCAGCAGGCCCGAGCAGACCCCGAATCCCACGTGCCGGGCGAGCGAGTCTCCCCGGCGCGGCCACAGCCAGAGCGCCGCCGTCCCCAGGCTGAGGAGCAGCGACTCCATGAGCACCTGACTCTCCATGGCCAGGATCGGCCCGCAGAAGACATAGAGCAGCCCCGCGACCAGCGCCGCCGGCGCGCCGAACCATCGGCGCGCGGCGAGCACGAGCGCCAGCAGCGTGGCCAGGCCCAGCGCCGATTGCGCCACCTGGACGGTCAGGGGCGTGGCGGGAGCGAGGCGGAACAGCAGGCTCAGCAGCCAGGGATAGAGCGGTCCGACGACAGGGGCTCCGGCTGGCCAGCCCTCGCCCCGGGCGAGGCGCGCTGCCAACTCGAGATAGTAGGCGGCATCCAGAATCGGCCGGCTGGTGCGCGGGCCTCCCGCCAGCGACACGACCGTCCAGACGCGCAGGGCGGCCGCCAGCAGACCCAGCCCCGCCACCGCCCACCAGAAACGGCGCTCTCCAGCCCTGGCGTCACGAACCAGAGACACCCCGCGCTCCCCCCGCCGGCCTCTCGCGGGCCCCCCGGCGGGACCCGCCTCGCGGCAGCCTACCGCGAACCGGCCGCCTTGCCCACCCCGGGTTGTAACGGGGACAGGTCAAAGGCTAGATTGTGACGTCCAACTAGGAGAAGGAGGGCCGTCATGGAGATAATCTCGACCCGCAGGCGGTTCGGGGCGCTGTTCGTGGCCGCGAGCCTGGGAACCGCGGCGCTGGGCTGGCTCCAATGCGGCGGCACGGATGACCTCACGCCCGTCGTCGAGCCGCGCCCCTACGATGTGCTGGGGGCCGAGGACTGCGCGGTCTTCCCCGATCTCATGTTGAAGCTCCGCAGCGTTTCCGTCGGCGCGGGGCCGCATACGCTGCGCCTGGAAGCCTCCACGTACAGCGACCGGCCCGATTCGGGCTATCAGTCGCACTTCATCTGCGCCCTGCTGGGCGCCGGCGCCGACACCTCCGCGCACCAGGACTGGTTCTTCACCCTCAACGGCGTGGGCGACGAGAAGACCGTGCTCTTCGCCGGCCCGGGCGCAATCCACATCGGCTACATCGGCACGGTTCCCCTCGGGAACCGCGGCAGCTCGATCGTCTCACTCGACGCGCAGCAGATCGAGATCGCGGCCGAGGCCCACAGCGTGATCGCGGCCGATCTGGATCAGAGATTCGTCGAGATCGAGGTCGACAGCGCGGGGGCCGGCACCTACGAGTTCACGCTCACGAAGTCCGACTTCCGCCCGCGGGAGGGGCTCGAGGCGCCCCTGGTCGTGCTCTTCGTGCAGGACCCCGAGGAGCGCGCCCGGGACTACCTCATCGCCAGCCTCAACGGGGTCGGCGACAAGGTGAGCGTGTACCTCGAGCCGGACGGCCGCGTCTACGCGGGCTTCGTCGACGATCTCGCGGTCGACAATGCCGGCGGCGCCGATATCAGCGTCGCCTTCCGCGGCGCCCCCTAGGTCGCGCGTCGTTGCCGGGATGCTCGCCGGGGTCGCGGGGCGAGCGCCTGGCGGCCAACTCATTGACTGGCATGAGGTTGCACTGACAGCGTCCCCGGGCGATCGGGGCCGCGTCTGGCGCCTCCCGAGACCTTGACCCGCACCCAGATCGAGGAGCCGCGCCCCCCCCGACCATCCCGGCCCGGCAGTCGGGCCCGGCGTTTGACGCCTTGTCAGCCCCCCTCCGCGATGGTAGCCTTTCACACTCGGTGTCATGGGTTAGTCGTCGCAATCACAACCACGAGAGGGGATCGAGGACGATGGCAGACAAGAAGGCCGATCTGGCCGGCCCCGGCATCAGCACCTACGAAGAGGTCGAGAAGGCCCTTCCCACTGATTACCGGGCACTCCTGGGACCGCAGAAGCGCATGAAGGCCGTCTACGCGATCAAGCGCTACATCGAGGAGAACCTCGAGAAGGAACTGAGCCTGCAGATGGTCCAGGTTCCGCTGATCGTCGACAAGGCCAGCGGTATGAACGATTACCTGGACCGGGACGGCTCGCGCACGCCGATCGACTTCCCGTGCGGTCTGGGGCTGGAGAAGCGCATCGAAGCCCAGGTCGTCCAGGCGGCCACGAAGTGGAAGCGCTGGGCCCTGAAACAGTACGAGTGCAAGGTCGGCGAGGGCATCAACACCGACATGCGGGCCGTGCGCAAGGACTACTTCCTCGATCACGACCACAGCTCTTATGTGGACCAGTGGGACTGGGAGAAGGTCATCACCGCCGATCAGCGCAACCTCGACTACCTCACCGACACGGTCAAGAAACTCTGGAAGGTGATCTACGGCGCCGGTCAGCTGGCGCGCGAGATGTTCCCCGAGCTCAAGGGTTCCCGCCACCCGGAGATCCCCAAGGAGCTGGTCTTCATCCACGCCGAGGAAATCCTCAACAAGTACCCCGACCTGCCGCGCAAGCAGCGTGAGACCAGGATCATCCAGGAGTACCCGGCCATCTTCATCTACGGCATCGGTCACACGCTCAAGGACGGTTATCCGCATGAGATGCGCGCCGCCGATTACGACGACTGGACCACGCCCACGGTGGTCAAGAACGGCGAGCAGATGCACGGCCTGAACGGCGACATCCTCGTGTGGAACCCGGTCACCAAGCGCCGCCACGAGCTCTCCTCGATGGGCGTCCGCGTCACGAAGGAGACGCTGGTCAAGCAGCTGAAGATCACGGGCCAGGAGCACTTCCTGGAACTGCCGTACCACAAGATGATCATGAACGACCAGATCCCGCTGTCGATCGGCGGCGGCATCGGTCAGGCCCGCACCTACATGTACCTGCTGCGCACGGCGCACCTGGGCGAGGTCACGGTCACGGTGTGGCCGCAGCGGCTGAAGGACATCTGCGCGAAGAAGAACATCCACGTGCTCGAGTAGCACGGCCCGGCGCGCGCCGCAGGCGTCGGTCGGTCAACGAGGGGCCCCGCGGCGACGGGGCCCCTCGCCTTGTGCGCTGCGCCGTGGGAGGCGCCGATGAGAGTGGCGGCGGTCCAGATGTCGCCCCGGTTCGGGGGAATCGCGCTCAACCTCGAGCGCGCACGGGCGCTGATCGCCGCGACGCCCGCCGATGTGTATGTTCTCCCCGAGCTGTTCAACACGGGCTACCTCTTCGCCGACCGCCGCGAGGTCGCGGCGCTGGCCGAGCCCTTTCCCGCCGGCCGCACGTGCGCCTGCCTGCGCGAGCTCTCGGATCGGCGCCGCGCGGTGGTCGTGGGCGGATTCGCGGAGGCGGCGCCCGGTGGGCGCCTCTACAATGCGGCCGCGATCTTCGACCGCGGCGAGCCCCTGGCCTGCTACCGCAAGATCCACCTCTTCGACCGCGAATTCGACTGGTTCGACGCCGGCGCCGACCCGCCCCGCGTGATCGCGACGAGCGCCGGGCGGCTGGGGCCCATGATCTGCTTCGACTGGATCTTCCCCGAGACGATGCGCTGCCTCGCGCTCGCCGGGGCTCAGCTCGTCGTGCACCCCGCCAATCTGGTGCTGCCCTACTGCCCCGACGCCATGGTGACGCGCTGTTTGGAGAACCGCGTCTTCGCCGTCACGGCCAACCGCGTGGGAGCCGATGACCGCCCCCACCGCCGCCTCGCGTTCATCGGCCGCTCGCAGATCACCGGCTGCCGCGGCGAGCGCCTGGCGCAGGCCGCGGCCGACGGCGAGGAGGTGATCACGGCCGAGATCGACCTGGCTCTGGCCGAAGACAAGCAGGTCACCCCCGGCAACCATCTCTTCGCGGATCGCCGGCCGGGGCTCTACGGCCGGATGTGGGAGTAGGTCTCAGGCCGCGGCCAGCATCTTCACCAGATCGGGCAGGCCGGCTCCCTGGTGGTACCGGTCGCGCCCCAGATCCGTGCACTGAGCGAGCAGGAGGCGCTTCACCTCGTCGGGCCGCTGCCGGTACTCCCCCCGCACCGACAGGAACGCGGCGAGCAACCCCGAGACGTGCGGGCAGGCCATGCTCGTGCCGCTCATCTCCACGTAGGGATCCCGGGGCTTTCCGCCGGCGTCGAAGTAGGCGTCGCACGAAACGATCCTCTCGCCCGGTGCGACGACGTCGGGCTTCGGCCGGCCATCGGCCGTGGGCCCGCGCGACGAGAAGTAGGAAACGCCGTAGCGCTCCGGCTCATCGCGATGCACGGACCCCACGGCGATGCACTCCTCCAGGTTGGCCGGGTCGCCGATGGAAAGGTCGAGGTTGACGTCCAGGTCGCCCCCGGCGGTCGTCACCGTCACCAGCCCCTCGTTGCCGGCGGCCACGCACACGAGAACGCCCTGCTGCCACAAGCGGCGCAGCTCCTTGCACAGCGGCGAATGGCCGCAGGCGTAGTTCTCGGCGTCAAACGGCCCGCCCAGGCTCAGGTTGATCCCGTGGATGGCCAGGCGTCCGGCCGACTCATTCATCTGCGCGACGTGATCGAGCGCCTTGATGATCCACGAGTCGTCGCCCTCGCCGTCGCGCAGCACCTTGTAGACATGGAGATGCGCCTCGGGCGCCATGCCGCAGTACCGGTCGGGGCCCTCCGGCGGACCCCATTCCCCGGCGATGATCCCCGCGACGTGGGTGCCGTGGCCGTTGTCGTCGAATCCCTGGTCTTGCACGGGCCGGCCGCGCTGCGTGCAGTCCCAGTGCGCGACGATGTTCGCGTGCCTGGCGAAGTGCGGGTGATCGGCGCGGACGCCGGTGTCGAGGACGGCCCAATCGATCCCGCGCCCGCTCGCCTGGTATGTGCGCCGAGCGGCGTCGATCCGGAGGCGGCCCAGGGAGGCGGCGATGAGCGCGTGCTTGCGCGTGTTGCGCCAGATCCGGTGGATGTGGAGCCTCGCGTGCAGAGTCGCCAGGCGGTTGATCTCCTGGGCCGTCAACTCCGCCGCGACGAAGTGGCGCAGCGGATCGATGTTCGCGGCCGGATCCCCGCCGGTGAGCCGCTCCAGCTCGCGCGTGAGGCGCGCCGTCTTCTGTGCGAGCGTCGGCCTGACGCCTGCCGGCGCGGCGCTGCCCGCGGCGGCGCGGCCGGCCCTCCCCGCGGCGGCGCGGTCCGGCTGGATGAGCTCGATCAGCACCTTGATGCGCCGCTCGGGGCCGGCCAGCTCGGCGGCGAGGTCGCGCGCGACGGTGGCCCGGCCCAGGGCGTGCACCCCGGCGGGGCCAAGCCACGCGCGCAGGGTCTCGCGCACCTGCGCCGTCGCGAGGTATCCGGCGGCCGCGTGCGGGTTGTAGCCGGGCGGCGTCTGCCACGCGCTGGTGTCGACGGCAACATCCTGCACGAACCCCCGGGGGCGGAATTCGTCGCCGAGGGTGGCGTCGAGCGCCACGATGTCGGCGCGATCGGCGTAATTGCGCCACGCGGCGATGCCCGGCGGCACCGTCAGGGGCCGGCGGAGATGATCCTGAACCTCGGCGAGCCCGAGCGGTGCGCCCAGCGTGATCAGGCCCCGCGCGGGCGACCGGCGGCCCAGCTCGTGCAGCACGTCATGGGCGATGACGGCGCCCTGACTGTGGGCGACCACGATGACCGGCGCCGGCACGCTGCGCAGGATCGTGCCCAGCCGCTCGCGGATGGCGCGCCGCCGGTCGGGATCATAGAAGTAATCGTACGCATCCCGCATGAAGACCCGCGTCACCCAGCGCGTGAACGCCCCTCGGATCGGAGCGGGCAAGATCCGGGCGCCATAACCGCGCGCCCCCAGCGCGGCCTCCTCGGCCGACAAGACCTCGGGGTGGAGGACGTCGGCCCAGTAGGCCATCCGCGTGCGGTCGCCCATGTCCCGCCCGAAGAGGACGTGGTCCCACTGGCGCTTCAGGACGCGCGCGGGAAGCTGGCGGCCGATGCCGTGAACGTAGACGATCGTGGCGCCTTCCAGCGCGAGCGGGCGACCTGGGCGAGCGGGGCGAGCGGGCGGTCTGTGCATGGGGGCTTCCCTCCGGCACGGCGAGCGCCTGGCGGCGACCTCGGGGAAACCTACGCAGCCCCCTCAGCGCGGTTGCACGGCCGCGCTCAGCGATGCTCGACCACCCCGGGCGGGCCGAGCTGCCACCGATCGACCGGGCTGCTCGGCGGATTGCGGAAGCGCACGGGCTGCACATCGCTGTTCGCCGGGGGCGCCGGCATGAAAGCGATCTGGAGATCCACCGTGTCGAAGACGAGTCGCTCGTTGCGCAGTCGGACGCCCAGGCCGAAGCACTCGTAGTAGCGCGACCGCGCGAAGTCGGCCAGATCGGGCGCGACCGCTCCGATGTCGCAGAAGGCGTAGGTCGCGATCTTGAATCCCAGCGGCGACCACGGCGTGAAAGCCACCGACTCGAGGTTGAGCACGGCGCGCTGCCGGCCCGCGAGCTGCGCGTCGCGCAGGCCGCGCAGACCGGTGCGGCGATCGAGGAGCAGCCGCTCGTCCTTGGCGAGTCGCCGGATGCCGGCCGTGTGCAGCAGGTCGGCGAAGTGCCGCAGGCGAAAGCGCCCGATGGTCCCGAGCCCCGAGAAGCCGCCCAGGTGCGTCTGCAGCACGCCGTCTTCCCAGGCCGAGTTCCGGCGGTAGGTGCCGAACTCCACCGTCCCCCCCGCCGCCCACGACAGCGCGACGTCGCCGAACCCTCCCGCCAGCACCGCGACGTACGAGCGATCTGCCGCATCGCCGAGTTCCCGGCCGGCCGCCAGGCCCAGGCGATAGCCCACCGCGATGTCCTCGGTCTCCCCGTAAGCGCGTACGAGACGGGTCTGGCGGTACTCGTGGCGCCCGAGCTGCACGCCGCCCAGCACGAGCGTCCGGTCCTGGTAACGGAGCGACAGGGGCCAGTCGACCGCGGGGCGCGTGCGCATGTCGGTCCACGTGCAGCGGAGCGCGGGAAAGAGCGCGACGCGCCCCGGCCCGCCGGCCTCGTTGCGGCCCAGGGCCAGGTTATAGCCCAGATGCGCGTCGATTCGCTGGAACCTCTCGCGATAGCGTCCCGGATACTCGTCCGCCCGGTCCTTGCGGCTGATGTTCTCGAACGTCACGCCGCCGGCGAGGCGGATCTGGGGCGCGATCGGCGAGCGCCCGAGCGACACGCGCTGCCAGCGCTCCTCCTCCTGGTCGCCCAGGACCAGGCTGGTGCCCAGGAATGTGCCGAGGATGTTGCCGATGCGGTAGCGGGCCTCCCACTGCGTCCGCTCCAGCGTGGACGTGGCGACCCACAGGCGGTACTCGACGTCCTGCCCCAGACCGAGCAGGTTGCGCTCGAAGACCCGGGGACGCAGCTCATCGGCGCGGTCGACCGGCAGGCTGAAACCGATCGACCAGACGTCGCGGGTGACGACGAGCAGGTCGACCCGCGCCTCCTCCCCAGGCACGGGCAAGACCGCGATGCGCGCATCCTGCAGGAAGGCGGTGCTGCGCAGGAGCCGCTCCGTATCGGCCAGCGTGTAGGGATCGAGCGGATCGCCCTCCTTCATCAGCAGGTGCTGGCGAATGATGGCGCGGCGGGTCCGGCGATGGAGGCGGCGAGCCCAGCGCTCCAGGGCGCCGTCGGCCGGCCGATCGGAGCTCCCCGGCATGCCCGAGAACATGTCGAGCTGCTCGATCTCGATCTTGCGGATCAACTTGCCCTGATGGTCGCGGAAGGCCTCCTCGGCCGGCACGAGGCGCCGCGGGAGCGAATCGGGGGGCTGAGCGACCACGTAGTCGGACAAGAGCGCGATCAGGCGACCGCGCAGGGACCGCGGGACCTGGGCGCTGTCGGCCGGCGCCGCGGCGCCGGCGGGCTCGATCGAGCGGGGGGCGGTCTCGATCAGCGATCCCGCGGCCCGGGCCGGCGCGCTCGCGCCGAGCGCGGCCGCCGACCCCAGGGCCACGGCCACACCCCAGAGAGCCTGGCAACGCCGGGCTGGCGGACGTTCCCTCGACAAGGCACACCTCGCCGAACGCCGCGCGGGCGGACGGCTAGTACTCCCGCACCACGCGGGCGAAGGTAGTGCCGAAGCTGAAGCGCAGGTACTGCTCGGCGATGCCCGTCTCGTCGACGGCGCCGCGCCACCCGCGCGAGACAGCCAGGTCCAGCGTGCCGCGGTCGACACGGATCGGAATGCCCACGCCGACGCTCACGCGGCGCTCCTCGGCCACCCGGCCCTCTCGATCCTCGGCATACCAGGGAATCCACGCGAAACCGGCCCGCCACGAAAGCCCGCTCCAGAAGCCGCCGGCCGGGGTCCGGCGGGCCGTGCGTTCGAGACCCACGCCCCAGCGCAGGGTGTTGCGCCACGGCCCCACGCCCGGCAGCGGCAGCTCCCGCCCGCCAAGGCGGACATCTTCCCAGCCGCGCCAGTAGGCATCCGCGCTCAACCGCAGGCGCTCGAGCACGAACACGGAGAGGCCGGCGCCCAGGCCGAGCGGATGGTCGATCGTGGTCTCGCTCTTGATCTCCAGTCCGCCGGTGCTGCGATAGAGGTCCTCGGCCGTCATGCGGGTGCCCACCGAGGCGCTCGCGCCCACCGCCACGCGCGGCGCCGGCGACCAGAGCAGCCCGCCCCCGAACACCCAGGCCGGCCGCACGCGCAGCTTGCGCTGGTCCTGGGTATCGGTCCAGCCGCTGTCGGCGAACTGGTAACTGACCTCGTCAAGCAGCGAGCCCGCCGTGATTCCAGCGCTCAGCGCCGCGGCCAGCGTGCGTCGCGCATGATAGGCGACCTCGCCGGTCAGGAGCAGCAGGCCGCGCGAGCCCTCCGCGACGCGCAGGTTGCCGCCATTCCCCGACCCCGTGGCCACGACGTCCCGCAGGGTGTAGACGCCGTCGGTGCGCGGCTGCACGGCCCAGCGCATGCCCCAGGCGCCGGACAACGGCACGTGCACGCCGAGTCCCGTCAGGCTGCCCGAGCCGCGCCGGGCTTCGCGGTCGCCGTCCTCGGTCCAGTTGACGACGCCGTTGAACGCCGCATAGACGAGCGTGTGCGGCGAGAAGGCGGTCGCGGCGGGATTGGCCAGGCAGAAGTTGAAGGGGTCCGCGACACCGATGCCGGTCGAGCCGAGCGCCTCGCCGCGCACATCGTAGCCCTCGATCCACTCGCCCAGCCCTTCGCGGGCAAAGGCGCTCACCGCCCGAGCGGCCGGCGCCGCGGCGAGCCACGCCGCGGCGAGCGGCGTCGCGACGAGCAGGACCGCACGCATCCTCATCCTCAGCTCCCTTCTTCACCGGCGCTCAGACGGCCGCCGGATGGCCGGCTGAAGACGATCCGCAGCTCGGGTCGCCCCAGGGCGGCCTCGCGACTCTTGCACAGCAGCGATCGGAACTGGCTTGTGGCCGAGGAGCAGATCACCGCCAGGCTCGCGTCGGCGCCTCCCACCATCGCCTGCACCGCGTCGCGCACGTCGAGGACCACCTCGCCGTCGTCGCCGGAGACGGTGGTCGCGGGCAGGGCGACCTCCAGCGCGATCGCCGACGGCGGCGCCTCCTCGGTCCAGGCCGTCGGCGTCTGGTAGGGCAGGATGGTCATCTGCTGGCCGGCGGCGAGACTCCAGTCGGTGTCGCGCACCGCGGTCAGGTGCAGCGTGGCCTGGTGCACCGCCAGGCCGGCCGGAAAGCGCACGGGGTCGCTCGCCAGGAGGGCCGGCAGGTCGAAGTCGAAGAGCAGCCCCTGCACGTGCCCCATGCCCAGGAGCAGCAGCGAGTCCGGCGCCACGATCGGCGCGCTCGATCCCGGCAGATGCGCCGCCACGACGTAGCCATCGGCCGCGGGCTCGCGGCTGATGGTCGTGTCGCCCGTGGCGGTCGCAATCGTAACCTGCAGCACCGGCGTGTTCACCTTGACCACCGTGCCCCGGGGCTCGCCTTCGCTGCTGATGAAGCGCAAGAAGCCCTGCTGCGTCTCATCCGGCGCGGGCTGGATGACGAGGCCGTTGTTCTCGCGGGTGTTGTCCCGCCAGGCCGTCACCAGGGCACGCAAGCCCTCGCCGCGAAAGGCTCCGAACAAAGCGACATCGCTCGAATCGTTGACCCCCGCGACCGCCAGGGACCCGCGCCCCCCGGCCACCGGCTCGCCGACGGCGGGAAAGGGCTCCGTCCCCAGGCTATCCTCGGCCCAGCCTTCGAGGACTTCGTGCATCTGGAACACGAACGAGTCGGGCTCCGTCGGGTCGGGGTTCGAGACGTCCCGCAGGATGAGATCGAGGCGAGCGGCGGTCACCTCGCCGGCTGGCAAGCCGCTCAGGTCCCACTTCAGATAGGCGCGCCCGGTGAGCTCGCCCGCGAAGGGGTCCTCGCGCACGACGTGCCCGGCGAGCAGGTAGAGCCCCGCCCCCGTGAGCACCGCCGGGTTGTAGCCGGCATCGGCGACGACCAGGGTGTCGCTGTGGAAGAACTCCGGCGCATCCCCCAGTCCTGGACGAGTGGCGGCCGACCAGTCGAGCGGCTCCTTGGTCTCCGAGCAGGACGGCAGCCCGAGCGTCACCAGGGCGCAGGCTCCGGCGGCGGCGATCCCCGCCGGCCACCGGCCAACCGCCGCATCCCGCCACCCCCGCCCGGCCCGCCGGCCCTGGGCACCCTGGCGGCAGTCCCTCATGCCCCTCCTCCTTGTCTCCCCCCCGGGTGTCCGGCCGAGCCGGATCAGGCGCGCCCGGAGGTTTTCGCCGCCACCCAGGCCCAGACCCGGGAGTCGATGACGGCCCCCTCGCGCGCCAGCTCCTGAAGCCTCTCCATGGCCCCTGCCATTGGAACCCGCAGCACCTCTATCTGCTCCCCGGGCTCCAGTTGGGCCCGGGGCGCGGCGTTGGCGGCCTCGGCTTCACGAACCTCCAGCTCGACCAGGTAGGCCCGTTCCGAGGTGAGCCCCGGGCTCGTGGCCAGCACGGGACTCACTCGCCGGACCCGCCCCTGGTAGCCGGTCTCCTCGCGCAGCTCGCGCGCGGCGGCCGACTCCACCGTCTCGCCTTCATCCACCAGTCCCGCGGGGAACTCGATCGCGGCCGCCCCCAGAGCCACGCGCCGCTGGCGCACCAGAATCAGATCGCCCGAGGGAACCAGCCGCGCCGCCATCAGCGCGGCCGCGCGCAGACCCTCGCGGTCGACGTACTCCCAGGCGTGACGACGGCCGGCGAGGTCGACGTACTCGGCGATCCGGAAGTGCAACCAGCTGCCACTATAGGCGGTGCGGATCTCCGGTCGCCTGGCGCTGTCCTGGGATGCCATCGGCCCCGCTTCTCCTCTCGCGTGAAGGCCGGAGTCTATCAGCGCAGCGCGCCGAGACGCAATTGCCTGGAACTTAGTCGGTCGAGGCGTGAATAAGCCTTTCCCGCCAGGAGGCTTGGCGAATCTCCTCGGCGGGCCTTCTCTGGCCACTCAGGTTCAGGTAGGCTGGGGTGCCTGACAGGGGGGCGCCAGCGCTGGCTTCAGCCTGGAACGGGTCCGGGTCACGCGCGCAAGTCAGGACGTTGAACGCATCGCTGGGAAGGTGATGACCGAACCGCCGGCCGCGCGGCGGCAAGATCCCGGGAGGGACCGGCATGCCACGCAAGCAGATCCAGAGCTTCTCCGTGTCGTATCTTCAGATCCTCGCCGAGGATGGGCAGGCGGACCCCAAGCTCGATCCCCAGCTCACGGCGGATCAGCTCGGGAAGCTCTATCGGGCCATGCTGCTCGCCCGCAGCGTCGACCAGCGCATGCTCAAGCTGCAGCGGCAAGGGCGCATCGGCACCTTCGGGCCGAGCACGGGCCAGGAGGCGGCCCACATCGGGCCCGCTTTCGCGATGGAGCCCCAGGACTGGTTCGTGGGCGCCTTTCGCGAGCTGGGCGCGCGCCTGCTGCGGGGCGAGCCGCTGGTCAACGCGCTGCTGTTCCACAACGGCTTCGAGGAAGGCAACGTCATCGCCGACCAGCAGAGCAACGTCCTGCCGATCTCGATCATCGTCGGTGCCCAGACGCTCCACGCGGTCGGCATCGGCTACGCGCTGCGCTACCGCGGCCTGAACGACGCCGCCGTCGTCACGTTCCTGGGCGACGGGGGCACTTCCCAGGGCGACTTCTACGAGGCGCTGAACTTCGCCGGCGTCTGGAAGGCACCGGTCGTCTTCGTCTGCCAGAACAACCAATGGGCCATCTCCGTGCCGCGCAGCAAGCAGACCGCCGCGCCGACGCTGGCGCAGAAGGCGATCGCGGCTGGCGTTCCGGGCATCCAGGTGGACGGCAACGACGTGCTGGCCACCTACGTGGCCGCCAAGGAGGCGCTCGCGCGGGCGCGCGCCGGCGAGGGTCCGACGCTCATCGAGGCTCTGACCTACCGGCTCATGATGCACACGACCGCCGATGATCCGCGCAAGTACCGGCCCGAGGAGGAGGAGCAGGCCGCGTGGCGGCGCGATCCGCTGCCCCGGCTGCGCCAGTACCTCGAGCGCCGCGGGATCTGGAACGAGGAGCGCCAGGCGGCGTTGGAGGCCGAGGTCAAGGCCGAAGAAGACGCCGCGGTGGCCGAGCTCGAGCGGCGGACGGAGTTCAAGCCCGACGCGCCGTTCGACCACGTCTACGGCACCCGGCACGCGGGGATCGAGACCCAGCGGGCCGCATTCCTGAAAGACCTCGAGCTGCGCGCCCGGGAGGCGCAGTCCTGAGCGGGGGCGGGCGGGGCGGGCGGCGCGGTGGGCTGTGAGGCGCGCCAGCGGCGAGGCTCACGGCGGCGGCCAGGCACGCGGCTGCGGCGAGGCTCACGGCGGCGGCCAGGCACGCGGCTGCGGCGAGGCTCACGGCGGCTGAAGGAGAGCGAGCATGCCGAAGTTGAACATGGTGCAAGCGATCAATCTGGGTCTGGACCAGGAGATGTCGCGGGACGACCGGGTGGTGATTCTGGGCGAGGACGTCGGCGTCGACGGCGGCGTCTTCCGCGTGACCGACGGGCTGATCGAGAAGTACGGCGAGCGCCGCGTCATCGACACCCCACTGGCCGAGTCCGCGATCATGGGCACCTCGATCGGCATGGCTCTGGCCGGCCTGCGCCCGGTCGCCGAGATGCAGTTCTGCGGCTTCTCCCTCTTGATGGTGCCGCAGCTCGAGGGCCACGCCTCCCGATTGCGCTCGCGCTCGCAGGGCCGGTGGACGGTGCCGCTCGTCGTGCGCGTGCCCTACGGGGGTGGCGTCCGGGCGCTCGAGCACCACTCCGAGTCGCCCGAGGCGATCTATGCGCACATCCAGGGCGTCAAGGTGGTGATCCCCTCGGGGCCGCGCAACGCGCGGGCGCTCATCGTCGCCGCCGTCCGCGATCCCGATCCGGTGGTCTTCATGGAGCCCAAGCGCTCCTATCGCGCCTTCCGCGAGGAGGTGCCCGAGGAGCCGGAGGTCATGGAGATCGGCCGGGCGCAGGTGGCCCAGGAGGGCGCGGACCTGACGCTCATCGCCTGGGGCGCGATGATGCGTCCGGCGCTCAAGGCGGCCGAGGATGCGGCCGCCGCGCGCCGGGTCTCGATCGAGATCATCGACCTGCTGACCATCTCGCCGCTGGACGCCGAGACGATCGTCGCCTCGGTCAAGAAGACCGGGCGCTGCGTGGTCGTGCAGGAGGCGCCCCGCAGCTTCGGCGTCGCGGCGGAGGTGATCGCGGTCATCAATGACCAGGCGCTGATGCACCTGGAGGCGCCGGCGCTCCGCGTGACGGGCTACGATGTGATCACGCCCTACTTCGGACGCGAGCTCGACTACCTTCCCGGCCCAGAGCGGATTCGCCGGGCCATCGAGGAAACGCTCGACTTCTAGCCGCGCGCGGCGGCGCGGCTCCGGGACGCGCGCGGGCGCCACGATCAGCAAGCCCCGCGCGCGTGGACAGGAGGTGGCGGTGTACGAGTTCAAGCTGCCCGATCTGGGCGAAGGCATCCATGAGGGCGAGATCCTCAAGTGGTACGTCGCGGAGGGCGACCCAATCGCCGAGGACGCGCCGCTTGTCGACGTGGAGACCGACAAGGCCGCGGTCACGATCCCGTCTCCGCGCGGCGGCCGGGTCGTGACGCTGGGCGGCGCCGTCGGCGACGTGGTGACCGTGGGGCAGATCGTCGCGGTCATCGCCGAGCCCGGCGAGGCGGCGGCGGCCGCGGCGACGCCGGCGGCGGCGAGCCCGGCG
>CAZRWW010000105.1:0-15143 GCA_964603725.1 uncultured bacterium
CCCATTCCCAGAAGTAGTCTCCTGCGCTCGTGGCCTGCAGGCGATACGCGGGACCCTGGAACTTGGGCCCGATCTCGGACAGGTTTGTCTTCCGAGAGGCGCCGGGAGGCATTGCGCCCACCGGCGTTGCGCCCACCGGCATTGCGCCCACCGGCGTTGTGGCTCTCCAGATCGAGTAGCCCGTGATGAGCTGGCCGTGATGGATGTCGCGCCCGCTGGCTTCCCAGTCGATGGCGACGAATCCCCCTTGGTCTTCGGGGACATCGGCGATCGAGGCGATGACCGGCTCCGGGTTTCCCCAGTAGCCGTAGTCCGTCTCGAGACGCTGCGCGTAGATGTCACTGTAGCCACTCCTGTAATCCTCCCACGCGACGATGACTGCGCCCGACTCGGTGGCCGTGAGAGTGATGTTCTGCTGCGTGTTGGCTGCGCTACAGACTGGTATCCCGTTGACCCCCCAGATGACAGCGCCGGATCCATCCAGGCGCTGGCCATAGATGTTGTTGTCACTGCCGTTCCGGGCGTCGACCCAACACACGATGGCTCCGGCCGCTTCGGCAGGGACAATCATGGGAAAGAGTTGATCGCTGAACGCCCCGCACACGAGGACCCCATCCAGAGTCCAGATAGGGTTTCCCGATGCGTTGATACGCTGGGCGTACACGTCCCCGTAGCTGTCCCGATCATCGTCCCATGCCACAATAGCGCCCCCGAAACCATCGGGTGCGATTGCGGGACGGCACTGAGCACCTGCGATCCAGCAGACATCCACGCCATTGGCCACCCAGAGAGCGTTGCCGTTGCCATCCAGCTTCTGGGCGACGATGTCGTACGTGCCGAATCGGCGGTCGGTCCATGCGATGATGGCGCCATTTGAGCCGTCCGATGTGATCACTTGCCCGGATTGATCGTCTGAGGACAGAGAGACCGGCACGCCCTGAGACGTCCAGAGGGTTGCGCCGGAGGCATTGACGCGCTGCGCGTAGATATCGCTATCGACCCCATTGCGGCCGTCCATCCACGTGATGATGGCGCCGCCGGCATTGTCCGACACAATCGCCGGGAGTAGCTTGTCGTCGGGGGCGTTGCAGATGATGACCCCGTGATTGGTCCAGAGCGTGGTGCCAGAGGCGTTGACTCGCTGTGCATAGATGTTCCACCGGGCGCTGCGGTAGTCGGTCCAGGTGATGATCGCGCCGCCCACGCCGTCGAGAGTGATCGCCGGCTGCGCCTGGCTGCTCGACGCGGCGCAGATCGCCACCCCGTTGCCTGTCCAAAGGGTTGAACCGGATCCGTCGACACGCTGGGCATAAATGTCCTGTGAGCCTGCAGCCCGTGCATCTGCCCAGACCATTATCGCTCCGCCCGAGCCATCCGGGATGATCCTCAGCGCGTTCTGGATGTACGGTGCCGTGCAGATCGGCACCCCCTCTGCCGTCCAGAGGGGTCTGCCGAGGCGGTCGATGCGCTGCGCATAGATGTCGCCCGTGCCCTGGTAGTCTTCCCAGGCGATGATCGCCCCCCCGGAGGCATCGGGCGCGCTGGCCGGATGTACCTGGTGAAGCCAAGCAGTGCAGATCGACGTTCCGTCGGCGGTCCAGTCCGCCTGGGCGGTGAAAAACGGGAGAGCCATCAGCACGATGAAGTGGATTGCGAGTACGCCTGAGTGGGTTCTCATCGTCTCACTCCTTTCGTCCATCGGCGCGATGGGGGATCGGAGATGATCCGCGACGCCGAGGAAGGGTGGGGCCAGGTTGCCAATGGTACCATTCACAACACCTGCTCGTTGGCCCCACACTTACACACTAGTCTAGCAGGACCAGCGAGGTGCCGTCAACGCCTGCTGCCCTTGCCACGAGTGCGAGATGAGCGGGAAGGTTTGGGCCCCCCTCTCGTGGGGCTTCGGGTCTGCATGAGCGACAGGGGGAAGAGAGCAGAGGTTCCGGTTCACCTCTTACGGCCCGCATTCCCGGGAGCGTGACCACCTATCGCGGCCGCTGGCCGCAACCAAGTGGGGGATCGGTATCTTGAGTGCGTTGGCCGCCGGCGGAGCAAGTCGGCCGGCCCTAACGGTGCCTGAAGCAGAAGATTCCGATGGAACAGACAGCGCGCCATCCAGGTCAGGCAACTCAACCTTCCGCGCCCAGCCCGGCGGGAGAGCTGACTGTGGCCCATCCCGGTCCCATTGCGGAGGAGGCCACCCCCCCACTCGGGGAGGCGGCCTCCGTGATCCCTCAACAGGGTCGTGCGACGTCACTCGATGACGGTGATCTGGCGGCTCTGCTCGTAGGCGCCGGAGGTGAACCGATAGAAGTAAACCCCCGACCCGACTTCGTTGCCCGCATCATCGAGCCCGTTCCAGGAAAGGGAGTAGGAGCCAGCGCGCAGACTCCCGCGGTGGAGAGTCCGCACACGGCGGCCAGCGGCGTCGAAGATCTCGAGCGCGGCCTCGCCGGGACTGCTGAGCGTGAACCGAATGGTCGCCGGGCTGGCCCCCGGGCGGAACGGGTTGGGCAGGTTCTGCAGCAACTCCGTCGCCCGTGGGTCGTCCGCCGAACCGGCGATCCCCGCTCCCTGCGGGACGACGTCGACCGAGTAATCCTCGACTTCGCCCCAGCCGCCGGGCTGCTCACCGCAAGGCTGCGGAAGATACCCATAGGTCAGGACGATCCGCAGGCGCTTTCTTCCCGCCGCCGTCCCGGGCGGCGGCGTGATGGTTCCCTGGTGGGGCCCTACGCCCGGTGTCAGCGTGAAGGTTTCACCATCGTCATAGAAATCGCCATCGCGATTCCAGTCAACGTACGCCGTGCAGTTGTCCATGGAGTAGCCGGTTCCCGCCGTGACCACGATCGGGTACTCCGTGCCGATCTCCAGGTCCGTGGAAACAGCGGTGAAGTCCTGGTACCCGATCCCGCCTGACGTGGTTGATGGGTTGTCGATCGTGTTGAGCTGGACACGGCTGATGTAGGGGTCGGGGATGCCGCAGAACGCCTCGCAGTAATCCGGTGCGGGGCAGGCGAAGGTGGCGCAGTCCTCGCCCACGTGCCACGTGCCGCCCAACGCGGCGCAGTCGGTCTGGGTCGTGTTGCCGACGCACTCCTCGCTGACACAGCAGGCCCCGCTGCAGGGGTTGGGGTCGCAATCCGAACCGTCGCCGAGGTAGGTCCCGCCCAGGTTTGCGCAGTCGCCCGGGGACCCGAATGTACACGACTGATCCAGGCAGCAGGCGCCCTCGGGCGGCGGCGGCAGTACTACCAGCGTGTAGTCCTCGGCGTCGCCCCAGTCGGTGTAGCCGCACGGCTCGGGGTCGACCCCATACGCCACCCGCACGCGGAGCCGCTTTGTCCCGGGCGCCGTGCCGATGGGGACTGTGATGGTGCCGGTGTGCGGGTACGCTCCGGCCGTGAGGACATAGTGCTCGCCGGCATCGGCGAAGTCCCCGTCGCGATTCCAGTCGACCCAGGCGGCGCAGCGGTTCACCGAATAGGGTTGGTACGCGGTCACGGTAATCGGGTAGTCCGCGTTCACCTCCACATCCGTGGACAGCGCCGTGAAGTCCTGGTAGCCCCCCGAGAGGAAGCTCGAGCTGTTGTCGATCGTGTTGAACTGCACGCGATTGATGTACGGGTCCGGAGACGACTCGACGGTGCAATAGTCAGGCCCCGGGCAGAGGAAGGTGTTGCAGCTCTCGCTCACGTGCCACGTGCCGCCCAACGCGGTGCAGTCGGTCTGGGTCGTGTTGCCGACGCACTCCTCGCTGACACAGCAGGCCCCGCTGCACGGGTTGGGGTCACAGTCCGATCCGTCGCCGAGGTAGTTCCCGCCCAAGGCCGCGCAGTCGTCCGCGGACCCGAATGTGCACGACTGATCCAGGCAGCAGGCGCCGGTTTGCGGCGGCGCCTCGGCGATCAACGTGTAGTCCTCGACCTCGCCGTACATCATGATCCCGCACGGCTGCGGATCGGTGTTGTAGGAGATACGGATGCGCAGGCGCTTCGCGCCGGCGGACGTTCCACCCGGAATGCTCACCGTTGCGGTGTAGGGGCCGTAGCCGGGAGAACCGGCCATGGTGATGGCCTCGCCCGCGTCGTCGAAGTCGCCGTCGCTGTTCCAGTCCACCCAGGCCCCGCAGCGATCGTACATGTAAGGGTGTCCATTGGTAACGGTCAGTGGATACCCGACCCCGAAAGACAGGGGCGTTGAAAGGTGGGTGAAGTTCTGGTAGCCGCCGGGCACAGTCGTTGACGGGTTGTCGATCGTGTTCAGTTGCACCCGGCTGATCCACTCGTCTTGGGCGCTCGATCCGGCCTCGCAGTAAGCCTGCGGGCACTGGAACGTGGCACAGTCCTCGCCGAAGTGCCAAACACCGCTCTGGGCAGCGCAATCGGCCATGTTGGAGTTGCCGATGCACGTGGTGTCCACGCAGCATGCGCCGCTGCACGGATTCGGGTCACAGGTGGTCCCGTGTCCCTGAAACACGCCGCCCGCGGCGGCACAATCCCCCGAGGACATGTCTGGCACGCACCCTCCGGCCGTGCAGCAGGCGCCGATCGCCTCGCCGCTGACCACGACAGTGTAGTCCTCGACTTCTCCCCAGCTTGTCGTGCCGCACGGCAGGGGCGTCGTAGCATAGGCGATCCGCACGCGCATCCGCGTCGCTCCGGCGGACGCGAACATGGGCGGGACGATCATCCCGGTGTAGGGACCGGGGCCCGGCGAGCCGGACATACCGACGGATTCGCCGGCATCGTCGAAATCCTGATCCTGATTCCAGTCCACCCATACGCCGCACTGATCGCCAGCGTAGCCCGAGCCGTTGACCACCGTGATCGGGTAACTCGCGCCTAACACCATGCCGGTGCTGATCGACGTGAAGTCGCCGTACCCCCCGCTCGAGCAACTGGATACGTTGTCGATCGAGCCGACCTGAACCTGCGCAATGTGCTCGTAGCTGCAATTGCCACCGCTGGCAGCGCAGTAGTCCGCGTAGGCCCGCCCGCCGGTTGCCGCCAACAGCGCGAACACACCGACCGTCAGAACCCAATAGTGACGCCGCATGATTCACTCCTTTTCGCACAGGGACAGACCCGCGGGTCGCTCGCGCTCGAGGACCGCCTGGCCGAAGGGCCGCGAGCTGCTGCGCTCTCCCCCAACGAAGCGCAGCGAAGAAACCCGGTGAGGAGTCTATTCGATGATTCACGGGTATGTCAACGAGAGTATTCATATGAAAAGCCAACGTCTTGCTAATTAGCTTTTTACGGTCGGTTTGTTTTGGCTTGCAGAATGGCCGCTCCAACGCTAGGATAGGCGGATGAAGAAATCCTCGCCACCGCAGTTCAATGAGCAAGCTAGCATCGTCGTCCAGCAGCTTCAGGAGGCCGTCGCGGAAGTCGTGGCGGCCGTTCCGGGAGTTCGCATCGATCGTGCCGCGCGCCTCGCCGAGGCCCTTGATCTGGGCAACGGACTGGCATGGAAGATCTTCAAGGCGGTGAACGGCGAGGATCCCATGAGTGCGGCACATTACGTGCCTGGTGCCGAGGGGATTCGCATCTTCCTGAATGCCGCGCGCAAGCGGAACGTGCCCGACGAGGTCATTGCCCGCGCCAAGGGGAGCTACGACGCCTTCGAGGAGCTCATCCGGGCACAGGCCGGCTCTCGGAAGTCGTTTGACATGATGACGGCCGGCAGTTCGCGGACCGATCGAAAGCGGCGCGACCTCGCTCACCGCAAGGGCGCTTTCGAGCACCAGAGCTACATTTTCGGTGTGCAGGCCAAGACCCTCCTACGTACTTGGGTTCTGCAGGCGGCCGCAGATGGCCGCACCTACGACAGTATCGGGATTCACGGTTTCGTTGACCTGCGCCTGCTTCGGCCGGTCGTGCCGTGGTGTATGTCGCGCTGCTACACAGTCGACGACGTGGGGAACCTGCAGACGACGCACGTGCGCGAGCCCCTGGACCCGGAAGGCGCCGCCGCGGAAGGCAGCGCGGGGCTTCCGTTGATGCGAGCGTTCTGCTCTCGCCCGGACCTTACATTCCAGCGGATCCGGCGCCCGAACAACGTCGATGACTACTTGCTGGTCAACGAGCGCCTCGGCACGGACGGCTTGGTTACCTGCTTCAGCGGAGAACTGCTGCGCTCCAACGAGACGCGCTATCGCGACGCAACCCATGCGGATCTGATGTTCATGCCGCCGATCCGCATTCCCTGCGAGGTATTCCTGCTGGACTTGTTTGTCCACCGTGACCTCTTCGGACCGCTCCAACTGACGCACGCCATGTACTGCGATGCGGGCATGCGCGACCCCACGCAGCCGCTCTACGACTGGGAGAAGTTGCCGCTGCACGAAAAGCCAGAGTACCTCGGCGCCGGGACGACGGGCGCGAATGCGCCCGAGGTGCCGCGCTACCTCGAACTGCTCCGCTACGTCTTCGATCGCGCGCGCTGGAACGTACAGCGGTTCGATGCGTACCGCCTGCGAGTCTTCTACCCACCAGTACCGGCCACGGTCGCGCTCTCCCACCCAATGCCGCCTCCGCCGGAGGAACTCACATGAGCACGATCCGTGGGCGGCCACGACCATGCGATCGCTTGCCGCTGTGCATGACGGTTGTGCATCGGACGAGCGATCTCCCGGCCGTGGGGGGCGAGGCTCTTGTACGCCTTCCATGTCTCAGGCCAGCGACCGCCTCTCAAGCCGGGTCATTCCCTTTCAGCCGTGTTTCTGTAGCCCTGCAGGATACTCGCAACGCCAGGCACGACTTGCGGCTGAGGAGGGTTCCTGTCCGCCGGAACACGCGCTGTGACTCGCCTCTTCGCCAGAGGAAGTCGGAGGATACAACCATGCATCGGAGGCGCTGCATCGCTTTGGTGGCTCTGTATCTCGCGTTTGCATACCCGGCAATCGCCGTGGTCGAATCGGGAATGCCGCAGCACGAAGCGCCGTCCCCGCCGGTACAGACTGCCGGTTCGCGGGCAACATGGATCGAGATGCAGAAACTCCTCGCCTCAGACGGAGAACCACAGCACTACTTTGGTCAATCGGTTGCGATCTCCGGCAACACCGCCCTCATCGGTGCGCACTTTGGCAACGATGATAGGGGAGCGGCGTACATTTTCGCCCGCACAGGCATCCGATGGGCCGAACAGGCAATTCTCACCGCTCCAGACGGTGCTGTAGGAGACCAGTTCGGCATCTCTGTCGCCCTGCATGAGGACACGGCGCTCATTGGAGCTTACTATGCGAACAATGGTATGGGCGCGGTGTACGTGTTCACCCGCACGGGCGCAACATGGACCTTCCAGCAGAAACTCACCCCCACGGATGGTGAGACATCAGGCTACTTCGGCGTTTCCGTATCCCTGTTTGGTGACACTGCTCTCATCGGTGCGTTCACGTGGGGTGGTGGCATGGGAGGAGCGTACGTGTTCACCCGAACAGGAACTACCTGGACGGGGCAACAGAGGCTCTTCTCTCCGACGCCGGTGAGCCCAGAGTGGTTTGGCATCTCTGTTTCCCTTTTTGAGAACACCGCCCTTATCGGCGCCGTGGGACACTGGACTACGAATGGCTCGGCCTACGTTTTCAGCCGTGCGGGCACAGCATGGAGCTTCCAACGGAAGCTCTCGGCCTCAGACGGCGAAGCCGATGACAATTTCGGTTACGCTGTTGCCCTCTATGAAGGAACAGCCCTGATAGGTGCATATGGTGATGATGATAATGGAGATCAGTCGGGCTCATCATACGTGTTCACCCGAAGTGGGAGCACCTGGAGCGAGCAACAGAAGCTCCTGCCCTCAGATGGTGAACTCGGGGATTCCTTTGGCTCGTTTGTTGCTCTCGACGATGATGCAGCGCTGATCGGCGCCTATTGGTCGGAGGACGGGAAGGGTTCAGCGTATGCATTCACCCGTGCAGGCGCCACCTGGGCGGAGCAGCAGAAGCTCAGTGCCTCGGATGGCGTAAGACCTGACTGGTTCGGATGGTCGTTGTGTCTCTCCGGGGACACCGCTCTTGTCGGTGCATACAACGATGACAACGGTACGGGCTCCGTGTACGCCTTCAGTCTAGACAGCGGGGCTACGGTCGAGGAAGAAACTCGGAGCAGACCCGCGGCCGGCATGATCTCGGCACTTTCCATCTTGTCCAATCCGGCGCGAGGCGGGGCGCAGGTTCGCTTCGCGCTCGCCCGCGACGCCGCGGTGGAGCTTGCGGTGTTCGATGCGGCCGGACGCTGCATTCGCGGGATCCCGGGCCGCTGCCTGCCGATGGGCGAGTGCACACTTCTCTGGGACGCGCGGGACGACGCCGGCCATGCGGTGGCCAACGGGGTCTATCTGATCCGAGTGAGAGCCGGCGGGGATTCGCGGTCCGAGCGGGTGGCGATCGTCAGGATCAGAAACTGAAGCGGCGGCGAGTTCATGCCCGGGAGCCTACCGCATTCGAGTGCCGCCGTGGGCCAATCCCAGCTCGCGCTCGGCGACGGAATCCAATGCCTGCACGCTGCTCATGCTCGGTTGAGTCTTGGCGCAATACGACATGTCCCGGCCGCCACCCCTCTACCTGAGCTTCCCCCCCGCTCCCGACAACAAGAACTCCCACCACGGCATCGCCGCGGCCCCGGTCTCCCGCACGGAGCCGACGTCTTCCACCCGACCAACGAGCACTAGAGGCTTGAAGCGCTGATGCCGCCGGCAGAACTCCAGCACCCCGCGCAGGTCCGATGGACGACAGGCACGCGTCTTGACTTCCACCGCCCAGGTGCCCCAGCTGCCCTCTAGGATCCCATCGACCTCCAGCGGCTCCTCGCGCCAGTACATCACCCTCTGCCCCGCGTTCCACGCGTGCGCTAGACAAGCATTCTCCACCCACGGGCCGAACCTCTCCGGCTGCGTCTCGGAATCAGGAATCCCCGCAGGATCCATCGCGGCGATGAGCCCGTTGTTGAGCGCAACGATCTTGGGGGGCGATGACCTGCGCCGCAGCGTGCGCTGCGAGTACTTCTCACAGCCAACGATCAGATACGCATCCTCGAGCAGTCGCAGATAGTGGGCGATCGTCTCCAGGGCCCCGGGGTCCTGGAGTTGCCCCTGCAGCTTCTGCAGCGACACGATCCTGCTAGGCGAAGAGACACACAGGGTGAACACCTGGCGCAGCAGGGCGGGCCTCCGGACAGCACCCGAGGCGAGGATGTCCCGTCCGATGGCGGGTTCGATGATGGCGTCTCGTACGTAGGCCCGCCATCGCGCCTGATCGCCTCGGAGTTCGTAAGCACCCGGATAGGACCCCATGCGGACATACAGATTCGCGACCTCATCCAGGCCGGCTCCCAACTGGTCGACGAGTGCCGAGGCTGACCAGTGCGTGAGCGTGATGCGCTCAAAACGCCCCGACAGGCTCTCGCGTGACCCCTCACCGAGTCGCAGCGCCGAGGATCCGGTGACCACCACGTGAATCTTCAGCCGGCGGCGCCGAATCCGATCCCACTGTGACTTCAGTCGTGCAGCCCACTGATCCAGATGCTGGATCTCGTCGAGGAGCACGATCGCGTCCCCGCGGCTGCGGGCTCGCTCCTCGGCCTGAGCCCACAACCGCTCCCAGAACCCGGGCAGGTCGGCTCCTGGCTGGTCGGCGGCAGCATACAGGGTCCTTTCCCCTTGTCGTTCCGCGAGCTCCAGGAGGAGCGTTGTCTTCCCCACCTGGCGCGGGCCGGTCAGGATCTGGATCCGGCTCGGCGCGGGCTCGCGGAGCCTCTCGAGCAAGAGATCCCGGCACGGGCCGTAGTCGAGATGGAATTCGCTGTTCGGCATACTCGAATAACTATTCGATTAGGCCTGAATCATCAAGAGGGTTTTCTGCTTGTCCGGTCCTGTGTCTCTTCCATAAACTCCGTTCGCTGCGCAGTCCTGTGCACTCAGCGGTGTGACCCGACCCTGGACACGCAATCAATGATAGCTCATCGGCCAGTTGCGGTGAAGGCCGTGGGGGTGCCGGCGTCTGGCTCCGGAGAACCACGGAGGAGTCCATCGGACCCCAGGTGCCCCGAGCTACCCCGCAGGTCCGCCGGTCAAGCAGCGCGGCGAAAGTATCGACGATGGAGCCCGCCGACCATGGGCTCCGCGCGGATCACGCCGAGGTGCGGTGGTTCCACCGGCCTCGTCTCCGGGCAGTCCTTCGCCAGCCCCAGATGCGTTCTCGACCCGTGGTAGTAGGCAAAGTATGACCTGAGCAGCCGTCTCAGCTGCTTCTCGCTCAGTACGATCACGTGATCGAGGCACTCCCGCCGGATCGACCCGATGACCCGCTCAACCTACGGGCTCTGCCACGGGGATCGGGCCGAGATCATGACCTGCTCGATTCCAAGTCCTTTCACTCGGCGGACGAAATCAGTCCCATAGATCCCATCGCGATCGCGCAGCAAGAACCTTGGTGCTGTTTCCCATGGAAACGCCTCGACGACCTGCTGCCCCGCCCAGGCTGCGCTCGGCGCCGCCGTCACATTGAAGTGGACAACCCGCCGCCGATCATGGCTCAGCATCACGAAGACGAAGAAGACCCTGAAGGCCGCCGTCGGAACGGTGAAGAAGTCCACCGACACGATGTCCCTGGCGTGGTTCGTCAAGAATGCCCGCCACCCCTGAGACGGCGGCCTCCGTGGCCGCACCATGTACCTGGAGACGGCGGCCTGGCTGATCTCGATGCTGAGTTTGAGCAACTCGCCGTGTATCCGGGGCGCACCCCAGAGCGGATTGGCCCGGGACATCTGCCGGATCAGATCCCGGATCTCGGGAGATACCCTGGGCCGGCCCAGTCCACGACTCTTCCATTTCCAATAGAGCCGAAACCCCTTGCGGTGCCAGCGGATCACGGTCTCGGGCTTGACCAAGACAAGCGACCTCTCCCACCCGCCCCAGATCCTCGACAGCAGCACCCAGAGTCCTCGATCACTCGGCTTCAGCCGCGGCTGCTTGACGGAGCGCCGCAGCACCCCGATCTGGTGCCGGAGGGCGAGGTTCTCCAGGATCAGGGCCTGGCGTGACTTCATGACCGCTGCCGCGGTGCTCAGGAGTAGTGATATCATCCATGTGAGGCTGATGGATCGGACCTGTAACGTCAAGTGGCTCAGTGCGGACGGGATTGGTGGAAGGGACAGGCGATCTTCGATGCCGCCGGCCGCCTGACCCGCCGGCTCCACGACGGGCCGCAGGAAGCCGGCGAGCACCGGCTCTACTGGGACGGCTGCAACGCGGCCGGACGGCCCGTGCCGCGCGGTGTCTACTTCGTGCGGCTGGCCGCGGGGGGCAAGCACCTGGCGCGCAAGGTGATCATGACGCGCTGACGGGTCCGCCCCGGCCACGGCGTCAGCTCGAGGCTGCGCACAGCGGAACTGTCCGCTACCGGGCGCGTGTTGCTCATCCTGCTCCATCGATCAGCGTGAAACGCCGTACAGAACGAACTCCCCCTGGGGCGAGGCCTGGATCGGGGTCGCCAGAGCCGCGTCCTCGAGGAAGTCGTGCAGTGACAAGGGATAGTCGATGCCGTACTCGCGATTCCAGATCAAGATATGGGTGATGCGCAGTTCCTTCAGGAGTTGGCGGAGCTGCAGCTTGTCCGTGCACCGCGAGAGGAGCGCACCCAGCTGTGAGGCCTCGAAGAAGCTGTCCGCGATGTAGTCGCGCTCGCAGAAGAAACCCTGGTTCGTGTTCAGCATCATCACGCGGCTATCACGCGGCGTGCGTTCGTTGATGTATCGAAAGACTGGATGGACCGCCACCTCCCGGATCTGCTCGCCTGCGGTGAACATCCGCCCAGCTACCCTGAAGGACTGCCCGATCTGTGTGTTCCCTTGGACAGCGATGAGCACCGCACTGGCAACCCAGAACAGGGCAACGAGGGCCGATCGACTCCTCCGATTGGGGATGCTCTCTAGCGCACGATCGACTGCCAGACCCGCGGCCAGCGCGAGGAGGGGCAGGATGGGGATGAGGAAGCGCGACTGCTGCGACGAGAACGCCCAGAGCACGAAGTACAGTCCCGCTACGCCGAGCGCCTTGCGCGCGGTCGGATGGGTACGGCCCAACACCAGGGCCAACGGCACGACCGCGAGCCACAGTGGGTTGAGACGGGCACCGAAGGACTGGTAGTCCGTGTTGCCCTTCAAAGCGACGCGCACGGGGAGAAGCAGATAATCCTCGATGGAGCGCCCCATGCCGATCGAGTTCTGCCAGGCGAGCAGCTTCTTCGTCAGCTCGCCGTTCCACTCTGGTCCACCGAGCCAGTCGTGAAGCAGCGGATACAACGGGTCGCCGGTCAGCACGACGCTGCGCACATACCAAGGTACGGCGAGAGCCACGCACGGCAGCACGAACTGCAGGGTCGGACGAAAGCGCCCACCGGTCGTCCCAGCCGGCGCCCGGCGGGCGCCGCGGGCTTGATCAATCCAGAGCAGCGGCACGAGACAAAGGACGCCGAAGACGCCGGTCCATTTCGTTCCCGCCAGAACCCCGCAGGCAATCCCGGCCAACACGAGGGACATCGATTGGCGTGTTTCGAAGTAGTGGATCAAGGAGAGGAACCCGAAGAGCAGGAAGAAGGCGCTGCCGATGTCCACATAGGCCACCACCATCTCGGATTGTATCGCGGGATCAGCGAGAAACAGCCCTGCGGCGATGGCGCCGGCCAGGGGCCGCCCAACACGGGCGCATTCTCGATAGAGGATCATCACGATCAGGACGGCCAGCCCGAAGTGCACGAGGTTGGCCAATACGTAGTCCTTGATGAGCATGGCCAGGGTGAAGAGCATCTCGATGTTGAGTGGCCAGTTGGAATACACGTTGAATGGGATACGGACGAATCCGCCGGCGGCAATGTAGAGCCTGGGCACGGTCACGTGGTATGTGCTGGCATCGCGCGAGACAACAGGCCACAGCGCGAGAACGAAGTTTGCTGCCAGGAACAGACCACAGATGGCGAGGAAGGGAAGTCGGACCGCGGGTGGAAAGGAAGGGGTACGCCGGTATCCTTGACGCTGCCAACCCCGAAAGTGCAGTGCAACGAAGGCCAGTATGCCTACGAGAGCGAAGCCATAGACGACCGGCCGAACAAGAACCTGCAGCGACGCCAGGACAAACAGCACGTAAATCCAGACCGCCAGGCCGAGCATCCACTGCGTCGGCCAACCGAGGTCCGGCTGCGACCCGGCCTGCACCGGATCACGCTGACCGAGGGCCCAGCGGCGCAGGAGCCTCAGCGCGAGGGCCCCGGCCGCATTGACCAGGACACTCAGAACAACAGCCGCCCCGATGTAGGAAAGGACATACCCCATTTCGTAACCAGGGTACCACGCCCGTGGCTGGGGGGCGACCTGCGGCCCCCTCTTTCGCACGGGTTTGCATCCCGATAGTCCCGTCTGCGCGGCCTGGGGCGAGGGCACCGGGGGCATGGTGCGCCTCGGCCCACGGGTGAGACCGGCATGTCCGGCGAGTATGGGTGTGACCCCGATTTCCCCTACCGATATGTCACCGGGGACACCTACGGTCACGGCGTGACGATCGACGCCCGGCAGTGTATCCAGTTCCTTCCCAAGGCGGCGTCCTACTGCAGCGAGAGCTTTGTGAAGTCTCTCGGAAGCAGCGTGGTGCCGACGAGACTGTTCCCAAGAGGCGAGCTGGATGCGGGAGTCAAGATCAGGTCCATGAATGGGACCCTGGCTCTGTGCGCTCCTTGTCCTCCAATGCCTGGCGGAGTGCGGCGATCTTGCCGGCCAGATCCGAGTCGGGCGTCACGGCAAGAAACTCCGCGATCCCTTCGGCTTCGGCAAGGGCCGAGCGGGCGGACGGACCATCCGCCTGTTTGAGCGCGCACTCGGCGAGCGTGCAAAGGTTCTTGGCGAGTCTCAGACGATCCCCGATCGCACGAAAGAGCGAAGTCCCCTCGTGGAGGTAGCGCCTCGCCTCCGCCAGGTTGCCCAGTTCCGCATGGAGGGCGCCCAGGTTGGCAAGATCGATGCCCACGGATCTGGGGTTATCCGCCTCCCGGTCGATCGCAAGAGCTCCCTCGTGGTGACGCAGCGCTTCCGCCGATCGATCCTGTTCGGCGTGGAGGTTGCCCAGGTTGCACAGAATGGTGCTCTCGGTCCTGCGGTCACCGACTTCGCGGGAGATGGCCAGGGCTTCCTCGCACAAGCGCCGCGCCTCTTCCTTCCGACCCTGTGTGGAGTGGATGCGGCCCAGGGCTCCAAGCGCGGCGCCCTCGAACAGGCGGCTGCCGACCTCGCGATGGATGGTCAGGGCTTCCTCGAAGCAGCACCGCGCCTCCTCCAGTCGACCCTGATCGAAGTGAAGGTTACCCAGGTTGAGCATCGAGACACCTTCGGACCTTCGATCGCCGACCTCGCGATGGATGGCCAGAGCTTCTTCGAGGCGATGCCGCCCCTCCTCCAGTCGACCCTGCTGGCAATGGAGGCTGCCCAGGAGGCCAAGAACGATGCCCTCGGTTCGGCGGTCACCGAGCTCACGGCGGATGGCCAGGGACTCCTCGTAGCAGCCCTGCGCCTCGTCCAACCGACCCCGTTCGAAGTGGAGGATGCCCAAGTTGCCGAGGGCGACGCCCTCGGAGTCGCGATCGCCCAACTCCCGGTGGATGGCGAGCGCTTCCTCGATGCAGTGGCGCGCCTCTTCCCCCCGACCGGCGATCCTCAGCGCGACGCCGATGGTCCGTTTCGCTCGGGCACGCAGTGCCGGTCGGATCTCTGGGATCCCCGTCACCATCTGCCCCAGGTTTATGCCTACGGCGACCGGACCGGTCATGAAGAGAACCGCCGAGGACGCGGCGAACGTCCTCACCGCCGTGTCGGGATCCGCGCGCTCCACCGCCCGCCGGCACGCGGCTACCAAGTTGTCGGTCTCCCGGTGGAGCCGGGCACGCTTCGATACGCCTCCATGCCGATCGAGCTCGGCGAGCGCTTCGTCCGTTCCCAACGCCGCGAAGAACAGACCGTGTCGCTTCTCCGCCTCGAGCCGCGATGCCGGCCCCGCCGGCAGCCCCGCCGCGCCGCCGTCAGCCTCGGGTCTCTCGGAGGCATACTCTCGCACCGTCGCGTACATCTCGAACCGTGGCGCGCCATGAACCGACCGCGCGCGCA
>CAZRWW010000106.1:0-15103 GCA_964603725.1 uncultured bacterium
CCCTGGGCCCTGCACGCTGCGTCTGTGTTTCACAGAACCAGCGATAGTACTCCCCGAACGAGACTGCCGAACAGCACGATGCCAAGGGCCACGCAGGCCAGGACGAAGCGGACCACCCGGCCGGCGATCGGACGCATGAGCACGACCTCATAGTTCTGGACATCTTCCGGTTGGAGACCCTCGACCTGCAGCTCGAATGTCCCGGGCCGCGGCAGCACCAATCGACCCCGCTGCACGCGGCAGCGGCGCAGGCTGCGCACCCCCGAGCCCATGAGGACCCGCTGGATCGGCACCGGCTGGTCGGTCTCCGGGTCACGCAGCCCGAAGCGCAAACGCTTCCGGTAGGTCCCATAGCGGGGGCCCTCCAGGAACAGCGCCAGCGGGCCCTCCGCAGGAATCCGCAACGACTGCAGCGGCACGGCGGGGCCACGCGCGATCTCCGCCGCGCGCCAAGCGGCGGTAAACCGGCGGATGGCGCGATAGAGCAGCACGGCGGAGGCGATCAGCGCCACCAGGCACAACAGGGACCCCATGAACGCCTCCCCTCACACCACGCCGCACGCGCCGGCCGCGCCAGAGATCTGCCCCCATCAGCGCCGCAGGATGAGCGGCTGGCGCCCGATCTCCTCGCCGCCGGAGAGCAGGCGAACGAAGTACACGCCGCTCGGCATCTCGATCCCGCGGCCGTCGCACCCATCCCAGCGGAGCTGCCCGGCCGTCGCCTCGTGCTCCCGCGACCAGACCCGCCGTCCCTCGACGCTCAGGATCTCGACCAGCACCGGACCTCTGTCTGGAGCTTCCCAGCGGATCCAGGCCCGCCCGTGCGCGGGGTTGGGGAACGCCTGCAGGGCAACGCTACGCGGGCTGCCGGCCGCGCGTTCCTCGACCGCGGCCGCGATCATGCCGATGCCCCAGAGGTAGAAGTCGTCGGCGCCAACGGCCGTGCCCGCATAGCCTGGGTTGTGGGATAGCCGGACGGTTATCAAGTAGTCGGCTGCGGCCGGCCCACTGTAGACCACCACCCCGTCGAGCAGGACGGACCAGGTGTCGTTGAGCATGTTCATCCGGATGATCACATTGACGGGAACGCCAAGGGTGTAGGAGCCCACCACGAACCCGCCGGGGTTGACCTCGATCGTTCCGCCGGGCCGGAAGGTGACATAGTGGATCGTCGGCGCATCGAAGTAGATGTTGAAGCGGTCATCCGCCGCCATGCTCTGGACCACCATGTCGACGCTCAGCAGATACGCCTCATAGGCCGCGGGGAAGCCCTGCGGGCTGATCGGATCCACGCAGAATCTGAGCTGGTCGTAACCGGCGGTTCCGTTCCCGAAGGAGCACGGCTGTTCGTTGAGAGCGCCCACGGCGGGGAGCACCTTGGGGTCGCCGAAGACGATCTCCGTGGGGACCTTGCGCGGAGCGGGGCCGACCCCCAGGACAGGGGGCTGGTAGACGTGGTGCGGCGGCCAGGCGAAGTCCACGTCATAGAGCAGGTCCGTCCATTCGGGCAACGATCCGCCGTAGAGACGCAGATCATCCACCGCCACCTGATTGCCCGCATTCACGCCCTGTAGATTGAAGCGGAAGGCCCGCAGGTAGGTCCCGGTGATGGGCCCGGTGTGCGCCAGTCCGCCGTCCAGCCAGATGCGCCACGTGTTCGCCACGAAGCTGATTTCGATCTCCAGGTGAACGGGCACGCCGGGCGTGAAGCTGCCGATCGTCTCGCCCGTGGGATAGAGGCGGATGGTCCCATTCGCGTAGAACTCGATGTTGTTGACGGTGGGGCAGTCGAGAAGCAGCTTGAACACCTCGGTGCTGGTCACCGGTTCGATGAGCACATCCATCTCGGCAAAGTAGATGGAATACGCCACGGGGAAGCCGCCCGGCTGACTGGGATCCACATCGAACTTGAGCTGGTCATACCCCGTCGTCCCGTTGCCAAAGCGGCAAGGCTGCTGCGTCAACGCTCCCTGCGCGGCAACGACCGTCGGATCACCGAAGGCGATGCTGGTGGGAGTCTTCCGGGGAGCCGGCCCCGCGCCCAAGACGGGGGGATTGCCGGCCGAGTGCGGCGGCTGGCCGAAGTCCACATCGTACAGCAGCGTGATCTGGCCGGCGGCATCCCCGGCGGCGAACAGCGCGGTGACCATCCCCAGCCACAGGAGCGATCGATGACTCATGGAGGGCCTCCTTTCCAAAGGTGCTGCCGGCGCCGCGGCGCGGCAAGGGCAGTCGGACTGCACGCGTGGTCAACGGCGCACGGGCCACGAGCTCTCGAGCTGGCGAGACAGCGGGGAAGCATGAGCTGGGGCACGGCAAGAGGCGACCCGCTGAGACCCCACCTCGATCCCACTGTAGCACCACAGATGAAGGCGCGCCAAGGGCGCCGGCGGAGCATACCCGCGGCGCATGCCGGCCGCGCTGCCCGCGCAGCGTGCCTCCGGCGAGCCCCCGGACCGGATGCGCGAGGCCGGCGCCCGAGCGAGGATTGGAAAGCGATGACCCGCAATGAGTTGCAGTTCTGGCGCCCCTCGCGCTCGACTGAGCCCCACCGCATCGCGGCCGCACTGCCGGCTGGCGAACCGCGGCCGCCCGCGGTAGTATCCTCGCGTTCCGAGCCTGAGGCGCCGCCGGCCTCGCGCCGCGGCCGTCCAGCAGTTCCGGTCCGACGATCCGGCATAAACAGCCATCACAAGGAGCCGCTCATGAGCAGGCCCACCCCCTGGCGGGGCGCACCGTGGATCGCGGCGGCGCTCGCCTTCGCCGTCCTCCCCTGGTCCGCCCTTCCCGCCGCCGCCCAGAGCATCGAGGCGCGCGAGCACCATCTCGCCAACGGCATGCAGATCTTGTTGGTCGAGCGTCACGAAACCCCGACGATCATGGGCGCGATCGTGGCTCGCGTCGGGTCGGCCAACGAGATCACGGGCATCACCGGCATCTCCCACCTGTTCGAGCACATGATGTTCAAGGGCACCAGAACCATCGGCACCAAGGACATTGACCGCGATCTCGCCATCATGGCCCGGCTCGATTCCCTGCGCGCCCTGATGCGGGCCGAGGAGCGCATCATGCGCGAGGGGCTGCGTCGCGGCAGCGTCAGCGACATGCTCGATCCAGCGGCCAAGACCGATCGCTACCAGGAGCTCGAGCAGGCCTTCGACGCCCTCGTCCTCGAGCAGCGCGAGCTCATCATCAAGGACCAGCTCGATGAGTTGTACACGAAGGCCGGCGGCTCATTCATGAACGCCATGACCTCCGAGGACATGACTGTCTACTTCGTGCGTCTGCCCAGCAACAAGCTCGAGCTCTACATGTGGCTCGAATCCGACCGCTTCATGAATCCGGTCTTCAGGGAGTTCTACTCGGAGCGCGACGTCGTGCGGGAAGAACGCCGGCTGAGTCTGGAGTCGACGCCCACCGGGCTGATCGAGGAGGACTTCGCCTCGATGTTCTGGAAGTCCTCGTCGTACCACTGGGAGGTGCTGGGGTGGTCCTCCGACCTCTACAGCATTACCCGCGAGCAGGCCCAGGACTATTACGACACCTACTACGCCCCCAACAACCTCACCATGATCCTGGTTGGAGATCTCGACCCGAACGAGACGCTCGCGCTGGCCAGGCGCTACTTCGAGCGCATCCCGCGCGCGAAGACCGACCCGCCCGACGTGGTGACCCTCGAGGAGCGGCAGTACGGAGAGAAGCGGATGATCGCGGAAGCCGAGACCAGCCCGCAGGCCGAGGTCTGGCATCACACCGTGGCCTGGAAGCATCCGGACAGCTACGCGCTCGAGGTGTTGGCGGGCGTCATGGGCGGCAAGACCGGGCGGCTCTACAAGAAGCTGGTCGAGGAGAAGGCGCTCGCCAAGGGCTCGGTTCCCGGAGGCCGCCGGATGATGCCGGGGGCCGAAAACCTCGCCGTCCGCGCGCAGCAGGATTCCCGCAAGTACGCGGGGGCGTTCCAGATCGGCGCCGAGGGCGTCTCCGGCGCGCGGGCGGAGGATCTGGAGGCGGCAATCTACGAGGTCATCGACGATCTGCAAGCGAACCTGGTCTCAGCCGAGGAGCTGCAGAAGGTCAAGAACCAGCTGCGCGTGCGCAAGATCCGCTTCATGGACATGATGGGGGGCCTGGGCATCATGTTCCAGATCGCGCAGAACGCCGGCATGGGCGACTGGGCGGAGGTCAACAACAATCCGCGGATGTGCGATCTGGTGACCGCCGAGGACGTACAGCGCGTGGCCCGCAGGTACTTCGCGCGGGACCAGCGCAACGTGCTGATCATCAACTCCAAGACCGCGCCCGGCGGGGCCAGTCCACCCGCCGAGGACCCGCGCGCCGCGCAGATGGCCCAGATGATTCAGGCGATGACCGACGCGGCCCAGCTCGAGCAGATGATCGGCATGGTTTCGATGCGGCTGGAAAGCGTCGAAGACCCCGCGCGCAAGGCGCAGATGGAGAAGATGATCAAGCTCGCTGTCGCGCGACTCGAGGAGCTCAAGGCGGCCCAGAACAGCGATCAGCAGTAGGACCCACCGGGAAGGAGAATCAGCAATGAGGTGTTGTTTCCTCGGCCGGTCCTGCCGGTCGATGTTGCTCGGCACGGCGCCGTTGCTCGCCTCTCTGACGGCCTTCGCGGTCGTCGCGCCCGCCGCCACCCCACTGGCCGGTGCGCCGCCGGCCATGGCCACTCCGGCGGTTGGGGCCGGCAGCGCGATCGCCGGCGGCGCGATCGCCGGGGGCGCGATCGCGGATCATCCGGACAAGCTTGTCTTCAAGGAACTGGAGTACCAGCCGCCCCGGCCCGACGCCTACCGGCACCGGCTCAAGTGCGGCGTCACCGCCTACGTGGCGGAGAATCACGAGGTGCCCACCTTCGAGGTGACGGTGCTCGTCCGCGCGGGCTCGATGTATGAGCCGCTGGAGAAGGCCGGCCTGGCCGACATGACCGGCTACCTGATGCGCAACGGCGGCGTGGAAGGCATGAGCGGCAGGGATCTCGACGAGCGCCTGGCGTTTCTCGCGGGCGACATCTCCGTGCGGATCGGGGAAGACCGCGGGCGGGCGAGCCTGTTCTGTCTGTCCAAGGACATGGATGAGGGTCTGACGCTCCTGCGCCGCGTTCTGCGCACGCCCGCGTTCGATCAGGCGGCGCTCGACCGGTATCGGGCCGACGTGCTCTCGTCCTTGGAGCAGCGCAATGCGTCGACCGCCGACATCGAAGAGCGCGAGTGGACGTTCCTGATGTACGGCAGTCACCCTTGCACGATCCCCTTGCGACGCACGGCCCAATCGATCGACGCCATCACGCGCGAGGACCTGCTGGCCTTTCACCGGCAGCACTTCTTCCCAAAGAACTTCATCCTGGCGGTCTCGGGCGACTTCAAGACATCGGACGCGCTCAAGAAGCTGGACGCCCTGTTCGCCGATTGGTCGAGCCACGATCTCGCTCTGCCCCCGATCCCCGACCAGCTTCCCGATCCGCGACCAGGCGTGTACCTGATCAAGAAAGAGGACGTGAACCAGTCGCGCATCCGCGTCGGGCACCTGGGCGTCAAGCGCGACATCCCCGAGCAGTACGCCCTCGATGTGATGAACGACATCCTGGGAGGCGGCGGGTTCACCTCGCGCATCACTCGCCGCGTGCGCTCCGATGAAGGGCTGGCCTACAACACGGGCAGCCGCTTCGAGAAGCCCGTCTGGTACCCGGGCACATTCCGGGCCTGGTTCCAGACGAAGCACGCCACGGCCGCCTTCGGAACCCGCCTCATTGTCGATGAGATCCGGCGCATCCGCACGGAGCCCTGTGACGAGGAGGCGCTCGCGACGGCCAAGGCGGGCTTCATCGGCCAGATGGTCAATCCCTTCAGCAGCAAGAACAGCATCGTGAGCACCTTCGCGGAGGATGACTACACGGGACGCCCGGACGCCTACTGGCAGGACTACGCGAAGAACATCGCGGCCGTTACCCCCCAGGGCGTCCTGGCCGCGGCGCAGAAGTTCCTCCACCCCGATCGGCTGGTCTACCTCGTGATCGGCGATCCGGAAGCGGTCGCGGCCGGTTCGGACAAGCACGCCGAGCGCATCTCGGACTTCGGGCAGGTCACGGTGCTGCCCTTGCGGGATCCGGTGACGCTGGAGGCGGAGTAGCAGCCTGCCGGCGCGGCACGCTCACCCGCCGCGCTCACCCGCCGTGCGCCTGGCCGCGCTCACCCGCCGTGCGCCTGGCCGCGCGCATCGCTCTGCGCTGCGCGGTGCACCCATCCGCGCTCCGCGAGGGCCGCGCACACCTGATCGAGATACCGCTCCCACGTGTGCCCCGCGGCGGCCCGGCGGGCGCGCTCGGCGCACGCTCGCCGCAACTCCGGTCGCGCCAGGATCTGCTCCATCCGCCGCGCCAGCTCCGCCTCGTCCGGGGCCGGCATCACCATGAAGTCGTCGTTCAGCAGCTCGGCGGCTCCGACCCGGCGCGAGGTGAGGACCGGCACGCCGCAGGCCATCGCTTCGAGCACCACCAAGCCGAATTCCTCGAGATGGGCGGGATGGACGAGCAGATCCAGGGCCAAGTAGAGGCCCTCCATGCGCTGGCGCGCCGGCCAGAAGACCACGCGGTCGCCGATGCCCAACTGCCGCGCCCGGGACCGATGCGCCCGGGCTCGGTCCTTGCCGACCACCACGACCCGCAGCCGCCGCTGCACGGGCGGCGCGAGCCGGCCCACTGCGCCGAGCAGCAGGGGCACGCCGCGCTTGACGGAATCCCCTCCCGCGATCAGCCCGACCGCGAGGTCCTCCTCGGCCGCGCCAATCTCCCGGCGGAGCTCCTGGCGCCTGACGGGGTCAGCCGCGGGATGGAAGCGCTGCGGGTCATGACCGAGCCGAGCCACGCGAATCCACTCGGGGGGGATCTCGAAGCGAGCCTCGATGTCGCGAGCCATCAGCGCGGAGTTGGCGATGCAGAGCTTGAAGCGCCGGCCGCGCAGGATGTCGGCGTGAAAGCGCCCGATGCGCGCCAGCTTCCGGCCGGCGCCGCCCGGGATCAGCTCGTGCGCGAGATGGATCAGGTTGTGCAAGAAGAGCACATCCTGGTCCCGGGCGTCCCCGTGGCCGATGACGAGATCGTAGGCGCCCCGGCGCGCGACGCGCTGGCAGCCGCGCGCGAAAAGCCGCCGCTCCACGTAGCCGCGCACCAGGGGCATCGGGCGGACGCGCCGCACCTGCCCCCCCACGGCGGCCGCGACGTCGGGCGCCGCTCGCTCGCCGCACAGCTCCACGTCCCAGCCGAGCGCCCGCAACCGGCCGGCCAGAGCCAGCACGACCGCCAGCGAGCCCGTGGCGCGGGAGAGGTTGCGGCTGATGATGAGCGCGCGCGACATCGAGTCAATTCCCGCCCATCGCGAGCCCGAGCACCACGGCGGCATAGTAGAGCTTGTACTTGGTGTCGGGCGGCGCGCCATGGGGCTCGAAATCGACCTCGAATCGCGATGCGCGCCCTTTGAAGCCTAAGTACAGCGGCCCGATCTCGCAGCCGACGCCCGCCGAGACTCCTATGGCGATCTCATTCACCGGCGCGGAAACTCTCACGAGTCCCAGGCCCCCTCGGGCGCGCACCGGACCCAACAGCCCTCGGCGGACGCCAGGCCGCTCCCGGCCCCCGTAGGCGAGCTGGAGCATGTCAAAGGCGATGAGCGCGTACGAGTCATCCCGTCGGAGGCGCTCGGCGACCGGCATCAAGCTGAGACTGCTGCCCAGCCGCAGCGCCCCTCCGGCCGCGATCGCCCGCGAGAAGCCGATCTCGAGATCCAACAGGTGGCGCGTGAGCGTGGGCGCCGACTCGCCCAGGAAGGCGTAGGTGGCCTGGCCGTAGCCGGCCTCCGCATGGAGCATCGTCCCGCCGGCGGCTCGCGCGTCCCCGAGCGGTCCGGCTCCCAGACAACCCAGGGCCATGACCCCGACGAACCAGCGCGAGCAGCGCAGGACGACCACGTGGTTTACCTCCTAGTGCCAGCTCAACCCCAGCGAGAGCATGCCGAACTGCTCCTGCCGCGGCGTCGTTCCGGCGTAGAAGCGGACCAGGCCGTCCAGGCGCGGGCTCAGCGCCTGCCGGTAGCGGAAGTCGGTCTCGAGGCCGGTCCCGAAGTCGAGGCCCGAGAACGAGCTGGCGGTCACGATGCGCACCGTGGCGGACAGCTCGTGGCGCCCCGTGGTGTTGACGAGGGACAGCGAGTGCGCGCGCGCTTCGGTCTCGTACGGCCAGCGTTCGCGATTGGCCTCGTACATCCAGTGGCCCATGATCCGGCCGCCGTTGCGAAAGCCGTCACGGTAGATGGCATGTTCGTACCAGCGGTTCTGCCCCTCGGAGAACTCGTAGCGCAGGCTCGTCTCCCGATCGAGACAGGGCAGGAAGACCCCCACCGTCGTCAGCGGATTGCCGAAGTAGACGATCCGCTGCGACCCGGTGTCGTCGGCTCCGATCTCCCAGTAGATCCGCAGGGGCATGCGGCCGATCTTGTGGTTGGCCGCGAAGACGAGCGAGCCGAGCTGATTGCCGAACTCCTTGTCCCGATCGCCGCCGCCGGCCACGTTGTCATAGCGATTGGGAAAGAAGAAGGCCCGCAGGATATCCCCCAGCGTGACCGGCTCCCGCGGCCCACCCCCGAACTGCATGACGCGATTGCCGCCGATGACGAGCCAGCTCCAGGGCGCGGCCGCCACGTGCACGGCCAGGAGCTGCGGCCGGCCCGCGTGCGGCGCGTCCTCGAACCAGATTCGGTCCGTCTCCGCGAGCCGGGAGTAGAAGAACTCGTAGGAGATGCGCGCCCTCGTCAGCGGCAGCGCGTTGGCGATCGTGACCCCGGGCGAGCCGGCCGCGTGCGTGCTCAGCGCGATGGCGCTGTCGTCGGCCGGAGACAGCCAGTGGTCCCGCCAGCCCACATCCGCCTGCAGCCACCACCAGCCGAGCGACAGATGGGTGTTGGGCAGATCCAGGTGGTAGTCCTCGTCGCGCCGGTGGAGCGCGGCATCCAGCGAGACCTGCGCCTGCGGGCCGAGCCGCAGCAGGGCGCGGGCCCGGGCGGCCATGGCGCTGTTCACGGTCCGCCCGCGCTCGTTGGGCAATGGGTGATGGTAGCCGCCCGCGGTCTGCTCGTCGCAGGCCGTTCCCTGCACGCTCAACTCCCGCAGCTCGATCGCCCCGCGCGCGCGGGCGAGGATGCCGCCTCCAGCCGCGGGCGCGTCGCCATGGCCGACGGCCACTCCACCTGTCTCGGACGCGCCCCCACCGGCGAGTCGGGCGTACAAGTCAGGGTGGCTCCTGGCAATGCGGGGCAGGTACGCGGCGACGAGCTCGTCACTGAGCGGCTTCTTGACGGCCGGGACATCCGCCAGCGCGACGAGCCGCTCGAGATCGTGATGCCGCCGGTCCCCGATCGGCGCGTGCGCGGACACGCCGATCACCAGGAGCGCGGGCAGGACCACGTGGGCCGCAATCGTGGGTGTCATGGTTCCGCGTCCGCCCCCCGCTACAGCAGGAACACCCGCACCAGCACGTCCGCAATCCCGATCAGCGCGGCCCCCGCGATCAGCCCCGCGCAGATCGGCTCCTGCGTGTCGATCCACAGCGTGTGCCCCATCGTTCCCGGACGCTGCTCGTACCGGCGGCGCATGAGCCAGAAGAACCCGGCGCCCGCGAACATCGCCAGGGTCGAGTCGGGCGGGATGACCACGCCCAGCCCGATCGCCAGCGGCGAGAGCGGGAAGCCCTTCTTGCGCGTGATGCGCACGATCTCCAGGACGAGGCCGATCACCACCGCGATCCCCATGGCCAGCACGGCCGACTGGGCGATCGGCGAGCGGCCCTCGGAGAAGACCGCCGCGACCAGGTCCGACACGCCCTTCCACTGCAGGGCGGAGGGAAAGCCGAACTGGTCGGTGATCATGACCTCCTGCAGATTCAGACCGGGCCGGTAGTCCGAAAGGAACAGCAGGTAGAAGAGCGGCGTGCTCGCCAGCGCGCCGGCGACGATGCCGATGCAGTGGCCGATCGCCTGCTGGCGCGGCTTGGCGCCGAGCATGTAACCGGGCTTGATGTCCATGAGCAGATTCGAGGCGTTCGAGGCGACCTCGGTGCACATGAGCGCGGTCATGAGGTTCGTCGGCGGGTGGCGCGGGTGGAGCGTGCCGAAGAGGAACTGCGGAATCTTCGACAGCGAGCCGGTCGGGGTGATGCCGGTCAGCGCCGTCGAGTTGGCGGCTATCAGGGTCAGCACGAGGATGAGCGGGATCGCCAGGATGCCCAGATCGATGCGCACGCCAAACCAGGCATGCATCATCCACACGCCCACGGCACCGATGATCGGTACGCCCAGGAAGGAGATCCACAGCGGCAGCTCGATGTGCGCCACCACATCGCGCCCCTTGTCCTGCTTCTTGAGGAACCCGGAGAAGGACGAGAGGATCATCTTCGGTTTGGCGAACAGGGTCGTGAGCGCCGCCGTGACCATGATGGCGATGCCCCACCACAGGGCCCAGGAATTGAGGATGTGGATGCGGCTGAAGGTCCCGTCGGCGCGCGGCGGGATCTCGCCGATCGCGATCATCCAGGGCACGATGAAGCAGAAGTTGAGGATCATGCCGACCAGCATGCTCACTCCGGCGCGGATGCCCATCAGGCCGCCGGCGCCGAACATGGCGAGGTCCAGGGTCGGATAGAGGCCGAGCTGACGGATGTCGGCGCCCGCCAGCCGCGGGATCGGCAGCCGGCCCGCGTCAGCCAGGCTGTAGTACCACGCGTCGAGGCGCTCGGGCAGATGCCAGAACCCCCGCAGCCCGATCGCCTTCGTCTGCAAGAAGTTCATGATGTTCTCGCCCGAGATGAACTTCAGGCCGCCGGCGATCAGGGCCGCGTAGGCCAGCACCTTGGCCTTGAACAGCCCGACGGCCGCCTTGGACGTGTAGAGCGTGTCGAGCACCACGCCGCAGGCCCGACCCTCGGGGAAGGGCTGCTGCTCGTCGTTGATGAAGCGCCGTTTCATCGGGAAGGCGACGAGCACGCCCAGCAGCGACAGCACGACATTGAAGAGCAGCATCCGGGGCCACGGCATGGGCCGGTTCTCGACCATCATGTAAGCGGCCATGCCCGAGATGAGGGGGCCCGTCATGTAGCCCGCCGCAGTGGCGATCGACTGCATGCAGTTGTTCTCGAGGATCGACATGTCCTGCGCGCCCAGGCGTGACAGGATCTTGAACATCGAGAAGGCCAGGATGACCGATGTGATGCCCACGCCCAGCGTCCAGCCGGTCTTGGCGCCCACGTAGAGGTTCGTGGCGGAGAGGATGCCGCCGAGCAAGAACCCGGTGATGGCGGCGCGGAAGGTGAGCTGGGGCATGTTGCCTCGAAAGACGTTGTCCAGCCACCAGCGGTCCTTCTGTTCGCGGGTCCAGGTCCGGACTTGCTCCTCGGTCAAGTGCTGCAGGGCCATGGGTTCTCCTCAATGGCGCTCAATGTTGCGGGGGTCCCGGCCGCCATCGCGCTCGGCCGGGAGAGTACGGGGCGGACGGGCGGGAGACAACCGGGCATCCGATGCCGGCGTGGGCAGGAACTGGGCTTGTCCCGGCGATCGGCGCGTCAGCGCACCGTCACCCGCGCCCACAGCATCCCCACCCGCTCGTGGATCACGCGCTCGGTCTTCGCCAGATTGTGCGAGCTCGGGAAGTAGTGTCCGAGGCTCGGCCCAAGCCGTTGGCGCGCAAGATGATGCGTCGGCGCCGGAATCGGGTGCGTGCCGGCGCGCTCGAACAGCGCGACCGCGCGCGGCATGTGGCAAGCGCTGGTGACCAGGAGAAAGGGAGCGCCGCCGACGATGGGCGCGATACAGCGCGCCTCCTCGGGCGTGTCCATCGGCCGATCGACCTGGATGATCTCCTCCCGCGGCACGCCGAGCTCCTGGGCCAGATCGGCCATGAGCTTGGCGCTGGGCTGCGGGTCGAACACCTTGCCGCCCGAGACGATCAGCCTGGCACCTGGATAATGCCGCCGCAGGCAGACCGCTTCGACCAACCGGATCACGGCGGCCTCGTTGACCTGACTCGAGAGCGGCAGCGAAGGATTGGAGACGTGCCCGGCGCCGAGAACGACGATGAAGGCCGGAGCCGCCGCATCGGCCGCCGCAACCGCCGCACTGGACGCCGGAGCCGCCGCATCGGCCGCTGGAGCCGATCCGCTCGACGCGGAAGCCGGCGCCGGCTCTCCGCGGGCGGCCGCCTGCCCGCGGGTGAGCGTGAGCGGGGCGTAGCGTGATTCGAGCGGCCGCAGGAGCCCGTCCGCGACGCGGCCGTTGCCGCCTGCCAGGATCAGCAGCAGCCCGGCGCCCACCAGCAGCGCGGGGGCCTTGCGCCGCCGCGTGAAGCAGAGCAGCGCGAGCGCCGCCAGGAGCAGGATGGATGCGATCGGCAGCGGCATCAGGAACTGCGACAGGATCTTCTTCAGCAGGAACATCTCCACCCCCGCGCGCGCCGGCCGGAGCGCCCCGGCGCCAGACCGCGGCGGCGGAGATCACGCTGCCCGGCCGCGCCCGTCGCCTCCGTCGCCGAGGTCCGTCCCCCCGCCTCCCGCGCGGTCCCGGCCGAGCTCGCCCGGGCGCGCGGTCTCGTCCCGCGGCATCGCCGGCCCATGCTGGGCAGGCCCGCGCAAGCTCGATGCCGCGCCCGCGATCAAGTCCCGGCAGCCCTGCAGGTCGTTCTGTTCGCCCGACTGCATGAGGCGCGTCACCATCTCGGTGATGTCGGGCCCTCGCCGGAGCGCGCCGCTCGCCACCAGAATGCCCGCGTGGGCGGTGCGCCGCGGCTTCTCCTGCGCCGTCCAGAGCCCCGCGGTGAGTTCCTGACCGGACTGCGCGCCCGTGTAGACGATAGGCACATCGACATCGGGAGTCAAACCCGAGAGGGCGGCGAAGGTGCGCGCGAGATCGTCGATCTGGACCGGTCGGCCCATGTCGAGGATGAAGACCTCCCCGCCGGCGCAGATGGTCGTCGCGAGCAGGACGAGCTGGACCGCCTCGGCGATGCTCATGATGTGGCACGCATTGCCCGCCTGGGTGATCGAGACCGCGCGGCGCTCGCGAATCCCGTCCAGGATCAGCTCGCTGGCGCTGCCGCTCAGGCCGAGCAGGTCGCCAACGCGAACGGAGCAGAAGCGCGTGGCGCTGGTGAGGCCACGGGCCCGCACGACTTGCTCGGTGATGCGCTGGGTGGCCTCGGCGACGCTCGTCGGTTCGACGGCTCTGCTCGCGTTGATCAGGACGAACGTCCCCGCGCGATAGCGGTCGGAGAGATCGATCACGTTGCGAGTGCCGCCGACGTTGTTGCGCACCGCCTCGACCGGGTGGCGTTGCAGGAGCGGAACACTTCTGTACGCCGCGGCATGAAACACGATGTTGGGCCAATGGCTCTTGAAGACGCTCTCCATCCTTCTCCGGTCCTTGACATCGGCGAGGAGGAACTCCAGCTCAACAGACGAGTGCAGCCTGCGCAGCCGGCGTTCAAGGCGCATGAGCCCGCTCTCGTCGCGATCGAGGCAGACGAGCGCCTGGGCGTTGTCGTGCTCGATGATCTGGCGGCACAGCTCGCTGCCGATGCCGCCGGCCGCTCCGGTCACGAGGATCACGCGGCCGCGGAGAAGGTTGCCGATCTCGGGGACAATCGGCCGCACGGGCTGGTGGTTGAGCAGATCCTCCACGCAGAGGTCGCGGATGCGTGTGATGAAGTCGGTGTCGCGGTTGATCTGCGCGTGATCGGGAATGGTCTTGATGCGAAGCTCGGCGCGCCGGCACAGATCGGCGATGCGGTAGAGCTCGCGGGATCGCGCGGCCGGCAGGGCCAGGACGACGGCCGTCGAGTCGGTCTGCCGGGCCACCTCGCGCACGGAGCTGATCGGGCCCGCCACCGGAACGCCGCGCAGCGTGGTGCCCTGCTTGAGCGGGTCGTCATCCAGCGCCGCCACCGGCTGATAATTGGCGGCGGCGCCGCTGAGCATGGCGCGCACCGTCAGATCGCCCGTCGCTCCCGCGCCGATGATGATGACCTTCTGTCGTCCTTTGCCGCCGCGTGCGGCGCGGCGCCCTCGTCCGATGCGGCCCGAACGGCCACCGCCCCTCAGCAGCCGGCCGAGAGCCTTGCGGGCAAGGGAGAGGAATGGCAGGCCGTTCCCAAGTTGTTCTTGACGCCGCGGGCTCATGTTCGGTGACGCACCTTTCGACGTGTTCATCTGGGGACAACGCCGTTCTCGTGCCGCAGCCCGGACCCGACCGCCGGAGCCCACGACCAGTTCCGGCCCCCACGGCGGATGCGATGGCGGGGCTCAGCGCTGGCCCCGCGCGGCTGCGCGGCAATGGATTGCAAGATCCGTTCCCTTGAGTTGCAGGGCGGCTCGTCCGAGGCGCGGGGCGCTGGCCGCCGAACACCGCGCGTCTCGCCGGCAAGCGGTGTTGGTGCGCAACCGCGTCCAGTGGGTCGTGCCGAGAGGAGATCCGAGCCAGAGTCCAATGCCCGAGGCCAATCGCCCAAGACATTGTGCTGAGAATGATTGCGATCCACGGGCTCGACGCGGGTCGGCTCCGGGGCACGTCGCGGGAGGCCACCGCGGCAGTGACCGCTCCCGATCCCGGCGCCGGGCTCCCGCCGTTGCGCCGCCCCGAGCGATGGCCCCGGCGGGGGGGAGGAACCTCCCCCGCGGCGGACATTCCTCGTTTGGAGGCGATCAATCCCTGGCCACTCAGGCCGCGCGGGCCATGCGGGCTCGATCCCAGGGAAACTGGTCGCGGGGTCCGTCTACCGTTGCGAAGCGACCGCCGAACAGCGCGGTCGAGCACGAGCAGTCTTTGAGGTGCCGGGGCATCGCGGAGGTTCTTGATGAGGGCGATGTTCATGCACCCCCGGCCCATGCTGCGGCCTCTGGTGACCATCCTTCTCGGCCAGTTGCTGATCGTCGGAATGTGCAGCGCTCACTGGGACGGATACGGCGCCGGCGCGCCCGATCAGGCCCGAGCTTCGCTATACGCCATCCGCCCGCCGAACATCTTCTATCACAACGTGGGCCTGCTCGAGATCATGG
>CAZRWW010000107.1:0-291 GCA_964603725.1 uncultured bacterium
CGACGCAGCGCCGGGACTGGCCGGCCGCGGGGCGGCCGCCGCGGCCGCGCAAGCCCGTGCGGCCCGGCCCGTGGCAACCCGTGCGGCGGCGGCTCAGCCTGCCGGCCGGAGTGCATCGGTCGCGGACGCGCCCCCCGTGCCGGCCCGTCTGGCGGCGCGCGCCGGCGCGGGCACCGCGGCCGGACAGGCCCTGGCCTCGCGCCTGGCGCCCTTCGAGCCCGCCATCCAGGACGCGGCGCGGGCGACCGGGGTGGGGGCCACGTTGCGGCGGGCGGTGGTCAGTGCGGCATC
>CAZRWW010000107.1:301-14742 GCA_964603725.1 uncultured bacterium
GGTTTCGCGCAAGGGCGCGGCCGGCTTGATGCAGCTCTTGCCGGCGACAGCGGCGGCGCTCGGCGTCCGCGACCTGTTCGAGCCGGCGCAGAACGTGATGGCGGGGGCCCGGTACCTGCGCTCGCTCTTTGAACGCTACGGCGACCCGCGGCTGGCCCTGGCCGCCTACAACGCCGGGCCCGGCCGCATCGAGGCCTACGGAGGGATTCCTCCCTTCAACGAGACGCGCACTTATGTGTCGCGCGTGCTGGCCCTCACGACGAGGTTCGATCGCCTCGCGCCCGGCGTCGCGGCCGCCCGGTGACGGGCGCGGCCGGTCTCCCGGCCGGCCGCGGGACGGAACCACACCGCAGCTTCAGGTGCCTGGCGCCAGGGCCGATGACTGACCCGGGGCCCACCCCAGGGAGGGTGATGTGGCAAGCATGCCCAAGGATTGGGAACAGGGACTTACCCGCCAGCTCGACGAGCTCGACCGACTCCACGCCCAGCTGCGCGAAGGGTGCGAGGGTATCCGCGCCGCGGTCGCGACCCGCGACAACCCGGCGGTGCTGGCGGGGGTCAAGGGCCTGCAGCGCTTGATGGCCGAGCTGCGGGCGGCGGAGCGCGCGGCGGCCGGGGAGCTGCGGGCCTGGGGCCTGCTGGGGCCGGCGGAGCCCTTCTTGCTGGCGCGTCTGGGGCAACGGCCGCCGATCGCCGCGCATCCCGAGCTGGGGGCGCGCCTGCAGCGCAGCCTGGCCCTGGCGGCCGCCGCCGGCCGCGCCGCGGCGATCAATCGCCGCCTGATCGAGAGGCTGTCGGCCTGGTTGCAGCGCGAGATGGTCATTCTGCTCGAGCCGTTCACGGAGCCGGCCGGCTATGGCGCCACCGGCGCGCAGCGACCCGGCGCATCGCGCGCGGCCGTGGTCGATCAACGGGGGTGACGTCGACCCATGCCCGGACTCTCCCACGCCCTGGATATCGCGCGCCGCGCCATGATGGCCCAGCAGTCGGTGCTGTCGGTGATCGGCCACAACGTGGCCAACACCAACACGGAAGGCTATACGCGCCAGGTCGCCCGCCTGGTCCAGGAGACGCCGACGCTCGGCCTGACGCAGGGCTTCGGCAACGGCGTGCGGGTCGACGGCGTCGACCGCAAGCGCGACCTGGTGCTCGACCAGGAACTGCGCCAGGAGCTCGGCGACCTGGGGCGCTGGGAAGCGCGGGCGCAGCGGCTGGAGACGATCGAGGGCATCGTCAACGAGCCCTCCGATGCCAGTCTGTCGGCCGCCATGGACGAGTTCTGGAACGCCTGGTCCGAGCTGTCGAGCGACCCCGACGATCAGACGCGCCGCGCGGTGGTGCGCGAACAGGGGCGCGTGTTGGCCTACCGCATGCAGACGATGGTCGGTCGACTCGAGCAGCTCGGCCGCGACATCGACAACGAGATCGCGACGCGGGCCGACGAGTTCAATCTCATCCTAAGCGATCTGCGCAACCTGAACACGATGATCAAGGAAGCCACGCTGCAGGGCGACCCGGCCAACGATCTGCACGACCGGCGCGATCTGTTGCTCGATCAGCTCAGCCAGCTGGCCTCGGTCACCTACGGAGAGCGGGAGGACGGCGTCCTCTACGTGCGCCTGGATCACACCATCATCCTCGACGACGCGCAGTTCCGGCCGCTCGCGGTGCAAGCCACCCAGAATGAGCGCGGCCAGCGGCAGGTGTCCATCAAGCTGCCGAACGGAACCGTGCCGGAGGTCGCCTCCGGAGAGCTGGGCGCCCTGCTCGAGCTGCGCGAGGACACCCTGCCCGACTTCGTCGCGCAGCTCGACACCTTGGCGGCGGCCCTGATCGATGAAGTCAACCGGATTCACCGGGCCGGTCCCTCGGGGGCCGACTTCTTCTTCGGTGCCGGGGCCGGCGACATCGCCGTCTCGGCGCGGGTCGAGGCGAAACTGGCCGCCATCAACACCTCGACTTCCGGGCTGCCGGGCGACAACGACATCGCCCTGGCGATCGTCGGATTGCGCGACGCGCGCCTGATGCAGTCGGGCTCGATCGGCCTGCGCGACTACTGGAGCAACGTGGTCGGCCGGCTGGGCATCGCCAGTCGGGAGGCGTCGTTTCAGCGCGAGAGCGTGACGGTGACCAGCCAGGCCCTGCAAGAGCGCCGCGCCTCGCAGAGCGGGGTCTCGCTGGACGAGGAGATGGCCACCCTGCTCTCCACGCAGCAGGCCTATCTGGCCGCCGTGAAGATCTTCCAGGCAGTGGAAGACATGATGGACGTCCTGATGAGTATCTAGGGTGACCCCGCCGCGACGGCCAGCGCGCGGTCGCCCGAAGGGAGCAGGCCATGAGAGTCAGCACCGGCATGCTGCAGACCAAGGCGTCCAACGAGCTCAACCGCGTCTGGTCGCGGCTGCAGGGCCTGCAGACGCAGATCGCCACGGGCCGCCGGGTGAGCAAGCCCTCGGACGATCCGATCGCCGCCGACCGGGTGATGCGCGTCCGCTCGCAGCAGCGGGCGACCGAGCAGTACCAGCGCAATCTCAACGAGGCCCGCGAATTCGCCAGCGCCAGCGACACGGCCATCACCCGCCTGGTCGCGGTGGCCGACCGCGTGCAGACGATCGCCGTCCAGGTGGCCGACGCGTCCTACGGGCCCGAAGCCCGCGCCGGACTGGCGGCCGAGCTCGACGGGCTCCTGGAGGAGATCATCGGCCTGGCCAACACCGAGTATGCCGGCAAGCGCCTGTTCGGGGGCTACCAGACCCGCCAGGAGCCCTTCGCGGGCATCTACGGCGACGACGGGCGCCTCACGGGCGTGGGGCTCGTGCAGCGCGGCACCGAGGGGCGCCTGCAGCGACAGGTGGGCGACAATGTTCTTCTTACGATCAACCTGACCCCAACCGATCTATTCGGCGAGGACTTGAAGCTGTTCAGCGACATCGTGGCTCTGCGCGACGCGGCCCTGTCCGGCGACAGCGAGCGGGCGCGCAGTCTCGTGGAGCCGCTGGCCCAGGATCTCGACACCTTGAGTCTGGGTCAGGCGCTGGTCGGCGGGCTGCTCAGTCGGATCGATGGGATCGAGGAGTGGCTGAGTCACCTGGAGGTCGAGTTGGAAGCGTCGCGCTCCCAATACCAGGATCTGGACATGGCCGAGGCCGCCATGGAGTATCAAAAGGAGCAATCCATCCTGCAGGCCGCGCTCAGCACGACCACCAATCTCATGAGCATGTCCCTGGTCAACTACCTGAAGTAGCCGGCGGAGCACCGGCGAGGTGGGACGATGAGGATCGATACGCGGGAGTGGGGAACCCTGGAGGTGGACGAGAGCGCGATCGTCCACTTTCCGGAGGGCCTGCTCGGGTTCGAAGAACTGCGCCAGTTCGTCTTCATCGACGCCGAGGAATTCCGGCCGTTCGTCTGGTTCCTGTCGATCGACAACCCCGAAGTGGGCTTCGCCGTCGCGGAGCCGCACTACTTCAGCGCCGCTTCCTACGAGGTCTCGCTGTCGGAGGCCGACGAGGGCCTGCTGGAGCTGAGCGAGGGCGACAGCATCGCCCTCTTCGTGGTCGTGTCCATCGATGACCGGGGTCGCGAGATCACCGGCAATCTCAAGGGGCCGATCGTTTTCAACACGCGCAATCGGCTCGCCAAGCAGCTGGTCGTGTACGGCTCGGCGTACTCGGTGCGCCAGCCGTTCCTCGGCCGCAGGATCGTGCCGTTGCACACGGCAGTGGGCGGCGCCGCGGCGAAGACCAAGGTCGCTGCCTAGGGAGCTCGGGGTCCATGCTCATCCTGACCAGGAAGTTGGGCGAGAACATCAGGATCGGTGACAAGATCAAGATCACCATCCTGGATGTGAAGGGCGGTCAGGTGAAGCTGGGCATCGACGCCCCGCCCCACGTGGCCGTCCATCGCGAGGAGATCTACGAGCGCATCCGCGAGGAGAACCGGCGCGCCAGCGGGATCTCCCCCCAGACGATCAAGGAGGTCGCGGGGGCGTTCCGGGCGACCAAGAAGAAGCGCCGCGGCCAGGAAGGCGGCTAAACCCTTGGGCCCCAGGTCATTCCGGCACCAGGCCGGCCGCCAGGCTCGGGCGCTCGCCCGGGCCTGATCTGCAGGGTCCCGGCACGTGGGGGGGCCCGGAGGCGCTGGCTGGGGACCGCCAGGGCCGGGGCGCCCCCGACGCGCTAAAGCAATTCCGGCGGCCTGCCGAAACAGAGTCGTGGAGGCGGAAGATGGACGCGAGCGGCGCAGGGAAGTCGACGCGGTCCTGATCTCGGCCGCACAGGTCGGTGAGGGTACGGAAACCCGGTCGTCCGAGCACCAGTGCGTGAGTGGAGGACGGCCCATGCAGGGAGAGTGTTGCAATGGCAAACATTGATCTCACTCGTATCAGGTCGAACATCCAGGGCCTGAACATCCTTCAGAACTTGCGCACCGTGAACAACAACCTGGCCACCCACCAGCTGCGGGTCGGCACGGGCAAGCGCATCAACAGCGCAGGGGACGATCCGGCCGGGCTCACGATCTCGACCAAGCTCCGCTCGCGCTACCGCGTGCTGGGCCAGCTCTACGACAACATCGGCCAGGCCAAGAACATGATGGCTGTCGCGGAGGCCGCGCTGCTGAACGTCAACGACCTGCTGACGACGATGAACGAGAAGATCGTCACGTCCGCCTCGGACACGATGGGCACCGCCGAGCGGCAGGCGATCTCGCAGCAGCTCGTCGAGCTGGTCAACGAGATCAACGACATCGCCGAGCAGACCGAGTTCAACGGCGTGAAGCTGCTCAATCAATCGACGACCTTCAAGTTCCAGACCGGGCCCACCAACCAGTCGACCTGGACGACCCGCTCGTACGATACGACCTCGCTCGCCATGACCAACATGGCCGCCCTGACGGCCACCGACGTGATCGACACCGACAACTACCTCGACTACATCGACGAGGTCGACGCGGCGATCGGCGCCGTATCCGAGGGGCTGACCGCGCTCGGATCGCTGGCCAACCGCTTCACGGCCAAGGAAGATGTGATCGCGGTCGCCCGGACCAATACCGAGGCGGCCTACAACCGGATTTTCAACGCCGACATGGCGCAGGAGCAGATCGACGTCACGACCAACCAGATCCTGCAGCAGACGTCGTTCACCATGTTGGCGCAGGCCAACCTGAACTCGCAGTCGGTGCTCGCCCTGTTCCAGTAGTCCAACGCGAACGGGGTGAGACATAGCTGACCCGGGGGCAGGTCTGAAGCGCTCTGGATGCCGGCGTCCCGCCCGTGGAGGGCGGGGCGCCGGGCGTCAGTGGGAGCATGAGCGGATGCGCTACCCGGGCATCGAGGCGTACCGGCGCCAGCAGCTCGAGGCGATGACGCCCGAGCGGCTGGTGCTGGTTGCTTTGGAGCAAGGCGAGCAGGCGTGCCGGCGGCGCGAGAAGCCGCGCGCGCAGCGCGTCGTGATCGAATTGATCGGCGGGCTCAATTTCGAGTACGCCGAGCAGGCGGGCGGCCTCCTGGCCCTCTACGACTGGATCCTGCAGCTCCTGGGCGAGGACCGGTTCGCGGAGGCGGCCGGGGTCATCGAGCGACTGCGCACGGCCTGGGCCGCGGCGCTGTCGGCCAACCCCGGAGCGGGCGCGGCGCCCGCCGCCGGCGGGCGGCCCGACCTGCGCGCGGCAGGACCGCGCGCACAGCTGCCGGAGGATCTCACGGGGTGATGGGCTCAGGGGGGGCCGGCCGGCGCGCCGCCAGGGGAGATGGGTCATGGCCACGGTGAGCTCGACCAGCGCGAGCGCCCAATCGGGCGTCTACTCGCTCGTCCAGCAGTACCTGTCGCTGGAGAAAACGGCCTACGCCCGGTTGCAGGCGCAGAAGGCGGACGTGCAGCAACGGCGCTCGGTCGTGACCGACCTGGGCACCCAGCTGCGCGCCCTGCGCTCGGCGATCTATGACTTCCGCTGGGAGGGGGTCTCCAATCCGATCAACACCTTCGCGACCGCCAGCTCGGACAGCTCGATCGTGACCGCCTCCGCGAGCGGCAACGCCTCGCAGGCGTCTCACGTCGTGACGGTCAAGTCGCTGGCGCAGGCGCACAGCATCGCCTCGGCCGAGCTCGCGGGCGACGAGGTCAGCGAGCTGGCGGGAACGCACCGTTTCCACATCCGGCAGGACGGCCAGAGCTACGACGTGACGGTCACCATCGGCGAGGAGGCCACCTACGCCGACGTCCTGGCCGCGGCCGCCGGTGCGATCAACGCCTCGGGGGCCAAGGTGACCGCCACCGTGGCCACGACCAACGCCGCCGACGGGCGGCGGCGCCTGCTGCTGACCAGCCAGGTCACCGGAACGCGGGCGCTGATCGCCGAGGTGGCGGACGATTCCGGCCGGCTGGCCCGCACGCTCGGATTCGCCGGCGCGTCGGACAGCCAGCGCGGCTACGGGGCGAGCACGGTCCAGGAGGCCACCGACGCCGAATTCACCGTCGATGGGCTGACGTTCATATCAGCCTCCAACCGCGCGTCGGGGGTCCTGTCGGGGCTGACCCTGGATCTGGTCGCCGCCGGTGACAAGCCGGTCACGGTGACGGTCGACCGCGACGTCGACGCCATCCGGACGAAGGTCCAGGGCTTCATCGAGGCCTACAACAAGCTCCTCGGCTACGTGCGCGAGAAGACCAAGGGCGCTGATGAGACGGGCCAGGGGCGCGGGGCCTACGCGAGCGACTCGCTCTTCACGACCCTGCGCGGCATGCTGCGCGCGGCCGCGACCGCCCAGGTCCCCGATGCCGCGGGCCAGGCCGACCTCGTGCGATTGGCGCAGCTGGGCATCACCGCCGACAGCGAAGGGCGGCTCTCGATCAGCGACCGGACGGCGTTCGAGGATGCCCTGGCCGACCGGCCCGATCAGGTGCAGCGGCTCTTTGCCGATGGGGAGCAGGGCCTGGCCGTGCGCTTGGTCGCCATGCTGGACCGGTACACGAAGGCGGGCGGCCTGCTGGATCAGCAAACCGGCGTGATGCGCAGCCGCCAGCGGGCCATCGACGACCGCATCGCGCGCGAGGAGGCCCGGCTCGCCCGGCGCGAGGAGCAGCTCACCACCCAGCTCGCGGGGCTGCAGGTGATGGCGCAGCAGCTCCAGCGCCAGCAGCAGATCATCGAGATCATGTCGGGCTACTCGAGCTCGAGTTGATCACGAGGCCGATGATGGGCGCGGATCAGGGAGGAAGCGCGGGCCGGCTGCGGCGCCTCTACGATGAGGCCGGCGAGCTGCTGCGCGCGCGCGACCCCTGGCGGGCCGCCGAGCGCGTCGGCCAGGCGCTGCTCGAGCTCGAGGGCATCCGCGCCGCGCGCGGCGGCTCGCGCGCGCTGCTGCGGCGCGCGATCCCGCCCGCGGAGGCCCAGGCCGAGGACCTGGCCGCGGCCGCGGAGCGGCTGCGGGCGCTGGCGCGCGAGGTGCGCCGCGAAGTGGATCGGCTGGAGGCTGAGCGGCGGACCACCGGGCAGCGGCGTCGGCTGCAGCGGAGCTTCGCGGCCGAGGACGGGCAGGGCGCGTGTGAGTTGGACCGCGACGCCTGACGTCGGCCCGCCGACCAGGGACGCTTGGTGAACGACGAAGGAGATCGGACATGACTGCCGAGAGGATTCGCGGACCGGCCGGGGGAGCGGAAGGATTCCGCGCGGCCCGGCGTGCCCTCCAGGGGCTGGCGCGCCCCGGGGGAGAGCCAAAGGAGAGCGCCGGGGCCGGCGCGTCGCCGACCCGGCGCGACGGCGAGATGCCGGCGGCGCCCACGGGCCGGATCCTGAGCATCAGCGTGGCGGAGGCGCGCTCGGGCGTGCGCGCCCACAAGGTGGCTGAGGCGCGCGAGCGGATCGCCCAAGGCTACTACAATCGGCCGGATGTGCGCAGCGAGCTGATCAACAGCCTGATGCGCAGCTTCGGCGAGCTCGAGTAGCACGCGGCGTGCCCCCGGCCGGCCCGGGTCGCGGCCGGGGCCCGGGGTGACGCGGTGCGGCAGCCGGCGCCGGAGAAGGGTCGGATGATCGAGAGGCTGGACAAGCGCGCCGTCAGGCGCATCTTCACGCCCGGGACGCTGGTGTCCGTGGCCGAGATCGGCGTTCGTTCGGAGCTGCGCGGCTCGCAGGTGGCGGCCCTCTTCGAGGGCTGGTCTGGCCCGGCCTGCCGCATCACGATGCGGCGCAGCACTCAAATCCCCTTGCCCCAACCGGGCGGGCAGATCGAGATCCTGGCGGTGCGTCTGGACGGCATCTACCGCCTGCCCGCCCAGGTCGAGCAGCTCGAGATCCATTGCTCGCCGGCCGACGGCTGCGACCGGTGCCTGATCGAGGCGCGTCCCGATCAGGCGCGAGCGGTGCGCCAGCAGAAGCGCCGCTTCTTCCGGCTCACGGGCGACTGGCCGGTCACCGTGGCGATCACGCAGGGCGAGCCTGGCGACTATCGCAATCGCGTCTTCCTGACCCGCGCGCGCAACCTGGGCGCCGACGGCATCCTGGTGGAAGACCCCTTGGAGGCCTTGGGCCCGGGGCTGCGATTCGGCCTCACGCTGGATCTCGGGGACGGCGAGGGCCCCCTCGAGATGACCGCCGAGACGGTGCGCCGCGACGAGCGCACGGGCGAGCCAGGGGGGCGGTGGGGCTGCCGGCTGCTCGAGCTGACACCCGGGCAGGAGACGCGCATCCTGCGCCATCTCAACGATCGCATTCGAGCCCGGCTGGGAGGGCAGATGGTCTCGGTCGAGGGCGCTGCCTCCGCGCGATCCGCCTGATGCCCGCGCGGGCCGCCTGGGCTCCCCTGGGCACAATCTGCTTGATGCGTCACCCCACCCAGTGCATCCTGCTCCCGGCCGCGGTCTGAGACTCGTTCTGATCGCGCGCCGGAAAGTCCCTTCCCGTCTTGGAGGTACGCGGACCCCGGCCGCCGGCGAGGGGGTCTCGCTCGACCTGGAGGGGTCGTTCGTGCACGTGTCAGCCAGCCACCCGGATCTCACCCCAACTCTGGCGGCGGACTCGATCGGGATCGAGCCGTGGCGGGCCGAAGGCGAATGGGTGGCGGCCGTCCTGCGCTCGACGCTGGCCGATCGCCTGGGGTCGGGGTACTACCTGGTGGGCATCGATCGGCAGGGGATGGCCCATCCGCTGGCCGGCAGGCTCGCGCGCTCTCTCGTTGCGCCGCCCATGCTCGAGGCGCTCGAGTCGCCCAGCCTGTGGGACGCGGTCGAGGCGCGGCGCTCCTACGGGGCGGCGGAGCTGCACCGGCTGCACGCCGCCTGGCCCGCTTCCGGCGCGCCGGGGGCCCGCTTCTACAAGGAGGGGCGGCTCGCGCTGGGCGCTCTGCTCGAGGAGGCGGTCTCGGCCGGCGCCGCCGGCCTGGGGAGCGCCGGCACGGACGATGCGCTGATCGAGCTGATCATGCGCCACTGGTCGGTCGCCCGCGAGGCCGCGGCGCTGGGCGCCTTCACGAGCGCGCTGGTGTCGGCCGCGCGGGCCGGGGTCATCGGCATCGACCCGACCGGACGGGTGACCTATCTCAGCCGACAGGGCGCGGAGATCCTGGGCGTGAGCGCCGATGAGGCCGTGGGCGCCGACTGCGCCCGCGTGATGCGGCCGGCCGTCGATGAGCCTCACCCCCTGCTGCAGGGCCTGGCCGGCAAGCTCGAGCAGGTGGAGTTCTACCTCACCGATCGCCAGGAGCGCGACGTGCCGGTGTGGCTGAGCGTCGGGCGGATCGTCGACGCCGAGGGGCGCACCCAGGGCCTGGCCGGGATCTTTCGCGACCTGACCGAGGAGCGGGCGCTGGACCAGGAGGCGCGCCGCCGGGAGCGGCTGGCGGTGATCGGCGAGCTGGCCGCGGGCGCCGCCCACGAGATCCGCAATCCGCTGACCGGGATCGCCAACGCGGCGCAGGTGCTCCAGATGCGCCTGGGCGCGGAGGAGAGTCACCGGCGCATGGCCGATCTCATCCTCGGCGAGACGCAGCGCCTCGATCGCATCATCACGAGCTTGCTCGGGTTCGCCCGGCCGGGACAACCGCGCATGCGCGAGACGCGCATCGAGGAGGTGGTCGCGCGAGCGCTCGAGCTCGACCAGCCGCTCTGGGAGCAGGCGGGCGTGCGCTGCGAGTACAAGGTGGCTGGCCAGATCCCGCCCATCTACGTCGACGCCGAGCAGATCCAGCAGGTGTTCGTGAACCTGGTGCGCAACGCCGTCGAGGCGATGCCCGATGGGGGGCTCCTCGGCGTCGAGGTCGCGGTCGTCCGGCGCCGGCCGCACGCGCGCCGCAAGCTCGGGCGCCGGGCGACCGACCGGGTGAGCGTGCCCACCCAGGGTCCGCTGCGGCGCTTCGTGCGCGTCACGGTCAAAGACACCGGCCGGGGCATTCCGGCGGACATCGTGGGCCGCATCTTCGACCCCTTCTTCACGACCCGTTCGCGCGGCACCGGGCTGGGCCTGTCGGTGTCGCAGTCCATCGTGCAGGAACACGGCGGTTTCATAGCGGTGCAGAGTGTGCAGGGCAAGGGCACGACCTTCGAGGTCGATCTGCCCGTGGAGCGGAGGGAAGGTGAGCGCCGAGAACCGAACCGAGAGTGAAACGACCCATATCCTCATCGTCGACGACGAGGAGTCGATTCGCATCAGCCTCTCCGAGGCGCTGAGCGGGCCGCAGGCGCGCGTCTCCACCGCCATCGGCGGGGAGGAGTGCTTCGCGATCCTGGATGGGGGCGATGTCGATCTGGTGCTGCTCGATCAGCGGTTGAGCGCCACCCAGGAGAACGGCCTGGACGTCCTCAGGCGCATCAAGGAAGAGCGCCCCGAGACGGTCGTGATCATGATGACCGCCTTCGGCAAGTTCGAGTCGGCGGTCGAAGCCACGCGGTTCGGCTGCTACACCTACCTGGGCAAGCCCCTCGATCTGCACCAGCTCGGCTTGCACATTCGCAACGCGCTGTCCAGCGTGGCGCTGGCGCGCGAGGTGCGCCGGCTGCGGGCCCGCCAGCGCGAGGAATTCGCCATCGACACCGTCTACGGCTCAAGCTCCTGCATCCGCCAGCTCCTCGAGAACGTGCGCAAGGTGGCGCGCAGCCGCACGGCGACGGTGCTGATCCGGGGCGAGACCGGTTCGGGCAAGCAGCTCGTGGCGCGCCAGATTCACGCCTTCAGCGAAGTGGCGATCGGTCCCTTCGTCGACATCAACTGCAGCGCGCTGCCCGAGAATCTGCTCGAGAGCGAGCTCTTCGGCCATGAGAAGGGGGCCTTCACCGACGCCAAGCAGTCCAAGGAAGGTCTCTTCGAGGTGGCCAACGGCGGCACGCTCTTCCTCGACGAGATCGCCGAGATGCCGCCCAAGCTGCAGGCGAAGCTGCTGAAGGTCCTCGAGCAGAAATCCTTCCGGCGGGTGGGAGGCACGGCGCCGATCAAGGTCGATGTGCGCATCATCACCGCGACCAACCGCGACCTCTTCGCGGAGGTCGAGGCCGGCCGGTTCCGCGAGGACCTCTATTACCGCCTCTCGGTGATTCCGATCGCGGTGCCGCCCCTGCGCGAGCGCCGGGAGGACATCCCGGCGCTGCTCAAGACCTTTCTCGAGCACTACAACCGGGAGATCGGCCGCAGCGTGCGCGGTCTCACGCCGCGCGCCATGGAGCTCGTGCTGGCCTACGGCTGGCCCGGCAACGTGCGCGAGCTGAAGAACATGGTCGAGTACCTCGTTCTGATGGGCGGCGGCGAGGAGATCGACGAGGGCGATCTGCCCGCGCAGATTCGCTACAACCTGAGCGGCCCGCGCCGCGGCGGCGTCTCGCCGCAGGCCGAGCTGTTCCGGCCGGGGCACGTGCCGGCGCTCGAGCAGGTCGAGCGATTGGCGATCGAGCACGCCCTGGCGCAGGTGAACTGGAACAAGACGCGCGCGGCGGATCTGCTGGGCATCTCGCGCCAGACCCTGCGGGCCAAGATCAAGCAGTACGGCCTGGCGGGGGAAGGCGAAGAGGAAACCGAGCCGGTGGCCGCCGGCTAGGGCGTTGGAGCTCACCTCCCGGACCCGCTCCCGACCGCCGTCGGGAGGGCTGGGCCCCACGCCGGCCGGTCAGTCTTTGTCCGGCGGCCGCGATGTTTTCTGCCCCCGCGGCGGCTCCCCTCGGTCGTCGGTGGCCACCGCGCCATGCGTTCGAACCTGAAGGCGCTGCTGAAACCTCGTCTCTAACCTGCTTCCTCTTTGGGCGCTAGGACGTCGCCCTCCCCGGGTCGACTCGGCTGCCGCCGCGCGCTGCCCGCCCGCACCCACTGGCACAGCCGTTGCATGCCCCTGCGGCGGCGACCCCTGCCCGCGGCCGATCTGCGGCGCGGGGCCGCCGGGAAGGAGCACTCTGATGGATTGTCGCGGGTGCCTCGGGCGAGAGCTGCGAGGAAGGGCCGAGCGGCGGCACCCGGGTCGCTGGAGCCTGCCCCTGCCCCGGCGCCGCCAGATCGTGACCGAGGCGATCGAGGGCTTGCCCGAGTCCCTGCGGCTCGTGCTGACCCTGCGCTACTGCGAAGGCCTGGGCGTGCGCGAGCTGGCCGAGACGCTGGATCTGACGCCCCGGGAGGTCAATCGGGCGATCTCGGCGGCCGTCACCGCGGTCTACCGCTGCCTGATTCACGCGGAGAAGCTGGCGCGGGCGGGAGGGGCTGGATGACGCGGTTTCCCGATCTCCCGCCCACCGACGCCGCGCGACCCGTCGCGCTGTTCGTGGCGGATGCGACGCCGGGCGTGACGGCCCAGGTGCAGGCCTGGGCCGCGGGGTCGGAAGGGTTCCTGCGCGTGCAGGGGTTCACCAACGCGCGCGAGCTCACCCGCCGCCTGGCGTATGAGCGACCCGATCTGCTCCTGCTCGACGTCACGCTTCCGCACTTCGACGGCCTGACGGCGATGCGCGCGCTCAAGGCCGATCGCATTCCGGTCGTGCTGCTCGCGCCCGACACCGTCGAGGGCGCCCGGGTGGCGATGCAGGCGCTGCTGGACGGAGCCAGCGACTATCTGATCAAGCGCGGGCGCGCGGGGGTCGCGCGACTGGCCGTCAGTCGCGCCCGGTTCTTCTGCGGCATCCGCCGCCTGCTGGGCACGCACTGGGCGGCCGAGCTGGCCCCGTGTCTGGGCGAGCGCGGCCGGCGCGGCCTGCGGCTCCTGGACGATGACGCCAGGGAGCGGTGGGGCGGCCGCCAGGATGCGGTCGAGGGCTGGCTGCGGATCGACGCGGGCATCGCGGGGTTGCGCCTGGGCGGCGCCGCCGAGCCGTTCGACGCGGCCGGCGGCTGGTGTTGCGTGGCCCTGGCCACGGCCCGCTCGCTGCAGCGATTGGCGCAGGGCCTGGCGCCGGCGCTGGAGCGCCTGGCCGGTCCCGCGTACCTGTTCGTGCCCCAGCCGCACCACTTCGCGCGCGGGCTGCGCGAAGCGCTCTCGCGCCGCTGGAACCGGCCGGTGCTCGAGCTGCGATCCGGCGAGCGTCCCCGTCCCGGGCAATGGCGCCTGGTTCCGGGCCGCACGCTGCTGCACCCGATCGGCGGGTCCGCGGGCGTCGCCTTCGAGACGCGCGCCAACCGGCTCGTCGATGACGGCCGCACGACGGGCCGCCAGCTTCGACTGCTCCAGGGCGCGCCGCCCGGGCGCCTGCGGATCCTGCTGGCCGAGCGCCCGGGCGGCGCGACGCTGGACCCCCTGGTGAGCCTGGTCCGGGCCGGTCACGCCGTGTACCTGCACGCCGGAGCGCTGGCGGGGCCCGAGCCGGCGGGGGCCGGCACATGGCTGGAGGGGCCGGGCGAGTGGGTGGCCCTGCCGCCCGACGAGATGTTGCCGAGGGCTGCGTGATGACCTTCGCAAGCACGCGCATCCGCGCCGCCGCTCTGCTGGCTGCATGCCTGCTGCTCGCCGGCGCGGCGCTGTGGGCGCCGCGGCCGAGCAGGGCCGCCCCGGTGGGTGAGGAGGTCCGCGAGGTCCGTGTCACGCTCGATCAGGACACCTGGCGCCTGGAGATTCCTTTTCACGGACGCTGGTCGCACTGGGCCATGAGCAACCCGCCCTGCATCGTCATCGACCTCATCGGGGCGACCTCGCGCCTGCCGAACGCGCCGGCGCTCTACGAGCTCGAGCTGCCCGGCGGGCCCGTCACGATGCTGCGCACGAGCCAGTACAGCAGCGAGGCGGGCAATCGCCGCATGCGGCTCTCGCTGATGCTGGTGGAGCCCGTCCGCTACGAGGTGGCCAGGTGCGAGGGCGGCATCGACATCCGCCTCCCGCGCCCCGAGCGCGCCGTGTGGGGCGACCGATGGGAGCTCGACATCGGCTCCGAGGGCGTCAATCGCAAGGTCGTGCAGAGGGTCGCTCCGCCTCCGCAGTGCGCCTCGGAGAGCTTCGAGAGCGCCGCTCCGCCCTCCGGCGAAGGGTCCGCCGCCACCGCCTCCCG
>CAZRWW010000108.1:0-14681 GCA_964603725.1 uncultured bacterium
ACGGGGGAAATAACAATGGTTGGCCCGGTGGGCTGCCTGTATTCGGTCCGGCCGTGTTATTCTCCCTGCTGGTGATCGCGGTCGCGTTCATTCCGATCTTTGCCCTGGTGGATCAGGAGGGGCGCCTCTTCCGGCCCCTGGCCTTCTCGAAGAATCTGGCCATGGCCCTGGCCGCCCTCCTGGCGATCACCCTGGATCCGGCCATGCGGATGCTCTTCGCCCGCATGGACCCCTTCGCGTTCAGGCCGCGCTGGCTGGCCTCGTTCGCCACGCATACCCTGGTCGGCACCTACCACGCCGAAGAGAAGCACCCCGTCAGCCGGGCCATTCTCCGCGTCTACGGTCCGGCCTGCCGCTTCGTGCTGCGCCATCCGCGAAAGGTGATCGCGGGCGCCGCGATCATCGTGGCCGTGAGCATCCCGGCCTACTTCCATCTCGGCTCAGAGTTCATGCCGCCCCTGAACGAGGGCTCGATCCTGTACATGCCGACGACCTTGCCGGGGATCTCGGTGGCCCAGGCCCAGGAGCTCTTGCTGACGCAGGACCGCGTGCTCTGCTCGTTCCCGGAGGTGGAGCGGGTCTTCGGCAAGGCGGGCCGCGCCGAGACCTCGACCGATCCGGCGCCGCTGTCGATGATGGAGACGACGGTCATCCTGAAGCCGCACGAGGAGTGGCGGCCCAAACCGCGCTGGTACTCCTCCTGGGCGCCCGAGTGGGTCAAGCCGCTGCTGCGCCCGATCTGGCCCGATCGGCTGAGCTGGGATGAGCTGGTGGCCGAGATGGACGCGGCGCTGCGCATCCCCGGCGTGACCAACGCCTGGACCATGCCGATCAAGGCCCGCGTCGACATGCTCACCACGGGCGTGCGCACGCCGGTGGGGGTCAAGGTGTTTGGCAGCGACCTCGCGCAGATCGAGGAGATCGGCGCGCGGCTGGAGCGGGCGCTGATGGAGGTGCCGGGGACGCGCAGCGTCTTCGCCGAGCGCGCGGCCGGGGGCTACTTCGTCGACTTCGAGCCGCGGCGGGAAGAGCTCGCGCGCCATGGGCTCTCGATCCGCGACCTGCAGATGACGGTCATGAGCGCCGTCGGCGGCGAGAACGTCAGCACGACCGTGGAGGGGCGCGCGCGCTACCCCGTGAACGTGCGCTACCCGCGCGAGCTGCGCAACGATCTGGGGCAGCTCGAGCGGGTGCTCGTGCGGACCCCGGGGGGCTATCAGGTGCCCCTGGGGCAGGTCGCGGACGTCACGCTGGTGCAGGGCCCCGCGATGCTGCGCGATGAGAACGGCTTCCTTTCCGCCTACGTCTACGTCGATGTGGTGGGACGCGACATCGGCCGGTACGTGGAGGAGGCCAAGCGCCACGTGCGCGAGCGCGTCCAGGTGCCGGCGGGCTACTCGCTGCAGTGGAGCGGCCAGTACGAGAACATGCTGCGGGTCAAGGAGCGCTTGCGCCTGGTCATCCCCGTCACCCTGGTGCTCATCTTCGTGCTCCTCTTGATGAACACGCGCTCGACCTTCAAGGCGCTGCTGGTCATGATGGCGGTGCCCTTCTCGGCCGTGGGCGCGATCTGGCTCTTCCACCTGCTTGGCTACAACGTCTCGATCGCCGCCTGGGTGGGAATGATCGCCTTGCTGGGGCTCGATGCCGAGACCGCGGTCTTCATGCTGCTCTTCCTCGACCTGTCCTACGCGGATGCCGGGCGCCGCGGGCGACTGCGCAGCGTCGAGGAGTTGGACGAGGCGATCTTCCAGGGCGCCGTCAAGCGCGCGCGCCCCAAGATGATGACCGTCACCGCGACCTTCATGGGCCTGCTGCCGATCATGTGGTCCACCTCGGCCGGGGCCGACGTGATGAAGCGTATCGCGGCCCCGATGATCGGGGGCCTGGTGACCTCGTTCCTGCTGGAACTGCTGGTCTACCCCGCGGTCTACAAGCTCTGGAAGCGGCGCACGGAGCTGCGCGGCATTCCCGAGACCGTGCCGGAACCGGCCGGAGGGACGGGGGTTCGGCCTTGAAGCACCGGATCGCGCCGGGCGAGCAGGGCGGGACATGTCTGGCGCGCGCGCGAGGCGCGCGTCGAGGGAGGATCCGATCGATGACCAAGAAGCTCACGACCCTCTGGATCGCGGCGGCCCTGGCCGCCGGGAACGGGTTGGCGCAGGCCGAGCAGAAAACGGGCGAGGCGAAGTCCGCCCAGCCGGCCTCCGATGTGGCCTCGAGCGCCTCCGCTACGGCCAGCCACGAGCAGCCCCGGCCCGGCGAGCTGCACGGCGGCAAGCTCATCACGACGCCGGCCGGCAACTTCGAGACCGTCTTCGCGGCAGATGGGATCCGCGTCTACTTCTACACGTCCGAGAAGGCGCCCGCGATGGTCGAGGGTCAGACCGGCAGCGTGATGCTGAAGATCGCCGGCGGAGCGAGCCAGGAGGTGCCGCTGAGTCCCGAGGCGCCGGGCGAGGGCGAGGCGATCGTCTACTTCTGTCCGATGCACCCCGAGGTGGTGCAGATGACGCCCGGCGAGTGCGACCCGTGCGGCGGCATGGTGCTCTACGAGCAGAACCGCCTCTTCGGGCGGGCTGATCTCTCCCAGGCGAAGCCGGGCGCGGTGACGGCGGAGATCAGGATCCGCGGGCTGCAGGGCAAGCTGAAGGAAGCCCGGTTCTCGGCGACCAATGCCCCGGTGGAACCGCTTTCGCCGGCCAGGCCCAAGAGCTAGGCTCTCCTCGGGGGGCGCCGAGCGCGCCTCCGAGGAGCGAGCATGAAGTTCATGGCGCCGGCCGACGGGAGCCTCTTCGACCTGCTGCAGGCTCGTTTTCCTGAGGCTTCCAAGACGACGATCCGCCAGATGCTGCGCCACCGGCGGGTCGCCCTGGCCGGCCGCGTGGTGACCGTCGGGCGGACCCCCGTGCTAGCGGGACAGGTGCTCGAGGTGGCGCCGAGCCGGCGGGCGCCGGGTCCGGGCATCGCCGCGTTCGCGGGGCCCGGTGAGATTGCCCCGCGCGCCGCGGCCGCGGCCCGCGCCGGGCCCGGTGAGACGGCTCGCCGGCCCGGGCGACCTCCGGGTCGGATTCTGCTGGCCGATGAACACCTGCTGGCGATCGAGAAGCCGGCCGGAATCCTGTCGGTCGCGCGCGATCCCGCGGCGGACGACACCTTCTACCGGCGCGTCAACGCCCACGTGCGGGCGGCCTCGGGCGGGCGCGCGCGCATCTTCATCGTGCACCGATTGGATCGCGGCGCCTCGGGGATCATGCTCTTCGCGCTCAGCCAGGAAGTCCAGGAGCGGCTGCAGCGGACGTGGGCGACCACGGAGAAGCGCTACTGGGCCCTGGTCGAGGGCCGCCCCCCGGCGAAGGCGGGGACGATCAGAAGCTGGCTGCACGAGAACCGCGTGCACCGGATCTACTCGGCGCCCCGGGGCCCCGGCGCCAAGCTGGCCATCACGCACTACCGCCTGGCGCGCGCGCGCGCCGGCCGATCGCTGCTCGACGTGCGCATCGAAACCGGCCGCAAGAACCAGATCCGGGTCCACCTGGCCGAGCTGGGCTGCCCGATCGTCGGCGACCGCAAGTACGGGGCCCGGACGAACGCGATCGGCCGGCTGGGCCTGCACGCCTACTTCCTCGCCTTCACGCATCCGGTCTCGGGCGAGCGGATTCGCCTGCGCCTGTCGCTGCCGGGCCCCTTCCGCATCGGCTAGCGCCGCGGGTCCCGCCCGCCGGCGAAGCGTTGGCCTGCCCCAGTCTCCGGGCTATACTGCCGCCCATGATGACGGCCGGACCGAATCAGGCGCACGCGGCGGCCGCGCGTTCGGGGCGCTACGCGGGGCTGATTGCCGCGGGCATCCTGCTCAGCCGCCTGGCCGGCCTGGTGCGCGAGCGGGTCTTCTCCCACTTCTTCGGGCTCTCCGACTCCGGCGACGTCTTCAAGGCCGCCTTCAAGATCCCCAACTATCTGCAGAATCTCTTCGGCGAGGGCGTCCTGTCGGCCTCATTTATCCCGGTCTACGCGCGGCTTCTCGCGGAAGGCGACGAGCGGGAAGCCAACCGCGTGGCGGGCGCCGTCTTCTCGCTGCTGGCGCTCGTGGTCGCGCTCCTGGTGCTGGCCGGCGTGCTCGCCACGCCGTGGCTGGTCGACGCCATCGCGCCCGGGTTTCCGGCGGAGAAGCGCGCGCTGCTCGTGCGGCTCGTGCGGATCGTCTTCCCGGGGACCGGCCTGCTGGTGCTGTCGGCCTGGTGCCTGGGGGTTCTCAACAGCCACCGCCGCTTCTTCCTCTCGTACGCCGCGCCGCTGGCCTGGAACGCGGTGATGATCGGCGCCCTGCTGGGCTTCGGGCCGCGGGTCGACCAGGTGCGGCTGGCGGAGGCGACCGCCTGGGGCTCCGTCGCGGGCAGCGGGCTGCAGTTCCTCGTGCAGCTGCCGGCCGTCCTGCGACTGGCGCGGGGCCTGCGCCTGGAGCTGCAGCTTCGATCACGGCATGTCCGCGACGTGGTGCGCAACTTCGGCCCGGTCTTCCTCAGCCGCGGCGTCGTGCAGATCAGCGCCTACGTCGACAACCTGCTGGCCAGCTTCCTCTCCACGGGCGCCGTCACGGCGCTCTACAACGCGCAGACGATCTACCTGCTGCCGGTGAGTCTCTTCGGCATGTCGATCTCGGCCGCGGAGCTGCCGGTCATGTCCGGCGTGCTCGGCCGGGCCGAGGAGGTCCACGCCACGCTCCGTGCGCGACTCGACGCCGGGCTGCGGCGCATCGCCTTCTTCGTCGTGCCGTCGGCGGCGGCCTTCGTCGCGCTGGGCGACGTGGTCACGGCGGTGATCTACCAGACCGGCCGCTTCGGCCGCGCCGACTCGCGCTTCGTCTGGGCCGTGCTGGCCGGCGCGGCGATCGGGCTGCTCGCCACCACGGCCGGGCGTCTCTACGCCTCGACCTTCTACGCCCTGCGCGATCCCCGCACGCCGCTTCGCTTTGCGATCGTGCGGGTGCTGCTGACCGGGGCTCTCGGGTACCTCGCGGCGTTCCACGCGCCGGGCTGGCTGGGCCTGGAGCGGCGCTGGGGGGTGGCCGGCCTGGCCACCTCGACCGGCATCGCCGGCTGGGTCGAGTTCACCCTCCTGCGGCGGGCGCTCAACCGACGAATCGGCCGCACGGGCTTCCCGGGGCGGCTCATGGCGTCGCTCTGGAGCGCGGCTGTCCTGGCCGCGGCCGCGGGGTGGGCCGCGAAGGGGGCCCTGATCCTCCAATCGCCACTGCTGGAAGGAGTTGTGATCCTGGGCGCCTTCGGGGCGACCTATCTTGCTCTGGCGCTTGCTTTTGGCGTCGACGAGGCCCGCTGGGCGGTCGATCGGATCAGGCGCAGGCTGCCGGCCAAGGGCTGATCGGCCCCTGCCGGGCGGGCGCCCCGGGGCCGATCGCGCCAGGAGCCGGGCCCCGCGCCCGGCCGGCGGCCGTAGTGCAGTATACGCCACTTGGTTGCGTGACTTTTCTGCCCTTGCTTCCTCGCCCCTCCCATGGTAAGATTTCTCTCGGTGGGAGAGTACCACCTGCGAAGCACGAGAGCGTCCCGAGATGGGTTTTGAACGGCGGCTTCGCAAACAGGCAACTAGGGGAGGCACCCCATGCAGCGCATCAGGTTGGGCGTGGTGGCAACGGTTCTGGGCGTGGTTGGTTTGATGATATGCTCGGCGCTGGCCGACGGCGGCGATGCCGTCATCACGTTGGGCGTCACGCCGCTGCCCCCGGACTGCGTGGAGAATCCCGGCGGCACGGCGACGATATCCTGGACGATCCAGCATCAGACCGTTCCCGACCACGTGATGTTCGTGCTGTACGACCCGACGCACACCATCATCTACGATCAGCAGAACTACCCGGGCGGCACGGGCATCACCATCAATCGCACGTGGACGGTCCCGTCCATTCTGCCGGAAGGCGTGTACTGGGTGAGGATCGAGTACTACGCGCAGGGCATCGGGCTTGAAGCCTGGGCGGAGACGGGGTTCCTGGTTTGCCCGCCCGACTACAAGGTCTGCTGCCTCGAGCACGAGTGCATCATCACCACGCGCATCGAGTGCGAGAGCCTGAGCGGCTTCTGGCACCCCGAGTGGACGACCTGCGACCCGAATCCGTGTGAGATCTACACGCCGGCGGAGCGGTCGACCTGGGGCCAGATCAAGGGGCTCTACCAGTAGGAAATCGGAACGCGGATAGTTCCACGGGGGCGTGCGGCTCAACGCGGCGGCACGCCCCTTTTGCATGCCCCCAAGGAAACTACCCCCCCAGGCCCATGCGATTGTAGGCATCCAGGGCCGCGACCTTGTAGCACTCGGCGAAGGTCGGATAGTTGAACACGTGGTCGATGAAGTAGTCGATCGTGCCCCCGAGCGCCATGACCGCCTGGCCGATGTGCACGAGCTCGGTGGCGCCGGTGCCGATGATGTGCACGCCGAGAAGCTGGCGCGTCTGGGTCGCGAAGAGCAGCTTGAAGAGACCCGAATCGTCGCCGAGGATCTGCCCTCGCGCGATCTCGCGGTAGCGTGAAATGCCGATCTCGTAGGGGACGCCGGCCGCGGTGAGCTGCCGCTCCGTCTGGCCGACCATCGAGATCTCGGGGATCGAGTAGATCCCGTATGGAAAGAGCCGCGGCACCGACGTGGCGTGGATGCCCAGGGCGCAGGCCGCCGCCAGCCGGCCCTGCTCCATCGAGGTCGAGGCCAGCGCCGGAAAGCCGATGATGTCGCCGGCCGCGTAGATGTGCGGGGCCTCCGTCCGGTAGCACGCGTTGACGGCGATCTTGCCCCGCTCGTCGGCGCGCAGGCCGGCGGCCGCCAGATCGAGCTGGGCGCTCGCCCCACGACGCCCCATCGCGTAGAGGATCAGCTCGGACGTCAGCTTCTTGCCCGACTTGAGCTTCACCTGACCGAGGCTCGGCTGCAGGATCTCGATCGCGTCAACCGTCTCGCCCAGCCGAATCGTGCAATCGTTGTTGCGGATCTGCGTCGAGAGCGATTCCACGATCTCGGTGTCCACGAACGGCAGCAGGCTGTCCTTGCGCTCGACCAGGTCCACCCGCACGCCCAGGGCCGCGAACATCGAGGCGTACTCGACCCCGATCACGCCGCCGCCGATGACCGTCATCGTGCGTGGCAGGCGCTGGAGGCCGAGGATGCCGTCGGAGGTGATCAGGGTCTGCCCATCGGAGACGAGCCCGTCGGGCAAGATGGGCTCCGTGCCCGTGGCGATGATGACCGCCTCGGCCTCCACCTCGGTCGTCTTCTCGACCCCCTGGACGACGAGGGCGTGCGGCGCGACGAAGCGAGCGGAGCCGTAGATGATCTCGACGCCATTGCGCTTGAGCTGGGCGTGGCTGACGGCGACCTCCTGGCGGATGACGTGCTGGCAGCGGAAGAGGAGGTCCTCCATGGTGATGCTTTCTTTCAGGCGATAGGAGGCGCCATAGAGGCCGCGCTGCTGGTAGCCCGTCAGATAGAGCACCGCCTCGCGGAAGGTCTTGGAGGGGATCGTGCCCGTGTGGATGCAGACCCCTCCAACGAGCTCGCGCCGCTCGCAGATGCCCACCTTGCGCCCGACCTTGGTCGCCTGGATGGCGGCGTGGTGGCCGGCGGGACCGGTCCCGATCACCAGGACGTCGAACTTCTCCATGTCCGAATTCTGGTGGAGCTTCCCGGCGGGCGCAAGCTGCGCCTGCCCGGGCGCCCGACCCGGCGACGCCTCGGGAGGGGGGGCGTGTGCCGCGCTCGTCGCGCGATCCAGCGCCAGGGTGGCGGCGCCAGGGTAGTTTATTGGTGTAAGCCACTGAAATTCAAATGGTTGGGGCTATCCATCTCCGGACCGTAAGCATTGTTTCTAAAGCCCACTAGGTAGTTGTCCGAATGGGAGCCCAGAGGTTCTCAGCGCGCGAGCGTTCAGCCTGAACGTCTTGTCGAGCAGGATCCGAGACCTGCGAGTCGAAGGCGCGGCTGGGTTGCGCCCCCCGAGGGCGGCCGGCCGTGCCTTTGCGCTTCGGCCGCGGGTGGCCGAGCCACCGCAAGAGGGGGGACAGGTCATGACCAGTCTTTCAGCGAGTAGGCACTTCCACGGAGCCGCGCGGGCGTGGTGCGTCGCCCTGGCCTGCGCTGCGTTGCTGGCGGCGACCGCGACGGCCGAGGTCGTCAAAGTCGGCCTGAACTATCCCAAGACCGGGCCGTACGCCGCGCAGGGGCTAGATCAATGGCAAGCTGCCCAGATGGCAGCGGCGGAGATCAACGGCGCCGGCGGCATTCTCGGCCAGCAGGTCGAGATCATCTGGCGGGATTCGCAGTCGAAGCCCGATGTCACCCAGCAGAACGTCGCCGAGCTCATCAAGGAAGGGGCCACGATGGTCTTCGGCGGATCCTCGAGCGCCGTGGCCATCGCGGCGGGCGAGGTCTGCCGCGACCACCAGGTGCCGTTCTTCGCCACGCTCTCGTATTCGAACGAGACGACCGGGGCCAAGGGCCACCGCTACATCTTCCGCGAATGCTACAACGCCTGGATGGGAGCCAAGGCGCTGGCGACCTATCTGAACCAGAACTTTCCCAACAAGAAGTACCTCTACATCACGGCCGACTACACCTGGGGCCACACCACCGAGGCCTCGATGCGCAGGTTCACGAAGACCGAGGACACGAGCGTCCACAAGTCCATCCTGACGCCGTTCCCGGGCGCCACTCAGGAGGACTTCAAGAAGACCATCGCGTTCGCCAAGATGGTCAAGCCGGATGTGCTCGTGCTGGTGCTCTTCGGCCAGGATATGGTCGACGCCATTCGGCTGGCCACGGCCCAGGGCCTCAAGCAGCAGATGCAGGTCGTCGTGCCCAATCTGACGCTGGGCATGGCCGAGGGCGGCGGCCCCAAGGTCATGGAGGGCGTGCTGGGCGCCGTGCCCTGGTGCTGGGAGGTGCCCTACAAGTACAACCACGCCAAGGGCAAGCAGTTCGTCGAGGCCTTCGCGGCGAAGTACAACCGCTATCCGTGCTGCTCGGGCGGGTCGGCCTACACCATCCTCTACGAGTACAAGGACGCGGTCGAGCGAGCCGGCGGGTTCGAAGCGCCGGGCGTGATCCGCGCGCTCGAAGGCCATGAGTACACGGCCCTGAAGGACAAGCAGCTCTGGCGCGAGTTCGACCACCAGTCCGTGCAGACCGTCTATGCGGTGCGGTGCAAGCCCGAGGTGGAGGTGCTCAAGGACCGCTTCAAGCTCGACTACTTCGAGATCCTGAGCGCCATGCCGGGCGAGCAGGCGGTGCAGACGGCGGCGGAGTGGAAGGCCGAGTGCCAGGCCGGCGGGCGGGTCGCCACGCGCGAACCGCTGCCGGGTGACTAAGCCGAGCGGTCCACCGGCGGGGTTCGCCACGCGCGAGCCCCGCCGCGCGGGCGCCAGCAGACCACAGCAGACGGGGGGACGTGCGATGAGCATCTGGCGACGGTGGCGGGACATGAGCATCCGTGGGCGCATCAACATCATCATGGCGCCGGCGCTGATCTTGTTCGTGGTTACTTCGGCCATCTCCTATCGCGCTCACCGGCAGACGTCGGTCGACGCGAGCCAGCGGATCCTGCGCCTGATCGTGGAACACAGCGCGGAGCGGGTGAACGGTTTCCTGGCCACGCAGCGGGGTGTCTTCGCGGAATGGACCGCCGATGACATCTACGGCATCGCCATCGAGTTCGACACGCTGGCGGAGGTCGGCGAGCGCTTCCGGCAGATGCTGGCGGGCGCCCCGGGCTTCGGCGTCGTCGCGCTCACGGACGCCACCGGGCGCGTCCTGGTGGCGGCCGCGCGCGGATCGGGCGACGGGACCGCGCTGGCGGGCCTCAACCTGCCCGAGGCGCAGGCGGCGTTGGCCCGCGAAGGGTGCCAGACGCTGCTGGCGGCGAGCGAGGTGCTGGGCCGATCCGGCTTCGATTTCCGGGAAACCTACGTCTTCGGACAGCGGTGCTTGAGCTCGGAGGGCCAGCCCAACGGGGTCTTGCTCGCGTACGTGGACTGGCAGGCAGTGCAGGCGATGGCGGCGGCCACGGCGCGGACGTTCGAGGACAACGCCTTCTCGGGCGCCCAGGTGGCGCTTCTGGCCACCGAGGCCATGAAGCCCCTGGCGCACTCCGCGCGCGAGCGCATCGGGACGGATCTGGCGCTGGCCGACGAGGTGGGCGGGTGGCTCGAGTCCAGCGACCATGCCGGCCAGAGCCTGCTGGTTAGCGTCGCCGGCGATCGCACCTTCGTCTGCGGCGTGCCGGTCGTGAGCCCCGGCGATCTGGCCGCCGGCCGGTCGGCTGAATCGACGGAGTACACCCTGGCGGCCTTCGTGCCGGCCCAGGCCGTCCTGGCCGAAGCCGAGCGCACCCTGGTGGCCACGGCGGTGATCGTCGCGGCCGGCGCCCTGGTGCTGCTGATGCTCTTCTGGATCACCTCGCGCGCGATCGCGCGCGCGATCCAGGCCACCGCCGGCGCGCTGAAGGACATTGCCCAGGGAGAGGGGGACCTGACGCGGCGATTGCCGGCCGATTCGACCAACGAGCTCGGGCAGCTGGCGCACTACTTCAACGACTTCGCCGAGAAGCTGCGGGCGGTCATCCGCAGGGTCGCGGACAACGCCAAGGAGCTGAACGCTTTCACGAGCGAGATGTCGCGGCTGGCGACGGAGATGTCCGACGGCGCCGGGGAGATGAACCGCCGTTCGGCCGAGGTGGCGTCGGCGGTCGACACCATGTCGTCCAACTTGGAGAGCATCTCGGGCTCGAGCGAGGAGATGTCCAGCTCGGTCAACACCGTCGCCGCCGCCATCGAGGAGATGAGCGCGGCCCTGACCGAGGTGGCCAAGAACTGCGCCCACGGATCGCAGATCGCCTCCGACGCCGACACGCACACGCGCTCGACCGCCGAGGCCATGGCGCGCCTCAACGCCTCCGCCGCGGAGATCGGCAAGGTGATCGAGACGATCAACAACATCGCCGATCAGACCAATCTCCTGGCGCTCAACGCGACGATCGAGGCGGCGTCGGCCGGCGAGGCCGGCAAAGGCTTCGCCGTGGTGGCCAACGAGGTCAAGGAGCTGGCCCGGCTGACCGCGCTCTCGACCGACGAGATCGAGCGGCAGATTCGCGAGATGCAGACCAACACCGCGACCAGCGCCAAGTCGATCCAGGACATCAGTCACATCGTGGGCGAGATGAACAGCATCTCGCGGAGCATCGCCGGGTCGGTCGAGGAGCTCTCGGCCACCACCCAGGAGGTGGCTGCCAGCATCGGCGGCGCCTCGCAGGCCGCCAGCGCCATCGCCGGCAACGTGCAGGAATCGTCGCGGCAGGCCGGGGGCATTCGCTCCAACGCCGCGGCGGTGAGCACGGCGGCCGAAGACACGGCGGCCGGAGCGCTGCAGACGAGCGGCGGGACGAGGAAGCTGGCCGAGATGGCCGGACGCCTCCAGGAGCTCGTGAATCAGTTCAAGACCTGAGCGCGCGCGCGTCGCCGGCCGACCCCGATCCGCGGGGAGCGGCGGCGACGCGGCGCCGGGGGAACGAGGTGGCGGAGGGCGGGGGACTCGAACCCCCAAGGGTTATTCACCCGGCGGATTTCAAGTCCGCTGCCTTACCAGTTAGACTAGCCCTCCGCGTGATCGGACCGGGCGAGATGTCTGCCCCGAGGATTATGCGATCGATCTCCGGGGCGGGTCAACCGCGCGCCGCCGTCAGTCGAGGACGGGCGCCGCCAGCGGCGCCGCGATCCGCGCGCGCAGACGCTCGGCGCCGCGCGGCCACACCCCCAGCCCCGCCAGCGACCCCATGAACTCGAGATGACGGCGCCCGCGGCGGTACGCGGGCTCACGCGGCGGGTGCTTCAGGTAGCGCGCCACGCACTCCAGATCGGGTTCCACCAGCAGCGTCGTCCCGTAGGTCACGAGTCCGCTGGCGCGGTGCAGGCTGGCGCCGCCTATCTTGCGTTCCCCGATGGCGAGGTCGCTGGTGCCGCGGCGCTCGACGCCGGCGATGCCGCAGCGCGCCAGCAGAGCGAGCGTCCACTCCGTGCAGCGCTGCATCGATTCGCGCACGCGGTCCAGCCCCGGTAACGGGACCGCCGCGACCAGGACGAGGTTGCCGGGATCGATCACGACCGCGCAGCCGCCTCCGTTGCGGCGGTAGATGGGCACGCGATCGGCCCGGCAGGCCGCCAGGTGCAGCTCACGGTCGGGATCGCTGCCGCGCCCGAGCACCACGGCGAGCTCGGCGGGACGGTAGACCCGCGCGCGGCCCCGCCCGTCGGCGCGCACCGCGTCCACGAGATCATCGTCGTGGGTGTAGGCGCGGATCACGCGCGGCTAGCCCTTCTTGCGGGCCGGGGGCACGTGGATCGGCGCCCCCGCCGCGACCTCGGCCGCCTCCATGAGCGACTCCGACAGCGTCGGGTGGGGGTGGATCGTGACCATCAGGTCCTCGACCGTCGCGCCCATCTCGACCGCCAGCGTGGCCTCGGCGATCAGCTCCGACGCCTGCGGCCCGACCATGCCCACGCCCAGCACCAGGCCGCTCTCGGGGTGGGAGATGACCTTGGTCAACCCTTCGGTGCGCCCGAGCGTGCGCGCGCGCCCGAGCGCCCGCAGGGGGAAGCGCCCCACGGTGACGGGGATCTTGCGTTCCTGGGCCTCGCGCTCGGTCAGGCCTGTCCAGGCGATCTCGGGATCGGTGAAGACCACGGCCGGGACGGCCCGGTTGTCGAAGGCGGACGCCTGACCGGCGATGACCTCGGCCGCGACCTTGCCCTCGCGGGAGGCCTTGTGCGCCAGCATCGGGCCGGGCGCGACGTCGCCGATCGCGAAGATGTGGGGCTCGGCCGTGCGCAGCTCCTCGTTGACCGGGATGGTACCGCGCTCGTTGGGCCGGATCGCCGTGTGCTCGAGTCCGAGATCGCGCGTGTTCGGCTGGCGGCCGATCGCGACCAGCACCTGGTCCACCTCGAGCGTGCGCTCCGCGCCGGCCTGTTCGACGCGCACGGCGAAGCCGGCCGAGGTCTGCTCGATGCCCACCACCTTAGATTCGACCAGCACATCGGCCAGCCGCTCGCGGGCGTGCGTGACCATGATCTCGACCAGATCGCTGTCGGCGCCCATGAGCAGGCGCGGGAAGAACTCGACCATCGTGACCCGCGAGCCCAGCCCGGCGTAGACGAGACCCATCTCGAGCCCGATGTAGCCGCCGCCCACGACCAGCAGCGTCTCGGGAATGGAAGGCAGCTTGAGGGCATCGGCCGATGACCAGACCGGCTTCTCGTACGCCGCGGGCAGGATGTGGATGCTGGAGCCGGTGGCGATGATGCAGTGGCGGAAGTCGACGCCCCCGCCGGCATCGAGCTCGAGCGAGTGGTTGCCGCGGAAGCGCGCCCGCCCGTGGAGCACCTCGATGCCGCGCTTCTTGAGCAGCGTCTGGACGCCGCCCGCGAGCGCGTCGACGACCGAGTCGGTCCAGCCGCGCAGCTTCTCGAGGTCGACCCGGGGCTCGCCGAAGGAGAGCCCCATCTGCCCGGCCGCCTTCGCCGACGCGACCAGCTCGACCGCATGGATGAGCGTCTTCGAAGGGATGCACCCCTCGAGCAGGCAGACCCCCCCGGGCCGCTCGCGCTCCTCGATGAGCACGACCTCCTTGCCCAGGTCGGCCGCCCGCAGGGCGGCCACGTAGCCGCCGGGCCCGGCCCCGATCACGGCGACCTCGGTTTCCTGGTGCAGGCTGCCGACCACCATCGCGCACCTCCTATGACCGGCGACTACGCCTCGAGCAGCAGCAGGTTCGGGTCCGAGAGCTGCCGGATCAGCTCCGTCACGAAGCGCGCCGCATCGGCCCCATCGGCGATGCGATGATCGAACGCCAGCGTGAGCGGCAGGATCTTGCGGATCACGATCTGACCGTCACGCACCACCGGCTTCTCCTGCACCTTGCCCATACCGAGGATCGCGACCTCGGGGTAGTTGATCGTCGGGATGAGGGCGGTGCCGCCCAGCGGGCCCACGTTGGTGATCGTGAAGGTCCCGCCGCGCATCTCCTCGACCGCGAGCTCGCCCTGGCGGGCCTTCTCGGCCAGGGTCTCGATATCGGCCGAGATCTGCGCGATGCTCTTGCAGGCCGTCCCGCGCACAACCGGCACCACCAGCCCGCGGCCCGTGTCGACCGCGATGCCGATGTTGTAGTACTTCTTGTAGACGATCTGCTCGCGGAAGGGATCCAGGCTGGCGTTGAAGGAGGGAGCGGCCCGCAGGCCCGCCGTCACCGCCTTGACGATGAAGGGCAAGAGCGTCAGCTTGCCCCCCGGCTGTCCCTGCCGCCGCTCGCGTTCTTTCTTGCGGAACTCCTCGAGCAGCGTGACGTCGGCCTCGTCCATGTGCGCGACGTGCGGCACGAGCACCATCGAGGTCACCATCTTGTGGGCGACCTTGCGACGAATCGACCGCAGCGGCTCGATCTCGACCGGCCCGTACTGCGCGAAGTCGGGGAGCGGCTCGAGATCGAGGAATGGAATGGATGAGGCCGCGTGGGCGGCGAACTCGGCTTCCGCGCGCCGCTCCTCGACCGGCGTCGCCGGCGCCAGAGTCGCGGCAGCCGCCGGAGCCGGGGGCGCGCCGGGCGCCGCGGGGGGTGCGGCTGGAGCCTGTCC
>CAZRWW010000109.1:0-14637 GCA_964603725.1 uncultured bacterium
TTCCAACGGCTTCGATTCGAGCGGAATCCACACGCGCTGCGGGTGACTCCTGCTCCTTGGCCAGCCTCCCCTAACCGACGCATCCAGGCTGTCGGTCGGAAGCGGGCACGGACGAGGTCTTGGCAAAGGGCAACACGCAATCGGGGGCACCCCAGGCCGACGCTTCCATTCCTCCGCGGCCCGGCCGCGGCTCCACCCCGCGGACCAGATCCTCTGAACCTGGCTCTCCCGCGGTCGTCGCGGCCAAGCGCCCGCGGCCTCGGCGTGCGCACGCCCTTGCGCCCCGAGCTCTTTCCTCTTGTGAGCAAGCCGCCGGCAGGGTGACAATGGAAAAGTGCGGCAGTGCTCGGCGCGGCTGTGATGCAGTGGAGACGCAATCCGATGACTGCGCGCACTCCCGACGAGGCTTTCGGGACGGACAGGCACGGACAGGAAACCCGCGGCTGCTGCGAGGGGTCGTCAACGGGGTGAGTGATTCCGGATCGACAACGGCCGCGGGGCGCCACGAATTGGCGGTGGTCATGCCGGTCTACAACGAAGAGGCATGCATCGCTGAAGTTGTGGCCAAGTGGCTCGCGCTGCTCTCCAGCGAGGGAATCGACTTTCGCGTGTTCGTGCTGAACGATGGTTCCACCGATGGCACCGCACAGCGGCTGGCCACCCTGTCGGACGAGCCGCGCCTCGAAGTCATCACCAAGCCCAACAGCGGCCACGGCCCCACGATCCTGCAAGGCTACCGGCGCGCGACGGCGGCCGCTGCCTGGGTCTTTCAGTGCGACAGCGACGATGAGATGAGCCCCGTGCACTTTCCACATCTCTGGCGCGCGCGCCATGACTACGACGCGCTCTTCGGCACACGCACCGGCCGGATCCAGAGTCGCGGGCGACGTTTCATCAGCGCCGTCTCACGGCTGACGGTGCGGCTCGTTTTCGGCACCGGCGTCGACGATGTCAACACTCCCTACCGACTGATCCGATCGCCCCTCCTGGCCGAGATCATCGAACAGATCCCCGCGAACACGTTCGCGCCCAATGTGATCATCTCGGGCACTCTCGCCCGTCACAGCGCGCGGATCCACAATCGACCCGTGCACCACGAGCATCGGCGCACCGGCGCCGTGTCGATCGTGAAATGGAAGCTTTGGAAGTCGGTCGCGCGCGCCTTCTGGCAAACACTCACCTGCCGGCCTCGTCTGCGCGAGCGCCCACCAGACCATGGCTGAGGGGCTGCCGCCGATGGGCGTGTCACGCGGGGACGCCTCGGCTTCCCGGCGGTGGGTGGCATTGGGCGCGAAGATCGCCCTGGCCGCCGCACTGCTCTTCTGGCTGTGGCGTGAAGGCCGACTGAATGTGAGCGTCTTGCTCGGCGCGGCTTCCGCGCCGGACGCCGGGCCCCTGGTGGTCGTTGGCGCCCTTGCGGTTCTGGGTGGGCAGTTCCTGCTGGCGTCGCGCCTGCGGTTGCTGCTCCGCGCGCTCGGCCTGCCGATCAGCTTCGGTCGTGCCCTGGGGCTCACGATGATCGGTTCGCTGTTTGGAACGATCCTGCCAGGGCTGATCAGCGGCGATGCGGTGCGGGCCGCCTACCTGATGGCCGAGAGTCGGGGAAGCCGCAGTCGTGCTCTGGCAGCGGTGCTGGTCGACCGCGTACTCGGCCTGTACTCGCTCTTCCTCCTGGGGTCGCTGGCGCTCCTCGGAGCGGCGGCGGCCGGCGCGGTTCCGGCCGATCTCCCGGTACCGTACGCTGCTCCGATCGGTGTGGGTCTCTTCACAGCGTTTCTGGCACTGCTGTCCTGGCTGCGGCCAAGCCGACTGAGTCGTGGTGGGCGCTGGGTCGGCTGGCTGTCGGCGGAGCTTGGCAGGCTGACCGATGCCTTGGGGAGCTGCGTGAGGCGGCCCGGGCTTCTGGCCCGGGCGATCGCGCTATCGCTTGCCAATCACGCTCTCGTCATCGTGACCTATGTGGTGGCCGGGCGGCTGCTCAGCGCCAAGTTGGCGGTCACCACGCATCTGATCGTCGATCCGCTGGCGATGGTGCTCAACGCCGTGTCCCTCACCCCCGGCGGAGTGGGTTTTGCCGAGGGCGCCTTCGCCTACCTCTTCGAGGGGCTCGGTTCCGACCGGGGGGCGGCCGTCGGTCTGCTGGGGCGTCTGATCCAGTCCCTGACCTACACGGTCGGAGGTGTGCTCGCTCTGCTGGCCGTGCGGGTTGGGCGCAGCGCGTCGCCATCTTCCTGAGCCGGGCCCCGGAAATGTGATATGCTCGTCTCTCGCGATGCCGGCCCGACGAGCCCCTTTCTCGGCGCGGAGGCCGATCGAGAGAGTGTGCCGCGCCTCGCCGGTACCTGATCTGGCGCGGGGAGTTGGATGAGAATGCCGTCCGGCAGGATTGTCATTATCGGCGGTGGCCCCGCTGGCCTGGGCGCTGCGCACCGGTTGGACGAAGCCCGCTATCCCGACTGGCTCCTGCTCGAGCGCGAGCCGGAGGTCGGGGGCCTGAGCAGCAGCTTTGTCGACGGGCACGGCTTCACCTGGGATCTTGGGGGCCATGTCGTCTTCTCACACTACGACCTCTTTTCGCGCCTCCTCGACGAGCTGCTGGGGAATTCGGGCTGGATCGAGCACGAGCGAGAGAGCTGGATACGGATCCTGGGAACGTGGGTGCCCTACCCGTTCCAGAACAACCTCCACCGTCTCCCCATCAAAGAGCGAGCGGCTTGCGCGGCGGGTCTGGTGCAGGCGGCATTGAACCGCACGAACGAGCCCAGCCCCGACTTCGATGAGTTCATTGTGCGCACCTTCGGAGCTGGTGTGGCCGACCTCTTCATGCGCCCCTACAACTTCAAGGTCTGGGCTTACCGTCCCGAGCATCTGGCCTCCGGATGGATCGCCGAGCGCGTCTCCGTCCCCGACCCGGTGCGCGTGGTGCGCAATACGATTCTCGGCCAGGACGACTGCGCCTGGGGCCCCAACAATCGGTTTCGCTTCCCCGCCCGCGGGGGCACCGGTGCGATCTGGCGGGCGCTGGCCAGGCGACTGCCCGCGTCGCGCATCGCGTGCGGCCGGGAGGTCGTGAGCATCGACCTTGCGAACCGCCGGCTCGAGTTGGCCACTGGCGCTGCCCAGCCCTACGATCACCTCCTGTCCACCATGCCCGTCGACCGGTTGACTGCGCTGACGGATCGCTCCGACCTGAGCGATGCGGCGGCGGGCTTGGTGCACTCAGCAGCTCACATCATTGGTGTCGGACTGCGTGGTTCGCCGCCGCTCGACCTGGCCAGCAAGTGCTGGATGTACTTCCCCGAGGCGAACTGCCCCTTCTACCGCGTCACGCACTTCAGTCTCTACAGCCCCGGCAATGTGGCCGACAGCGAGAGGCAGTGGTCCCTGATGTGCGAGGTCTCCGAATCGCCGGAGAAGCCGGTCGACGCCGATGCGGTGGTGGGGGACACGGTTCGCGGTCTGGTGACAGCCGGGCTGATTGCCGGCGAGGATCTGGTTTCACACTGCTGGCATCGGCGGATCGAATACGCCTACCCTACTCCCACGCCTGGGCGTGATCGAATCCTCAGGCAGGTCTTGCCGGAGCTCGAGAGGCTCGGCGTGCTCTCGCGCGGACGCTTCGGATCGTGGCTCTATGAGATCGGCAACATGGACCACTCTTTTATGCAGGGCTATGACGCGGCTGGACACATCGTGGATGGATCCCCGGAGAGCGTGTTCCGGCTCCCGTGATGACCGGTCATCTGGCGCAGGAGCGCGCCCCACAACGCGAGGGGCATGAGGCTCCGCAGCACGCTCAGCAGCATCGAGTACCCATCGCCAGGCCAGCCTCCGACAACGGCCGCGAACAGAATCAGCGCCCACGCCGCCGGGTCTCCTCGTACCGGGGGAGCGCCGGCAATCGCGACGAACAGCGGCAGAATGAGCAGGCTCTGATAGTTCATCCAGGAACTTGGCATCCAGAAGAGCATCAGGCAGATGAAGATTCCCTGAACGCGTCCCTCGTTCACAGGCCAGGCCGCGGCTCGGGCTCGCCGCCAGGCGCGCGTCGTGACGAGCGCGACGACGAGAACGAGGACTGCGAACAGCGCGAGGGTCGTCATCACCGCGACCGATCGCCCGGGATCGGCCAGCAGCTCCCGCGGGTTGAGTCTGATCGTTTCTCCCAGCGGGGTGCCGGTCAGCGCATGGGCGAGGCGCGTGAGATGGGCCAGGACGCCGGCATTCTCAACGGAGGTCGAGATGCCACCCAGGCGGGGGAGGATCTTCGTCAGGTACTCCCAGGTGAAACGCAGAGGGACGAGGAACCCGCAGAGGAGAAAGGTCACCAGCGCGCCGCCCGCCAACCCCGCGACTACATCGAAACGCCGCCGCAGGGCATAGAACAGGCCCAGGATCCACGGGTAGATCTTGATCGCGCCCGCGACCCCGAGCCACACGCCTCCCAGCCACGGGCGCCGCGAACTCAGACTGACCAAACTGAGCCCAAGAAGCAGAAGCAGCAGGGCTTCGAGCTGTGGCCCCCCAAGGGTTTCCATGTGCGGTCGCCAGTTGAGGAGGGCGATCGCCATGAGGACCGCGCGCGTCCTGGTCGGCTTCATCACGATCGATGCCAGGAGCAGTGTGCCCGCGAATGCGAGCAGACTCGTGAGGATCAGTGGGCGGACACTCTGGTAGAAGCGAATGCGGGTCGGGCCGGCGTTCGATTTGTCCGACGAGGGGACCAGCAGCCGCAGGACCACTGCATGAGGTGGGGGATACTTGAACATGGTGGTCGTCATGGGATCGAAGGCGCGGAAATCGCGGGTGTCGTATAGCACGCCCGTCTGCTCATAGTCCCCCAGGTTCTCGAGCATGACACGGAGATCAAAGAACCGATGATCGTGCTTGACGGGCGTGATAAGGGGTCGGAGGTCCAGCACCGGGCGCGCCACGCTCAGCAGGAGCAGGACGATCAGCACTGGCCACGCCAGGCGCTGCCGCCACCGCGGGCCGGAGGATGTTGCCAAGGCGCTTCCCTCCGTGGTCGCCTGGCCGCCGCGGCGCATGAATCGGAAGACGTTCTTCATACGGCGCGAGACCCGGGCGCTGATGAGGTCGCGGCCGGCGGCAGACCATTCGCCGGAACCGCCGGTCTTGTCCGTCCCTTGAGGACGGACCACGCCACCAAGGACTGGAAGGCGAGCAAGCCCAACACGACCGCAAATGTGCCGATACTGCAGGAGGCCGAGATGATGTCCCCGGCGTTGCCAGGGTCCTGGGCCAATCTCGCCAGCCGCCGCGCCGGCCCCGCCAAATCGGCCAGGGCCGCCGCCTGCATCTGAGCCACGCCCATGCCGATGAACACGAGCAGCAGGGCGGCTCGCGCGTGCTTGACAGCCTCGTAGCGCCCCATGAGAAAGCGGCAGCCGATGATCAGCGGAATCGAATTCGCCAGCACGTAGGCCAGCGAGGCCGAGGGTGTTGCCAGCGCAATCGGTATGAGGGTGTAGACCCAGGCCAAGTGGACTCGGCGATCGCCCTCCCGGCGCAGCACGAACGATGATAGCAACGCCACGACGAGCGCCAGCCCGGCCGTGAGGCGAGCCAGCACCGTGGGCAGGAGGTCGGGGATCCGCGCTCCGGCGTTCCTGAGGGGCTGCACGACGATCAAGAAGAACGCCTCCAGGCTCGCGTTTTCCTGGAAGAGGCCCGACCAATCGGCGCTGGCAACTCTGACCCACAGCCGCTCGGCCACGAAGACCCGCCAATCCTCCGGATTCACCGCCACGGTGAGCGCCAGCCCCGCCACGACGCCGGCGAGGACTCTGAAACGACCGAAGATGAGCAGCGGCGCCAACAGCACCAGCGGGTACATCTTGACCGCGATGGCGACGGCCAGCACCGCCCCCCCCAGCACCTCGTGCCACGCCCTTGATCGCGCTCGAAACCCAAGCCAGAGTCCAATCCACATCAAGGCCATCGTCAGACCATCCAGATTGCCGCGATCCAGCAGGAAGTAGACAGGGTAGCTCGAGAAGACGAGCAGCAGGAGCGGAGCGACATTCTCCGTGTTCTTCCGGCCATCGTCGGCGAAGAGACGGTTGGCCAGATGACACGAGAGCAGCAGCGTGCCCAGGGTCAGCCATAACATCCCCTTCGCGAGGGGCGGGAACTTCCAGCTCATCATCCCCGACTTCAGAAGCACCCAGGGCAGCAACGGCGGCCACACATACTCCTCGAACGCGTACGGGCTCCCACCCTCCTTCATGTGGAAAGCTGCTTCCCATACATACTTCAGGTCATACCCCAGAAAGATGCGGTTGATGAAGTAGAGGTCGCGCTGGCTCAGCAACTGCAGGATGTGGGTCAGGAGCAGAATCCCCACGGAAATCCCCGCCGAGATCCACAGCGGATTGCTCAACGGTTTCCTGGTGTGGTGCACGGAGCCCCCCATCTCCTCTGGTCGCTCGCATCCGGGCGAGAACACGTGGCGACGAGATCACATGAAGGCAGCGACCCCCACGCTGTGAGCGGCAGCCGCAGCGAGACTCCCGGCCCGTCCGGATCCGACCGGACGGATCTCCAGGCTCCTCACGGTCGGCGCCCGCTCGAACGGTAGAGGAACGCCTTGAGCAAGACTCGGCTATAGCCCCAGCCTTGACGCGAGAAGACGAACTTCGACTCCCCGCGAACCCGGCGCCCCTGTCGTCCTTTCAGCTCGCAAATGCGCCCCTGCTGCAACCAGGTCTTGAGCGTGATCTCGGGAGAGAGCTCGAATCCGCCCGATTCCAGCTTCAGCCCGCGGACCCAGTCCAGGTCGAACGCCCGGAACGCATAGGTGATGTCTCGAAGGGGCACGCCAACCAGGATCCGGCACAGCCAGCGATACCAGAAGTGGTAGAAACGGTAGGTCAGCGGGATGTCTGCGTGATCTTCAGGTTTCACATACCGCGATAGCAGCGCGAGGTGATAGCCCTGCTTGACGATTCGGTCGTAGAAATCAGGAATGGCCCCCAGCGGGTCAACGAGATCGCCCATCACGATCACGCCCATCTTCCCCCGGGCGTGCTCGATGCCGAAGCGGATGGCATTGCCGATGCCGCGCGGCAGACCCTTGTGCACCGCGCGGACCCGCGGATTGCGGTTTGCCAGCAGGAATGCCTCCCGAAAGGTGTAATCGTCGCTGCAATCATCGACGATCAGAACCTCGGCGGACAGGCCGAACTCCTCCAGGACGGCGTCCAGCTTGTCCACCAGGGCCGTGATGTTCTGCTCTTCGTTGAGACAGGGCACAATGATGGAGATCTCAGGGTCCATGGCGGCGAGCTCGACTCCCCGGCATTGGCATCAGCGTGTGATCGTGTCCGCGTAGACTTCCTTCATCCAATTCAGTGTCCGCACGACGCCATCCTCGAGTCGCACCGTCGGGTTGTGCCCGAAGACCCTCTCGGCTCGAGAGATGTCCGGTCTCTTGTTCTGGACGTTGTGCTTGTCCTTGGGCAGGTAGGCAACCAGGGAGTCATCCAGGCCCAGAGCGGTGAGGATGATCTGGCTCAGCTCCTCCACGCTGCGATAGTCTCGCCCCCCGATGTTGTAGACTTCGCCCGGCGCAAAGTGCGAGACCGCATTGGCGAGCGTCGGAATGAAGTCGTCAATGTACATGAAGACGCGATGGTAGTCGCGATAGATGGTGTAGGGAAGGCCGTGCAACGCCCGGTAGCAGAACAGACAGACGACACTTCGATAGGGGTGATAGAGCTCGCCCGGGCCATAGGCGTTGAAGAAACGCAGTCTCATGATAGGCAGATCGAAACGCTTGATGAAGTTGATGCACTGGACTTCGTTGACCCACTTGGTGGTGGCATAGTCGTTCTGCTGAATCACCTGCGTGTGCAGCGGGATGTCCTCGGTCAAGATTTCAGCATGAACATCGCCATAGATCTCCGATGAACTGGCGAACACCAACTTGAAGCCGTGGCGGCGCTGCAGCTCCAGCACGTTGCGTGTGCCGATGACATTCGTCAGCCAGAGGGTGTCATAGTACTCCTCGCCGTTGATGCGACCGAACTCGGCGGCGAGATGGAAGACATAGTCATAGGTCTGATCGAAGACCCGTTCCATTTGCCGGTAGGAGCCGACGTCGGCGCGAATGTACTGACGATCCGGTTGGTGCTGGAGATCACAGCCCCAGACTTCATGCCCTCGCCGGCGCAGCTCCCTGACGAGGGGCCTTCCCAAGGTGCCGCAACTGCCGGTGACGAGTATTCTCGACATGAGCCCCTCCTGCGCCGCGGCGCCATGGCGCCGTGGGCCAACCGTCCCCCGAGGCACCCGCACCCTCGGGTAGAACGCTGCCGACTGTAAAAAGCTCTGGACGTGATGGCAAGGGGTTTCCCTGGCGCGCCACCCGGCGCGCGGCGCCCCCGCACCTGTGGCCGCGACCTTCATCGCCTGGCCGCCAAGGAGATTCCGCGAGGGCTGGGCAATGACACGCGTTGCTCTCTGACGATCTGCCGAGCGGTCCGGTCGGACGAGCCCGAGGACCATGACGATCAGCGTCGTCAGCCAAGACATGGCGGCGGGTTCCTGGTGTGGCTCGACCGGTGGCGGCTTGGATCTCAAGACGCCGCAGTCGCCGTTCGATGCGAACTGCCTGGGAGTCACGGGGAACTGCCTGGGAGTCACGGGCCGCAACGGCCCGCGCCTGGCTGGCACCAGATCGGGCGCACCGCCGCCCAACGAAACGGTCCCCCGCCCCACCGGGCAGGGGACCGTTCCCAAGGTCCATCCTCGAATCGTGCCTACGTCCTCAACGCGACCGGAAGAGGGCACAGGCCCAAGGAGGCGCTCCTACTTCTGGAAGATCGACTTGATCGTGCCCCAGGTCTCGCTCTCGACCGGGCTCCCCCCACAAGAGCAGCCACAGGCGTTCGCGATCAGCCGCGGCCAGTCCGCGTACGAACCACCCAGAGCCGACGCGCCCGAGCCGTTGCTGTAGATGACCTTGTAGTCCGCGCGGTAGGCGTGCGCGATCTCGCCGTCGGCATAGTGCCCGTCGGCGGTCCCACCAGCGACCACCGTCAGGACATCGCGGTAGTTGCAGGCGTAGCTCACCACGCCGGTGTGGATGCAGGTCGTGCCGTCGCCGATGTAGTTGGAGTAGGTGTAATGGTTGCTGTAGCCCGTCACCGGGCAGTAGGCCGTTGTCATGATCCGGCCCGCGAGGTAGTTACCCGCGGTGGGAAGACACCAAACACCGAGGACCACGGAGCCACCGCCGTCCACGAAGTCGGCCAGGTTGTCGCCATAGAGAACATTGTTCGCGAAGGCGTAGTTGGCCCAGACGTTGACGCAGTCGTACGTGTTGAGAAGGGCCGCGTCCGGGGTGCCCACGCGGGCGTCGAAGTAGTCCACGGTGCCGCCGGTGATGGCTGCGATCATCGCACGGTAACCCGGATCATCCGCCTCGGACGGGGCGTAGAGGATCCGACCGTTGCCGCGAACCCCAGGGGTCAGGTCATTGGGGCTGGCGACCAGCTCACGATCGATCCCCTGGTTGGTCATGACACTGGAAGCAGGAGGCGCTGCGGCAACGACGAGAGCCGCAACGAGCAAGACGAACATCGCCATTCTCTTCATGTCAGGTCCCCTTTCCCATGGGTTGCTGTTCGCGGCGTCCTTGTAAAGAAACAGCAGGAAGACGCCTTTCATGCTCCATATCATACTCCAGCGCGCGACCCCAGTCGAGAGCTCTTTCCGTTCGGCCCGGTCCGCCGCTCTCCTTCTGCAACTGACATCCGGGCAATGACTTGAGTAGAGTCACCTGTCAGCCGCGGCGCCTGGAGTGGAGCCCGTGGAAACCCGTGTCAACGCCGCTTGGGACCTGCGGGCCGTCCGTAAGATCCAGATCCCAGTTACCTTAGCGGCGCCCCGCGGCGCCCGGCGCCGCTGGCTCCGCAAGACCGGTCACTCCATTCGCTACCGCGACAGCCTCGGCAGTCGATAGCTTTCGGCCACCTCGCTCTCGTCGGCCGCAAACGCGTCGATCAGATCGGCGACGGTGAGAAACACCCCCTCGATGTCCGGTTCTCTCAGTGTCTCGCCCCCTGCCGCGCGGGCCGCGCTGAGCATCTCCGCCGTCACCGGCCGGATCCCCAACGCCAGCGCCGCGGCCATCTCTTGCGCCCCCCGCGCCGCGTCCACGCGCTCGGGCAGCTCCAGCGAACCGAAGAAGATCGGCTCGCTGGTCAGGTCGACCGTCGCGGGAACGATGACCACCACATGACCGGACTCGTAGCCCACGTTGGTCAGCCAGGCCGGCGCTCGCCCCACGTACAGCACGGGCATGTCCACCTGGCGCGGCTTGGCGAACTCCGGATCCACAGCGACCACGAGGATGTATCCTGCCTGAATCTCCGCTCTCTCCGCCGTCCACGAGTACGTGAAGGGCTTGTCGACCGCGAACGGGCGTGCGTAGAGCAGCCCCCGCACGGCGTCACCGCTGTCGGTTGGCTCCACCGGCGTCGCATCTGTCTGGGCCGCCGCCACATCGCACAGCGCCGCCACGATCAGCAGCGGCAGCATAATCAGCATGGCTCTCTTGCTCATCCAGCATCCCCTTTCTCGACCTTCATCTCGCGTCGGCATCAGTTCTTGCTGAGCTCGACGTCATCGATGCCGACGCGCCCGCGCGCTGACCCATAGGCGGCACCAAACTCGAAGCGCACCGCCACGATGTTGCTCAGATCGATCCCCGAGCCGTTGGCCTCGAAGTCGGTCAAGCGGATGCGCACGGTGTTGAACTCATTGGCCCATCCCGCCCCGGTGCCCTCTCCAGTCCGCAAGTACGGCCGCGTCAGCGTCCCATAGGCGCCGAAATTGATCGCGCTCGTCGCTCCGCTGCCGTCGCGCAGCGTCACCGTGTAGGAGAGCGCCGACCCAAGGGCAACGGTCTCCGGGTGCCGCGTCCCCTGACATGAACGGAACGCCAAGTAGAGGTCATCCGTGAAGTCGCGCTCACCTGCGATCACTTCATACTCGAAGTGCTTCGATTCCCCTACCGTCCAGTCAAAGACAACGCCGCCCGCATACGCGTCGCCGCCCGACGCCCAGGTCATCCCATTCATGGGATCTGAGGCCGTCCAGGTGAACGACGTATTGCCGTCGTCAAGGGTACCTTCATTGGCGTTGGAGACATCGTAGCTGACCATGCCACCCGAACTGCTGATTCCCAGGCCCGTTTGCGTCTGGAGATTGTCGATCACGAATCGCGGCGTCGCCAGCGCTTCTTTGTAGTACAGCGCGCAGACGACGTTGCTCGCAATGCCGCTTGGGTGAAAACGACTGTACATTCGGGTGAAGTAGTCCTTGGCGGCTACGTTGTTTTCGAGATAGAGCTTGAGCAGCGCCAGGTAGTAGCTCTTTGCGACCCTCTGCGCCTCGGGTCGGCCGATCAGGTCAGGTCCTGTGCCGTCGGCGGTCCCGCAGCAGTTGAAGTCGTTGTGACTCGCCCCTTGCACATAAGTCAGCTGCGCATTGCCCTGCGCCGCCTGGCAGAGCCGGATGGCCTGCGCAATCGGATTGGACGCGCCTCCATGAACATCGCCGTCCGCCGACCCGTAGATCATGTGGTAGTCCACCTCGTGCGAATTGGTCGAGACGGTCCCCAAGAAGACGGTCGGCGCAATGCTGCTGATCAGAACGATATCGTTGGCGTCGAAGTTGGCGGGCGTGTAGGTGTGGTCGTAAAGACGGTCGTAGGCGCGGACGACGCCCTCCCCGCCCCGGCTGTGTCCGATCCAGACGATCCTATCGTCCGCAATGTGGCCATCGAGGATCCCGCCGGCGATCGTAGTCAGATGGCCAAGAAAGTAGTCGGTATTCGTGAGCGTCGTTATGGACGCATTCTCGACGCCGGGTCCAGTGTCGTTCTGGTGCGACATCACCACATAGCCGTAGGACGCCAGATGTTCGCCCAGGTAGTCATACCAGGTGTACTGGTGGCCGTTGCCATGACTGATCACGACCAGCGGTACGCGACCGAGGGTTGCGATGCTGGTCGGGTAGTAGCACCGTTGACCCAACCAGGAGCCGCCTGTGTAGGTAACCGTCGCGGTGCTGTATGGGCCGGCAAGATTGAGGTCGCGCACGGAGTAGAAGCCGGCCACGGTGTCGTCGAACCCATCGATGAGATCGCCAGGATCCAGCGTGCCGTCCAGGCCAAAGTCGAAGATCACGTCGTACGGCAGGCCGAAATCGATGCCGGCAGGCAGTCCGCTGGCTGACGCGTTGGTGATGTTGTCAGCGATGGAGCCCGGAAGCACCGTCCGGGTCTCGAACCCGCCGGTGACATCGATCAGGGTGCTGTTGGCAGCCCACTGCGCCCGAGTCTTGTGCGCGACGACGTAGACGCGGTAGGGCAAACCCACGCGCTCCGCGTGGCGGAAGGGATCGATCGCCGTCTGGACTATCTCGTTGTCATTGAATGATGTCACGAACTCGAACTGGGGGTACTGCGCCAACGCCCGACCGCCCAGACCCGGGAAGCCGCCAACGCGGACGGCGACTTCGTCCACCCCGGCCTCGCGGCCGCGGGAGATGTTCGTGGCCACCAAGGTGGCCCGACCCACCGCGGTGGCGTTGACCAGGAAGCTCAACGGCAGGGTGGCCACATCATAGGTCGCGGGCAGCGAGATCGGCGTCCCGCTTGGTGTGTACAGCGCTAGATTGCTCCCGCCGACCTGCTCGAGTCTGAACTCTCCCTCCGTCAACGACTCGTGCGCCTCCAGCGTGAACGGATGCATGAGATACTTCAGCATACCGAACGTCTGGGGGAAGATCGGACCAGGGTTCGGCCGCATGAAGATGCCGGGGTCCGCCTCGAAACGGTCATCGCAGTGGGCGGCATTCAGCCTGGGGGTCTCTGTGCAGTAGGGGTCATCGAGCACCGTCACCATGATCGTGTCAGCGCAAGACGCGCATGCCGCGATCAGGGCAAAGTCGCCTACGCCCGGAACCGCCGTGATCTCGAAGCCTTCTCCGAGGGAGAGGTCCCCCAGACGCCAGGCAGGCGCATGGACCAGGAGGTAACCGGACTCGCAGTCCACTTCGGCGGCCACGCGCAGGGTGTCACCCAAGCACAACACGAGATCACTGCTGAGAATCGTGAGCTCGCAGATGTCGCGCCCCAGTGGCACTGTTTCGTAGATATCGGTTGCGCCGACGCGTGCTGGCGCTAACAGCGCGAGCAGGCACAGCAGGGACACCAAGACGTGGCTGTTGTATGGAGGATGTCCATTCACAATGCGATCTCCTTGTTGAGTGCTCTCCGGGCCAAATCGGCCACCACCTATCGCAGCAACATCATCTTGCTGGCAGCAGACCAGTCACCGCTGCTCAGGTCGTAGAAGTAGATGCCCGGTGACACGAATTGCCCGGCGTCGTTCTTTCCGTTCCAGGTGATCTGATGGTATCCCGGTCCCAGCGCAGGCGTGCTGATCGTGCGGATGGTACGACCGCCTACATCGTGAATCCTCAGCGTCGCGCTGCCGCCCGTGCCCGTGAGACCAAAACGGATGTTGGTGAGAGGCGCGAATGGATTGGGCGAGTTCCCCAGGAGCACGTGGCGCGCGGGCCGACCGGGTAGTTGCTCGGCAACATCGGCGCCCCATATGCAGCATTCAGGGATCTCGAACAAGCGTTGCTCTTCGGGCGCTTGGGCGGCAACTTCCAGTGCGACGTGATGCTGCACCTTGCCTACCGGCCGCCCGGCCACATCTTCGGCCTCGATGCTGACGACGAGTTCTCCTGACCTTCCCACGATGGCATCGGGGCTGACGCCGAAGGCGACGATGACCTCGGCAAGGCGCCCGTGGGAGACCTCGCAGGTGACGCCCTCCAGCCAAGAGGGGTGGGTCACCACATGCGCGGAGACGGTGAGGTGCTGAATCTGGGCCTCTGAAGCATAGATCTCCAGATGGACCGCGTTGCTGGGATCTCCGGGCGAAACCCAATGGGCAACGGCGCTCGTGGGCAGCAGCGCAACCAGTATCGCCGCCACTCCACCGGCCAATGCCGTCAATGTTCGCATGGGAGGCTTGGTCTGGCAGGTGATCGTGATCAATGTGCCGTCCCTCCTATTCAGTCTCAATCAACTTCAATCAACCGATTCGTCCGACTGGACCCAAGGATGTCGAAACGCAGATCCGGCGTCCGGGCGGGGCTACGTCGCCCCGCGCAGGCGCCAAGGTATAGTATGAGGCATTCGAGGCGGAGAGACCAGGATTTGCTTGCGCTTTGTGCCGACCGGCTGGCAGTCGCTGGCGAAGAACGATCGCCGGCGACAACGTCCAGCGCCGGCGCGCCTGGGTGGGGCCGCGCAGCAGCGTTGTTGCGCACGCGGCCCTGCAGGAGCGCTGCAGTCCGCCGCAACGCTGGGATCAACAACCAGATCGAGGGTTGCGTGATGGCATGAATGCCGATGCCGAGACTCTCAAGGTCTGGGGAGCTCCGGATAACGCCCGGATGTTGCCAGCCGGTCGCATGTCGGCGCCCGGACAATTCCCTCCTGAGGGGGAAGGCCGTCGAGCTCCAGGTTGTCTTGTCTGGGCGCACGCTCTGTTTCAGCATCTGAGCGGCTGTGCGCGAATTGGAGTT
>CAZRWW010000110.1:0-14505 GCA_964603725.1 uncultured bacterium
CGCCGATCAGCACCAGCACGCTGACCTGGGTCCCGGTCACGAAGAGGCCGGCCACGACGCCCACGGCGGCCAACGGAATCGCGAAGAGCACGATGAACGGATGGAGCAGCGACTCGAAGGTGGCCGCCATGACCAGGTAGACGAGGAACACCGCCAGCGCCAGCGCGAAGCGCAGGCTGGCGAAGGACACCTTCATCTCCTCGTTCTGCCCGCCCAGCTCCACCGACACCCCGCGCGGGGGCGGCTCCTGCGCGATGACCCGCTCGATGGCGGCGGTCACGGCGCCCAGACTGCGGCCCTGCAGGTTGCCGGTCAGCACCGCCGCGCGCTGCTGGCCCACGCGGTGGATCTCGGCCGGGCCGCGGCCCTCGCGAATCTGGGCCACCGTGAGCAGGCGCACGGGCGCCCCGTCGGGCCCGGGCACCACCAGGTTGCGAATGCCCGCCAGGGTGGCGCGGTCCGACTCGCGGTTGCGCACGCGCACGTCGATCTGGCGATCGTCCTCCTTGAAGCGCGTCGGCACGGCGCCCTGCAGGCGGTCGCGCAGCGTGTCGGAGAGCCGCCGCATGTCGAGCCCCAGGGCGGCCAGGCGCGCGCGGTCGAAGACGATCTGCAGCTCGGGCGAGCCCTCCGCGAACGAGGAGCGCAGGTCGACCAATCCCGGAACGCCGGCCAGCGCCGCCTCCAGCCGGCGCGCGTAGCTCTCCAGCAGCGCCAGATCCTCGCCGAACAGCAGGATCTCGACCGGCGTCTGCAGGCTGAAGTAGGTCGGCCGGCCATGCTTGACGGTGGCGTCCGGAATCGCGGCAAACCGCTCGCGCAGGCGCTCGGCCACGGCCGCCTCGCCGCGCTCATCGCGCCGGTCGGCCAGCACGACGTTGAGCTGGCCCAGGTGCTCCGCGCGCGTGTTGAGCGCGACGCCACCCGCGGCCAACCGGCTGCCGGCCGTCACGAAGGTGTGCTCGACCCCGGGCTCAGCCGCCGCCGCGGTCTCCATCTGCCGCAGCGCGCGATCGGTGACTGCCAGCGGGGTGCCCTCGGGCATCGTCACCTCGAAGAAGAACTCCCCCTCGCTGACCGACGGGATGAGCTCGCTGTCGAGGAGCGGGAAGGCCAGGACGGCCGCCCCGAACAGGACCGCCGCGACGCTCACCGTTCGCCAGCGCCGTCCGAGCGCGCCGCGCAGCATCCCGTCGTAGAAGCGTGAGAACCACCCCAGCGTCATGGGCGGCTCCCCCACCGCGGCCGCGCCCGCAATCTGGCTCGCGGCGCCCGCTCCCCCGCCGGCCGCGGCGTGGGCGGCGGCCCCGGGGAAGCTTACGGGGACGCCGGCAGGCGCCGGCGCCCGCCGGTCGCGCCCCAGCGCGCTCAGCATCGGGATCAGCGTCACCGCCACGAGCAAGGACGCCAGCAGGCTGAGCGTCACCGTCATCGCCATGTCGCCGAAGAGCTGCCCCGCGATCCCCTCGACGAAGACGATCGGCAGGAACACCGCGACCGTCGTCAAGGTCGAGGCCACCACGGCGCCCCCCACCTCGTCCGTGCCTTCCACCGCCGCTGCGCGCAGCGACAGGCCCTCCTGGCGGCGGCGGAAGATCGCCTCGAGCACCACGATCGAGTTGTCGACCAGCATCCCGATCCCCAAGGTCAGTCCGCCCAGGGACATGATGTTGATCGAGATGTCCAGACGGTACATGGCGATGAAGGTGGCCAGGATCGACAGGGGGATCGAGGTCGTGATGATCAACGTGCTGCGCGCCTCGCGCAAGAAGGCCAGCAGCACCAGGATGGCCAACAGCCCGCCGATCAGGGCGGCCCCACGCACCTCGGCCAGCGCCTGGCGGATGAAGCGCGACTGGTCGAAGAGCACGACGAGGCGACTGCCCCCGGGCAGCGCGGCCTGCAGCTCCGCGATCCGCGCGCGAACAGCCCGCGCGGTGTTGACGATGTTGGCGTCGCCCTCCTTGTAGATGTCGATCTCGACGCTCTCCAGGCCGCCGGCGCGCGTGATCTCCTCCCGCTCCCGCGTGCCGCGCCGCACGTCGGCGACATCGCGCAGCCGCACGACGGCGCCATTCTGCTGCTGGACGATCAGCCCGCCGATCTCCTCGACCGAGCCGAACTCGTTGACCGCGCGGATGAGATACTGGCTCTCGCGGTCGCGCAGCGCGCCGCCGGGGAGGTTGACGTTCGAGGCCCCCACCATCTGCGTCACCCGCTCGAGCGGGATCCCCAGCGCGGCCAGGCGCTCCTGGTCGACGTTGACCTGGATCTCCTCCTGCAGGCCGCCCTTGACCTGCGCGGCCGCCACGCCGGCCAGGGTCTCGAACTCCTGCTTCAGCCGCAGGTCGGCGATCCGACGCAGCGCCGTGAGATCGGCTCCACTCGCCGGATCGCCCCCGCCGGCAGGGTCTGCGCCGGCGACCGAATGCGCCGCGCCGGCCGGATCGCCCCCGCCCGCCAGGGCGAGGCGCAGGATCGGATCGAGCGCGGGATCGAAGCGCAGGACGATCGGGCTGCGCGTCCCCTCCGGCAGCGCCAGACGATCGAGCTTCTCGCGCACATCCATGGCCAGCAGGTCCATGTTCGCGCCCCAGTCGAACTCGAGCGTCACCTCCGAGATCCCCGGCCGCGAGACGGAGTGGATCGTCCTGAGGCCGCGTAGCACCCCCACGGTCTCCTCCACGGGCCGTGTCACCAGGTTCTCGACCTCGGCTGGGGCGGTGTCGGGGAATTCGGTCTGGACCGTGAGCGACGGGTAGTTGATGTCGGGCAGGAGATCGAGAGCCAGCCGCTGATAGCCCACGATGCCGAAGGCGGCCAGGGCCAGCGCGGTCATGAGCACCGTCACCCGGCGCCGCACGGCGAAGGCGACGATGGTCCTCATCGGCGCGCGTCTCCGGGGGCCGTCTCGTAGCTCAGACGCTCGAAGATCTTCAGGCGCTGGCCGTCCTCGAGGGTGCGCTGGCCCTGGACCACGACCCAATCGCCCGGCGCCACGCCCTCCAGGATCTCGGTCTCATCGTCGCCGCGGAAGCCGATCCGCACCGGCCGGCGCTGCGCGACGCTGTCGGCGGAGGCCACATAGACGATCGTCTCGCCCTTCTCCTCGATGACGGCGATCTTGGGCACCAGGATCGCGGTGGCGTGCCGATCGGTCACGATCCGGACATTGGCGAAGTCCCCCGGGCGACTCGTCGGGGGATAGCGGGTCACGTCGATGGTCACCTTGATCGTGCCGCTGGTCGGGTCGACCATGGGGTTGATCAACGTGATCCGGCCGCTGAGCGTATCGCGGCTGGCGTCCAGGGTCAGCTCGACCGGCTGGTCGGTCTGAATCGCGCGGAATTCCTTGGCCGGCACATGCACGCGAGCGCGCAGGAGGGCGAGATCGGCCAGGGTGAAGAGCACCGCGCCCGGCGTCACGGTCCGGCCCAGGTCCACGTGCCGGCGCACCACGTGGCCGCTGAAGGGCGCCCGGATGTCGGTGTAGGAGAGCTCCAGAGCGGCCAGATCCCGCGCCGCCTCGGCCGACTGGAGGTCGCTGCGAGCGCTCTCGTATTCCTCGGCCGCGACGAGCTGGCTTTCGAGCATCCGCTTCAGCCGGTCGTGGCGCGCGCGCTGCTTGAGCACCTCGGCCTCGGTCTGCTGGAGGCGATGGCGGTACTCGGCCGGCTCGACGCGCAGCAACACCTGGCCGGCCGCCACGCGGTCGCCCTCTTCCGCCGTCAGCGCCACGATCTGCCCCGACACCCGCGCGATCACATCGGCCTGCTTCTCGGGCTCGAGCGTGGCCGTGGCCTGGTAGTAGGTGGCGATCGGCCCGATCACCGCCGGCCTGACCGCCACCGCCGCGGGAGGCGCCGCCGGCCTCTGGGGGCCCGCCGACTGGGCGGCCTGGGCGCCCACGGCCCCGGGCTGCGGGTCGCGGGAACAGCCCGCCAGGCCCGGCAGGGCGGCGGCCGCCAGCGCCCACGTGATGGCCAGCAGGCTGGTGAGCGGCCGCGGGGCGGGCGCGACCCAACGCGACCGCGCCCGGACCGCGGGACCGATGGGCGGGCTCGCAGGGCTCATCATGGGTTTGTGTCTCCAGGTACCGCGTCACACGCAAGGACCGAAGTCTAGCACGGCCCGCGCATGCCCGGGAGGGGGGGCACCTCATATAGTCTCCGTCGGCTGCTCGGGTTTCAGGATCGTTCTGGGAAATTCCACGGGCCCAGGTCGGGCTCAGTGGATGTAGCCGAGGGAGCGCAGCGCCTCGTAGAGCGCCGGCTCGAGCTCCGGCGGCGGCAAGGTTGCGGAGTCCGCCATCCGTTCGAGGCTCGCGACCGCGGCCGCGACGAGCGGGTCGGGCGCCGTGGGCGGCGGCAGGGGGTATCGTTCCTGGGGATCATGGCGCAGATCGTAGCGCAAGGCCTTGCGCGTCGAGGTCATGATGACCTTGCGGCCGCTCTGCTTCACCGACGCCAGGCGATGGTTGGCCAGGCATTCCAGCCGGTCCCGGTCCCGAACGTACTTCGACAGCAGTCCCAGGCTCATGAGCGGGCGGAAGTACTCGCTCTCGATCAGGCGATCGGACCGGGCCGAGGCCTCATCGCGCGGCAGGACTTCGCCGTCGAGCTCCGTGGGCCCCTCGACCCCGGTCACCGCCAGCACGGTCGGGAAGATGTCGCAGAGCGACACGGGGCCGTCGATCTTCGCTCCCCGCTGCTCGCCCCGCGGATACCGGACGATCAGGGGAACGCGCAGAACCTCCTGATGCAGGCTGAGCTGGTGGTCGATCAGCCGGACGCCGCAGAGCGTATGCTCGCCGAAGGCCTCGCCGTGGTCGGAGGTCACGATCAGCAGGGAACTCTCCAGCAGCGCTCGCTCGCTCAACAGCGCCACGAACCGCCCCACCCAGTCATCCACGTAGGCGATCTCGCCGTCGTAGAGCGCCTGGATACGCTCGACCTGCGGCTCGGTCAGGCTGTCGGCATAGGCTTGCCGCACGTACTCCAGATTGGCCCGCTGGACATCCTCGCGTGACAGCCTCTCGCGCGTGAACCGGTTGCGATAGGCCGGCGGCGGATCGTAGTAGCTATGAGGCTCGATCAGGTTGACGAAGAGAAAGAAGGGCCGTGCCTGTTTGGGTCGCTCGTCGAGCCAGGCCGTGATCTGGCGCAGGCTCGTGGCCGCCCCGGCGTCCTCCATCCCGTGCACCGCCGGATCGACGAAGAGGTTGATATCGACGGTGCCCCCGGATACGACGTCGCGCCACACCTCGTGGAACCCCTGGAAGCCCTGCGTCATGCCCGTCTTCTCGGTCAGCCAGGGGTTGTTGCAGAACCCGGCCGTCTCGTAGCCCTCGGCCGCCAGGAGCTCGGCCAGGGTCTGCCGGTCCGCGTCCAGAAGCAGGTGCTCGTTATGGGCCATGTGGCGCGAGGGCAGCAGACCGGTGAACATCGATGCGTGGCTCGGCAGGGTCCAGGGCGCCGGGGCGCTCGCCTGGGCGTAGAGCACCGCTTCGCCGGCCAGCCGGTCCAGGTTCGGGCTGGTGGGGCGCTCGTAGCCGTAGCAGGACAGGTGATCCCGGCGGACCGTATCCAGCACCACCAGAATGACATTGGGGTTCCGGTCCGACGGCCCGCAGCCCGCGCCGACCGCGAGAAGGCCGAAGAAGCCGACGGCTCGCATGAGGGTGCGCATTGGGCGAGTTTACGCAGGTAAGTGGACAGCCGCCAGCAGAATCGCCAGCATTCGTGTAACCAGCTGTCGCTCTTGTGACTACTCGTATCCGAGCCTGCGCAGCGCCCGCGCGTCCCGGCGCCAGTTGGGCAGCACCTTGACCTGCAGGCTCAGATAGACGGGCCGGCCGAGGAACTCCTCGATCGCCTTCCGGGCGCGCTGGCCGAGCGCCTTGATCGCCCGGCCGCCCTGGCCGATGAGGATGCCCTTCTGAGATTCGCTCTCGACGTAGACGATCGCGTCGATGAAGTCCTTGCTCTCGGGCTTCTCGCGGAAGTCGGCGATCTCGACCTCCGTGCCGTACGGCACTTCCTTGCGGAACTGCTGAAAGATGACCTCGCGCACCAGCTCGCCCACGAAGAAGCGCTCCGGGTGCTCGGTGAGCTGGTCGGCCGGATAGAAAGCCGGGCCGATCGGCAGGAGCTCCTCGACGCGCGCCAGAACGTCCTGGACGCCCTTGGCGTGCAGCGCCGAGATGGCGAAGAACTCGCGCAGGTCCCCCTCGGCGCGCATCTGCTCGATCACCGGCAGGTTGTCCTCGGGGCGTGCCACGAGGTCCGCCTTGTTGAGTAGCACGATGACCGGCTTGCGCCGGCTCACGTCGGTCATCACGGGCGCCAGGCGCGGCGCCGTCAGGTCGACCAGATAGAGCACGACATCGGCATCGGCGAGGCTCTGCTCGACCTGCCGCATCATGGCGGCCTGGAGCTGGTAACGCGGTTCGAGGATCCCCGGCGTGTCGAGGAAGATCATCTGACAGCGGTCGGTGGTGCGGATGCCCAGGGTTCGGCGCCGGGTGGTCTGCGGCTTGGGGCTGACGATGGCCAAGCGCTGCTCCATGAAGGCATTGAGCAGCGTCGACTTGCCGGCGTTGGGATAGCCGCAGATCGTCACGTAGCCGGAACGGAACGGCTCGACCTCGGGCATGGCGGGATCCTCGCATCCGTGGGCGCAGACCTGCGCTGCGCCGGCCGGGCCGGATTCCCCGGCCGGCGGCCGTGAGTTTGCGATAGAATACGATGAACAGCAATCGTGGGAACTGCGCGCGCTCCCCAGTAGTGCGCTCGAATGGAGGCGACATCCGCAGATGAGCACGGCAGAGGACCAGATCGGCCCCCGGGCCGCCGCACGATCCGGCGCCTGGGCCCCACCCCTCTGGGCCGGGCCCCTGCTCGAGCGCCTGCGCGGGGAAGGCCGCGTCACCGACCGGTCGGGCCTGACCTTGCGGCTGGCGCGCACCTTCGGTTTCTGTCAGGGCGTCGAACGGGCGGTCGCGCGCGCCCTCGCCGCAGCGGAGGAGCTGGCGGGGTGGTCCGGCGACGGCGAACACCCGCGACTCTTCCTGGCGGGCGAGATCATCCACAACCCATCAACCAACGAGCGCCTGAGCCGGGCGGGCGTGACGGTCCTGCCCCATCAGCCGGGACCCGATCGCCTGGGACAGATCCGCGCCTCGGACTGGGTGATCGTGCCCGCCTTCGGCATCACTGCCGCGGACGCGGCCGAGCTGGCTGAGATCGGCTGCCGCATCATCGACACGACCTGCGGCTGGGTGCGGCGCACGTGGCGCACCGTCGAGCGCTTTGCCGCCGAGGGCCGGACGACCGTCATCCACGGCAAGGTCGAGCACGAGGAGACGCGCGCGACCGCATCGCGCGCCGGCGGACCCTACGTGATCGTGCGCAACCGGCGCGAGGCGGAGTTGCTGGCCGCGGCCATCCGGCGCGAGCCTCGTCCCGCGGGCGCGCCATGGCCGGCCTGGTTTGCCCAGGCGTTCGCCGGGGCCTGCAGCCCGGGGTTCGACCCCGAGCGCGACCTCGAACGGCTGGGGCTGGTCAATCAGACGACCATGCTGAGCAGCGAGACCCAGGCGATCGCTGCGATCCTGACCGACGCAGTGCATCAGCGCGCCGGGGGCGCGCTCGGGCAGGCGGCCGCGCACGGCGGCCGATTCTGCACCGAAGACACCTTCTGTCCCGCCACGCAAGAGCGGCAGGACGCGGTGTGCGCCCTCTCGTCAGCGGGCGACCTGGCCGCCCTGCTGGTCGTCGGCGGCTTCCGCTCGAGCAACACCGCGCACCTGGCGGCCTTGGGCGCCGCGGGCGGGCGGAGCTTTCACATCGAGGACGCCGATTGCCTGATCGACGGCGATCGCATCCGCCACCTGCCCGGCGGGGAGACCGAGCCGCGCCTGCTCTTCGGCTGGCGGCCGGCCGCGCCGTGCACGATCGGCGTCACCGCGGGCGCATCGACACCCGACGCCGAGATCGATCGGGTGCTGATTCGCCTGCTGACCCTCTACCGCGAGGCCCGGCCATGATGGCGCGCGCGCGAGTGGGGCTGGTGCTCTGGCTGGCCGTCGTGCTCGGGGCGGTGCGAGCCCCCGCGCGCCTGGAGCCCACCGACCCGCGCCTGCCCGGCCTGCCGGCCGCCTGGCACGGTCTGCCGATCTCGCCCTGGGACGACGCCGATCGCAAGGGCGCCGCCGCCACCGCGCTCGGCTGGGATGCGTGGGCGCCGCGCGAGTTCTGGGACCCCGACTCCAGCGGCTACGACGCCGCCCACGTCAGCCTCGAGGTCGAGCCGCTCTTCGCGATCGAGGGGCTGATCGGTCGGGCCGCCTGGTCGCTGGAGATCACCGACCCCGCCATCCAATCGCTCGACTTCGATCTGGCAAGCAGCCTGACGGTGACGGCGGCCTCGATCGACGGGGAGGCGGCCGGCTTCGCTCACGAGCAGGACCGGCTGCGCCTGCTGCTGCCCAACCCGCTGCCTGCCGGCCACCTCGCGCGCGCCACGATCGCCTATCACGGCGTACCCGAGCTGGGCTTCCTGTGGGGCTTCGACTTCCGCGAGCACGACGGGGTGCCGATCGTCTTCACGAACTGCGAGCCGATCGCGGCGCGCACCTGGTGGCCCTGCAAGGACCGGCCCGACGACAAGTTCACCGCGGAGCTCTCTTTCATCGTGCCCGACACGATGATCGCGGCCTCGAACGGCACCCTGATCGACACGCGCCCGCTGGCCCACGGCCGGATGCGCTACACCTGGCGCGAGGCCTACCCCATCACAACCTACCTCGTCAGCCTGACCGCGACGAACTTCGTCGAGTTCGCCGACTCCTACCTCGCCCTCGACGGTGTCACGCAGATGCCCCTCGCCCACTTCGCCTATCCCGAGCACCTCGCCGAGGCGATGTCGCGCTGGGCGTTCACACCCCAGGCGATCACCCACCTCGCCGGGTTGTTCGGCGAGTATCCCTTCCTGAACGAGAAGTACGGCATGGTGGAGTACCCCTGGGCCGGGGCCATGGAGCACCAGACGCTGACCAGCATGGGCGACTACTTCCAGGTCACGCCGGCCTCGACCGACTGGGTCATCGTGCACGAGCTCGCCCACCAGTGGTGGGGCGATCTCGTCACCTGCGGCACCTGGCGCGACATCTGGCTCAACGAGGGCTTCGCGACCTACTGCGAGGCCCTGTGGGCCGAAGCCCAGGGCGGGCCCGACAGCCTGCGCGCCGTCATGCTCGCGAAGTCGTCCGATCACTTCCCGGGCTCGTGTTACGACCCGGATTTCATCTTCAACTCCACGGTCTACCGCAAGGGCGCGTGGGTGCTGCACATGTTGCGCCACGTCATGGGCGACCAGGACTTCTTCGCCGCGCTGCGGCTCTATGCCGAACGTTTCGCCTACGGCAACGCGGTCACCGAAGACCTGCGCGGCGTCTGCGAGGAGGCCTTCGGCCAGCCGCTCGAGTGGTTCTTCCGCCAATGGGTCTACGGCACCGGGCAACCGCGCTACCGCGCGCGCTGGGACCCGATCGCCGCGACGCCCGGGGACAGCACGCTGGTGGCCATCACGATCTGGCAGAGCACGACCGGTCCCGACTACTTCAAGATGCCCCTCGACGCGCGCTTCGCGCTCGCGGGGGGCGGCGCCTTCAGCACGGTGCTGTGGGACAGCTTGCCCGAGCAGCAGTTCATCGTCGCGGTCCCGGGCCGCCCGCTCGACCTGGCGATCGACCCGGATCGCTGGGTGCTCGGCAAGGTGCTCTTCGTGGCGGGCCCCATGTCCGTCGAGGACGACGCGGCCGCGCGCGGGCCACGCCCGCGCTTGGGCGCTCCCCGGCCCAATCCGAGCCGCGGCGAGACGTGGATCCCGATCGAGCTGGCCCGCGACCCCAGCCGGGCTCTGCCCACCGGCGGCGTCACCGTGCACGTGCGGATCGCTGACGCCCAGGGACGGACCATCCGCCGGCTGGCCGCGGGCAGCCTGGCCGAGGGCCGGAGCCTGGTCCGCTGGGATGGGCGCGATGACGGCGGCCGGCCGGTGGCGGCGGGAGTGTATTCGGCCCGCCTGGAGGCGAGCGCTTCTTCGATCTCCACTGGAGCCCATGTTCGGATCTTATTGCTTAGATAGGATTTGCGTCCCAATCTTGGAGCACATCCTCAGCGCCTGAGAGAACCGACGCATGATGTCCGAGCCCATGGCTGTTCGAGAACTGCAGCCGGCTGACGCCCCGTGGGTGGCCGATGTGCTCACCTCCGCGTGGGGCTCGACGCGGGTGGTGACGCGCGGCCACCTGCACGATGCCGCCCGGCTGCCCGGTCTGGTGGCCACGCTGGCCGCGCGGCCCGCGGGGCTCCTCACCTACCGCATTGCGTCCGGTGAGCTCGAGATCGTGACGCTGAACAGCCTGCGCGAGGGCCTCGGGATCGGCTGCGCCCTCGTCGCGGCGGTGGTCGAGATCGCGCGCCGCTCGACGTGCCGCCGCGTTTGGCTGATCACGACCAACGACAACCTGCCCGCCCTGCGCTTCTATCAGCGCCGCGGGTTCCGCCTGGTCGCGCTCCATCCGGATGCGATCGCCGCCGCGCGGCGATTGAAGCCCGAGATCCCGCTCACGGGCCGGGACGGCATCGCGCTGCGTGATGAGATCGAGCTCGCGCTTGACCCAAGTCAAGGCGCTCCCAGCGTCCCTCCCCGATACTAGCCAGCGTGGCGGATGGGATTCCCCCGCCGCCGGCGCCGCGAGTGCGGCGCGCGACCGGCGGGCCCACACCTTGCTGGGAGGCCAACGATGTCGATCAAGCAGATGCGGGCGATCGTCAAGATCGATGAGGACAAGTGCGACGGCTGCGGACTCTGCGTGCCGAGCTGCGCCGAGGGCGCGATCCGGATCATCAACGGCAAGGCCCGGCTCGTCGCCGACAACCTGTGCGACGGCCTGGGCAACTGCCTGGGCACCTGTCCCCGGGGCGCGATCACGATCGAGCAACGGGCGGCGGAGGCTTTCGACGAGGCGGCCATGCACGCGCATCTGGCGCGCGCCGGCCACGAATCGCAGGCCCCGGCCCCGCTCCAGACCGCCGCCGCAGCCGTTGCGCACGCTCCTGATGCGGCGTGCGGCTGCCCCGGCGCGGCCCTGCGCAGCCTGCGGCCCGGAGCAGGCGCGGTGACGCGCGGCGAACCAGCGCCGCTCCCGTCCCCGAGTGCGGCCTCGCGGCTCGGACACTGGCCGGTGCAGTTGCACCTGCTGCCAATCCAGAGCCATTTGTGGCAAGATGCAGATGTGTTGATCGCGGCCGACTGCGTCGGCTTCGCCCTGCCGGATTTCCACGGCAGGCTGCTGGCGGGCAAGACCCTGGCCGTCGGATGCCCCAAGCTGGATGACGTCGGGGCCTACGCGGAGAAGCTGGCCCAGGTCTTCGCCCGCAACTCGGTCCGCTCGGTATCGGTCGCGCGCATGGAGGTGCCGTGCTGCGCGGGGATCGTCGCGGCGGTGCGGCAGGCGCTGGATAAGGCGGAACGCACGGACCTGCCCCTGCGGGAGATCACCGTCGGGATCGACGGCAGCATCCAGCGGGTGCAGTAGCCGGAGGGAGGGCGTACTGGATGAACATGTTCTGCTATCAGTGCGAGCAAACGGCCAAGGGCCAGGGCTGCACGACGCAGGGCGTCTGCGGCAAGGATGCGCAGGTGGCCGCGCTGCAGGATCTCCTCATCCACCTGACCAAGGGCATCGCCCAGTACGCCCACCACGCGGCGCGGCGGGGGGCGCGCGATCGCGAGGTCGACCTCTTCGTGATCGAGGCGCTCTTCACCACGGTGACGAACGTGAACTTCGACGCCGAGCGCATGGCCGCCTGGATCCGCCGCGCGGCCGCGGTGCGCGATCGCGCCCGCACGCTCTACATCGAGGCGACCCGGACCGCCGGCGCGCCGCTGGAAGAGCCGGCCGGTCCGGCGCGCGTCCAGCCCGCCGGCAGCCTGGCCGATCTCTTGCGGCAGGCCGAGGACGTGCGTCTGACGCATACGATCGAGGAACAGGGCCCCGATGCGGCCGGCCTGCAAGGGTTGGTGCTCTACGGCCTGAAGGGGGCCGCCGCGTACGCGGACCACGCCCACGTGCTGGGGGTCGGGGATGCGGAGGTCTACGCGGGCTTTCATCGCGTGCTCAACGAGCTGGCCGACCGTCCGGCCAACGTGGGGCGGCTGCTGGAGCTCGCCCTGGAGGTCGGCGAGCTCAATCTGCGCGTGATGGAGCTGCTCGACCGGGCCAACACCGGCGCCTACGGCCACCCGGAGCCCACGCGCGTGCGCGTGACGCCCAAGGCCGGCAAGTGCATCCTCGTCTCGGGCCACGACCTGAGGGACCTGGACGCGCTGCTCGAGCAGACCGCCGGCACCGGCATCCAGGTCTACACGCACGGCGAGATGCTGCCGTGCCTGGCCTACCCCGGATTGAAGAAGCACCCCCATCTGGCCGGCAACTACGGCGGCGCCTGGCAGGACCAGCGCCGCGAGTTCGAGGAGTTCCCCGGCGCGATCCTGATGACGACCAACTGCATCCAGCGCCCCAAGGAGAGCTACCAGGCCCGCATCTTCACCAGCGGCCTCGTGGCCTGGCCGAAAGTCACCCACATCAGCGATCGCAACTTCGCGCCCGTGATCGAGGCGGCGCTGGCGGCCCCCGGCTTCTCGGCCGATGCGCCCGAGCACCTGATCACGATCGGCTTCGGCCATCGCGCGGTCCTGGGCGTCGCGGACAAGGTGATGGCCGCGATCAAGAGCGGGGCGCTCCGCCACCTGTTCCTGATCGGCGGCTGCGACGGCGCCAAGCCGGGTCGCAACTACTACACCGAGCTCGCCGAGCAGGTGCCTCGCGACTGCGCCATCCTGACCCTGGCGTGCGGCAAGTTCCGCTTCAACAAGCTCGAGTTCGGCGACATCGGCGGCATCCCGCGCCTGCTCGACATGGGCCAGTGCAACGACAGCTACTCGGCCGTGCAGGTCGCCCTCGCGCTCGCCCGTGAGCTGAACTGCGGCGTCAACGATCTGCCCCTGTCGCTGATCCTGAGCTGGTTCGAGCAGAAGGCCGTGGCCGTGCTCCTGACCCTGCTCCACCTGGGCGTGCGCGACATCCGCATCGGCCCGAGTCTGCCGGCCTTCACGAGCCCGGCGGCCCTGGCTCTGCTCCAGGAACGCTTCGGCTTGCGGCCGATCACCACGCCCAGTCAGGACCTCGCCGAGATCCTGGGCTGAAGGGCGGGCCATGGGCGCGATCTCACGTCAAACCGCCCTGGCGGCGATGCGGCGGGTGCCGCTCTTCTCGGCGGTCGCCGAGCGGGACCTGCGAGGCCTGCTGGCCGGCTGCCGGATCGAGTCGCATCCCGCCGGACGGGAGCTGCTCTCGCCCGCCGAGCGCGCCGACCGCTTCTACATCATCCTGGCCGGCCGCGTGAAGATCTTCCAGCTCTCGGCCAGGGGCGACGAGCAGATCCTGCACCTCTACGGCGCCGGCGAGACCTTCGGCGAGGCGGCGATGTGGGCCGGGGGGCGCTATCCGGCCTACGCCGAGACCGCGGAAGCGTGCACGCTGCTCGTCGTCGGGCGCGCCGCCCTGCGCGAAGCGATCGGAGACAACCCGGAGCTGGCGGTCGCGATGATGGCGGGGATGGCCCGCAAGCTGCACGAGTTCAACCAGCTCATCGAGCGGCTGTCGCTCAAGGAAGTCCCGGCGCGCCTGGCCGCCGTGCTGTTGCAGCTCGCCGCCGCGGCAAGCACGGAGAGCTTCGAGCTGCGGCAGTCGAAGCGCGAGCTGGCCGCCCAGATCGGGACGATCGCCGAGACGCTGAGCCGCGCCTTCGCCAAGCTCCGGTCAGCGGGTCTGATCGAGGTCGACGGACGGCGGATCAGGATCCTCGACCGCGCCGGGCTCGAGGAACTGGCCGAATCGTAGGACGTCTCAGCGCTCGGCGGCCGCCTGATAGCCGCAGGCCGTGACGGCGGCAATCAGCGTCTCGATCCGCAGGCCCTCGCCCCTGATCGTGGCCAGGCGCTCCTCGAGCGACACGTGCACGTCCTCGACGCCGCGAACGGCCCTCAGCGCCCGCTCGACGTTGCCGCGGCAGTGGCCGCAGGTCATGCCGTCAACCGACAGGCGAACCGTATCCAACGTGACCGCCTCCCTCCCCAGCTCCGCGCCGGCGCGGCCGCGCTCGGCGGCGGCGCGCCCGCGCCGGGGCCAACGCAGTCGCACCTTGAAGACCAGCGCCCGCGCGATCAGGAGCCCGAGCAACCCGCTGCTGGCCCACTGCAGCCAGCTCACCTGGGTGAGAACCCCGGACGCCGCGTGATCGGCGTGCCCAGCCTGCGCGGCTCCCGCGTGCCCCGCATGTCCGTCGTGAGCCCCGTGGTCGCCGTACAGCGCGTGCCCCGCGTGTCCGCTCATGGCCGCGTGCGCCGCCCGGGGCAGCTCGGCGTTCGGAAAGG
>CAZRWW010000111.1:0-14049 GCA_964603725.1 uncultured bacterium
TTCCGGCCCCGACCAGCGTGACGCTTTGGAAGACCAGATCCGAGCCCGTCGTGGGAATGCTCAGAATCGCCGGCCACACGTTGGGTTCGCTGATGATGCTCAGGTCGAAGTCGAGCGCGTGCCCCGGAGGGGTCCCGGGGTAGAGTCGCAACCCCAGGGGCACCGGCGACTCATAGATGGTGTACCCGTTCAGGTCGCCGAAGTTCATCTGCGACTCGCCCAGCAGCCCAACGTAGGGGTCGTTGATGTTCAGTCGGATCTTGACGTCGCCGGCCGTCTGCGGCCCGTAGTTCCTGAGGGTGATGTAGAGCTGGACATCCTCGCCCGGGTTGAGCTGGCCGTCCCCGTTGCCCCCTTCGGTATCGTCGTCGATCCGGTAGCTGACCAGCCCGACGTAGGAGGTTACCTCGCTGATCTGGAAGCTCCCCTGGTGCGCGTAGAGGTTGTGTCCCGTGACGACCACGTTCACCGTCCCATCCACGCTCGTGTCGATGGGCAGCGTGATCACGCCGGTCGCGTCGGTGTAGCCGCCGATGTGGATCTGGTCGCCCTTGCGAAGATAGACCCACGCGCCTTCCACCGGCACTGCGGAGGGTCCCCAGACCGTGATGGCCACGGAATTGGCGCCCATCGGGACCGTGGCGGGGTAGGAGACGGTGAGCTGCTTGGGCACACCGGTCCACATGTCCGTCGCGGGGTCGCCCATCAAGGTGTTCCAATAGCAGTAGCGTCCCGCCTGGCCGTACTCCACTGCCTCGTAGTTGAGGATCATCTCGATCTTGCCGCGGGCGTGGCTGTGTCCCAGCCGCTGGTCGTCGCCCCAGAAGAGGCCGTAGGCGGCGCCGGCGAAGAAGCAGTTGTTGTAGCGCGTGGCGGTGCCGGTCGTGGCCGTGCCGATGCTGCCGATGCCGCCCGTGGCGTTGGTCGTGCCCGATCCGCCGCGCAGCCAGGCCTCGTTGTGGGACGTGCCGCTCTTCCAGGAGCCGGTGCCGCAGGTGAGGTTGATGGCGTAGGTCAGCTTCCAGCCATTGGCCAGGGCGGAAATGTCGCCGGAGCTGATGCCGCTCATCTGGTAATAGCCGCGGTAGCCGAAGAAGGAGTTGCCGGCGTTCAAACGGCTGATGGTGTTGGCCTCAAAAGGAGAGGTGAAGACCGTGTCGATCTGGGCGTATCCGATCTGCCGGAGCTGCTGCTTGACCCATTGCATGATGTGCACGCAGGTGATGCCGGAAGTGCTCGGATCGCCGGTCAGGCAGGCCCGGCCGAACCAGCTCGTGTCGGTCATGTAGGGCGTCTGCTCGTAGCCCGTGATCTTGTTCACGATCCGCTCGATCGTCGTGTAATCCTCGGCTGACAGGCGCCCGATGAAGGCGTCGGGCATGAGGTCGTCCCCGGTGAGCTGCGAGTAGGGGTGATCGCCCTCGCCGTTGTGGTACGACCAGGTTTCATTGAACGTGCCGATCGAGAAGGTGCCGGTGGCATCGCCGACGATGCAGATGTACTCGGGCGGATCTTCCCAGGTGGAATAGGCGTTGCGCAGCCAGGTGCGGATGGTGGTGGGGTTGGTGCCCGTGGTGGTCGTGGTCACGTGGACGACGTTGTAGCCCATGGCGCGGCGCCAGGCGATCAGCGGCTGGAGTTTCTGGATGAGCGTGGCGTCATCGCGGCTGAGCAGGAGCCAGGTGCCCAGATGCGGGGCCACCTGGCCCGTGCGCCGGTAGGCTTCCGGGTCGTAGTTGACCACGACCGAGCGGTAGAGCTGGTCGAAGCCACTGGTGAGCGGCACCGACTCCCGCTCCTTGGCGCTGCGCAGATCGACGCCCGCGTAGGTGAGCGCCAGCTCCACCCGCCGGACGACGCGAATCTCGCGTGTGACGGGGTTGAAGCGCACGGGATGGAACGTGACGGGCACGACGCGAAGGTCTCGCATCAGCGAGGGGGCGCCGATTGTGATGGGCTCACCGCCCAGGAACTCGTCGCGCGCGTAGAGCTGCTCATTGCGCTGGAAGCTGGTGGCATCGTCCTCCTGCATGGGCAGGAGCTGGAAGTCGCTGAAGGTCTCCTCCTCGACGGAGACGACCCGCAGCGCGACCCCGGCGGTGGCCGGAATGCTCACGTAGCGGGTGTAGGCCGGCAGGGCCGGCGCCCCGGGCTCGCCGTGGAGCTGGCCGCCCTCGACGGCGACTGTCTGATAGTCTTCCCCGCCGACGTCGTGGCGGCCGACCGCCAGCGCCGGCAGATCGATCGCCAGGCGCACGCCCTTCTCGTCCGAGGCGAGCACGTCGATCTGCGGCTGCTCGACGGTGGCCCCGGCCCTAAGGGCCAGCGTCGTCGTCGATTGGGCAGCGGCCGCGAGTGAGCCGATGGTCAGGAAACAGAGCAGCAGGCCGAGCAGCCTGCACAGGGGGATGGAGCGAGACAACATCGAGTCCCTCCAGGATGTCAGGCAGTACTCCCGCAGGTGCCGGGCGCCCGGTTCCATCGGGCCACCTGGGAAGTGGATGCACTCAATGCTACCACGTCAGGTAGGCGGGTGGGAAAGGAAGTTACAGCGCCGCGGGCGGTGCAACAGGCTGGCGGTTCGGGGCGTTTCTCAGGGCGCTTCCTGGGGCGCGCACGCGGGGCACGCTTCTCGGGTGCCCTCCCGGGGCGGACTTCACGGGCGCGCTCCTCGGGCGGGCCTTCCACGGCGCCGCCGGCTGATCGCCACCGAAGGGGCCATCCGGTGAAGGCGTCGTCCTCCGAAGGCGTCACCTGCCAGCGACGTCATCTGACGAGAGCGACCTTGCGCGTCTGCGTGTATCCCGCGGTCTCGAAGCGGTCGAAGTAGACGCCGCAGGCGACGCGCTCGCCCGTCTCGCAGCGTCCGTCCCAGGAGACGCTGTGCAGCCCCGGGTCCACCGGGCCGTCGATCAGCTTGCGCACCAGCCGCCCCGCCACGTCGTAGACGGCCAGGGTCACCGACTGGCGCGCCGGCACCTGGAACCGGATGACCGTCTGGGCGCGGAACGGATTGGGGATGCTCCAGTAGAGGTGCGGGCGCAGGATCGCATACGCATCTTCCACCGAGGACGTCCCGCTACGGTAGTTGAGCAGGCGCTGAGCGTCCATCAGCACCACGTCGGTGACCGTGATCTGACTGGCGCCCGTGCCGGAGAAGGTCAGTCGGGCGAGGAAGCCGTCGCCCTCAGGGGCGGTTACCGGGGACGCGCGCTGGATCACGTTGGCGATCTGGACGCTCCCCGGCGCCGGGTTGCCCGGAGCCACCAGGAAGAGCGGCGTCACACCCCCATCCTGGTTGAGGAAGCTCGTCACGGTCCCCGCGCTGTCGGGGGTCGCCTCGATCAGCGCCAGGGTTTGATGAGGGTAGTCCACGCGGAAGCTGTAGCCGGCGAGGTTGGAGGCGTCGCGCACGAAGAGGTTCAGGTGCCACAGCGACCCCGTGCCCGGGACGACCTCGCTGGCGACGATCGCATCTTCGTTCTCGCCCGGCGGATCGCTCGACGGAGATCCGCCGGCTCCGAAGGCAAGGCCGAACGTCTGGAAGTCCGCCTGCGAGATCTCGTCGTCCGGCACCAAGTCGAAGAGCGGCTCGAACTCGAGGTCCAGGGCGTCACGGCCGAACGCCTCGGTGAAGAGCGCGAAATCGTCGATGCCCGTGATGCGATCGGAGGTGAAGTCGCCGGGGGGCATGCCCAGGTTGCGGGCCGCGAACGCGCGGTTTTCTGCGCCCATCGTCTCGCGACCCGGTTCGACAGCGCTCACCCAGTAGGCGTAGTCCCGTCCGTTCTCGGCTGTGGCGTCGAGGTAGACCGTTGTGCCAGCCGGAACCGAGGCGATCGAATCGGGGACGGGCGACTCGGGTTGCGTGCGATGGATGTTGTAGGCGACGACCGTATGCTTCCCGTTGCCGTCGTCGTAGGAGAGCTGCCAGGTGATCTGCACGGCACAACCCGTGTCGGCCGGGGCATCCACGGCGCGCACATCGGTAGGCGGCGCCGCCACGAAGTTGGGGTCGGCGATGCCCGTGATGGCGTAGGTGACGTTCGAGAGCAGCGAGAGGTTGCTGGCCTCGTCCTTGGCGCGCACGCCGAAGTAGTAGAGCTGGCCTTCCCGGGGCAGGTGGAGTGTGGTGGTCAGCTCGACGCCGGATGGGGTGGCGTCACCGGGCACCACGATCTGCGGGAGACCGTCGACCTCCTCCTCCGTGAACAAGCTCTCGGAATAGGCGACGACGTAGTCCTGCGCCGCACCCAGAGCGCCGTCGTCGCCTGTGGCCGACCAGAGCAGATCGACGGCGCCCTGGCCGGGGATGCCGGCCGCGCCGAGATCCTGGATTCGATCGGGCGGGATGAAGTCGCTGTTCGCTTCAGTGGCGAAAAGACAGAAGACGCCGCCCTGCCCGACCGTGGCCGAAGCCACGTTGCTGCCGGTGCTGACGAGGCTCGTCGCGAGGGGGAGCCACTGCAGGCCTTCCGGATCCCACCGGTAGATGCCCAGGGTGCGCTCGTCGATACCGCCCAGCAGCGAGTCGTCGTAGGCGATGTTGATTGTGGCCGCCAGGGGATACTGCTCGACGGCCGCCAGGTGGAAGGCGCACACGTCTCCCACCGGCAGCAGATCCTGACCAGGGGCGCGATAGGGCACCGTGTTGCTCTCGGCCCCAGCATGGAGTTGCTCGATCTCGATGCACTCCCGCAGCACGTTGAAGTTGGACGCACCCGGCTCGATCTCGACGTGGGTGTGAGCTGTCGTCAGGTCGACGACGAAGGGTGTCGTGAACGTGCTGGTGTTTGCGAGAAGATCGATGAGGCGAACTTCGAAGAGCCCGCGGCCGTCAAAGCCGGGACTGGACACGGGCAGCGCGTACCTGGCCTGGTACCGGTTGGCTCCTGCGTGTTGTACAGCCAGCGTCTCGGTCTGCACCGCGCAGAAGGCCACGATGCGTGGAGCCTCCGCCAGCGTTTCGTCCGCCCACAGATCGAGCAGAAGGAACGGCGACTCGGGCGTTCCGGTCGGGATCACATCCACGGCGGCGCCGGGGGCCTCTTCCCGACCCGTGGCAGCGATATCCACCCGCAGTCGTTCGGCGGACGGCGCCGCGATGGCGTCGGTCTGGGCAGCGAGCGCACCCGCACGCGTCCGGCCGTAGGCCCGCAGTCGATCGCCGGGCTTCAGGCCCACCGCGGTGACTCGCCCGCGCGGGTCGGTCTGCCCCAGCAGGACCAGCCGGCCGCCCGACCAGCGGTAGACGCGCGCGCCGCCGACGGGGCCGGCGTCGTCGTGAATCTCGACCTCGTCCGCGAAGGAGCCGGGGCCTGAGTCGAAGGTCTGGAAGTCGATCGGCGGGCGCTCGCGGACTAGATCGATGTCTTCGGCATAAAACGAAACGAGACCCAGATCGACGTTCGGCCCGAGACGATCGGGGCTCGTCGAGGCTCCCGCGACGAACCAGCCCGCCTGCGGCACGGTGATGTCGGCCAGCGAGCACCAGGATTCGAGCGTCCCCGCGACGTCGGTCCAGGTGGGCTTGCCGCGGTCCATCAACTGCTCACTCCACCACCACAGTCGAGCCATCCCGCTGACGCCGTAGTCGAAGTTGGTGGGATAGTCGTTGACCGAGGACATCTCGGGGAGGCTGAGCTGGTCGTCCATCACACCGAAGTTCCGCGGATAGAGGTGGGGGTAGGTGAGCTTCTGCTTGTCCATCTGTGCCTGTCCGCCCCAGGCGGTCTCGTACTCATCCCTCAGGCCCAGGCCGTAGTGCCCGAACTCGTGGATCAGGGAGGAGAACCAGTCGGGGTGAGGGGGCTCATCGCCGTAGGCGGTTCGCCCCAGGAAGATGTGCTCATTGGACGACCAGCTATCGCAGTCCATGAATTGATCGCAGTCCGCCTTGGGATGCTGTGAAGGCACGATCTGGACGTCGACCTCGTCCCACAGGCACTGATTGTCCCAGACCGCGATCCGGCGCAGGGCCATCTGGCCGTCGCTCGCATCGTACAGGTAGTCCGACGCTTCCTGGCAGGCGAGATTGAGCTGGTTCCAGAACGGGTCGGTGGGCGTCATGTCCCACTCGACGGCCATGGCCAGATCAAAGCGGTAGATCGAATGCACAAGGTCGAGCGAATATTCGGGCGCCACGGCGGCGAGGCTGAACGACGAGTAGTTGCCCCAGTCGTCCATGACGTCGGAGTCGATCCAGAGCTGCATGCCCATGTCGTTGTGCGGCTCGTACTGGCGGTACTCTCGGCAGGTCGTCCACTCGTGGGCCACCCAGGTCGCGCGCAACCGGTCGGCCAAGCGCAGCCCCGCGACATAGGCGGAGCCGCTCGAGTCGGTCACGGCAACCTGGGTGAAGGACCCGCCCAGGTGACGGAGCTCGATCTTCGCGCCGGGTATGGTCTGCCCCCGATGCCTGACCCAGATGAGGGCGCCGAAGCTGCCCGGGTCGGCGGGTGTGGTACACAGCGGACTCACTGCCCAGGCCGATGAACCGAAGAAGTTGTAGGAACGAATCCGGTACTGATAGATGCTGGCGGGTTGCGCGTTCTGATGGGTGGCGTACTGCTGATTGGCCGGCCGGCTCGGCTCGAGGTTCTGCCAGGCGCCGAACTCCCCGCGCTTGAACTGGAGGACGAATCCCATTTCGTTGTCGGCGTGATCCAACCAGGAGAGGTTGACGGACGTCGGCCCGCCAGGGGTGGCCAACAGATTGCTGGGGGCGGCTGGCGGCTGGCCGGCAATGACGACGTAGTAGTTTGAGAAGAGCGAGAGCTCCCCGCCCCGCGCGGCGCGGACGCGGTAGTAGTAGTTGCGCCCCTCGATCACGCCGGGGTCGAGCCAGGCGGTCGAGTTGGCCGGCACGATCTGCACGGTCTGCCACTGCCCGGCCAACCCTTCCTTGCGATCGATCCGGTACTCGTCCTCGCCGGGATTGGTGTCGAGCCACGTGACCAGGGTCAGATTGGGGCCGAGGGCCTCGACGCGCAGCGAGTCGGGCGGCGCCAGGGGACCGCAGGGGTAGGGGTCGCAGGTCGTGCCGTCGCCGAGGTACCAACCGTTGGTGTCCAGGCAGGCGTTGTAGGTGGCGACCAGGCACGCGCCCCCGGGCAAGCAGCAGGCGCCCATCGGCGGGGGGCACGGGTTCGGATCGCACGTCGTGCCATGACCCTGGAAGTCGCCGTAGAGCTCGCCGCAGTCGCGCAGCGTCAGCACCTGGCAGACGCCGCCCGCGAGGCAGCAGGCGCCGGGGATGTAAGGGCACGGATTGGGTGTGCAAGTCGTACCGCCCCCCACGAACCAGCCGCCCATGTCGGCGCAGTCGACCGCCGTACGCAGTCGACACAGCCCACCCTCGAGACAGCAGGCGCCCTCCACGGGCGAGTCCCCGCCCACGCGAATGCGGGCGAGGTACCAGCCGGTCGTGGTGACGCTGGCGTCGGCGCCGAAGTCGAGCTCCACCGCGATGGACATGTTCATGTACTCGGAGAGGTCGAAGCAGTCGACCCGCCAGCCGCCGCTCGAGCCGCTCCAGCCCGGCTCGCCGTCGACGCACCAGGCGTAGTAGTACGGTGACTCCGAGATGACGCCGAGCGGGTAGCCGCCCATAGGCGTGACGACCGTTCCGTAGGGCCAGATCGTGAGGTTGCAGCCGTCGTAACCCCACTCCGTCTCGTACCAGTGCTCCACCTCGACGAGATAGGACGATGGCGAGACCGTGAAGGTGGGCGAGACGAGCCCGGCGCCGGACTCGTCGGGGTAGGGGCCGTTCAGGATCGTGCCCCACACCCGGGCGGGCGCGCCCGGAACGCTGCTCGTCGCACCGTACTCCCACACCTGCACGCCGCTCGCATCGCAGTCGATGTTGAAGAAGCCGTGGGGGCTCACGGCGAAGTCCCAGTCGTGCTCGATGGTCTGGAAGGGGCAGGAGCGGGAATCGGGAGGATCGAGCCGGGGAAGCGCGTCCTTGGCGGCCGCGGCGGGGAGGGCCAGCCCCAGGCCGGCCAGCACCAGCAGGCCGAGGGCCGTGGTTGGCGTCAAGGATCCGCGGACCCAGCGGGTGCACCTCGGGCGTGGCCCGTTGCCTGCACCTGCGGCCGGGCGGCCGAATGAAGGAGTCGAAGCCATGGTCACCTCCCCCGACACCGAGGTCGCCGGCGACAGCCGTCGCCGGGTGCAGCTATCGCTGCGTCTTCTGCTCGATCCGGCCGATACGCAGGGATTCGGATGCTCCGTACAGGTCGGGATCGAGGTACTTGCCGCGCTCGGGCGCCGGCTTCTCCTGCTCGACCGGCATACGGTACTTCGCCATCGCCGGATCGCTGCGCACGGCCGTCACTTGCCAGGACACTTCCAATCCAGGTGTGCCGCCGGCGATCTTGAACCGATTGCCGGTGATCTTCTCCGCGACATAGACCGGCGCGTGGCCGCCGACGCAGGTGAGCTGGTAGCGCGGATCGCGGTTGACGGCGTCGAACCAGTCGGCCAGCTCGACCCAGGCCTCCCCGTACGCGTTGAGAACGGCGTTGCCGCTGTAGGTGTTCAGCACCTCGTCCGACTCGATGCAGAAGTGGTTGAGGTACTTGTTGGCGGGGTCCAGCGGGTGATCGATGCGGAAGGACTTGGAACCGGTGACGGTGAGATTGCCGAGGACCTCAACGTCGCCCTGGAAAAACCCCGCGTAGTTGATCGAGCCTCCGATCGCTTCGCCATAGATGGCGCAGTTCGTCCCACTGCCGCTGGCGTAGCCGTAGACCGCGTTGTTGTTTCCCGAGCCGCCTTCCACAACGCCCTCGACGCCGTAGTAGTACCCGGCTCCCGTTGGCCAGACGATGCCCTGCGCACCGACGTATCCCCCCTTGAAACTCCCGCCGATCCCGTAGTAGTCCATCGGATTGCTCTCGCCGTAGATGCCGATGTAGTCGTTCATGCTGGAACCGGTCCATCGGGCGGTGACCGCGGCGTGGTTTGCCGCGTCAGCCGTCGTGGACTGCAGGCGGATGCCGCCCGATTCGGCGTAGCGCGTCAGGTACAGGCCTGAAGCGTCTTCGAACAGCATGGCCTTCGGCGACCCGCCGCGGTTGAAGCCGAGCCAGGCGTTGCCGCCCAGGTTCGGGGTCTTGATCTCGATCCGCGGTTGAATCTCGTCCGTGATCTCCACCCAGCCGGAGCCCTGGGTGCTGCCCGCGACGCCCAGCCGGGCCGACGAGGTCGTGGTTCCGATCCCGATCCCGTACCCAGTGTCGTAGGCCAGCGAGTTGCCAAGGGTCGTCATGCCGGTGAACTTCGGCACGTAGCCGGTCGTCCCGCTGCCCCCGATCCCGCCGCCACCGCCCGTCGCGGAGATCGTGATCGTGTTGTTCACGTCGTCCGGGGTGATGGTCACGTTCGACCCCGCGATGAGATCGATGTTGCCGCCATCATTCACCACCCCGTCGACACTCGCCACTACGTTGGGCGCGATCATGTCGGCCGTGACCGAATTCGTCTGGCCCTCGTTCACGAACCGGCTGTCGTAGGCCGTGCCGCTCACGTAGGCGTCGCTCAGCCGCACCTGGTCGGCGCTCACGGTGATCCCCGTCCCGGCGCCCACCGCCAGGTGCGCATCGCCGCTGGTGGCGCCGCCGGTGAGCCCGTCGTCGGCGTAGACGGCGGTGATGTCGCCCCCACCGCCGCCGCCCGCGAGCGCCTCGGCCACCGCCGCGCGCTGGGCGTAGGGGGCGGAGGCGAGCTTGACGCGCGGGGCGAGGGTGCCGCTGTCGACGGTGGTCTCGAGCCAGTACTGGACGTCGAAGGGCAACGTCAAAGGCGTGACGGCGCCCAGGGTGGCATTGAAGATGCCGCCCGTGACCACAAGGGTCTGGGATTCCTGCCAGAGAGCGGAGCCGCCGGACTCGACGTTGAAGACGCGGAAGACGAAGGCGTGCTGGCCGTCGGGCGGGATCGCGCCGCCCGGGTCGCGCAGCATGCCCTGGTAGCTCATCGTCGCTGGGACCGTGGCCTGGGCTGAGCCGGCCAGTGGACCAGCTACGATGACGATGACAACTACGATGACAATGACAGCCAGCCAGGTCGCCGCGGCAACCCTTGGGTGCATGGTGCGATGCATCAGGAGACCCTCCTACGCGAGCCGAGGCAGAGAGCTGCCATGCCGCGGCTACCTCATCAACATGACCCGGCGTGTGATTGCCACGCCATCGGCCGTCAGCCGGCAGAAGTACATGCCGCTGGGCAGGCCGCGTGACTCGAGACGAGCCTCGTGCCAACCTGCTTCATGCTCTCCGCTCGCCAGGAGCTGCACGGCTCGGCCCGTGACGTCGTAGAGTCGCAGTTCGATGCGACTGCGCAGGGGAACGGCGAAGGAGATCCTGCCCCGTAAGGCTGGCGCTCCCAGGGATCGCGTCCCCAGCTCATAGCGGGTCGGAAGCACTCCCGGGTTCTCAGTCACATCGCTGCTCGAGATGGTGAAGTGCCAGAAGCCGATCTCGGCCGTGAAAGACGTGTTGCTGGCCCTGCCCACAGCGGCTTGCCCGCACGTGGCGTCGATCATGTAGTCCTCACCCTCTTGCGTGCCGCCGCCGTTGGCGACCACCTGTCGTTCGAGTGCGAGCTGTCCAGAGGCGGTCGCCGGAACCAGCAAGGCGGCCAGAAGCACTAGCCTTCGTCGCGTCATCTCAACCTCCCCGTGTGCCTTAGCCCTGGGTCTTCGTGGTGATGCGGCCGACACGCAGCTCTTCCGGTGCGCCGTACAACTCCGGTTCCAGGTACTTGCCCCGCTCCGGTGCCGGCTTCACCTGCTCCACCGGCACGCGGTACTTTGCAGCCGCGGGATCGCTGCGAACCGCTGTCACTTGCCAAGACACCTTGAGTCCGGGTTTCCCGCCGGCGATGCGGAAGCGCTGATTGCTGATCTCCTCGGCCACATAGACCTGGGCCTGACCTCCGATGCAGGTGAGCTGGTACGTGGGGTCTGTGTTGAGTCGGTCATACCACTCGGGAAGCGCTACCCATGCCGAACCGTCTTGGTCCAACACGACATTTCCCCGGTAGGTGTTCAAAACCTCATCCGACTCGACGCAGTAGTGATTGAGGTACTTGTTGGCCGGGTCCAGGGGGTGATCGATGCGGAACTGCTTGATTCCGCCGGTCGTGAGGTTGCCCACCACGTGCACGTTTCCGGTGAAGTAGCCGGCGTAGCTGCTACCGCTGCCGGTGTAAGCCTGGCCGTAGACCCCGTAGTTCACGTTCCCGTATAGGGCCGAGCCTATCACGCCGACATTCGTGCCGCTTCCCCCGGTGCACTCCCCGTATACCCCATAGTAGTACGAGCTACTGCCGGTGGGCTCGACTCGGCCCAGAACGCCCAAGTATCCGCCAATGAACTTCCCACCGATTCCATAGTAGTCCAGCGGTGCGCTGTAGCCGTAGACGGCCACATGGTCGGCGATGGCTGAGCCTGTGTACTTGGCGGAAAAGACGCTGTTCGTATAAGGATCCGCTGTCGTCGAGGACATGACGATGCCGCCCGACTCGGCGTTGCGCTCGAGCTTCAGGCCCGCGCTCGATTCGCTCATCCAGGTCTTGGGCACCCCGCCGCGACGGAAGTCGATCCAACCGGTTCCCGACGTGTTCGCCGCGCTCAGCAGCACGGCCGGATGGTTGGCGGCGACGACTTCAACGCCCTCGTAGTCGGGAGCAGAGATCGTGAAACGCGAGACGGGGCTTGCGGTACCAATGCCGATGCGTGACCCCGTGTCATGGAGCAGCGAGTTGCCGATCGTGGTGGCGCCGGTGAACTTGGGCACGTAGCCGGTCGTCCCGCTGCCCCCGATCCCGCCACCACCTCCGGTTGCGGAGATCGTGATCGTGTTGTTCACGTCGTCCGGGGTGATGGTCACGTTCGCCCCCGCGACCAGGTCGATGTTGCCACCATCGTTCACCACCCCGTCGACGCTCGCGACCACGTTGGGCGTGATCATGTCGGTCGTGACTGAGTTCGTCTGGGCCTCGTTCACGAACCGGCTGTCATAGGCCGTGCCGGTGGCGTAGGGATCCGTCAGGCGCACTTGGTCGGAGACGACCGAAAGCCCCGTGCCCGGGTTCACCGCCACCGAGCTGGCCCCCTCGGCGACGAGACCCGAACCGGCCACCGCCACCCCGTCGACCGCCACCGCGTCGGCCGAGACGCTGATGCCCGCGCCCGCGCCCACCGCCAGGTGCGCGTCGCCGCTGGTGGCGCCGCCGGTGAGCCCGTTGTCGGCGTAGACGGCGGTGATGTCGCCCCCACCGCCGCCGCCGGCGAGCGCCTCGGCGACCGCCGCGCGCTGGGCGTAGGGGGCGGAGGCGAGCTTGACGCGCGGGGCGAGGGTGCCGCCGTCGACGACGGTCTCGAGCCAGTATTGGACGTCGAAGGGCAGGGCGAGGGGCGTGACGGCGCCCAGGGTGGCATTGAAGATGCCGCCCGTGACCATCAGCGTCTGGCTCTCCTGCCACAACGCCGAGCCGCCGGCTTCGACGTTGAAGATGCGGAAGACGAAGGCGTGCTGGCCGTCGGGGGGTATGGCGCCGCCCGAGTCGCGCAGCAGGCCCTGGTAGCTCATCGTCGCGGGGACCGTGGCCTGGGCTGGAAGGGCAGCGACGATGAGGAACACCACGGCCAGGATGACGGAGGCTAGTGTCCTGAATCCGGGATGCAGTGGGTTTGAGATGGATGCCATCACGAAATCTCCTCTTCAGGTCGCGGAGCCGGGTAAGGGGTATCCCAATCCCGAAGGCGACTTGGACACCTGGTCTATCCCTACAAACGAAGGAGCGGGTCAGGAATCACATGCCACAGCGATGAGCGGGGAGTCTGAAGGGCAAGGACCGCAACTAGCAAGATGGGCGGGTCTTCGAGTTTTCGGGAGCCACGGTCGCGCCCGTCGTCCCCCGGAGCGCTGTCGCGCGACAGGCATCTCAGCCTCCACGCGGCAGGGAGGGGCAGGGTAGAATGGCGTGGCGGTCGCGACGAGAAGATCTTGAACCGCCGAGGTGGAGATCCGGGAGTCTATGAGGATCTACTTCAGCCGTGTGCGGAGCCGCTGGCTGGTTGCCGCGCTCCTGACCACCCTGGTCGGTCTGGCCTGTTCCCAGTCGGACGAGAGCTCGATCGCCACTCAGAAGCCAATACCCAGCCAGTCCGCGGGACCGCGACTGCGCAATGGTCTGTATCCCGCGTCGCGCGAGACGTCGGATCCCGACTCGGCCAGGCTCCTTCAGTCCCGAGGCCCCGTGCTGGTCTTCGATGGCGGGGCCGCCGGTCCGGCCGCAGACGTGCCCCAGATCTATCTCGCGATCGACACGACGTCGATGGTGCCACTGGTGCTGGAGGGCAGCCCCGAAGTGCGGGCGGATGGTTCGGGGCGGGAAATCCTCAGCGTGGCTCTGACTCGCGAGTACGTACCGGTGCTCGAAGACTTCACCGCACAACATCTCGGAGAGCGCGTGGCCGTGGTTTTGGACAACAAGGTCGTCTCGGTGCACAAGATCCGCAGCGTCATCCGCGAAGGCAGAATCCAGGTGTCCCGGTGCGACAGCATCTCCTGCGAGATCCTGCGCTCCAAGTTGATCGAATGACTCCTGGCCGCCCATACCGCCGCGTGAGCATCCTCGGACACGGAGAACAGGTCTTGCCGAAGCTTGGCCGCAGCCGACAGGGTTCACTCCGCCGCACGGGTGTTCCAAGCTGCGATTCTCGCGCAGGTGACTATCTCCCTCGCCGTCTGAGGCTGATACGCGGCCGGAAGGGCGGGCAGAATGGTGTGGCGGTTGCGACGAGCAGATCTTGAACCGCCGACACGGAGGTCCGGGAGCTCATGACGAGAAGAGCGATCAGACTCCTCGAGGTCCAGACAACGCAGGAGTGGCGGGACTGGCTGCGCGATTATCACGACTCCGTATCGGAGGTGTGGCTCGTCTTCTACAAGCGTCATACCGGAGTGGACTGGATCAGCTATGAGGAGGCGGTCAGGCAGGCGCTCTGTTTCGGCTGGATCGACAGCATCCTCC
>CAZRWW010000112.1:0-14042 GCA_964603725.1 uncultured bacterium
TTCCGACCTGGACGCCGCCACCCAGGCGCAGCTCGTGCGCGGCGAGAAGATGACGGAGTTGCTCAAGCAGAATCAATACGTGCCGATGAGCCTGGCCGATCAGGTGATGGTGATCTTCGCCGGCGTCAACGGCTACCTGGACGACGTGCCCACCGACCAGGTCCGCCGCTTCGAGAAGGAGCTCCTGGCCTACATGCACCAGGAGTGGCCTGAGGTGCCCAACGCGATCACGGAGGAGAAGGACATCTCACAGAAGACGGAGAACCACCTGCGCGCCGACGTCGAGAAGTTCAAGGAGCGGTTCATGGCGAGCCTCGCGGCCGCCGCCAAGGCCTAGGGCCGCGTCGCGACACGGGAGGTCACGGGGGTGAGGGGTTGACCGGATGGCCACGGTAAAGCAGATCCGCCGCCGCATCCGCTCGGTGCAGAGCACCCAGCAGATCACCAAGGCCATGGAGATGGTCGCGGCGGCCAAGCTGCGCAAGGCCCAGGCCCGGGCCGAGGCCGCCCGGCCCTACGCCGGGCAGATGGCGAGCGTCCTGGCGAACCTCTCGGCGGCGGCGCGCACGCTGGCGCACCCGCTGTTCCAGGAGCGGGCGGCGCGGCGCGTGCTCGTGGCGGTGGTGGCCTCGGACAAGGGGCTGTGCGGCGCCTTCAACACCAACGTCTTCCGCCGGGCCGAGGAGCACATCGCGGCGATCGGGCGCGAGAACGCCGTGCTCGTGCCGGTGGGCAAGCGCGCCTGCAGCTACTTCGGCCGGCGCCAGTGGAGCCTGGACCGCGCGGTGCGCAAGCTCGGCGACAGCGTGGACCTCGGCCTGGTGCGCGCGCTCGGCCGCTCGGCGGTGGAGATGTTCCTGAACGGCGAGGTCGACCGCGTGGATTTCGTCTACACGCGGTTCATCACGACCGCCAAGCGGCAGGTCGAGGTGGCGCCGCTGGTCCCGATCCAGCCGGCGGCCGAGGCGGCCGGCGACACCGCGTACATCTTCGAGCCCGACGCGGAGGCGATCTTCAACGACCTGCTGCCGCGCTTCATCGACACCAGGATCCTCTCGGTCCTGGCCGATTCGCTGGCGGCGGAGTTCTCGGCGCGCATGCTGGCGATGGGCAACGCCACCCGGAACGCCGAGGAGATGATCACCGCGCTGACGCTCAAGGCCAACAAGCTGCGGCAGGCCGCCATCACCCGCGAGCTCAGCGAAATCGTGGGCGGCGCCGCGGCCTTGGAGTAAGGAGAAGGGAAAGACGATGGTTGAGGCGGCCAAGATCGGACGCGTGCTCAGGGTGATCGGCCCGACGGTCGACGTCGAGTTCGAGTCGGGCAATCTGCCGGAGATCTACAACGCCATCCACATCGAGGATGCGCGCCTGCCGCAGCGGCTGGTGGTCGAGGTGGCCCTGCACCTGGGCGACAACGTCGTGCGCTGCGTGGCCATGTCCTCGACCGACGGCCTCGTGCGGGGCATGCCGGCGCGCGACACGGGCGGGCCCATCACCGTGCCCGTCGGCGAGCAGTGCCTGGGTCGGGTGATCAACCTGCTGGGTGACCCGATCGACCTGATCGGCCCGATGGCCAAGCCCGATCAGCGCCTGCCGATCCACCGCGAGCCGCCCAAGATCGTCGATCAGGACACGAACACCCAGATCTTCGAGACCGGCATCAAGGTGGTCGATCTGCTGGCGCCCTACCCCAAGGGCGGCAAGGTCGGGCTCTTTGGCGGCGCGGGCGTCGGCAAGACGGTCGTCATCATGGAGCTCATCCGCAACATCGCCTCCGAGCACGGCGGCTACTCGGTCTTCTCCGGCGTGGGCGAGCGCACGCGCGAGGGCAACGACCTGTGGCTCGAGATGAAGGAATCGGGCGTCATCGGCAAGACCGCCCTCATCTACGGGCAGATGAACGAGCCGCCGGGCGCGCGCCTGCGCGTCGGCTTGACCGGCGTCACGGTGGCCGAGTACTTCCGCGACGAGATGGGCCAGGACGTGCTCTACTTCGTCGACAACATCTTCCGCTTCACGCAGGCCGGCTCCGAGGTCTCGGCGCTGCTGGGGCGCATGCCGTCGGCCGTGGGCTACCAGCCGACGCTCTCGACCGAGATGGCCGAGCTGCAGGAGCGGATCACCTCGACCAAGAAGGGCTCGATCACCTCGGTGCAGGCGATCTACGTGCCGGCCGACGACTTGACCGACCCCGCGCCGGCCACGGCCTTCGCGCACCTGGATGCGACCACCGTCCTCTCGCGCCAGCTCACCGAGCTGGGCATCTACCCGGCGGTCGATCCGCTCGACTCGACCTCGCGCATGCTCGATCCGCGCGTGGTGGGCGAAGAGCACTACCGCGTCGCGCGCGAGGTGCAGTCGATCCTGCAGCGCTACAAGGACCTGCAGGACATCATCGCGATCCTCGGCATGGAGGAGCTCTCCGATGAGGACAAGCTGATCGTGGCGCGGGCGCGCAAGATCCAGCGCTTCCTGTCGCAGCCCTTCTTCGTGGCCGAGCCCTTCACGGGCCGCGAGGGCCGCTACGTCAAGCTCGAGGAGACGGTGCGCAGCTTCAAGGAGATCTGCGAGGGCAAACACGATCAGCTTCCGGAACAGGCCTTCTACATGGTGGGTAACATCGAGGAGGCCGTGGCGCAGGCCGAGCGGCTGAAGGCGCAGGCCGGTGCCGCGGCGCGGTAGGCGCCGCGGCGGCCGGCCCGGCCCGGTCGGCGCGGGAGTGACGTTGAGGATCAGACGATGGCGGCCACGTACACAGTCACGCTGCTGACGCCCGAAAAGACCGTGCTCGCGGCCGAAGTCGTCTCCCTGGTGGCCCCCGGCAGCGAGGGGTTTCTCGGCGTGCTCGCCAACCACGCGCCCTTGATCACGGCGCTGCAGCCGGGCCCGCTCACCCTGCGCCATCCCGACGGGCGCGAGGAAGTCGTCTGCGTGAGCGGCGGGTTCATGGAAGTGTCCCACAATCGGGCCGTGGTGCTGGCCGATGCCGTCGAGCGGCCCGAGGAGATCGACCTCGACCGGGCGCGCGGGGCCGCCGCGCGCGCCCGCCAGCGGCTGAACGAACGCGCCCCCGAGCTGGACATCCCGCGGGCCGAGGCCGCCCTGGCCCGAGCCCTCAATCGCATGCGGGTGGCCGGCCGGTGGGCGGGGATGTAGCGGCGTGAGCGACCTCGACTTCCTGGTGCGACTCCTGCGCTGGCGCAAATTCATCCTCATCAACACCGGTGTCGTCGCGGCCCTGGCGGTCGCGATCAGCCTGCTGCTGCCCAACTGGTATACGGTCCGCGTCAGCGTCTTCCCGCCGCAGGAAGAGCCGCTCTCGCTCGTCGGCCTGGCGCGGGGGCTGAGCGCGACGGCCGGCGCCGCCCAGCAGGCCGCCGCCGCGCTCACCGGGCGCACGAGCCTGCCCTTCTTCGCCACGCCCTCGGACTACCTGGCCGGCATCCTGCGCAGCCGGCGTCTGCGCGAAGAGCTCGTGCGCGAGCACGACCTGATCACGCTGTACAAGTGCAAGAACATGGACCAGGCCCTGAAGACCCTGGCGCCGCTGATGAAGACGCAGATCGGGCGCGAGGGCATCCTGCACCTCGAGATCGCCGACAAGGACCCCGAGCGGGCGGCGGCGATGGCCGCATCGGCGCTGCGCATCCTGGATGAGATCCAGCGCGAGTCGCGCCGCGGCCGGGCGGCCGAGGTGGTGCGCTTCGTCGGATCGCGCCTGGACGCCACGCAGGGCACGCTGGCCGCGGCCGAGGATTCGCTGCGGGTCTTCGAGGAGCGCCACGGGCTGCTCGCGCCCGAGGAGCAGGCCGCGGCCCTGGTGCGCACGGTCGCGACCCTGGAAGCCGAGCGGCTGGCGGCCCAGGTCGAGCGCGACGCCTTCGCGTCCCAGCTCGGCGCGACGCACCCTGACGTGCTTCGGCTCGATGCGATTCTGTCGGCGTACGGGGACGCCAGGGCGGTGCTCGAAGGCAGCGGCGGCCGGCCGGAGGCCGGCGGTCCGAGCGCCCTGATCGGCCTGCAGCGTCTGCCCGAGCTGAGCCTGGCCTACCTGCGCCGGCTGCGCGAGGTCGAGATCCAGACGGCGCTCTACGGGCTGCTCACGCAGATGCACGAGCAGTATCGCATCCAGGAAGTGCAGGACACGCCGACGATCCAGGTCCTCGATCCGCCTGTCGTGCCGCAGGAGAAGGCGCGGCCGCATCGCTCCATCATCTGCATCGTCGCCACCTTGTTGGCCTTCGTGCTGAGCGCCGGGATCGCGGCGGGGCTCGAGCGCCTGGCGCTGGCCGCGGAGACGGACCCGGCGCGCCACGAACAGCTCGCGCGGCTGCTGCGCGGCATCGGGCTGGGCTTCGTGCTGGCGCGGCGCGGCGAGGTCCGGCGATGAGAGCGCGGTCCGCCGGCCGGAGCCGGCCATGAGAGCGCGGTCCGCCGGCGGGAGCCGGCCATGAAGGGCGCGGGCCCGCCGGCCGATCGCGCGCTGCCCGCGCGACCCGTGATCCCCGCGATTCCCGCGATCGCCCCGCGCGCGTTCTGGATCTTCGCGCTGCTCGTCGACCTCGTGCTGCTGGCCATGCTGCCCCACATCGGCTGGCTGGCGTTGGTCCTGGCGCTGGCGCTGCTGGCGGCCGCGGCGGTCGCGCGCGTGGAGCGCCTCCTCGCTTTCCTGATCGTTGCTCCCGCGCTGCTCGCGCTGATTCCGGCCGGGGCCGAAACGGGCGGCCTCACCTTCTACGGCTTGCGGGCGCTCCTGATCGCGGGGCTCGTTGTGACGGGCCGGCGCGCGGGGCTGGAGAGCGGTGACCTGCTCGGCCCCGTGCTCCGCGACCGCCGGACCATCGCGCTCATCCTCTTCTGCGCGTGGTTGTGGATCGGCACGGCGTGGACATCCGCACCGCGCTACGGCCACGAGAAGGCGCTGGGGTTCACGCTGGTCGCACCGGCGTTTTTCTTCGGCGCGGCGCTCCTGTGGCCGGCCTGGCAGCGCGAGCGCGCGCTCGAACGGTTGATCGGGACGGGGCTCATTCTGGGCGCGGCCCTGGCGGCGATCGGGCTGGCCGAGGCGCTGGGTCTCGACCTGGGCCTGCCGGGCAGCAGCGCTGGCGATGACCAGCCGGCGGGCCCGCGCCTCACGTGGCTCGGCACGAGCCCCATCTGGCTGGCGCGAGGGCTTGGCCTCTGGCTGATCCTGGCGCTCTGGGCGGCCGCGAGGCGCCGCCTGCCGGTGGCGGTCGCGGCGGCGGTGAGCGTCGTGGCGCTCGCGCTCATGACCCTGACCGGGTCGCGCGGCCCGCTGTTCGCCCTCGCGCTCAGCCCACTCGCCCTGCTGCTCCTGCCCCGCGGCCGGCGCGAGCAGCCCGCGGCCGGCGGGCCGGGACGCGCCGCGGCGGCCGCGCGCCGCATCGTGCCCGCGGTGGCCGCGGCCGCGGCGATCCTGCTCGTCGTTCTGCTGGCGATGTCGCCCGAGCAGCGGGCGCGCGTGGGGGCGGCCGTCCTGCGCGTGCCCGCGGGGACGCTGCTGGCCTCGGGGAGCCCGGGCGCGGACGGCGTGAGTGACGTGAGCGGGCTCGTCGGTCTCGATGCCTCGTCGCGGCTGCGCGGCGCGCTGCTCGCGCGGGTCAGGGAGGCGCTGGCCGCCGGCCTGCCCTGGGGGCTGGGAACGGGAGGCTTCTCCGTCGCCTTCACGGGCGTCGACTATCGGCTCTATCCGCACAACCTGTTCGCGGAGGTTCTGCTCGAGAACGGATTGCCCGGCCTGCTGCTGATCCTGCTCTTCGTGCTGTGGGTCTGGCGGGGCGCCCGCCGATTGGCGCGCCGCGGCGTGCCGGGCACGGGTTGGGTGTGGGTGCTCTTCGTGATGGCGCTCCTGAACGCGCAGGTGTCGGGCGATCTGCCTTTCAACGAGGGGATCTGGTTCTGGGGCGCGGTGCTGCTGGCGTTCGAGATCGCAGAAAGGCGTGGGGTGGCATGGTCGGCGCGGCGCTCCTGATCGCGGCAGCGTGGGTTCTGGCGGCCGCGAGCCCGGCGGGCTCGCCGGCGACCGCGGCGGCGGCTCCGCCGGCAGGTGCGGCCGTGGTGCAGGAAGACGTCGCGGCCGCCGGCGCCGAAGCCAAGCCCCGGCGCACGTTCAACGCCGTCCCCGCGCTCTTCTACACCCCCGAGACCGGCCTGGGCGGCGGCGCCGGGGTCATCCTCACCGTGCGCCCACCACGCGCCGCGCCGGCGGGCGAGAGCTCGAGCGCGCAGCGCCCCAGCAGCCTCGGGGCCGTGGCCATCTACACCGAGAAGAACCAGACCAACCTGATCGTCTCGCCGGACGTCTACCTGGCTCACGGCGCCTGGCGGATTGCGGGCGACGTCGGCTACAGCAAGTTCCCGAGCACGGTCTACGGCATCGGCCGCGACACGCCCGAGGAGGCCGGCGAGGATTACACCGCGGAGACGGGCGGTCTGAGCGGGCGCGTCCTGAGGCGCACCGCCGCGAGCCTCTCAGTCGGTCTCAACCTGGCCTGCCAGCATGGGGCCATCGTGCGTCGCGAGCCCGGCGGCCTCGTCGATCGGCGCAAGGCGGACGGCCGCGAGGATGGCTGGCTGGCCGGCGTCGGACCCACGCTCCTGTGGGACACGCGCGACAACGTCTTCGCCCCCGAGCGCGGCGCGCTCTGCCAGCTCGGTTCGGTGTACTACGCCGCGGCCTTCGGCAGCGACTTCGCCGTCGACACGCACGGGCTTGACCTGCGTGGCTACTACCCGCTCGCCGCTCGGCACGTTCTAGCTGTACAGGCGGTGTGGCGCAAGGTCGGGGGTCGCGTGCCGCTGAAGGTTTATCCAACGCTGGGCAACCACCTGAGAGGCATTGTCGAAGGCCGCTATCAGGACCGGATCCTTACGGCGACCCAGGTCGAGTACCGCTTCCCGCTCTTCTGGCGCCTGCGCGGCACCACGTTCCTGGCCGCGGGCGCGGTCGCCGAGGACTGGGCGGCCTTTGACCTCGGGGCGGGCAGGGTCAGCGGGGGCGCGGGCCTGCGCTACGCGCTCAATCGCGAGGAGCGGTTGTACCTGCGCTTCGATCTCGGGGTCGCTGAAGGGGGTGCGGAGGCGTACTTCCAGTTCGGGGAAGCGTTCTGATCCGTAAGATTCACTGTTCTGATCCGCAAGATACACTCTTGTCGGCTGCGGTCACTCCGCGCACCTTCTTTCCCTTGCGATACGCCTGCATCGGATTGCTCCTTGCGACTCCGCACGACGGAGGTCAGCCCGAGTCGGCATGGTCCGACATGGTCTCAATGGGCGCTCACGCGCGCCCAGGTCCTCACCAGAAAAGCGATCGCCGCCGCGGCGAGCGCGGCCAGAACCAGTCCGAGCCCCGCATTCCCGTAGAGCCACGAGCCGGTGGCGAAGAGCACGGCGTAGACGGCGACGCAGGCCACCATCATGCACAACAGGCCAAGCGGCACCGACCAGCGGGCCTCCTCGTCGGGCAACGGCTCCCCGGCCTGCCGCGCGCGCTCCCGCACCGCGCGCCAGCCCGGCCCGCCCGGCCGCGCCAGGCGGCAGAAGCTGCGCAGCTGGCGCTCATCGGTCGGGGGCGTCAGGAACGTGACGGCAACCCAGGCCAGCGTGGTCGCCGCCACGCCCGCCACGAAGCGCCAGGCCCCGGCCAGCGGAAGGTCGGGGAAGAGCTGCGCATGGGCGAACTGGAAGTAGAGCGCGACCACGAACGAGACCAGCATGGCGGTGATCTCGCTCCAGGCGTTGATGCGCCACCAGAACCAGCGCAGGATGAAGAGCAACCCCGTTCCGGCCCCGATCTGCAAGATGATCTGGAACGCCTGCAGGGCGTTCTGCATCCCCAGCGCCAGGGCCGCGGCCAGCAGCATCATCACCACCGTCGAGATCCGGCCCACGCGCACGAGCCGGCGCTCGTCGGCCGCGCGGTTGACGAAGCGCTTGTAGAAGTCGTTGACGACGTAGGATGAGCCCCAGTTGAGGTGCGTCGAGATGGTCGACATGTAGGCTGCGATCAGCGAGGCCAGCACCAGCCCCAGGAGCCCGCGGGGCAGGTAGGTCAACATGGCGGGGTAGGCCAGATCGTGGCCGATCTTGTTGGCCGGGATGTGCGGGAAGCGCGCCTGCAGTGCCGCCAGGTCGGGGAAGATCACCAGCGAGCAGAGTCCCACGATGATCCAGGGCCACGGGCGCAGGGCATAGTGGGCGGCGTTGAAGAGCAGCGTCGCGCCGATGGCGTGACGTTCGTTGCGGGCCGCGAGCATTCGCTGCGCCACGTAGCCGCCGCCGCCCGGTTCCGCGCCCGGGTACCAGGTGGCCCACCATTGCACGGTCAGCGGAATGAGAAACACGAACACCAGCAGCTCGGCGCTCTCCCGGGTGGAGAAGTCCAGCGCGGGCACCAGGGACAGCCTGGCATGCACGGCGGGATGCTGCAGGAGCCCGCCCAGGCCGCCCACCTCGGGCAGCCGCAGGGCCACCACGGCCGCGACCACCGCGCCCAGCATGGCCAGGATGAAGAGCAGGAAGTCGGTCAGGATCACGCCCCGGAAGCCACCCAGCGTGCTGAAGATGACGGTGACCGCCATGGCCGCCAGCAGCGACTGCAGCGGGCTGAAGTTCAGCATCACCGCGCCGATCTTGATCGCCGCGAGCGAGACCGTGGCCATGATGACCACGTTGAAGAAGACGCCCAGGTAGAGCGCACGGAAACCGCGCAGGAAGGCGGCGCTCGCGCCGCTGTAGCGCAGCTCGTAGAACTCGATGTCGGTCATTACCCCGGTGCGTCGCCAGAGCTTGGCGTAGACGAAGACGGTCAGCATCCCCGTGAGCAGGAACGCCCACCAGACCCAGTTTCCGGCCACGCCGTTCTGGCGGACGATGTCGGTCACCAGGTTGGGCGTGTCGGTCGAGAAGGTGGTGGCGACCATGGACATGCCCAGCAGCCACCAGGGCATGTGCCGCCCGGAGAGGAAGAACTCCAGGCTGCTGCGGCTCGCCTGGCGCGTGACCCAGACCCCGACCAGGAGCGCCACGGCGAAGAAGCCGCAGATCAGCGACCAGTCAACCGGATGCAGTTCCACCAGCACGCTCCTCTTGCTCCGTCTCCGGTCGCCGCCGGTGAAGGGCGGCTACCGGTTCCGGGCGACGATCTCCTGCAGCTCCCGCTCCCGCGACTCCATCTCCCTCACCAGGGCGAACTGGGTCCGGCAGCGATCCAGGTTGTGCTGTTCCCGCCGGATCTTGAAGTAGACATCGCCCGCCAGGTGATCCGTGAGGAAACGCAGTCCCATGGTATAGGCGACCAGCCGGGCGGCCAACACGAGCTGCTCGGTCTCGGAGGGGAGCAGGAAGCCGCGCGGCGTCGCCGAAGTCGTAGACGGCCGGGCCGGGCATGACCGTGTCGAGATCGATCACGGCGACCGCCTCGCCCGTGGCGTTGTCCACGAGCACGTTGTTGATCTTGGTGTCGAAGTGGATGATGCGCTCCGGCAGCGCCCCGGATTGCTGCAGTCGCGCGAACTCGGCCACGATCGCCTCCCGCGCCAGGGCAAAGCGGATTTCATCGCGCGTCCCGGCCGCGCGTCCGGCCTCGTCGCGGTCGAGCGCGCGGTGGAAGGCGGCCAGGCGGGCGGCGCTGTCACCGAAGCCGGGGATCGTCTCGTGCAGCCGAGGCCCGGGCAGGTCGGTGAGCCAGGCCTGGAAGCGGCCGAAGGTCCGCGCAGCCTGGTGGGCGTGTTCAGGGCCCTGGGCGGCGTCGTGGCTGCGCGCGCCTTCGATGAAGCGGTAGGTCCGCCAACAGTCGCCCCGCGCGTCGCGCAGGAAGGGCTGTCCGTCATGCGCGGGCACGAGGGTGAGCGTGCCGCGCAGCGGGTCGCCCCCCGCGGCCGCGATCCGCCGGGCCAGGTGCGCGGTCACGCGCGCGATGTTGTCCATCAGTTCGGCGGGCTGGCGGAAGATCCGCCGGTTGATCCGCTGATGGATGAAGCGCCGGGTGCCGGCGCCGATCGTCACGCGACCGACATAGGTATCGTGGATGTGGCCGCTGCCCCACGGCTCGACCGACAGGAGCTCACCGCCGAGGCGGAAGCCCGCGACGATCGCGGCGACGTCCCGGAGGTCGTCAGGCTCGGGTCTGGTCCCAGTGGGGAACAACGTAGATCCACTCCCAAACGACGGCCAGAACCGAAGGGTGCTGCTCCTGCTGGCGTACGTCAAGCGAAGCCGGCCGCCGTGACGACCGGATGCGGCCGCCGGGAGCGCCAGCAGCCAGTACGGGCATACCCGACACCGTCCACGCAAGAATGCCAGGACTCACTGGGGGAGGAGGGGCCGTATCCACCGCGCTCGCTTCCTACCAGTACGTGGATGAGATTCTCGGAACGCGCGACCTGTCCGGATCACCGACAACGGAGTGGGGCGTGCAATCCACCGCGACAAAGAGGAATATCGCGCAGGTTCCAGGATCCCCTTGCACGCAGTGACAGGCTACCGCTACAGGGCCTGGGAAGAACCTCGACACAGTCATCACTGATGCTCCAAGCCGTACGTCTGTATCTTGATCGCCAATAATGAATTGCATCACTAGTGGGCCAAGCCAATCGCGGCTGGCCTCATGGGAATGGATCATGCATGGAGAACCCGTCGGCGGGGCCCGGCCACCGGAGCGCTTGGACTATCTGTGCATATGTTGCGCAGGCGCGGAGATCCGGCGAGGATGTCGGCGATCTGACACGAGCCGAGGTCCATGCACCCAGGCCCCCAGCGGGCCGGGTCAAACAGGTCGGTTGCAGAGAGGAGGCTTCGAGATGAGAAAGTACTTATGTCTGATGCCGGTGCTCTTTATCCTTCTGGCCCTCACCGGCTGCCAGGACGAACTGCCGATGACCAGCGCCCCTCGCCCGGAGGTGGGCGGTGAAGACCTGGCCTGCGCTATGGCCCATGGTGGCCCTGGCATCATCCCACCCCAGGCGCATCCGAATGGCAAGAGCTACGGCGAGTGGTCGGAGCTCTGGTGGCAGTGGATGGCCTCGGCCCCCGCGCTTCCCGACCAGAACCCGGTGCTCGACTCGACCGGCGACCTAGTCGACTATAACCAGTCGGGACAGGTCTGGTTCGTAGCCGGGAGCATGGACGCTGGCGTGGTGCGGGAGGCAACGATCCCGCCCGGGAAGAAGCTGTTCATCTGCCTGACAGGCTGCGCGTCATCCACCTACTGCGGTGAAGGAGAGACCGAGGAGGAACTACGCGCCTCTGCTGCTGCTTGCGCCGACCCAATTGAGATCACGGAGTTCTCCGTGGACGGCACAGAGATTCCCATCGGTCCCGAATTCCGAATCCAGTCAGAGGGGATGTTCAGCGTGACAGTTCCCGAGGATAATGTCTTCGACTTCTGGGGCTGCGATCCAGCGGCGGCCGGCACCTACTACCCGTTGGTGGCCGACGGCTACTACGTGATGCTGGCGCCGCTGTCTGTCGGCGACCACACCATCGTCATCGACTGGGGCTACATGGGTGCGGTGTTCGAGATGACCCTACACCTGCATGTCACGCCGCACTGACGGCATCCGAGGCGCGGCGCGGGACAACCGCGCCGCGCCTTCGCCAAACTTATCTGAGCAACACTACCCTGGCCTTCAGTTGCTGACATCCGATTCGCAGGTCCGCGAAGTAGACTCCCGCCGGCACTGGCTGGCCACAGTGGTCCTCTCCCCTCCACACCGAGTGATTGGCGCCCACCTGGGCTTCACCGTCCACGAGGACTCGCACCAGCCGGCCGGCAGAATCGACAACCGACAGTCGGACTGGGCGCGTACCCAGCCGGGTCGGAATCAGGTAACTGACGGTAGCTTCCCCCTGTGACGGATTCGGGCGGCAGGCGGACAGCGACACACCGGTAGCCTGGCCCAAGCCACCCTCCTCCAATGTCTCCCACCCACAACCCACAGGCCAGGCGCCGATCTGGCCACACGCCGGGCTATTCTCCTGCGCGCAGGGCGACAGGGCATGCAGCGTGAACGGCTCCTCCGGGTGTAGTTCGCCGCAGAAGAGCGGGTCCACGCAGATGTTCCCGCTCACCCCGAACTGACCCGCAATCAGGCCCGTCCAGTCGCCTCCTGCGTTGCCGTAGATGTCGCAGCAGGAGAGGGTAATGTCGGGATCATGTGCGCAAAGAAGGGCCTGCCCGGACCCGTTGAAGGCAATCAACGTGTTCTCGAACACTGGCTCCGCCCACCCGTACGATTGGTCGCGCCAGCAGTAGATACCCCCCGCTTCGGGAGCGTGATTGCCAGCGATCGTGCAGTTGTTGAAACTCGGTGAGCCACAGCAGGCCACACCGCCTCCGACGGCTGCACTATTGCCTGCCACGGTGCAGCGGGTCAGAATGGGCATTCCGTTGATCGTGTAGATGCCCCCACCCGCGTCGGCCTCATTCTCCTGGAAGACGCAATCGGTGAGGATGGCGGGGCACCACTCGAGCCGGATCCCGCCACCGTAGTAGGCGACGTTGCCGGTAAAGCCGCAGCCCGTCAGGACTGGCGGTTGCTCAGCATCCGCATTGAGTCCACCTCCCCCATAGTAGGCCTCGTTGGCATCGAAGCTGCAGTCCGTGATCGTCGCTTCACTGAACCACAAAAACGCGCCGCCCCCATCCGAGGCCGAGACATTGCCCAGGAAGGAACACCGCGTCAAGTTGACAGCTGCCTCTCGTGTGAACAAGCCACCGCCTTTGCTGCTGTTCCAGTTCTCGATGAATGCGCAGTCCCGAAAGCGCAGCACGGGGCCATACCGAGAACTGGCACCCGCGCCCGAGTTGTTACGAAAGACACAGCCCGAGAACACCGCTGAGGAGCCGCCCGTGCAGTAGACACCACCCCCCATGCTCGCGTAGTTGCGGTCAACGATGCAATCACGGATCGCAGGCGACGAGCCGGTGCAGTAGAAGGCCCCGCCGTAGTAGTGGCCCCCCTCGCCGACGTGCCCCACCCCCATCGTGATCGTGATTCCCATGACGACCGAGGTTGTGTCCTCGCCGCAGTGAAACGTGAAACCCCGGTGAGGTTCTGCGTAGCTCCCCTCACAGTCTACGATGCAGTCCTGTGGAACCCCGCCATCGGACCTGACCGTGATGGCCTTGCCGAGGAAGTCGAGGTCTCGGTTGCCAGCCCCGCGGAAGGTCCCGCTGGTCAGCAGGATGACGTCGCCATTGCTGGCTGCCGCAATGGCATCCTGTATCACCGGGAAATCCCCAGTGCCAGCAGGACTGACCACGTAGGTGGCGGCCCGGGCGTTGAGAGCCAGATGGAGAATCGCCGCCAGGAGCGAGTAGAGGGTCACGATCCTCACTTGCACCTCCCGGGTGGCGAGCGGAGGAACGCTCCAGCTTCCTCCCACCCCCGCCGGTTGAGGACATCAGCCGGAAGCCGAGTGTCCTACCTGATCAGCACCACCCGCATCACTCCGCTCGCCTGCTTCAAGTCGGAGAAGATACACGCCTTGTGCGGCGGGCCGTCCAGCGTTGTCGAGTCCATCCCACTCCACCACATCGGAACCTGGACGCGAAGGAGCGGGACTCAGGGTCCGCATGGCCCTCCCCAAGGCATCCACGACCACGAGTCGGACAGGCCCGGTGTCACCGGGTTGCAGCACAAAGCAGGGGCGCGGGCCGCCAGCCGTTCTGCCAGTAGTGCCCGACCAAACCCACAGGAAGGAATGACCCGACGCAGAGACTACACTGGGATCAGCCGCGTACAGCGCAGCGGTCTCGCCTTCGCCTTCCAAGACACCGGGGCGGTAGCCGTTGTTCGGAATCTCGAAGCAATAAACGTAGCCGGAGTCTGACGTGAAGAACACCCTGGTGTCCGACACAGCCGGTGTTGACCACACCGGACAGCCGGTGCTGTGACACCAGACGGTGTCAAGGGCGGAGTCTAGGCACCAGACCTTGCTTCCCGTGTTCGCGCTTCCTCCCTCTGTACCGCCCCCGGCTTCTTGGACACAAGTGTGAGTGTATAGGCCCAACCGGA
>CAZRWW010000113.1:0-13583 GCA_964603725.1 uncultured bacterium
GACTCTATCGACGCCGCGGCCGAAGCCTCCGCCGCGGCCGAAGCCTCCGCCGCGGCCGAAGCCTCCGGCGTCGTCGAAGCCGCCGAGCGCGCGGCGGCGCCGGCTCCGGCGCAGCCGAGCGCGCCGGCGGCGCCGTCGATCGAGGGCTCCGCCCGCGCGTTCACCCAAAGGCACGACGAACCGTGGCGCATCGACGGCGAGGAGCTGAGCGGCCAGGTCGATGGCCCGCTCGAGATCGATCGCGTGCAGATCCGCCACGCGGGGCTCCTGATCGTCGCCGACCGCGGGCAGGTCAATCCCGAGGAGCGGCGGGCGGAGCTGCGCGGCAACGTCGTGATCCGCGACTCGCTGCGGGAGATGACCGGCGATGAGGCGCGCTACTACCGCGAGCGGGCCCTGCTCGAGATGGAGGGGCGCGTGCGCGGCTCGGGTCCCGAGGGCCGGTTCAGCTGCACGCGCCTCAGCTATGACCGCGGCCTGGAGCGCCTGCGCCTGTCGGGATCGGTGCACCTGGAGGAGCCGGGCCGCGATCTGGCGGCCGGGTGGCTCGAGCACGACATGATCGACTCGCTGGTGACAGCGGGCGGCCGGGTCCAGCTCGTCGAATCAGCCGACAGCGTCGAGGTGCTGGGCGATCTCCTGCGCCACGACCGGCGCTCGGGGCGCGCCACGGTGGTGAGCGAGGGCGGGCGGCGCCCTCGGCTGACGCGCTTCTTCAGCGACGGCCAGCCCTTCGAGGTCGAGGCCGACACGCTCGAGCTGTGGACGGGGACCCGCCGGGGGGAGGCGCGCGGCGAGGTCGTCTTCAAGCGCGGGGCGGTGCGGGGCACGTGCCGGGAGGTCGTGTTCCTCATGGAGCAGAACCGGGTGCTCTTGCTGGGCGATCCGCGCGTGGACGATCCCGACGGTTGGGTGGCGGGCGACAGCATGGCGGTCGAGCTCCAGCAAGGCCGCGCCGACCGGCTCGTGGTGTGGAACGGATCGCGGGCCGAGTACTTCCCTCCGGGCCGGCCGGGCGAAGCGCACTTCGCGGTGGGCGACAGCCTGATCGCCCTCCTGGAGGGGGGCGCCATCCGCACCGTGCTCATCGAGGGCGACGCCCAGGCGCTCTACCTGCCGGCCCGCGGGGATCGGGACGAGGGAGTGGGGGCCAACTGGACGCGCGCCAAGCGCCTGCGCCTGGTCATGGGGGCCGCGACGGTTCAGCGCGTGCAGTTCGAGGGTGAGACCGCCGGGCGCTACGTGCTGCCCAAGAAGCCCGCGCCCGCTTCTGCCGGCGGCGACACGGTCCAGGCCGGGAGCCCGCCGCCGGCCGGCGCGGACAGCGCCGCCGTTGGAGGCGAGCGACCGGCGGCGGCCCGGGCCGCGGCCCCCGCCGGCCTGTCGGCGGCGTTCCTGGCCGCCATGCGCCGGATGGCGGCGGCCGGCGATCTGACGCCGTCCGATTCGCTGTTGGCGGGCGAGGGCTTCGATCCGGCCGAGATCGTCGAGTACGCCGGCGAGCGCATCGACTTCGAGGTGGCCACCGAGCGCATCAGCATCACCGAGCGGGGACAGGTCACCTACCACGGCATGACGCTCAACGCGCGGGAGATCATCTTCGATTCGGCGCACGATCTCGTGCGCGCGCGCGGGGAACCGGTGCTCAAGGACACGGGCTCCGAGGTGCACGGCGAGGAGATGACCTACCGCATCGACACGCGCAAGGGGCTCGTCTTCCAGGGGCGCAGTCAATTCGAGGGCGGCTACTACCGGGGGGAGCGGGTCAAACGCATCGACGAGAAGACCTACTACGGCCAGGACGTCGACTTCACCTCCTGCGAGCACGAGGTCTCACACTATCACTTCCACGCCAAGCGCATGCGGATCACCCCGGGCGAGAAGGCGCTCGGCGGCCCCGTGGTCATGTACATCGGCAACGTCCCCATCCTGGCGATTCCCTACGCGATCTTCCCCATCCGGTCCGGGCGCCATAGCGGCATCCTGATCCCCAACTTCGAGCTGGGCTTCGACTCGCGCCGCGGCCGATTCCTGAAGAACATCGGCTATTACTACGCTCCCAGCGACTACTGGGACTCGGCGCTGTGGCTCGACTACGTCGAGTCGGCCCCGAGCCTGACGCTGTGGAACCGCACCCGCTACCAGCTCCGCTACGTCATGAGCGGCAGCTTCCAGGCCTCCTTCGCCCGGGAGGATCGCAACACCGGCCGGCGGGACCGCTGGAGTCTGCGGGCCGGTCACGACCAGACGCTGGGGGATCGGTTCACGCTGAAGGCCTCCGCGAGCTTCCAGAGCGACAAGACCTACTTCGAGGACCAGGAGTTCGGGGCCAGCGTCGACGAGCGCCTCAACCGGCAGCTGCGGTCGAGCGTGGGCTTGTCGAAGAGCTGGACGGGCGCCTCGCTGAGCGTGTCGGCCGACCGCAGCGAGAATCTCGATCGCGCCTCGACCAGCGTGCGCGTCACCCAGACGGCGCCCAGCGTGAGTTTCAACATCAGCCAGTTCCCCCTGGGCGAGAAGCCCAACGAGCGCGGGGTGGGCGGACGCTGGCCGCTGCTGGCCTCCATGTACTTCAACCCCTCCGCGCGGTACCTGGCCACGTACACGGATCCGTGGGAGGGCAAGTCGGTCGACAGTCAGGCCGCTGAGATCAGGACGAGCCTGTCGGATCGGCGCCGCCTGCTGGGCGTGCTCAACCTGACCCCTTCGCTGAGCGCGAACGCCGCCTGGGCCGCGCGGGACAGGCGCGGGCGGAGAAACCCCGCGGGCGCGAACTGGCGCGCGGGCGTGAGCACCGGGACGACGGTCTATGGCACGTTCTTGCCCCGGCTGGGGCCGCTGGAGGGCCTCCGTCACGTGGCCGACCTGAACGCGTCGTACAGCTACAGCCCGGAGAACAAGGGCGTGGAGGACTTCCCCTCGATCGGCGGAATCAGTCTGAGCAGCGCGAAGGCGAGCAGCGTCTCGCTCAGCATGACCCAGCGGCTCCATCTGAAGCTGCGCGCGGGCGAGACGACGCGCAAGATCGAGAACGTGCTCACCTGGAACTCGTCGACCTCCTACAATTTCCTGGCCCGGGCGGGGGCGTTTCCGTGGAGCGGCATGTCCCACACGCTGCGGCTGAAGCCCGGCGGACCGTTCTCGAGCGACGTCAGCCTCTCCCACGATCTGGAGACCTGGACGCGTTCCCGGCTCACGATCAACTCGAACCTGGGTCTCAGCTTCGGCGGCGGACGGAGCGGGAGCGCCGAGGCGCCGGCGCCCGAGCCGGCGACGGGCGACTTCGGATCGACCGGCGGTCTGGGCATCGGCCCGCAGGACGTGCCCAACCGGACGGTCTCGGGCCCGCTGAGCGTGGGCCTGACGCACACCTTCTCCGTGGGCAAGGAGTGGGACAGCCGGCGCAGCACGCTCAACGTGAGCACGTCGCTCAACCCAACCCGCCACTGGAGCCTGCGCTGGGCGGTCTACTTCGATCTGAGCGACCACGAGGTGACTTCGCAGGCCTACACGCTCACGCGCGACCTGCACTGCTGGCACCTGAGCTTCGATCACCAGATGCGCGACGGCCGCACAACCTATCGGCTGCTGATCAACGTCAAGGACCTGCCGGACATCAAGTACGAGCGGCGCCGATCCTGAGCCGGCCCCGGTCCACGCGCGGCCGCGCCGCAGGCGACCGGGCAACTCGATGGCGCCACACGTGATTGCGCCGCCGATTGCGCCGCCGGTGTCCCAGGGTGTAGAAGCATAACGAGGTTCGCAAGGACCCCGGAGACCACGGGGGGGGACATTCACGATGGGCTGGGTGGCATCAAGGTGCCCGCTGGGGCGGATGCGCGGGGCGGCGCTGGTCGTCGCCGGGGTCGCGGCACTCGCGGCGATGCTGGCGCCGGGGCGTGGAGCGGCGGGGGGATCCGAGACGACCGGACGCGCCGCCAATGCGGAGGTGATGATCATCACCCGCGGCGCCCTGGAAGGCAGTCTGGCGCCCTCGGGCTGAGGCGGTCCCAAGAACCGCAAGGGCGGGCTGGCCCGGCGGGCCGGTTTCATCGATTCGCTCAAGGCGCGCGGCACCCCGCTGCTGATCCTGGAGCTGGGGGACCTGATCGACCCGAACCCCGTGCGGGGGGCGGTCGTGGATCCGTTCCTGCTGGATCGGATGGAGGCGGAGGGCACGGCCGCGATGCTGCCCGGCGTGCTCGAGCTGACGCACTGGGACCGATTGCAGCCGCTGCTGGCGGACCGGGCGCTCGCGCTGGTCCTCTCCAACGTCTACCGGCGGGAGAACTCGCAGCGGATCCCGCTGGCCGAGCGCACGCTCGTGGCGAGGGTGAACGGCGTCCGCATCGGCCTCATCGGCGTCATGGATCGGTCCGTCTTCTCCAGGGTCGCGCCCCCCGAGGGGCTCGAGCTCGAAGTCGACGACCCCGCCGACGCGATCGCCGAGCTGGCGCCCGCGCTGCGGAAGCAGTGCGACCTCGTGGCGGTGATGGCCTGCATGGACGACCGCGACGCGCTGCAGCTTGCCTCCGAGCTCAAGGATGTCGATCTGGTTCTGGGTGGCTACCAGTCCATCCCCAGCGATCGGCCCCTGCTGGCGGGCAGCGTCGTCGTGAGCCGCTCGGGCATGCGCGGCCAGGTGCTCAACACCACCCGGCTCATCGTGTCCCCGGCCGGGCAGATCGTGGATTGGTTCGGTTACAACTACCCGCTGACGAGCCGGTATGCCGAGGACGCCGCCGTGGAATCCCTGGTGGTTGCCGTCACCCGCCGTGCGGAAGAGGCGTTGCTCGGCAGCATTCACGCCGGAGCGCGGGGCGAGGACCCCACGGCCCCCGGGGCGGCGCCGGAGGACTCGCTTCCGGTGACGATCGTGCGCTACATCGGCGCGCAGGGCTGCGCCGGCTGCCACGGCGCCCAGTACCGGCAGTGGTCGCGGACAGCTCACGCGCGCGCCCACGAGGCGGCTCTCGCGTCCGGGGGGGCCCTGGCGGGCGAGCAGGCGGCTCGTTACGTGACTGGTTATGGGGAATTCTCCGGTTATCGGCCCGATCAACAGACGCCCGACCTGCGAGGCGTCCAGTGCGAAGCCTGCCACGGGCCCGCGAGCGCCCACGCTCGGGGAACCCTGGCGCGGCCCGTGACGGAGGAAACCTGCCGTCGCTGCCACAGTGTGGCGGAAGATCCGCGCTGGAACTTCGAGCGAGGCCTGGCGGTGGTCCGCCACCAGGGGCCCTGATCGGCCCGGCCGGGGCGAGCGGCACCCGGAACTACAAACCATCCATGACGATCGATGGGAAGCCCGGATGGGTGCGGTTGCGGAGGCGCTTGAGTGCGAATGCAGGATTTTGTATACTATCGTGCGCAAACCCGAAGACTGGGGCGCGCGACACGGATGGAGCGGGAAGCCCGCCTGGGTCTGTATCAGGCCGGGGGGATGTGAGGCGGAAGTGGATCCGTTCGAGCAGTGCATTGCCAGGGGACGGCTCAAGCCGGCAGAGCCGGATGCCGAGCGCGTAGCGACGGAACTCCATACGGCGCTTGCAGAACTGGAACGCGCCCGGGCCTGTTACGTGAGCGGGAACTGGGACGAGACCGCCTCGCAGGCCTTCTTTGCCATGTCCCGCTGCGCCCGGGCGGCCATCAATGCGCGGGGCTACCGCGACACGAACCTCTTCGGGCTCACCGTGGGGCTCGAGCGCCTGTTCCTGGTGCCCGAGGGGCTGCCCCTGACCGTGACCAAGCAGCTCCGGGAAGCCAAGGACGTCAAGGACGCGGTCTATGCCGGCCACCGGGCCACGGCCCACCAGGCCCGCCGCGCGCTGCAGTGGGCTCAGGGCCTGGCGAAGATGGTCTTCACCCGCATCCGGCTGCCCGGTTTCGATCCCACCACGATCGACGAGACCCTGCCTGAGCCGCCAGATCCTTCTCGCGGCCGACCCCTGCCCGAGTGATCCGGCCCTGCGGGAGGCGAGGATCCGCCGCGCCTCCGCCGATAGATGCACAGGGACGGCCGGCGGTATCCCGGAGCGGGGAGCGGACATCGGCGCCTCGGCAGCCTCTGGCCGGCAGCGGCGCGTTGACACTTCTCCGGGAGCCACCCATATTCACCTTGTTCCCCAGGCCGTTTCCTGGCTGCCGCGGAAGGAACGCGCGGCTCGAGCGCGGGGTGTTAGGTGTGATGCACGATGGCACGACTCAGCAGAGCCTGAGAGCCAAGCCGGCCCGACGAGGCCAGACGCCGCGCCGGGCAGCCAGAGCTCTGGTGACCCTGGCGGCGGCCCTGGCGACCGCGTGGATGGGCGGCGCCGCGCGGGCGGCCCTGCCCAACGTGGGCGAGATCCTCGTGCTCGATCAGACCGGCAACAATGGCCCGACGCTCTTCGCCGTGACGATGAACGACCAGGTCGGCAACACCCTGAGCCACATCGTGACGGATCCGAACTTCGGCGACCTGGCGGCGATCGCCTGGGGTCCGCACAAGCAGCTCTACGTGGCCAACCGCAGCGAATCCTCGCCCCAGGTGGCGGCCTACGATCCCTACGCGCTCGGAGGCGGGACGATCGTGCGGACGTACACCACGCCTCATCTGAAGGCGATCGTCGATCTGATCGATGACGGGCAGGGTGGGCTGTACGTGCTCGACGCGAAGGCCGATCCGCTGGGCGAGCGGTACGTCGGCGCGATCTTCCATCTCGACCCGCAAAGCGGCGTCTTCGAGCTGGTCATCTCGGCGCCGCACTTCACGAACGTCAAGCGCATCGCGCGCGAGCCTTCCGGGACGCTGCTGGTGCTCGACCCCAACGGGCGCCTGTCGCCCGGGGGCGCCCTGCGGGGAGCGATCTACCGAATCGATCCCGCGGCCCACACGATCCAGGCCGTGCGCGCCCTCGATACGATCACGTTGAGACCCGAGGCGATCGAGCTGCTCGACGCCAACACCCTGCTCCTGCTCGACTCGAACCTGATCGTGCCGGGCCTGAATCCGGCCGGCGGTGGCATCCTGCGCCTTTCGACGCAGAGCTGGGCAGTGCTCGACACCCTGGCGATCCCGGAGTTCGGGGATCCCTTTGATCTGGTCCTCGACCTGGCAGGCAACGTGATCGTCATGGACATGGGCGCGCAAGTGCCTTCCGGCCGGGCTCTCTTCCGCATCAGTCCGCAGACCGGGCGGCTCCTGGGCACGGCCTTCGAGAACCCGAACTTCGCCACGCTCAGGTCGATGGTGTGCCTCGGCGGCCCCGAGCTGGACAAGAGCATCTTCAGGCTGCAGAAGCTGAACGGCTTCCCGCCCGTCAATCCGGGCGACCGGCTGCGCCTCTCGGGGACGGTCAGGAACACCGGCGTGGCGGCGACCGGAGACTTCCGCCTCACGGCCCAGGTGGGAGCCCTGGTGCCGCTGCTGGGCACCCAGACGAGCACTGGCATCGAGCTCTTCTTCGATCCCGTGACGGACCAGCTGACCTGGGATGGGGCCCTGGGGCCCGGTCAGGAGCGGCAGTTCACCATCAACCTGCGGGTGCCCGAGTACTCCGAGACCGTCGGCGAGATGGGCACGCTGTACAGCGCCGAAGGCGATCTGGTCCGCATGCGCCAGTTGCTCTCGATCACGGTGGTGAGCGCGCCCGCGAGCGAGGACCTCATCGTCGCCGATCCCGGACCCAGCTCGCCCACCATTTCGACGCCCCGCCTATTCCGGCGGATCGACCAGAACCGGACCGAGCGCGTCTTCTGGAACCCGGAGATCCTGCCCAATCCGGTCGACCTCACCTTCGGGACCGACGGCTATCTCTACGTCCTCGACGGCACGCCCGGACGCAGCCGCATCGTCAAGCTCGATCCGCGCCGGCCGTCCTCGGCGGCGATCCTTCACGAGGGACCGCCGCTCTCGCGCGTGGCGGCCATCTGTCTGGCGCACGACGGCTCGCTGCTGATCGCCGATCCGAAGGCGCCCGCGGTGGAGGCCGGGGTCATCTACCGCTTCGATCTGGCCACGGGCCTGCTCTCCGAGTTCTTCCGGGACGCGGACATGATCGACCCCGTGGACGTCACCGTGGACACGGGGGGCGGGTACATCGTCTGCGACTACCGCTACAGCCCGAGCGCCCAGGTCGTCGGCCGGGTCTTCGAGCTCGACGGCCGGGGGCAGCGGCGGCGCGTGCCCATCGTCAACCCCCTGATCCAGGACCCGATGTGCGCGACCGTCCTGGCCGACAACGCGATCTACGTCGCCGACTCGCGCGAGAACACCAGCCCCGATCGGGGCGCGATCGTCCGCATTGCGCGGCCCGCGGGGCCGGGGGGGCTGTACAACAACTTCTCGGTCCTGATCGGCCCGTCGAACCCGCTGCTCGTCGATCCGCACGGCATCGAGGCCCTCGATCTGAACGGCGACCGCCGGGAGACCGATCTCCTCATCTGCGATCGCAGTGCCATCGTGAGCGGCGGCAGGCGCTCAGTCTACCAGCTGATCGACCAGGGAGGAGGCGTCTACAGCGACCTGACGGCCTGGGTGATGGAGGACAGCCTGCGCAACCCCTATCGCCTGGCCCGGCGCCAGCTGCCCAAGGCCGAGATCACCTCCTTCACGCTGGCTGAGGTCGGCACGGTCAACGGGCGGATCGAGCCGGGCGACATCTTGAGCGCCACCGTGGTGTTCCAGAACCCGTCGCCCACGCCGGCGCTGGGGGTGGCCGGCCGGCTCACCTACCCGGCGTCGCTGACCCTGACGAACTACACGTTCGACCAGGACCGTGGGGTCATGTACGACAACACCCCGGCCCGCACCCTGCACTGGTCCGGCGATCTGGCCTTCGTGCATCCGGTCACGATCGAGGCGCGCTTCAAGGTCGGCACGAACGTCAGCCACCGGGAGCTCATCAAGCTGACCTACGAGCTGCGGGGGCTCAGTCGTCCGGTGAGCAAGGAAGCGTCGGTCCAGGCCACCGCCCCGCTGCGGGGCGCCGAGCTGGTCGTGCTGGATGCCCAGGCCGATCCGTTCGGGACGAGCCACAGGCGCGGCACGCTTTATCTGCTGGACGCCGCCCAGTCGACGCTCTGGCCCTATTATCCCGACGTCGCCGCCGCCACGGCGGGCGACATCTACATGCTGGCGGCCCACGAGCTGCTGGTGGTCGACCGGGCGGTCGAGTCCTATTCGGGCCGGGGCGCGGTGCTCAAGCACAACCTGCTGACGGGATCCAGCACGGCGTGGGCCTTCAGCAGCCTCTTCCGCGGCCCGAGCCGCATCGTCCGCCAGCCGGACGGGGGCTTCGTGATCCTGGACCACCTTGCCGAGCTGGCGCTGGCGCCGGCCCGAGGCGCCGTCTTCCAGGTTCGCGCCGACGGCAGCAACCTCGAGGTGGCCGCCTTCTCGCGCGAGTTCCGCTTGATCTCGGACATGGCCTTCGACCAGCAAGGGCGGCTGTATGTCTCGGACCAGGAAGCGGACCCCCTGAGCCTCGGGGGGGACACGGGCGCGATCTTCGTGCTGGCCCGCCAGGGGCTCTCCAGCCAATACACCATGGTGGACACGATCGCTTCTCCCAAGCTGGTGCGGCCGCAGGGCCTCCTGTGGATGCCGGGCCGCGGGCTGCTCTTCACCGACCCCGGCTGGCGCAACACGTCCAGCGAGACTGGCGTGCTCCTGTACAACCCCCTGACCGACTCGATCAGCGTCGTGGCGACGCACCACAAGATGGTGACGCCCCGCCGCATGCTGGCGATCTCCGACCGGGAGGTCCTGATTGTCGACCAGTTCGCCACGTGGCAGAGCAACGAAGACGGCGTGATCTTCAAGCTCGACCTGGGTGTGACCCCGCCCACGCTCACGCGCGCCGCGGCGCTCTTCGGCACCGACGCGCTGACCTCCGTTGTCCGCGTGCCCACGCCGGAGGCCACGCTGGCCTTCTTCGGGGCCGACGAGGACGCCCGCGGGCGGTGGGCCGAGCGCGGCGATACGCTGCACTGCGAGATCCGCATCGTGAATCGCGCGGGCACCATCGAGCCCGGGGCCGCGCTCGAGGTGACCGCGAGCGAGCAGCTGTTCCTCGAGCAGGCCGGGGCGCAGGCCTCCTCGGGCACGCTGGCCGTGGGCGTCGGCCGCCTGACCTGGCAGGGTGAGGTGGCCGGCTGGGACAGCGTGACGATCCGCTACCTCGCGCGCGTCGTGTCCACTCCGGGGCTGTCCCCGCTGGCCGATCAGAACGCCAAGCTGTCCGTGACCAGCGGCAGCATCTATCGGGCGCGGCTGCTCTATCGGATCGCGACGCGCCTGAGCTCGGGCGACTACGTCTTGATCGACCGGACGATCGACCCCCTCAACTACGGCGGATCGCCGGGCGCGGTGCTGCGCGTCGAGGGTTCGGGGGCCAGCTATTCGCGCCCGGTGGTGCCGCTGGTCGCGACGGACAAGATGATCACGCCCGTGGATGTCGCCTGCATCCCGGGCAGCAGCACCCAGCTCCTGATCGCCGATGCCAATGCGCCGCTGGGCACGTTCAACCGCGGCGGCGTCTTCCGGGCCGATCTGCGCACCGGCGCTTACGAGCTCGTGTGCCAGGATCCGACCTTCGCCGAGCCGCGCGCCCTGGCGGTGGTCGACTCGACCCTCTGCTACCTGCTGGACGAGGGGGCGGATCCGTTCGATCGCGTGCCCGGGCCGCACGCGCCGGGCGCGATCTACCGCGTCGATCTCGTCCACGGCACGGCCCAGGTGGTCTTCTCCGACAGCATCCTGGCCGCGCCGGTGGGGTTGGTGGTGGTTCCCGAGACCGGCCGGATCATCATGCTCAACCGCACGGGCGGGGCGAGCGGCTCCAACGCCGGCCGGATCGTCAGCATCGATCCGCAGACCGGCGCCGCGCAGATCATCCGCCAGGGCAGCCCGTTCCGCGAGCCGCGCGCCATCGCGCTCGATCGCGACGGACGCCTGCTGGTCACGGACTTCGCCACCGGGTCGCCCTCCGGCACGCTCTACTCGGTCGCGCTCGACGGGACCTACGAGGCGCTGGCCCGCATCGACAGCCCCAACCTGCCGACCGGCATGTCCGTCGATCACACCGGCCGGATCCTGATCGCCGACTCGCACGCCGACCCGCTGCGCTTCGGAGGAAGCACCGGCACGATCTTCCAGGCCGAGCGCATGGCCCCGGCGGCCAGGATCTTCCTGTCGGGGCCGCCCCTGGTCGACCCGCGCGGCATCGTCGAGTACTACGACTACGTGCCGGTCACGCTCTCGGCCTTCACCCTCTCGGAGACGGATGGGGGCGTGCGCGTCGGCTGGCGGGCCCCCGCTCAGCTGGGCGGCGCGGACTTCTACGTCTACCGCCGCGACGCGCGCCAGGCGGAGTCCGACTGGCTGCTGCTCAATCCGCGCGCGCCGGTGCGCGGAGGCGGCGACCGCGAGTATCTCGATCCCACCGTGCGCCAGGGCGGCGTCTACGAGTATCTGCTGGTGGCCGCGCTGCTGAGCGGAGGCGACCTCGAGTTCGGCCCGTTGTCGATCGAGGTGCGGCTGCCGGTGAACCGCTTCGAGCTCGAGCGAATCCGGCCGAACCCGGTGCAGGTCGGCTCACGCGGTCCGGGGATGACGATCCGCTACCGCCTGCCCGCGCAGAGCGGGCGGGTGACGCTGGACCTCTACGACGTGACGGGGCGCCGACTGCAGCGTCTCGTGGACAGCGCGCAGGAAGGCGGCTCCCACGCGCTCTTGTGGAACGGACGCGACGCGGCCGGCGCGCCGGTGCCCAGCGGCGTCTACTTCCTGCGGCTGGCCTCGGGCGCGCGCGTGCAGGATCGCAGGTTCGTGCTCGTTCACTGATCGCCCCATGCTCGCGGCCACGGCGGCGTCCCGGTCGGCTGCCCGGAGGGGGGCCGACCGCGGCGGCGTCCCGCTCAGTTCAGGGGACCGTACCGCACGGTACAGCTGCCCAGGTCACAGGGTCGCGGCGACCCCGATCCAGGTTCGCGTTAGTTTCCGCAAATGATTGTTTTCTATATCGTTAAACTCCGTCCCCATGCTGCGGAGCCGATCCTGGCACACTTCTGGCAGAGATCGGATGGGGCGCGTGAAGCCGGAAGGAAGCCGGAAACTCGCACCGCTGCCGGGCAGCCCCGGCGGCCCTCGCGGCCGGGCGGTCTCGAGCAGGGAGGAGGTTACAGACCATGAGCAGGAGCAACGCGATCACGTCCATGGGGCTGGTCCTGCTGGCGGGCATGCTGGTCCTGTCGGGATGCGGCAGGGAAGGAGGCACGACCGGATCGGGGACCGGCGACGCGCTCGATCCGGGGCAGCAGACGGTCGATCTCGACGATCCGTTTGGCGGCCTGCTGGCCGTCGATGAAGATCCCGCCTTCGGCGATGACGACCTGGCGGCCGCGCAGCTCAGCGATGATCTCGTCGAGGACGGCTATGCCGGGCTGGATCCCGACGGGCGGTCTCAGGCGCAGGACATCGAGAATACCCGGCGGATTTGGTACTCGCTGACGATCCTGTGGGGCAACCTCGCCAGCCGCGAGGAGGCCGGCACGCCGGGGACGTCTCCGGAGCCCTCCGCGCCGGTTCGCTGGGACGGCTCGCTGTGGGTCGAGTCAGGGGCGTTCCGCGTGCTCAGGCAGATCTCCTTCGAGGATCCCGAGGACCACCTGTCGAAGCGGCGCCGGGACCCGGGGTCCCTCGAGTGGGTCTCGGTGACGCACGGCGACTTCGACGGGCTGCACGTGCTGCTCTCGTACGCGACCGGAGCGGTTAACTCGCAGGAAGAGGCCCCGGACGACACGCTGCACTTCCGCGCCGAACCGTGCGGCGAGGTGCTGTTCCCCGTGGCGCGGCTCGAGAACCTGTGCACGATCATCGACATTCCCGACTCGCCGGAAAAGGTCTCGTTCACCGCCTTCCGCGTCGAGGCGGCCGCGCACGTGCGCGGCTTCTGCTCGGGCACGTGGGGGTGGGCCGCCGGAGACTCGGTCGGCCGATTTGCGGGCCGCTGGCTTTCCTACTCGGGAGAGGCCCGGGGCTATCTGCGCGGCCACTACGGCGAGAACTCCCTGGGCGAGCGAGTCTTCTTCGGCAAGACGATCGACAACGACGGGCGTTTCCGGGGATTCCTGCGCGGCACGTACGACGTGCTGAGGCGCGTGGGCAACCCCGACGACCCTGCCGGCGGCCCGCCGCTGAGCTTCGAGGTCGGCGAGTTCAGCGGGCGCTGGGAGGACAAGGAGGGTCACGTGTTGGGGGACCTGCACGGCAGTTGGAGCCGCGCGGGCAGGCGGCCGGGTGTGTTCAGCGGCAGCTGGCGGGGAATGGGGATCGCCCCGTAGCCGGTGCCTGCTCGCGAGGTTGTCCCTCGCACGCCTTCGCGCCATACCCCCGGATAGCCCAAGGCGCCCCGCGGGCGATCATCCGGGGGATGAAGAGGGAGCCGCAAGGCTCCCTCTTGGTTGCATGGCGGGATCGTCATGCCCTAGGCTGCCTTCAGCCGGAGCATCCCTCCGGCGGCCTGCGGCCAGCAGGGGGCACCCACGGTGACATCGGATCGATGGCGCGAGAAGCTGTGGATCATCGACGGCCACAACGTCGT